>QQRY01000001.1:0-99931 GCA_003602575.1 Candidatus Poseidoniales archaeon
CATAACCCCTAGACCACGAGCCCTAGGAATCTGTCCTAAATCGAGGGTGTATTAAATCGCATCGGTAGACAATTAACTAACGATCTTAGAGATTTTCCCAGAACACCCTTCTTGAGAGCAAAAACCACCCATTCGAACTCTTCCGTTTTTCATTTTAATCAAATTGCCATCTTTAATTGGGCCATAAATCTTGCACTTCAAACAGTATCCGGATATTTGCTCTGACATTAGTATCAAATACACGTAAAGAGTGATTTAATTTGAAACCTTCCTAGGTACATGCTCTAAAAGTCTCAAAAATTGCTAATAATGTGCTTTTAGGGGGTACTTTGTGTGCGAAATCCAACATTCTTTACTCCAATACATCTATACCAGTATCGATAATCGCCACACTGCTCTCGATATTGGTTTGATTTTATTCAATCCCGAATGTAGATAATGTTGCGAATGTCGCATAATGTATGTTATACGACACATAGCATGACTTAATTTTTGATGATTTCAGATACTGGTGAAAATTTCCTCGCCTATATCAAAAATTCCAACCAAAGGTGGGCCGATTAAACATGACTGGACACCGCCATCACTAGTATCAAGCTTTTTTTGAGACGACTCGGAAATCAGTTTCATCGAGTCTCTATCGGTGAAGATCGTTTGGAAAATAAATAAATAATCATCATCTGAGGATTTAGCATACCATGAACGTACACAATCCTCCTGGCGATTTCTAAATTCAACTCTTGAAGATAGAAGTCTCTCCAATCTCGCTTCACTCCCAGGTTTTGCAGAACAAACTACTGTCTCTAAAATTCGCACCATGATTTCCACTTACCTCTCATTCAAAGAACCATAATTTTATTTACTTTTTGAAACATGATAGATAATAATTCAATGAGAGATATATTTACCCTCAATCATAGTCCCAATAAACGGAGTTTCAGAAGGTCTATTACACCATGACTCCCAATTATTAGAATCGAGTATATTCAAATTAGCAATCGAACCAACTTCAATACGACCATGTTTCATTCCACTAGGGTGCGGAGTAGTTTCAGCAGGATTACGGGTAGCACAGACTAAGGCTGCTAAAGGATCAACTCTACACCTATTCACTAATAGTGAAGCCAAAAATGGAAGACTTAGGATTTGATTATTTGGATTGAAGTCTGAAGCTATTGACCAAATATATCCATTATCAATCATGCTATTGAAATTTGGCCATTCTTCACCCATCGTGTACGGGGTGCCAGGTAAAAATCCAGTATTCACTCCTGCATCGTTCAACTTCAACCTTGCTTCATCATTGGTATGATGTGCGTGATCAGCACTATCAACTTTCATCTCTGCGGCCAATTCTCCACCACCGCCATCAGCGAATTCATCTATGTGTAATCTTAAAGACAATCCTGATTGTCTTGATTCCCTTAAAATATCTTCGGACTCTTCCACTGTAAACCATCCAGGTTCACAAAATACATCTGTTGAACGAGCAATGCCCTGTTCGCAAACAGCAGGTAACTGCTCAGAAATCAGAGATTCAAAGTAGTCATTATGAGTAACTCCTTTTGGAATTGCATGCGCACCTAGCCAAGTATGATCCATAGATGGCAAATTATCACATTCTGACAAGCGACCAGATATTTCTAACAATCGAATTTCATTGCCTACGTCCAAACCATAACCAGATTTAGACTCGATATGTGTTGTCCCGCTCCTAAATGCTGATTGCAAGCGTTTCTTACCTAAATCAAATAATTCGGAGTCTGTAGACTTTCGCGTATGATTGACAGTAGAAACTATACCACCACCCATTGAAGCAATTTCAGAATAAGTTTTACCATTCAATTTCCATCTAACTTCACGAGAACGATCGCCCGACCAAATGATGTGTGAATGCGAGTCCACCAATCCTGGAATTACAGAACGCCCGCCTAAAGATACGACTCTATCTATTGTGTTAGAATTACTTGATAGATCTGAAAGAACTGTATTAGGGGCGCCATATTCGTCAATCAATTCTTCTGAATTTGCAATTTTCATTATTTGATTGTTTTGAATAACTATTCCTTTACCATGTGCAATTAATTGATTTTCATCTTTCATACCATGTCCGACTAATGGGCCCTTGCCAGACAAATGTGCAAGCGGTCCAATATCGACTAATACTGTCCGCATAACCGGTGCTAGATAGTGAGGGTTCAAGAATAATGTCATATTAGCACAATCATGACCGGAGGGGGATGGACACTAGGAATCGAATCGACAGCACATACTCTGTCATTCGGTTTAGTGGATAAAGATGGCATCCCATATCCTTCAATATCCGATACTGTAAGGCCAGATAAAGGTGGAATACACCCTCGTGAGGCTGCTGACCATCACAAGGAAGTCGCGCCTGAATTATTTAGAAGGATTCTAACTGAAAATAATTTAACCCCTGAGGCTATTTCGAATATCGCATTTTCACAAGGCCCTGGTCTTGGACCTTGTTTACGAATTGGTGCATCTATTGCGAGAGGACTCTCAAATAGACTTGATGCACCTTTAATTGGTGTAAATCATTGTGTGGCACACATAGAAATTGGTAGGCAACAATGCGGTTGCGATGACCCAGTATTGCTATATGTTTCAGGAGGAAATACTCAAGTTATAGCCCGTCTCGAAGGCCGTTATCGAGTTTTAGGAGAGACTCTTGACATTGGAATCGGAAATATGCTTGACAAATTTGCTAGGGCACAAGGGATCCCATTTCCTGGCGGCCCTGTGATAGAGAAATTAGCATCTGAATGGCTTATACAAAATCCGGATCACTCAATGGAAGGACTCGAATTACCATATGCTGTTAGAGGTATGGATTTGGCATTCTCAGGAGTATTGACAGCGGCATTAAAACTAGTTGAAAACGGACAGGCTTTGGGTGCTGTATGTTGGTCATTACAAGAGCATGTGTTTTCAGCCTGCGTAGAAGTTGCTGAGAGGGCATTGTCTCACACTGGGAAAAGTGAGCTACTTCTAGGAGGTGGAGTCGCTTGTAATGACCGATTGCGTTCAATGTGCGAAATAATGTCTGTCGAAAGAGACTCACAGTCATTTGCGCCACCTCGGATGTATTGCATAGACAATGGGACAATGATTGCTAGGCTAGGTTGGTTAGAGCAGCAAGTTGGCAGAATTACGCTGCTAGAGAAGAGTGCTATCGATCAATACCTTAGGACAGACCAGACTCCAATCAATTGGGCATAATAGTAAATTAAAAGCCAATTGTTTTAAGAGGTCGTCTTAGGGCTAATGATAGGGGAATGCTGTATCGCAGGTAGAAGGAAGAAAGATTTGCCCCCAAATCCTTTTGCGCGTAATGCTGCTGCTGAAAGAAATAAGCGCCAATCTGAGCGAGCAAATATGCGTAAAAGAGAAGATATGGCTGCATCACAAACTCCTGTCAAAACCGAATCAAAAAGTCCAATCAATTCACTGGCCGAAATGCAGAAAAAGGCTGCTAAGCAACTGGAAAATGATAAAATTGTAACTACGGAATCTGAACAAAAACCTGTTCAGTTGCCAGAACCGACAATTATTGTCAAGAAAAAAGTTGAAACTGAAGGTAAAGTAAAGCCCGACATCCGAGAAGAATTAAACCGTAAGACTGCTGAGGCGAACAAAAAATATCAAGAAATTGCTGTAAATGTTACAGAAGAAGTCTCAAAAACTGAATTAGTCGTTCAAGAAGAATTAGTTGCTAGTGAAGTAACTGAAGATGAAATGTTAGATAATTTCACACAAACTGAAGAAGTTATTGTATCAAAAGGTGCAAAAAATGTTTTCAAAACTGTTCAGCAAACTAAGAAACCATCTGTAACAGGTGATCGTCGTAAGCGTAAGCGTCGAATGGACAAGAAGGGCGGCGGAAGACAAAAGATGGAGAAGAAATTGAATCGGCAAAAAATTCTGGCTTTCAAATATTTTGCTAGAGATTTACTCGACGATCCAAATATTCCTGAAGAGCATAGGTCGAATGTATTGGGTCAAATCATTGCTAAGGGTGAGAGAACAAGTATTGATTCGGCCATTGAATTCATAAATCAAAAGCGAGATGAATTGATTCTTACGGAAGAGGTTGCTAAATCCCTTATTAGTGAAATAAAGAGTATGTCAACAAGAAGGTGAAATAATGGTAGAAAAAGTAAGCAAAAATATGGTAGTAAGTGTGCATTATACTGGGACATTACCGGGGACTGGGGAAGTATTTGATTCAAGTGAAGGAAGAGAACCATTGTCGTTCATTTTTGGACATGGTCAAATGATTCCTGGTTTTGAAGAAGAACTGATGGGTGCATCCAAAGGTGAGAAAAGGGAATTCACTCTACCTCCAGAGAAGGCCTATGGTAACAGGGAAGAGGAAGCAATGCTAAAGATTCCAAGATCACAATTCGCACAACTTGAACAAACAGCAGAATTAAAAATTGGCATTCAATTAGTTGCTCAAATGCCTCATGGCCCTGCACCTTTCACAATTGTTGAACTCGATGACGAATCAATCACTGCCGATTTCAACCATGCACTTGCTGGTGAAACATTGACCTTCAACGTAGAAGTTGTAGAGGTTAGATCTGCTAGTGAGGAAGAAATGCTGCACGGGCACGTTCATCCGGCTCTTGGGCAACAAAATAATGCAAAGTCAGATAGTAGTTGCACCAAAGATGGATGCTGTTGATACAGTAGGCTTGATGAATCGTCGATACTTGGAATGTTCATGGCTGAACAGCGTCGCGAGGTTTGGGAAACATTGTCAGGCATTGCGTTGCCAATGAATCCTGATGAAAATTCGATGAAAGGTTCTGGTTCAGATCCTTCAATCACTCCAAATGCGGGTAACCCCCCCTATACTCGAGGGATTTATTCGACAATGTATAGATCTAGGTTATGGACAATGCGACAATATGCTGGTTTTTCAAGTGCTAAAGAAACTAATGAAAGATTCAAATTACTACTCGAGCGTGGTCAAAAAGGACTTTCCGTAGCCTTTGACCTTCCTACTCAACTGGGTCTCGACGCCGATGACGAACTTTCACTAGGAGAAGTTGGTAAAGTAGGAGTTTCAATTTCAACCCTAAATGACATGAGGGAGTTGTTTGATGAAATTCCTTTGGGCAAAGTTAGTACTTCGATGACAATTAATGCTCCAGCAATGGTGCTCTTAGCCATGTATGCCATAGTGGCTGAAGAACAAGGGGTCAGCAGTAGTGAAATTCGCGGTACCATTCAAAACGATATTCTGAAAGAATATATTGCCCGCGGAACATATGTATTCCCTCCTAAACCAAGTATGAGATTAATCACGGATATTTTCTCATATTGTTCTCACAGCATACCAAATTGGAATACTATTTCGATTTCTGGATACCATATTAGAGAAGCAGGATGTACTGCTGTACAAGAAGTAGCATTCACTCTTGCAAATGCATTAGCATATGTTGATGCTGCTATTGAAACCGGTTTAGACATTGACACTTTTGCACCAAGATTGTCATTTTTCTTCAATTGCCATAATGACTTTTTTGAAGAAGCATCAAAATTTAGGGCAGCTCGTAAATTATGGTATGATTTGATGACTCAACGGTACAATCCAAAACATCCAAAGTCTAGTATGTTGAGATTCCATACTCAAGTTGCAGGTGTTAGTCTAACCGCTCAACAACCTTTGAATAATATTTCAAGAGTTACAATCCAGGCTCTAGCTGCAATATGTGGTGGGACACAAAGTCTCCATACTAATTCCTATGATGAAGCCATAGGTTTGCCGACAGAGGAGAGTGCTACTATTGCACTTAGAACTCAGCAAATAATAGCTGAAGAGAGCGGTGCTGCTGATGTATCAGACCCGCTTGGAGGTTCTTATCACGTAGAATACCTTACTCAACAAATTTATGAACTTTCGATGGAACAAATTTCAATTATTGAAAAAATGGGTGGCGCGATGGCTGCTATTGAGGATGGTTGGCAGCAAAGAGAAATACACAATTCAGCATTTAAACACCTGAAAGAAGTCGAGAGTGGAGCAAGAAAAATAGTCGGTGTCAATCATGGTGTTATGGAAGAAAACCTTCAACATAAGCCCATGATGATTAACGCTGAAGTCGAGAAAAATCAGCGCAATAAGTTGTCGGAATGGAGACTCAATAGAAATCAAGAAGATGTTGAAAAGGCTCTTGACAATATCACCAATGCATGTACTACTGATGAAAATTTATTCCCATTAGTCATGAGTGCTCTAAGAGTCAATTGTACATTGGGAGAAATTATGAATTCAATGAAAGAGGAATTTGGCACATGGATGGCTCCCAGCGGATTTTAGGTGATTATATGAGCAAGAGGATATATTTAGACCATATTGGAATAGCCACGCATAATTTAGATGATGCATCAGTTTTTTGGAATTTAATTGGTTTATCTCAAGGTGAAGGGGACGAAATTGTTGAAGACCAAGGAGTCAAAACAAGATTTTTTTCTACTAGTGAAAATAATTCCTTGATTAATTCACCAAAGGTTGAACTCTTGGAGCCTACTTCTGTTGATACCCCCATAGGAAAATTTCTACAAAAAAGAGGTCCTGGCATACAGCAAATGTGTTTTCGTGTGGAAAATTTAGTTGAAATGATCGAACTACTTGTCACAAATGGAGTGTTAATGATAGATGAAAGGCCAAGAATTGGCGCAGGTGGAAAACATATCGCATTTGTACATCCAAAATCTACAGGAGGAGTTCTAGTAGAACTCACTCAATATGATTGAAATCATAACAACCATAATCTACCTACGGATAAATGATAACATGCGAACTTGTATCGACCAATTGATTGCGCTCTCCCATGTCGATGGACCTAGAGTTAAGAAAGAAGCCTCATTTTTATCAAAAAGACTGGAGACGCTTAGATTGAGCAAGAATATCACTAATGATGCGTACCTCGATGCCGGCGCAATTCAGGGGGCATTTGAGATGATTGCGCACTTGATCGACATGGGTGTTTCCCAAAAAGAAATTCATTCACAACTTAGGCAACAATTAGACCGTGCTAGGAATATCGAGTTAAAACATCCTGGCTTGAATGAAGCAATAGAACAAGGACGTGCGAGTTGATACTTTACATGACTGAAACTCTAATGACAATATCCAATGTCTCCAAGAGTTTTGGCGAAGTTGAAGCATTAAGAGAAATTTCACTTGAGATTAATTCAGGCGAAGTTGTAGGCTTAGTTGGAAGTAATGGTGCTGGTAAAACGACACTGCTTCGATTAATGTCTGGAGTCTACAAACCAACAAGCGGTTCTGTTTGCTTGGATGATGGCACTCCTGTAGATAAGATGCGTCAGCGTTTGGGCGTTGTACCTGAATCTACCGGCCTGTATTCTCGCCTAACTGCATGGGAAAATATTCGATACCATAGCAGAATGCATGGAATAGATGATGATGATTCATGGAATCGAACATCTAGATTTGCCAAACATTTAGACATGCTGGAAAATCTTGGCAGACACACCAAGGGATTTTCCAGGGGTATGAAACAGAAAACAGCACTTTTGCGTGCTTTAGCTCATGGCCCTAGTGTACTACTTCTTGATGAACCAACCGCAGGTCTTGATATAACAAGTGCTAGAACCGTACGCGCTCTAGTTAAGCAACTTAGAGATGAAGGTGGCACAATTGTATATTCTACCCATCATTTAGCAGAAGCGGAACAAGTTTGTGATCGAATTATCATAATCCATAATGGAGACATTCAGGCAGATGGTTCACCTGCCGAACTTCTTGAAGATACTAACTCTAAAAATCTAGAAGAAGCATATGTATCTCTAACTCAAGAAAAGGCAAGACCTCGTAATGATGACTTAGAATCTGAAGGGAAGTTTACTCGCTGGTGGAGGAGATTGTTCACTCCTAGAACTCCAAAAACAATTTTAGGAGATGATTCAAGTGAGTAACGGTTCTTTTAACAGAGTTAAGTCCATTGCTAAGAAGGAAGTCATTGAATTTACTAGAGATTGGCGCACAATTATCGCAATTATCGTCATTCCAATACTCATGTTCCCACTCTTATTTATCATGTTTCCATTATTACTAGAATCTGAGGCTGCAGAACTAAATTCAATTGTTGTTGATGTGGTAATCCAATCAGAGGAAACTCCTGATGTTTTAATCGAGGAGTTTAATACTTCAACAATGAATATCTTGGAAGAAAACCTCTCCAATGTTTCCCCTTTATCCGAGCCTGGAGATGATCTTGAGCGGCTGAGAAGTTTGTCAGTTGATGCAATTTTAAGAGTAGAACAAAGAGACGATGTTTGGTATTATGCAATTCTTCATATTTCTACTTCTGAAAGTTCTAATGAAGCTAGAAGCCGCATCATTGAAGGATTAATTGTGTGGGAAAATAACGAGACTCAAAGAATAATTTCTGAGCAAGGTCTGGATGTTAATTCAACGCTTAATCCTGTAAGATGGGATGGCGATGTATCTCAAGGAGATGTTGCAACTGAAGGTGAACAGGCCGGAATGGTTTTGTCCCTATTTATCCCACTAGTATTGGCGGTTTGGACCTTTTCTAGTGCCATTCAACCATCCATTGATATGACTGCTGGTGAACGTGAGCGAGGGACCTTGGAAGCGTTACTGAGTCTGCCATGTACGCGAAATGAACTTCTACTAGGTAAATGGCTAGGAGTTGCTACTATTACAGGTGTTGGCGTAATTCTACAAATTTTCGGATTATTATTTGCAATTGGATATCTTGCCACCTCAAGTATAATTGGAATTCCGGATTTGTCATTAGAGGCCATTTTGTTGATCGTTATATCAATAATGCTTTTTGCAGTCATGGTTGTAGCACTAGAACTAGCATTGGCAATGAGATCTCATAGTGTAAAAGAAGCTGGTTCAATACTTGGTCCTGCAATAATTTTGATTATATTCCCTGCATTATTTACACAAGTAATAAATTTGGATGGTGTCGAGAACTTTTGGTTTGCAGTACCTGTGGTGAATGTACTGTTAGCATTACGAGAATTGTTAATGGATAGAGTGATTGTAGAGCATATCGCAATATGGTTTGGTACTTCACTATTGTACGCACTTATGGCTGCTTATTATGCAGCTAAGCAGTTCGGTAGAGAAGACATCGTTACAAGTCTTTCATGAAAATGCTTTGATAGCATCTCTAACAATATCGATTATCATATCTATTTCGGCAGATGTAATTCTAAAGTGAGGTGTGAATCTCAAAGCATTGATTCCACCGTGTATGACGCCAAGACCGCGCCTTCTGCACCAAGGCTCTACAGCATCGAAACCCACTACTGGGAATCGTGAAGGGTCTAATTCTGCACTTACTAGCAGGCCAGTCCCCTGTACTTTAGTAATAGTGCCTGGTAATTCTTCAGCTAATTTCTTAAGTTTAGAAACAAACTCTACTCCTCTATCTCTAATATTATTGCGTAACTCTGGAGTCATTTGTTCAAGAACAGATACTGCAATTTCTAATGCTCTTGGATTGGTAGTCATAGTATTGCCATATATTCCGACTACATACATTGAGGCAGCACGATCATTCATTCCTAGAACCGAGAGAGGATACTGGCCAGCATTGATTGCCTTGGACCAAGTTTCTAAGTCCGGCGCTTCAGCATCTTGAAAACCTTCATAGTCGATAACCGATAAACACCCTTGTCCTCTAATCCCTGCTTGTATTGAATCTACTAGGAACATTGAGTCATGTTCAAGCGTTAGTTTCCTCGCTTCATCATAGAATTCTCTAGAAATGCACTGTCCGGGATTGCCTTCCCCTTGTACCGGTTCAACTGCTAATAATTCAATAAAGAATTTTTCATCTACCGAGCGCTGATACACTTCACGTAGAGATTCTATGTCATTTGCTGGCACTAGAATTAGGTTGTCTCGATTCTGAAAACTTGCAAGATTCTTGTCATATCCAGACATGCATGAATGGGAAATTTGAGCAGGTCTATCGGTACGTCCATGAAAACTTCTAACAATCGAGACCATCTTGATTGGATATCCTTCATACTTAGCTCCCTTAGCTGTCATTCTGTTCGCATTTACATCAGCAATTCTCAAAGCAACTGTCACAGACTCAGAACCACTATTCATACAGATGAATTTTGAGAATGGGCAATTACCTCTTGTATGGCCCAGTTCAGCTTTGAGAGCTTCAGACAATCTCTTTTGACTAAATGATGGAGTCATTACATTAGCCATGACCCAATTTTTTGACATGGTTGAAATGACCGAATCTGGGCCATGACCGGCACCCAACATACCATATCCGCCATTATCATGGACAACTGCTCCATGAGAGGTTACAATCCATGGACCTTTTGCTGAAAGAGCTACATAGGGATTTACAGTAGCAGGTGCATAAAAATTAACAATATCACTTTGAAGATCTTCTACCAATAATTTCTCTTCCATCATCATTAAATCGCCACCCATTGTATTGATTAATTCAATGTGATTTTCATAACCTTCCTTAATTGCAGTAATCAGAGTTTCATCTATTTCACAGAAGCGCAAAATCACATCATCGGGTAGACCTGCAGTATCCATAATGCCGCTATTTTTCCTTATGGCGTGCAACTTAGACAAAACTCCGTCGGTATCGAACATTACTGTCATCAACCATTCTCCATTGGCGGAGCCTATTCAACATTCGCTTTTGATGATGGGAAATAGTTCTAAAACAATATTAAATAATACTATAGTAATACCAGAGTAATACTAAATAACACCTGCCCCCAGCGATGTTCATGCCTAAGGTTTCACTTGATATGCCGGCTGAGATAATAGTTGACTTGCGATTGCATGTTGGCGATGAGAGAAAGTTTGTCAGTTTAGCTGATGCGATAAGGACTGCATGTCGGAAACTACTCGATCAACTCGATGAAATAGATTCTAGGCATGGAAGAAATAATGGAGATGAATTATAATGACGACTAGAGAGAAAGCGATGGAAGCAGTAACAACTTTACTTTCATATTTGGAGGATGATTATGAGCGCGAAGGGTTACTTTCAACGCCTAAAAGAGTAATTGATTCTTGGGATGAAATTTTTTCCGGATACAATGAAGATTCTGGTGATATATTAGATGCTACATTCAATGGAGAAGGTTATGATGGAATTGTACTACTAAGAGACATAGAATTCCATTCGACTTGTGAACATCATTTACAACCATTCAATGGTAGAGCTCATGTTGCATACATACCCGTAGACAGAATTGTAGGGATTAGTAAATTATCTCGTATTGTCGACTTACATGCAAAGAGGTTGCAGAACCAAGAGAGAATAACCAAGGGGATAGCAGATGATTTAGAATCTCATCTATCTCCACTGGGTGCTGCGGTGATTATCGAAGCATCGCATGGTTGTATGAGGTGTCGTGGTGTCAAAAAACAGAATGCTGTAATGACTACATCTGCCATGCGCGGAGTATTTTTTGAAAAGCAAGAAGCTAGACAGGAATTAATGCAACTGATACAAGCAAAACCACTTTGAGTAAAAATGAGATGAGAGATTGCCATGGCGAAATATCCGATTGTCGAAATATTTCACTCAGTACAAGGTGAAGCATACCATATGGGTAAGCCTCATGTTTTTGTGAGATTTGGGAATTGTAATTTGAGATGTGAGTGGTGTGATACAAATTTCCTAGATTATGAGGAAATGGAATTAAGTTCGATCGTTGAAGTTGTACTTTCATATAACTGTGAGCGTGTGATATTCACTGGTGGGGAACCTTGTCTTCAAGACCTAGATACAATTGGGAGGGAATTGAAAAAGCATGGCCTAAACCTTTCTGTCGAAACGAATGGTACTATCGAAGTACCAGATATCATCGATTGGATTTGTGTATCTCCTAAAGATCAATTATATCCTAATAGTAAAATTTCTCAAACCTCTGGCGATGAGTTGAAAGTTGTATATTGCGGACAGGATTTATCCATGTATGATGATTTGAAAGATGGTTTTTCACATCTTTATATCCAACCCTGTTATATCGATAGTATGTCTGTTGAAGAGAATGGTAAGAACTTCGCAATTGTCGAAGATTTGGTAAAAAATAATCCCGGCTGGAGATTATCATTACAAACTCATAAGTGGATGGGGGTGGATTAAATCAATATCGCAGTCATGGCACTCAGTGGAGGTATGGATTCGACATCCTTGCTTCTAAGATTGTTGAAAGAAGGTAATGAAGTATATTGTATCTCATATGAATATGGTCAGAAGCACAGGATTGAAATCGATAGATCTGTACTGAATATCAAATACTTAAGGAGTGAAAATTTCAACGTAGTTCACCAAATTGTTGATTTAGAAGGTGCCATGAGTATATTCAATAGTTCTCTGTTAAACGAAGGTTATGATGTACCTGAAGGTCATTATGAAGAGGAGCAAATGAAATCTACTGTAGTTCCAAATCGTAATGCCATTTTCTCATCAATTCTATACGGTTATGCACTTTCATTGGCAGTTAAGCATGAAACAAATGTAAAGATTGCTTTAGGCGTTCATTCCGGAGACCATGCTATATATCCGGATTGCAGACCACAATTCTACAAAGCTTTGGAACATGCCTTTCAAATTGGTAACTGGGATAGTGAAAAAGTATCATTTGAATTACCATATATCGATGGTGATAAAGAATCAATACTATTGGATGCACTGAACTCATGTGAAAAACTTGGAGTTGATTTCGATACAATATTTTCCAATACAAATACTTCTTACAATCCAGACTCAGAAGGTAGAAGCTCAGGCAAGAGTGGAGCAGATATTGAACGGATTTTGGCGTTCAAAGCCATTGGAAGAATAGACCCCGTTGAATATACTGAACCATGGGAAGTAGTTTTATCTAACGCGGTAAAGGTGGAAATGATCCATAAAGACCAATACTATCGGGAAAAGTTAACTGAATTACAGTATATGGTGACTAGGCAAGGAGGAACTGAAAGAGCATTCACTGGGATATATGATAAAGAAAGTCGAGAAGGTATTTACCGTTGTATTTGTTGTGAACATATACTATTCACATCATTAAATAAATATGATTCAGGTTGTGGGTGGCCTGCCTTCCATAGTGAGTCGGAAGGGGCTGAAATAATACGCATACAAGACAATAGTATGGGGATGTCACGAATTGAAGTTCGATGCTCTAAATGTGATGCGCACCTTGGGCATGTATTCCAGGACGGTCCGAGGTCATATGGCGGAGAAAGGTATTGTATCAATTCAGCATCATTAGATTTCGAGGAGGAATCATTATGACAACATACATTAGAAGATACGTAGAAACTGATACTGGACATAGAGTGCCAAATCATAAGAGCAAATGTAAGCACATGCATGGTCATCGTTATAGATTTGAAGCTGAAATAGAGGGCGATGTAGTCACTCAAAAGGGTGTTTCAGAAGAGGGCATGTTGATGGACTTTTCAGATATTAGTGCGATATTAACAACTCATATTCATGATGTAGTCGACCATGCTTTTGTAGTCTACCAAGGAGATGATTTGGCTTTGAGTGCACTTGAGTTAATGGGTGATGAGCACAGAACTGTAATAGTCGACTTCATACCAACTGCTGAAAATCTAGCAAAGTGGGCATTTGAACAAATTGAACCACTAATTTCTACCGCTTACGGGAATAGATTGAAACTTGTTGCAATGCATGTCCGTGAAACACCAAAGAGTATTGCAACTTGGAAGCCATAGTCATTCTTCAGACTGCGGCTCTATTTTTCTTCTGCGCTTACTTATCCAATCTTCGTTGCCATCTACATATTGAAGTGCCGTGGTTGCATCAAGAATGCCACCTATCAGTCTTGTAGCCTCATCTTCAGTTGGCATTGATAGCATTATTGAGCGAATCATAGAATTCTTAAAACTTGATTTACGTTCATCATTACCTGGTAATGAACTTGATAGTTCCTCGATTCCTTTAACCAGTATTTTGCGTAAATTATCATTTATTGAACGCTCTAGTGGGACTATATCTGGTAGGCTATTGTCATTACCCTGATTTTTAATAACCCTGTATTTGTGCAATTCATAAATAAATGCATTAACTGCGTGCGATAGATTTGCAATCGGGTAGCCCTCCCAAGTTGGTAGCGTTGTCAAAAAATCACACCTATCTAATTCCTCGGTAGACATTCCTTTTCCTTCCTCACCAAAAATTAGTGCCACTTTACCATTAAATTCAAAAATTCGTTCAGAAAATTCCCATGGATATGTGAAATGACGGAAGGATGTCTTAGAACCAACCTCTCTTTTACCGGAAGTCCCAACAACTAGTGAACAATCGCTGATTGAATCTTCTAAGCTAGTGAATAATTCACAATTTTGTAGAATCGATCCTGCATGCTTAGCCCTATTCCTAGCCTCAACATCAAGGTGATCACATTTGGGATTAACCAAACGAAGACTGTCAAATCCATAATTTAGCATACTACGGCAAATAGCACCTAAGTTCCCTGGATGTGAAGTTCCAATCAAAATTATTACTAATTGATATTTGCTTTTTGGTAAAGGAATACCTTGTCGGTCGCCCATTTAATCACCATTTGAAGTAATGAATTCAGCAATCCACCTTGGGTCACAAGGTTGGTAGATGAAAAATAGATAGCCACCATTCTCACGATCTTCCATAACGAGTGAACGTTTTCTCACAGAATACTTATTCTTTAGAAAAACTATCAATCGCTCCAATTCATCTTTGACATCGGAGTGGACGCTAACAGGATGCCTGTCCCAATCTATGCGCACTGACACGCAAAACCCTCACTAATCGACTCTTCTCTGAAGATATCTAGTTACGTAACCTGCAATCCAATTTCTAAGTTTCTTAGAACTGACGTCAGTCAATTGTGAAACAACTATCTTGTTGTGGTCGAAGTCATTAGTAAATTTCTCTCTGTGTTGCTCTACTAGTGTGATAGCTCTTATTTTGATAAAACTCGGTCTAATATTTCCCATTCTATTCACTCCTCAAACAATTTTACTTCAATTGGAAATTCGGGGTCATCGTGTCTGATTACTTGTAATCTGACTTTACGAGGTGGATTCTCAATGCCTCTTGACCATATGTGTTCATTGACAGTTGGATCAATATACACAGTTTCGTCTTCAGTTACTTTAAGATGCTTGATTACGTGATCTTTGATTATTTGCATTGCTCTTGGAGCGCGCTTGAATCTAGTGATATTCCAAGCATTCCTCAAAGGAACAATTAACTCTGATTCGTTAGGTCTTGCCATAATAAAACACCTCATCGTTGCAGTTTACTGCGTCTCCAGTGATGTCGCTTTGGGTGCGATACTGTATTTCGGTCGGTCTTTAACATGACCCATACAGGGACACGTCTGTTCTGCTTCTGCACCTTCATTAGGCGTATTTTTTTTGCTGCTGGTTTATTTCTTGACATTTTCGAGCACCTTCTCAGATTCTACGGATTGACGCACTATGGCGGCTCTTCGATTGTGATAGAAGCAAACTTTTCAGTTGCTTGTCAGACATAGGGGGTTTGAATGATTTCGATTCATACATGTGAATGATACTTTGTTTGATTTGATTACTTCTCTCGGGAGTTGCCAAAGAAATAGTAGCCAATCTAGATCTTGCATCTGGCGTTAGAAGTTTCTTCATTGCGGAGTCGATGGCGGAATTCTCAACTTGTTTTTGGTGTTCAGCGAATTCTGCTTCAACCTGTTTGGATGCTTGTGCTTCAATCTGCTTTTGGAGTTCTAACTTACGTTGATTTCTAAGCATTGACAATTCATCATCGTTTGATGTTGACATACTTACCACCTAACTCACACCCGATTAATACTTTGATAGACCCGGGTACATTTCATTTGCAGCTTCTCTATTAGCGTGTGCTATTGAATCTAACAACTTATGTCCTGCAGAAGTTATTCTCCTACCTGCATAAAGTTGAACCTTGCCCTCATCTGAATCTACCTCTTTCGTTGGAACCTTTTCGACAAGGCCTGCTTCTTCGAGTTGTTGGAGAGAAGTTCTAATGATGTGCCTAGATGCTACGCCGGGAGTATTAGGCATGACTCCGTTATCCTGTGAGCCACCATATGTTTGTGCTAAACTTGTTACGCCGATTGGACCTTCCCTTGCGACCTTGCGTAGGATAGATGCAGTTCTAATAAACCACCAGTTAGACTGCGTAGGAGGCCTTTCACGAGATGCACCAGTCTTGACATATCCAGACCAGTCAGGAGCTTCAATGCCCTTGGTTTCTGATAAATGGTCAGCTAGAGCAGGTATCAATAATTCCGCAGGAATATCGTAAAACGTAGTCATATAAACACACCGAGCAATTTGCCGACTAAACTCCCCTATATGAAAAGAACGGGTAAAACGCAATACTTTCGTGTTACCAAGGGCAACAAAATGCAAGTCTTGATGAAGGTGTATCGCTTGCACTCACCATGCAGAAGGCTTTGGCTCAGAACCCTAATCTTCTTAGGACTCTGTTAGGACTTTCTTTTACCTTGATATTCATCTTAGCATACGCTGTATATGGAGCCACAGTTTCCCCTTCATACTACCTTTATCAAACAGATGCTGTAACAACTACTCACTCAACTGCCGAGACAGAATCATTGTATGATTCTGACGAAAATACTACTACTTGGTATTGGAATATTCCAGCAAATGGTGTGAATTTAACATGGGTTAATTTAACCGCGACTGAATTATCTGATGATTCAATTATTAAATTAATCAATGTTGGTGGACTTTACAGTAACCGGCTTTTAGGTGTAGAGGATGCAGATAAGTTCAGTTGTGAAGATTCATGCTATCAAAATACAACCCATGAGGCAATCAGTGAAGATGGTGAGGATGTTTCAATCTACTCGATGACTACCACTGATCCTGGTAGACGCAATAACGGAACTGTATATGCCAAATCATTGGATGATGCTACAGAAAAAGCTAGAGAAATTGTAGATTATACTCACTCTCCATCATCTATTAGAGTAGAAATCATAGAAAAGGGCGACAGGCAAACTTCGCCAACAATTATTTTGACGACTGTTAATGAGGATTTTGAAGAAATCGAAGTATTTTCAATCGATGCGGGAACAGAATTCTTATGGTCTCTTGCTGCAGTCATTGGTTGCTTTTCTATGCTCTTAATACCCTCATTCGGGCTATATTTTGCCGCACGTGCTAAAGAAAGGAAAAATGAACTTAAACTAAAGTTGGCCGAAGAGTCTGTCGATAACGTACTCCAAGAAGAATAAGCGCCATTGCCCTCATATAGATTGTATGTTTTGGATTAAACGATGCGCGGGGTAAAATTAGTATCACTAATACTTCTCGCCACATTCTTTTTAGCATCATTAAATCCGCTGGTTGAATCAAATCTAGGATTCCACGATGATTATCAGGCATCGGGTAAATCAACAGGAGTTGATCTGTCTGTGGATAGTGTTTCATTTAGTTATAGTTCGACATCTGATGAAATGAAATATCGGATGTTTTCATCAAATTATCCAATACAGGATTTCAATAGACCAGATATTCTATTTGCAGTGGATGCAGTAATAGACGTGCCGATAATAATAGATTTCACTGTGAAGAACTTAGGGTCTACGAGTTCAGGTAACTTCAATGTCATTATATCAGTATTACACAACGAATATTCCAATTTTGAATTGCATAATGAATCAATTTCTATCAATTCAATAAACGGTGGAAACTCCGCAACAGGTCAAAAAACTATTATTCCAACATACTCAGGAAACCATACATTGAGGATTTTTCCAATCTCGAGTATAGTTGATGATAATCCAAACAACGACCAACTGCTAAGAACATTCACAGTTGCATCTAAATATTTTAATTGTGATGACTTCACTGGATGGTCAGTAGGCACTCAATGGGGTTCAAACTCTGATACAGCATTATCAGAAGGTTCAGCATGCCATGTTGGAAATGGACAAACATCCACTTATTCTAATAATCTAAACACTGCACTAATAACACCATACATGGACATGTCTGATGCAGTAAGTAATCCGTCGAGAACAAACGGTATAACATTCTTTTACACTGGTAGCATATTATCTGGAGATATAATGAAAATCTATGTTAGCGACACAAACGGAATTTGGAATGAAATAGCCTCAGTTAGTGGAACAGTTGACCAAATTTTCACTGATGGAGCTAATTGGCAAACCTGGTCAGTAAATCATGCTGGGGCACAATCACCATTGATTCCAGTACAGCAACAATATTTCCATTCCCAAACACAGTTCAAATTTGAATTTACAAGCGATTCTACTAACGCTGATATTGGTTTATGGATGGATGAAATTGTTATCGTTTATGATCAGAAGGTGAAACCAAAAGAGTATGGAATATCTGTGAATGGAATATCATCCAATGGTGCAGTACCTGGGGGATGGGGTAAAGCAACTGTGGAATTAAGTAATACGGGAAATATCACCGAGACTTTTACCCCTGCAATATCCGGACTACCAAATAATTGGAATTTATATTACTCCACAACAACCGGTGTAAGTATAAATCCAGCATACGGAATTAATTTGATGCCAGGAGAATCAAGACAGATTGACATCAACTTCCAACCAGAAACTTCAGCAAATCAGGGGCTATATCAAGTAACTTTCACTGGCCATTCTAAGCAATATATTACAGTCCAGTCACAACTAAATATTCAATTCCAAGTTATACCGGATAGAATTCCTGAAATAATTGGACCGTCAACTATGCCTGGTTGTCAACCAGGAAATACTTGTACATTCGAGATAGGGGTGAGAAATGTGGGTGGAGCAACTGATGTATTTGACATCGAAATTAATTCTGCAGATATGCCTTTGGGGTGGAGCGTTGCATTGGCATGGAATCAGCCGAGCAGTGTACTTTCACAACCCGGAGTGATAAATGAAATTCTCATGACTTACACAGTACCATCTAATGCTATACCCGATAGTGTAGGTAAATTTGATTTCAAAGTTATTTCTCAAAATGATTCTTCAAGATTTGATTTAGAGGAAATCGAGCTGAGTGCCTCCATGGTTAGTAATGCGGAAATAGAAATGGATCAAGGTAGCCTAAATTCCAACTGGTCTATGACTCCGGGTGAAACAAGAATAATTTATTACAATATTTGGAATAATGCTTCTAGTCAAGATATCTTTACACCTTCAGTTAAAATTAGAGAAATGGGGCAATGGATAATTGAACAACCAACGCAAACTAGTTTAGTGATTAATTCTGGCAAGAATTCTGTATTCAGTATTTCAATTACTGCACCTGAACAATCGCAAGTAGGGGATGTTTGTCCAAAAATTACACCAGAGATTATCTCGTCAAGAAGTGGCGCAACATTCACTGGAGCGGAATTTGATGAAATAGAGGTGTCTCGTAGAGATGATTTGAGTATAGTACTAACAGATGGAAATCTAGAGTTTGAACCAGGAATGTCGAATGTGATTAGTTTAGAGATCGAAAATAAAGGCAATGGACCAAATGACGCTAAGATAGAGGTTGTTGGCATACCAGATGATTGGTCATGGGAAATGGCTTATGGAGGAATTATGATTAATAATCCGATTAGATTATCTGCAATTTATGATTTGGATTATGCTAAGCAAATTGAACTTTACATTAATCCCAACTCAACCACCCTAGCAGGAAGTACATACCAGTATACCATCAAGGTCTCTTCATTTGATGAGACTATTGACTATAATTACTCAGATAACGAAATAGAATTGCAAGCAACTATTTCCACTAAACATGATGTAGTTGTAAACACATTAGAAAGTGAAATGTTTTCAGGAGTAGGAAATTCTACATTTGTTAAAGCTTCAATACAGAATATGGGTAATACCTTCGAGAGTAATGTATTAATTAGAGCAAGAGTGAGTTCACTGGACGATAATTTGAAAATAGATCCATACTTTACGATTGGTCAAAATGGTATATTTTTCGAATTGGACCAATTCCAAACTATCAATTTAGATATCGGGCAAATGTACGACCTTGAAGTCGGATTTAAGATACCTTCAACCACGGAAATTGGAACTAAATTTGTCGTTACTTTCGACATTCAGTCAACAAATGGCAGTGGATTAGTATTTCAAACTGCACAATCGATGATTGAAGCGGACTACAGACGTTCAATGGTTGTGGAGTTATTTTCGCAAAGTCTTGACATTATCGATGAAAGTATGGGTGCAAAAGCAAACATAAACTTGACATCGACATCTACAATTGGTGAATCTTTTACAATCAATCTGGACTTACCTGAAGATTGGCAAGCTGTTTGTTCAGGAATAATATTGAGCGAGAATGGAACTATCATAGAGAATAACCCTGGCTACTTACAAGAACAATTCACTACTACTCAATGCGAAATTTTCCCCTTGGAAGGGGAGAATTCGGGAACTGTAATGTTTAGTATAGTAAACGAAGATGGTACATTAAGTTGGACAGAGTCTAGGACATATGAATTTGAACGTAACACAGATGAATCATTCAATGTTTCAACAAATATGATTGCAGGTTCAATAGCTGGAGTACTCGCTATTGCAATTCTATCGATATTGGTCTTGAAGTTCAGAAATAGAGAAAATGATGAAGAGGACGCTCAAATAAGCAATCCAACTCCTTCCGGACCACCGATTTCAGGACCTCCTGTTTCTACCTTCGCAGTGAACAATAATCTATCGAACTCACCAAGTGTAATGATTAGCCAAAATTCACAAATCTCGCCTCAAAATTTGAATGGACCGCCGATTCCGGAATCGGGTCTACCTGAAGGTTGGACTCAAGAGCAATGGCAGTATTATGGACAAAAATACTTAGACAACTTGAACGCCGGTGGGAACTGATGAACTATCCACCGCTGTGGTATGCCCTTTGGTTTATGATTTCATTTTGCGGAATTGCAACGTGGTATTTGAGGAACTTTACTCAAAAGGTGCAATTGACTAGATTAATAGCTTTGATCGGAGTTGTTTCTATGCTAAGCATGGTATTTTGGACTTTCATTGAGTTTTGAGGGATATTTATGAAAATCGTAGGCATGGAAAAACATCACATGAAGGATAAATACCCTTGCAGACTCCCGGTATGGTGGGGGAATATTGGAGAAATTGGGGCGCATCCAAATGTTCAAGGAGTTACTGGGAGAAAGGTAGTCCTAAGAATCGAAAAAAGATTTACTAGAATTGAGAAATTAATGGCTAGAATTTTCCGGGCACCACGTGAAGTAAGGCGGCCTTTAGATACGATGAACAGTGTCTTATGGGAATTATGCGATGGAAAAAACACATTCGAGGAAATTTGTAACTACTTAGACTCCACTTTTCATGAAGATATTGCACCTGTGGTCGAGAGGACAAAACGAGGCATAGAGCAATTTAAGAGTCAAAATTTAGTAACGGTTTTAGACACTCGGTTTAATGACAAATGGGAGATAAAACGCGGAGTTACACCACCAAATCAAACTCTCGAAGAACTAGACCCCGAGTTGGGAATCGATGTAGAGGAAGAATAGTTATTCACCGGTTGGCTCCCAAACTAGCCTCATACCAATTCCATCACTTTTTCTAGTAGAAACCGATTTATTTCTTGCTGAACTTCTAGTAGAATCACTCTCAGTAAACCAACTTCCCCCACGATGAACATAGAAATCTTCCAATTCAATAGTGTGAGCATCTTGTGATGATGAATGCTCAGAATAATTCTCTGCATAGTTATCTTGACACCATTCCGATACATTGCCATAAAGATCCAAAATACCCCATGGAGTAGGTTTCTTTTGACCTACAACTTTTGTTGATGCGCCGGAATTACCTGCATGCCACCCATAATCACCTAATTCGGAATCTTTGTTCCCAAAGAACCACCTAGTTTGAGTACCTGCTCTAGCGACAAACTCCCATTCCGATTCAGTGGGTAGTCGCCATATCCCCGTTAGTCCTAAATGAACTTCATCGCCATAAGTCTGATTTAATTTTTCAATAAAACGATTCGCATCATGCCATGATATAGATTCAACTGGCTGTAATCCTGAACTCCATCCCTCGGTAAATTTTGATGGATTATCGCCCATTACAGATGACCAATGTACTTGAGTAACTGGCCTTTCACCAATAAAAAAGGGCCTAGTGATTTCGACTTGATGGACCGGGCATTCTCTTTCCAATCCATCACCAACTTGATCGCCCATTAGAAATTTATCTGGCTCTACAAGAATATATGTTCCACCAAAGGAATCAGAAAAATTTGGACGACTCATGGGTTTTATCACCTTCAAGATAGTTTCTTTGTAGTCTCTATGACAGATTCTACAAGTTTTGTCAATCTATCTACATGATCTTCATCAACTAGATTACCTTCATCGTCAAATGCTTCTTTGACTTTACCAATGGCAAGTTGTTCAGGAACTGGCCAAGCATGAAGCCACCGTAACATAATACGCATATGATTTAGTGTATTTGCGTTTTGAACTCCACCTAGAGTCGACATTAATCCAACAGGTTTACCAGAGATGTGCTTTCCATAAATCCAATCGAAGGTATTCTTCATTGCACCAGACATAGTCCCGTGATATTCAGGAGATGCTGCTAAAATAGCATCGCAGTTTGTTACCAACTCTTGGAAGCGCTTTACATTTTCATTCTCCCAGCAGCCTTCCTCTCCAACAATCGGCAACGGGTCCGTATCCAAATCCCAAAAAATTGTTTCAACACCCATGCCTTTGGCAATATCAAGAGCATGGTTCACCAGCATTCCGCATTTCGACGTAGTCCTATACTCGCCACTTAACCCTAAAATCTTCATATTCTCACCATTTATACCAAATCGAACCGGTTATTCAATGTAAGTATTTGACCAATCAAGGATAAGCAATGCTTAAGCAGGGTAGATGATGCCTAAAATGTGAACGACATGTATGGGGATGATGTTGGCGAAAACGCGGACGAAATTAATGATGTGGATGACGTCCAATTTCAAGTCCAATCTCAATTGATGATTGGGGAAGAGTGCTCTAAAAATGATGACCCAAAAGGAGCTTTAGCGGCTTTCAACAAGGCTATTTCATTAGACCCATCGTGTGACATGGCATGGTTTAATCGTGGCGTTCTCCTTGAAGCACAACAAGATGCAAGAGGGGCTAGGCAAGCATTCCAGATATGTCTCGATGTAAATCCTAACCATGCACCTGCCACGGCTAACCTGTGTATATTATTGGAACGAATCGGAGATGAGAGTGGAGCATATGAAATGTCAACTAGAGCATTGGATTTCTATCCAGGCCATCCTGCAATTATGGAGGTTAGAGAAAGATGCTCTGGCAGTGAAACTACGAAGGCAATGGAAGAAATGACTCAAGTTGTCACTACCGACTCATTCAAAGAAGAAGATATGAATACTGCCATGGAAGAAATGGGAGTGGATGATATGAATGCAGTCTTGGAAGAAGCTGTATACCATGATTTAGATGAGAATAAGAATCTCGATATTGATGAACTCCGTTCCGCTGCAGAAGTTGTTGCGGCAACAGAAAATATTCAGGAAAAAATCGAGTTGGTTCAACCTGTCACACAATCGATTCCGCAAGAACCTGAAAATACAGTTCGAGAAGAAATTGTACAAGAATCAAGCAATTCAAGTGTAGACTTGGATGCCTTGGTTGAAGAGGCAACCGAATATATCCGTAATGGTGACCCTGCATCCGGACTTAAAACTCTCAAACCATATTTGAAAAATGAGGCAGCAAATCATGCCCCTTCATGGAGAATTGCCGGAGGGGCAATGGCTAGATTAGATCTCGATGAACATGCAATATCAGCATTGGAACATGCACAAAAATTAGACCCTTCTAGCGCCAAGGGTTGGTTTAATTTGGGGTCTGTAAAACAAAGACTTGGATATTTAGAAGACGCAGGTACATGCTATGCAAGTGCTCTACGAGAAGACCCGAATTATATCAAACCAGCAATAAAATGGAGTGAAACTTCCAGGGCCATTAATGATATTGAAGGATACTTAACTGCTGCTACAGTCGTAGCAACTTTGGAGCCAAATAATCCAATTAAAATGGAGTTAATCATTACATTGATTGAATTAGCAGAAGGTGAATCAGAAGTTCTAGAACTAGCCAGTGGATTGCCACCTACACTTCCAGCAGGCCCTGATTTAGCATCCAATGCCTTAGCACTGCTAGGAGATGGACAGACGGAACTTCATGCAAGAGCACATTCTGCTATGAATAATCACGTTGAATCTGTTACTCTTTGGAAGGCTTTGATTCAAACGGAAAAAACTAATCCGATTCTTTGGCGCGGACTCTCTAAGTCACTAAGAGCAGCGGGTGATGTGGAAACCTCTGAAAGATGTCGGATGAAAGCTGACTCCTTAGAAAAAGTTGGTGAAATTTCAAACGACCAAATTCAAGAGAAGGTATCTCAACCAAATCAAATAGAGCCAATTCCACAAGTTGCTGCTCCTGAAATACCAGACTTACAACAACAAAATAATGCTAATGAATTATTATTGACTCCCGTAGATAAAAAGCCAGAAACAGAAATTGTTGTTGAATCAAATCCTCAAGTTGATTTGGCTAAAGCTGCCCTAGATGTTCAACAAAATTCTCTTGTTTCTGAACAATTTAAAAATCCTGTTTCGAATTCAATAGCAAATCAAGATATTTCTTGGTATAACCAAGGAGTAGCGTTGATTGAGGCAGGCAAATATAGCGAAGCATTATCCTGTTTTGATAGAGCACTTCCTTCATTTGCCAATGATGATGAAATGGTGATTAGAATACTAAATGGTAGAGGAAATGCTTTTTATTATCTAGAAAACTATCCTGCATGTGTTGAATCATACCATCAAGCTATGCTTATCAGACCTGAGGATGTAAGAGGTAAAACTCTGTACAACATGGGAACAGCATATGCTGAAATGGAACGATATCAAGATTCTATCAAGTGTTTTGAACAAGCCATCCCACGTGGATTGAATAAGGAAGAGATAAAGCGCACTAAAGACCAAATTCGTCGATGTAATATTCTACTAAAAGAGCAAAATAAGAAACTCAAGAAATGAAGGTTTTATTATGGAAAACTCAAATGACCAAGTGGTTGAAAAATTCACAGAAGCAGGCTTGGAAGAGAAGCATGCTAAACTGATAATCGATTTAGCGTGCCATCCACCTTCAAAAGCCAGTGAAATCGGTAAAAGAGTAGGAGTATCTAGAATGGATGCGTATAATTCACTGCGCAAATTGCAAGAGCAAGGCCTTGTAAAGGCTACTTTGGACAAACCAATACGATTTTTCGGAATGCGGATAGAAGAAGTATTCCAGCAGATAATTAGAATAAAGGAAATGGATCTACGTAGAATACAACATAATTTAGAAAATTTAAGTTCGAATTCAGAAATACCAATTATGTCTGTCGACCAAACATCCGACGAAGATACATTCTCAGTCCTCAAAGATCGTCATACAATAATGGCGACTATTGAATCGGTAGTTGCAGAATCGGAGGAGCAAATTTGGTTGCTTCTCGGTAGATGGGGGATTTTGCATTTATTACGCTCCGGGGCTAAGGATGCAATCGAAGAAGCGATAAATCGTGGCGTAGATGTCAAGATAGTAGCGTGTATAGATAAGAAGACTATTCGATTCTTTGATTCCTTAAACGATAGAATTGAAGTGCGTCATCATGAAGATTTTAATCTAAATGGCGTATTTGTTGATGAAGAAGTTGGGATACAATTTGTCCACACAGAAGATACTCCGACTGGGCGCGGAAAAGAAGATACTGCAATTCTTATTGAATCGGGAATGTTGTTGACTGCACAAAGTGAACTGCTTAAGATTCAGTGGAGGGCAGCAAAATCATACCATTCTATTCGAAGTAAAATATTAGATGGGGTAATGACTGAGCCATTAAGACTAAGTCTGGGCGAAGGTTCATTCTATGAGCACTTTAGAACTTCTCTACAAGCTGGAATGTCGCCAAAGCCGACAAGTAATGCTGTATTGAGGAAAAATGGTTCGGAAGTTAAGTTTGGTAATGAACTGGAGAATGAAACATTATCGGCACTTGGAATAGACTCTGCGATTCTATTCGAGCACATAGGTAGTAGGATTGGTGAAGAACTGGCAGTAAAATTACAACACATTTCGGATGATTCCTTATTTTGGGAAACAATAATTCAAGAATGGAGTGAAATGGGTATGGGTGAAATTGAAATTGATAAACTACCCCCGACAAAAATTATTGTTAAAGATGGTTCAGCATGCGGAGGAAATCCTAATACATCCAAGTTCTTTTGTAATCTAGATGAAAGCGTGTTAAGTGGTATTTTAATGGAACGTCATGGACGTAAAGTATCCACTAGTAAGAGAGAATGTATGGAGACAAAAAATTGCTCCTGCTTCTATGAAATCAACTTTGAAGAGTGAAAAATTGATTAAAATTAAGCACAGGTTCATAGGTGAGAACCCGGTAGCATAGTCATGGATTGTGGAACTTGTGAGACCAGTGCACCCTTAGAAATGCATAAACCGGAAGTTGTCGATGTAAATTTATCGATTTCAGATAATGCCGTCAAGATGTTAGGTGATGCTTTTGGGGATGACCGTTCAATGGCATTACTTGTAGGAGTTTTATCCGGAGGTTGTTCCGGTTATATGTATGATTTACAGATTGTCGAGACAACAGATATAGATTGTCAAGAGATCAACATCGATGGATTTAGAGTTCTAATTCCTAACTCATCCAGCCACTTACTTAACGGAATTCAAATCGACTATGAAGATAGACTGATGGGTGGAGGATTCAAGATTATAAATCCTAACGCCCAATCTTCATGTGGCTGTGGAGAATCTTTTTCCTGAGGTCATCTCATGCCCAAAGCGGCATTTAGCGATTCATATGTCACAATATGGAGAGGTGTTGATTGTCTAACTTTCTTAGATGGTTTGACATCTAATCAGGTCATTAATCTCAAGAAAAATCGTGTTGTTCAAAGTGCATTGTTAGATAAGAATGCCAAAATAATTGATTTTCTAACCATCTTAAATCTCGGTGGCTTTTTGGCAATTATTGGACATAAAAATAATTTTCAGCCAATGCTAGATTTTGTTACACCAAAAATTTTGCAAAGTGATGTTAGTATTACCAATATTTCACAGTTAAACGATGTTGCAATTCTGTATGATGAAAAAACCTCTGAAGATATCGGTATTTGTGAATCTAAGGATGATGTAACCTACGCAAGAATAAGTAAAGGTTTCACGTATTGTATCGCTGCTAAAAAAGTGAACTTCGGGGGTGAAGAGATCGATGAAAAATTCCATGAATGGAGAATTTCCAATCTAATGCCCTGGTATGAGTATGAGATAAATAATAAATCAACACCATACTCTTGTGGACTTAATCAATTTGTTCATGATTCAAAAGGATGCTACACTGGGCAAGAAATACTAACAAGAATGAGAAGCAGAAATAGGGGTATAAAAGTTCTAAAAAGTATTCCGAATTCAAAAATAGATATAGAAAAAGTTACCACAAAAGGCCTAGAGAATTCTCTAGTTATTGTAAATCAATAACCGAGAAGTTCTGATAACTGCGATTTATAGAAATTACCAGATTTTTGTAAACTGGATAATTCTTCATCAGTCAAGTCCAATTCAATTATTCTCTCTATTCCGCCAGCACCAAGGATTACTGGGACGCCAATGTAGACATCGCTCAAACCATATTGGCCAGTTAGATGAGCTGAGGCTGGAATCATTCTTTTACGGTCATTCAAAACAGCCTCCGCCATAATGGCTGCTGCTGAACCAGGTGCATAGAAAGCAGAACCTCGTTCGAGAAGTTTGACTATTTCTCCACCACCTGATGCGGTTCTTTTACAAATTGCATCTATAGTTTCATCGTCTAACAAATGTGTAATTGAAATTCCACCAACTGTAGTGAATCGAGGTAATGGAACCATAGTATCTCCATGCCCACCTAGAACCATTGCATGAACATCTTCTTCCGAACATCCTATTGCGTCGGCAACAAAATGAGTCATTCTTGCACTATCGAGAACTCCGGCCTGTCCACAGACACGATTTGCTGGAAATCCAGTGACTTTTTGCATGTGATATGTCATCAAATCAAGTGGATTTGTCACCATAATAATTGTTGAATTCGGGGCATGTTGCTTTATGCCTTCTCCGACTTGTTTAACAATCCCAGCATTCTTTGCGATCAAGTCTTCACGCGTCATACCAGGTTGACGCGGAAATCCAGAAGTCACAACAACGACTTCTGCTCCAGCGATGTCTGAATAATCAGATGTTCCAGTCAAGTTCCCATCATAATTCAAAACTTGACCATTTTGAGACATATCTAAGGCTTTACCCTTAGCAAAGCCTTCATAGATATCTAGCAAGACGATGTCTCCCAACTTTTTCTGTGCCAAAACAAATGCGCATGTTGCACCGACATTTCCCGCCCCAATAACTGCAATTTTTCTTCTCGAACCGCTCATAAATAACCCTCGTTATTATATCCGTATAGTTGGCCGTCAATAAGTTACATGGTTGTAAAAATTATATTTTCAAAGATGAAAATTTTGTTTTCAAGCGTCTTATCTAAAAACCCCCTATCATTGGCGTTAAATGAGCCACAAGGTTTTGCGGCTCATGAGGTGTGAATCTATGGAAATTGGAGTCCCTAAAGAACCTGCAAATGAATCTAGAGTAGCGATTGTTCCAGGTAGCATGAAGAAACTGATTAAAGCAGGTTTTGAGGTTCTTATCGAGAAGGGGGCAGGAATAAATGCTAATTATTCCGATGAGCAATACGAAGACCTTGGGGCAAAAGTAGTTTCTAGAAAAAAAGCACTTGAATGTGAAAATATTATTTGTATTAATTATCCTGGTCTTGATGGAATAAGCAAAGATACGAACTTGATATGTGTTTCAGACCCATTTAGAAATCCTCAAAGTGTCAAGGAATGTATGGACGCAAATGTCACACTCATGTCAATGGATATGATTCCTAGAAGATTATCTAGAGCACAATCGATGGACGTGAACTCAAGTCAGGATAATCTTGCAGGATATAAGGCAGTACTTCTAGGTGCAGCAAATGTTCCAAGAGGAATACCAATGATGACAACATCGGCTGGAACTGTTCGACCGGCAAAAGTCGTAGTAATGGGTAGCGGAGTTGCTGGTTTACAAGCGATTGCAACGGCCAAGAGGCTGGGGGCAGTAGTTTATGCCTCCGATGTTAGAAAATCTGCAGCAGAGCAGATTGAATCTGTTGGGGGGAGGTTCATAGAAGTTGATGGAATGGATGATTTCGAAGATGAATCAGGATATGCAAAACCATTGACGCCTGAATTTATTCAAAAAGTAAACGATACAGTATGTGGTGTAGCTAAAGATGCAGACATTATTATCACTACAGCCAGAATCTTTGGTCGACCAGCACCAATAACTGTTCCTACATCAGCGGTTGAACAATTTAAATCGGGCGCTGTTGTTGTAGATATGAACGCAGATGTTGGGGGCAATTGTGAAAGTACTGTAGCAGGTGAAATAATCACAACCGATAATGGAGTAATTATTGTTGGCACTTCAAACTTGCCAGGAACATTGGCTAATACAGCAAGCATGCTTTTTTCAAATAATTTAACCACTTTCATTACATCACTTGTTGATGATGGCAAAGTGGTGATTTCAGAAGAGGATGATATTTTGGTAGGCGCACCTGAAGGTTCAGATTTCTATGTTGGTGGAATGGGAGGAGTTTTAATTTGCCAAGATGGAAAAATTCACCATAAGCAAACTCGACTATCCGGGGTGATAGAATGACACCAGAATTATTAATTGGAAGTTTAACATTATTTGTATTATCAATTTTCTTAGGTTTTGAACTGATTACTAAAGTTCCAGCAACCCTACATACTCCTCTAATGAGTGGTGCAAATGCTATTTCCGGAATTAGCATTGTAGGGGCTTTGATCGGTTCTAATGTCGCCTATGAAGCGGGTGATACTGTATTCTCAGGAATTCTCGCATTCGTTGCGGTTGTTCTAGCGATGATAAACGTCGTTGGTGGTTTTGCTGTCACCAATCGAATGCTGAATATGATTGCAGGAAGAAAGAGAGGAGGTGCTTGAAATGGAGTTCGGAGATTGGACCTCACTGGGCTACCTACTTTCTGCAGCATTATTCATTTTTGGATTAAAACAACTTGGACATCCAAGAACTGCTCCGAGAGGAAATCAGTTAGGAGCACTTGGAATGCTAGTTGCTGTACTAACAACAGTACTGGATATGCAATTAGAAGGTGGAGCTCAGTGGACATTGATTATCGCTGGTCTGGTGATTGGTTCTCTTATTGGCTATTGGATGGCTGTAAAGGTGGAAATGACAGGAATGCCAGAATTAGTTGCTTTGTTCAACGGATTTGGCGGCGCTGCATCTGCGCTAGTTGCATTATCTGAAATTTGGAAGTACATCGAGGGGGAATCAATCCCAACTGGACTTAAGTTGACAGTTACAATGGTTGCTGCTGGACTTTCAGCAGTTGTAGGATGGATGACATTAACCGGTTCATTGCTTGCAATGTATAAGTTAAAAGGTGGAATAAGTGTATTTGGAAAATGGATTAAAACTCCTACATGGGGGCCAAGTTGGCTTAATGGCGTTAAGATTTTACTTCTAATCGCTGCTGCTGTTTTGATCTATCTAACTATTGACGACCCAACAAATAAGCAATATATTTATTCGCTAATCGCAATTTCTGGATTACTAGGAATAATACTGGTATTACCAATTGGTGGAGCAGATATGCCGGTGGTTGTATCATTGCTAAACTCACTATCTGGAATCGCTGCAGCATTTACAGGATTTATTATCAGTAATTCGGTTCTAATTGTCGCAGGTTCATTGGTTGGAGCTTCTGGATTGATTCTAACATTCATAATGTGCAAAGCAATGAATAGAACCTTACTTGATGTATTGTTCAAATCATTTGGCGGGGGAGGAGAAAAAGAATCACTAACAAGGACAAAGGTCGGTTCTGATGCAGATGAAGTTGCAATGATGCTTGATGGCGCTCAAAAGGTAATCATAGTGCCAGGATATGGAATGGCAGTTTCTCAATGCCAGCATCAAGTCAAAGAATTCGCTGACCTAATGAATGAAAAATTCGATACCGAAGTTAGTTATGCAATCCACCCTGTTGCAGGAAGAATGCCAGGGCACATGAATGTACTTTTGGCAGAGGCAAATGTTCCATATGAACAACTAATCGAGATGGATGAGATAAATTCTGAATTCCCTGATTGTGATGTAGCACTAGTCATCGGTGCTAATGATACAACCAATCCTGCAGCAAGGTCTGGAGAAGGACCTCTAGCAGGAATGCCTATCATTGATGCTGATATGGCTAGAACGGTGGTTATTGTCAAGCGTTCATTGTCAGTCGGATATGCAGGCGTTGACAATGATCTATTCTACATGGATAAGACGATGATGCTATTTGGTGATGGAAAGAAAATGATAACGGAACTAAATAACTCAATTAAGGAGATTTAGAGGTTTGAAAAAGCAATGTTCAAAGGCATGCAATAGTTGGAAACTAATGGTGAGGTTATGTTGCGACGTTCTCCACAGTTACTGATTCTTTTGTTTACAGTACTCCTTATTGCTCCAGCACTTGCTATGCCAGGTGGACCTCCATGGAAAAATGGAGATGATTTAGTAGTCGAAACTGGTTGTTCATGCCATGGAGGAGGAGCACCTTCAACCGAAGTCGTTGTTTCAATTAGTGGAGTACCAAGAGCATATGAAATTGGGGAAACATATAATTTTACAATTAGCCTTCAACATGCAACAAATTCTGAAGGAGGGTATATGCTTTGGGATTATAACTCAGGAACTTTAACACCTGGAGAAGGTAGCGCCAGTGTTGCAGAAGAGCCAGGTGCTGTTTCACAAAGTGCTGTTGGAAATGATTGGGTTGTCTTCTGGACTGCTCCTGATTCTGATATCGGAGAAGTGAGTTTCCAACTAGTAGGTAATGCTGTAAATGGTAACGGTGAATTCGATGAAGGCGATTTATGGAACATATTATCGTTTTCAATAAGTTCACCTGATACAGTATACCAAGATGATGATGAGTCACTAGCTGTTAGAACAATAAGCGTAGGAGATTATGACTCACTATTTGTTGTTACAGAAAATCCTGAAGCGATTGAAGCAGCTAGACAAGAAGGTATTGCAGATGATTTCTTCGACAATGGCAACCTATTCTATTGGACTACGCTAGCCATAATTATCGTAGGTGCAGTGATTCAGGGAGAATTCTATGAGAGAAAGTTTGGTGGAGGTCCGCCTCACTTGGATATGAGATTGGCGGTACCTCAAGGAGTTAGAAGAGGATTTTTGGCTGCGGGATTGACATTGCTATTTGCTTGGTCATTAGACTCTGGGCAATCTTGGGGAGTTATTCTTCTTTGTTTGATGATAATGCTTTGGGCAATATTTGGAGTTTATCGTACAATAGTACAAGCCAGAGCACCAAAACAATATACTGACTTAGTGTAAAATCGATGAGGACATACCATGAGCTTGCAACTCGAGCAAGATGCCCAAGTTCCATTACAGACGCACATTGATGAATTTTCATCAAGATTTGCAATAATGATTTTTATTTGGATAGTGGCTTCCATAATTTGGATCACTAATATCGACGCAATATTGGAAAGAGTTGTACAAATAATTGACCCATGTATCGAAGAATGTACGAATTTGTATGAACCAGCAAAATGGAGCGAAATACGATGGTTATCAGGGGCATTATTGGGATTTATCACAATAATTCCCGTAATAGTCTATCAAGCATTTATTTTTGCACGGCCTGGGATGATGAAAAATGAGTCTAATTGGTTAATTACATGGTTGGTTTTAGGTTCAATTGCTTTCATAGCAAATGTTGCTCTAACTGTATTGGTGATAATGCCATACTTGTTTGAAATTGGACATAATAACCATGTCAATTTAGGCTTTGCTGCAAAATATGATGTTGTTGCAATGCTAACAATGGCGATGGCTGTAATTTGGGTAGAAGTGTTAGTTATTTCAGGTGCAATTGCTATGATCATTGCGGGGCTAAATGGATTATTACATGAAGGTAATTCAAGATGGTGGAGATTAAGAGTTCATGGTATAATTTCAATGCTTATTTTACTTTCATTTTACGGGCACTTTTCATTATCGATTTCACTAATGATAGTTAGTTTTTCATGCATTGAAATACTATCCATTCCATGGATTAAATCAAAATCAAATTTACAAATTTCAAGTCCAGAAATATTTGATGAATTTGGTATCACAAGAAAAATTCTTTTCGCACAATGCGAATGCAATAATGATTATATTATTTCAGAAGATTCTATATCTAGCAATGCCTTTTTCTCATTCAAGTCCATTTGTACAAGTAAGAAGGAAAAAGAGAACTTATATGCAATAATTAATACAAATAAATTCACTGATTTTTTCATTTTTGGATGTAACTCTAAATCTCTGAATAATCAAATAGAGAATAATTTATTCACATCCAAATGTAAATTAAGAAATGATATGTCAAACCATAACCCAAAGAATTTTATTGATTTGGAGCATTATACACTTAATACAGGTTTTTTGATAGCCTCATTACAAGATCCTTGGAGTAGTGAACAATCGATTAGTAAAATTATCGATCTAGTTAAAGAAAATAAAGATAGAAATTACATTATCAATGCAAGTGGGAGAGATATTTCCATTGATGGTAAAATCGATAGTGATGAGATACTGATACATATCAAGAAAGAAAATGAGAATGCCATAAAAAGTGAGTTAGAATTAATCGGCTGTAAATACAGAATTTGGGAATCATAATTGGCAAGATTTCAAACATGTTCGCTATTAGCGTTAAACATGCACCCGCGAGTTAGCGCAGTTTTTGCTGCAATTTTGATGCTCGTCGGGATTCTATCATTCAGTTTTGAGCAAGAAATTGATGAATGGGTCAAAGATTATTCAATACAAATCGAAAAAGATAGTGTTGAATTGCTTGGGTTACAAGAAAATGAAAATTGGCCTGTACTAATAGTTGACTTTGAGGCAGGGAACAGTAACTGGGGAAAAGATGAGGCTAACAACTTATTGATACCTAGAGCTTCTGAATATATCGACCAATTAAGTTCGTCAACTACTAGCCTAAATGTTGACATATATTCTTCAATAACAATTCCAGAAAATCCAATGCAATATTATGGTTCAGACTATGGCATTCAAAGAGACTCATCAGAGGATGGAACGCATTTACCAATGCTTTTAGCTAAGGAGATTGTAAACGAACAGATGAATAATGTAGATTGGAGTAAATATGATCTTGATGGAGATGGATGGATCGATAGATTGCTAATACTTCATACGTCAATCGGTCAAGAAGAAGGAGGTAACTCGGATAGAATTTGGAGTCATTTCACTACATTTGATGACCCAATAAGCCTACCAAATGATCTAAAAATCGCTCATTATACTATGGCCAGTTTGGGAACAGGTGAGAGTGGTTTTGGAACTGTGATGCATGAAATGTTGCACCAAATGGGTGCATATGACCTCTATCCTGCCCATGGCAGTATCAATCAACACTCATGGAAAGGAATTGGTGATTGGGACATAATGGCGAATGGAAATTGGAATGGTGATGGAAAATGGCCTTCAATGCCCACTGCCTCAACCGTTGCCGAAATTGGAGTTAATACCTCAATTGAAATCGAAGATGACTGGATGAAAAATAATAGTCAAAATTGTATAGGGCCAACCATGATTTTAGATTCAATCAGTCGAGGAGGTAACTCTCTAAAGGTACAAGTTTCAAATGATGAATATATTTGGATAGAATATCGAGATAGTTTTGGATTTGACTCATATCTACCAGGCTTTGGAGTATTGGTAACTTATCAAGATCTTAGTGTAGGAGACTTAGAGCAGAATGAATTGAATGCTAATCCAGATAGACCATATTTGGTAGTGATTGAAGCTGATGGAAATAATGGTCTAAGGACTGGCGTTAGTGATGGTGAGCAAAGTGATTTGTTCACAAATGGTACTAGTTTTGGTAATTCAGGAATACCTATTCGTAACCACGATGGATTATTGATACCTTGGACTGCAGATGTTGAAATAACCGATAGAGTATATGTCAATTTTACATCATCAAATTGTAAACCGACTTTCAGTATTGATGCGCCAAACTATGGAGTTTCACTTCTTCCTAATGAGCCAATAGAATTAATCGTTTCAGCCGAAAATAATTGTGATTTTTCAATTGATATGACCTCAAGTGATGGTCGTATTTTATTGACAAATACCAGTGAAATTGAATCGAATAAACTTGTTTTAGTTGAACTATATTTTTCTAGTCCAGGGAGTTCGAATTCCGAGGCGTTAGTTTCCGGAGTTATCGAATGCGGTGAATCAATGTATGACTTAGAAACCAAGGTTCTAACATTGTCGAGAAGGCCTGTTGAAAGTAGTTTTATTGCTGAGATAGATGCATATTCGACATCAATCATATCAATACCAATTGAAAGTGAAGGTAATGGTATGCAAAGGTTCTCAGCAGAGATTGACGGTCCATTATCCAGAATTGCAACTATTGGGAGTCAGTTAGATTTGCAGGGTAGCGATGAGATAGTCATTAACATCGACCCCAAGGGACTTCTAGCACCAAACATGCTCGTTAAAGGAGAAATTGTAATTTACGATACATCTGGTGAAAAATGGTTTATCGAGATAGAACTTACAGCCCAAAATGAAGATGCGAATGGTTTTCAAAAACTCACAACACCTGGTAGAGCAATTGGAATTGCATCTGTTTTAGCATCTCTGTGGGTAATTCTAGGAATTCGAGAGAAGTCATCATCGAAAAAGCAAGTTGATAATGTTGTTTTAGAATCTCAAAACGCTGAATCTTATCCAACTGAAAATTTAGAGCAAGAAAATGATGCATGGGGACGGCCATTAGACTAATCCTTTCCAGGCGACCATCGTTCAACTTGCATGAATCTCCACTTAGAATTATTTTGAATGGCACAAATCCATTTTTTGTGTACTCCCTCGGATAGACGAATCGATAAACATGCATTTTCCCATGTTTTGGGGCCATCGGTTACTGTTTGTAATAGCCAAGGGGCATGTGATTTGGAAACTTCATCATCATATATCCTCCACCTTGAACCAAATTTAAATCCTGGACGAAGGATCAATCCCCTATTGATTAAATCATCATAGAGTTTGGAATCAGTTTCAATCTCTTCCCCGTTAATTTTCTTTTCAAGCCAAACTCCCTCTTCAGTTCTTAGATTAATTCCAGATAAGTGCTCAACACCAATCGAATTCAATGGCCAATTTCCAATGATTGGCAAATGAAAACCTGAACTTGTAGTAATTTTAGAGTCCCACATTCTCGAAATTAATTCGGTTTCATCATTACTTAGTTCAGTCCAAATTTTCTGTGAACCTTCGGGTTCGATGAAACTTACTCTATACATTGTAACTTCCATTTCTTCATCTATAATGAAAATATCACACTTACAATTTAGTTCCTCAACTTCCTCCGCCCACATGAAAATTTCAGTCCAATCCAATGTCTCAAATGTCCAGTACCATCTAACATGAGATACTGGCTCAGTGTTGAATTGTGATTGATTTCTTTTCCACTTGAGGGCAAAAATATCTGACGACAATTGATAATCTGTGATATTGGATGATGGTATTACAATTTCTCCACCTGAACGGGCAGTATCAAAAATAACTGCTTTAGCAAGTAAATTTGAATCGTTTTCAATTTCCTTTTCAAACCAATCAGCACTAGGTAGGGGTAAGTGACGGTGCCAATTACAGAAAAGTATCTCCATAGATGAAAGGGTAATTCCATCTTCACCTCTTAGGGGCCTGCCCAAACCACTCTTTTGGAATAATCTAGCAGAAAGAGGTGGTTTAACTAACCAACCCAATTCATGTGGAACAGGTTTGTCATGAGGGGTCTTTGGTGCTGCATTTGAGGTGATACTAGCACCCAAAGGGCGCTTTGTTCTTTGACGCGGAGTGAACTTTCTGCTATGGCGCGCCATGGTTGTGCGTCATTAATGATGCATTTGAGTTGAACGGATGATATTACTATGTGCTAGTTATGCTAGGAACTTATGGGTCATAGTATGGTAGATGGGTTTCTTGGCACTTTGACCACGGAACAACGCACGCTTTTGCATTTATCAGATAATAGACTACCTAAGAGCCAATGGGAAGCACCAGCTTCACTAACTCAAGCGGGGATCTCAGCAGCAGTACATGTTCAAAGGAAGCACGTACCTAGAACACTGAAAAGATTGGAGAGTAATGGCCATGTCGATGTAACTAATAGGCATGTTCCAGGTGCTAAGCAAAGAAGGAAAGTATACAGTTTAACAATTCTAGGTAAAGGAATTTCAGATGAATTAAGAAAACAAATTTTGGATTTAGAGATTACTAAAGATGGAAATGAAATGAAATTAGGTCAATTAATCAAACCTAATGATAAAATCCTCGAACTTTTATCTCATATAGATGAAAATATGTTATATCATAAGTCTGCAGTCATATCCCCAGTTTCCAATCCTGAAGGCGAGGCATCTCTAGATGCACAAGCAGGTGAACAATTAGTAAAGCGTATGTTTGCAAGAGCATGGGAAGATGGAAAGATTACCAAAGATGAGCAACAATTGATTTCAGAAGTAGTTCAGTTTCTTGGAATGCACCCCGAACGGGTAATGAGATTATCGGAACAGGCCCGTAAAGAGCAAAATATCCCACCCCCGGAAGAAATTTACCTCGATATGTTACGTCAGGCTCTTATCGATGATTCTATTATCGAAGAGGAATTAGTATTACTAGATACATTTAGAGTAGCATTTGGAATAGAATTAGATGTCCATGAAAGATTGCTAAAAGAAGCGATGGAAGAGCCGGTTTATCCCCAAAACATCCAAACTTACCATGACACATTGATTACAGCAATGGATGATGGGATAATTACTGAAGATGAAGAGGCTATGCTGGAAACTTTGAGGAAATCACTTGGCGTTAGTGATGGTGAACACGCAAGTTTACTGGCAAAAATTCGCGACAGCCTAAAATGAATAATCATACAGCGCTTGCATGAGGGAATGATATGGGAATGACAGATGAAGAAGTTGTACTTCACGATAATTTGAATTCCTTGAAGTCTAATCTGAAAAAGGTTGAGACAGGAAAAATTGTACTAATCGGAGATATTATGCTTGATTGCTACATACATGGATTCGCAAATAATCTCAATTCACGTGCACCAGTGCCGGTAATTCGTGAAACTAGAAGAGAAGAGGATGTTGGTGCAGCTGCTCACGTTGCGAGAGGCCTGGAGTCAATGGGTTTTGAAAGTCAAATCTTTGGCGTAATTGGTGATGATAGAGCGGGTATGAGCATCCTAGAATTTCTTGAAGAAGAGGGTGTTTCAACCGATGGAATTGGAATTGTTGAGGGACGCAAAACCACCGTTAAAACTCGCCTATTAGCCACAAGAGAAAGTTTAGTTCAAGGCGAACAATTACTGCTAAGATGGGACGTCGAGGATGATCAGAATATTCCGGATGAAGCAATTATGGCCATTTATGAACAAGCGATTGAGCAATTGAAAGATTCATTTACAGTTATATTGTCAGATTATGGTCAAGGTGTAGTTAATGATGAAGGAGTAGATAGTATAATTAAATCTGCTAAATCTAATAATATTCCAATTATTGCCGACCCAAAACTTACAGGATTGCATAGAACTCATGGAGTTGATTGGATTGTTTTTCAATCTAGAGGTTTTGAACTAATGCGTAGAAGAATTGGAGAAACTTCAGATGACTCAGCAGCAAAAAACCTAATTCAAACATATGATTGGAAACATCTTGTAGTATTATCAGGAGAAAACGGGGTTACCATTTATTCTGCTGAAGAAGACACTGTTCATGCACCTTGCACGCTAGGAGAATTACGACAAATGATTGGCTTGATTGATGCAGCAGTTGTTGCGATCGCAATATCAATTTCCAATAAGTTAGATGTCAAAAACACTGCAATCCTTACTAATGCCGCATGTGAATGTATACTTGGTGCTGAACAAACCGATTCATTTGTATTAACACGCGATGACTTGATTAATAGAATAGGCGAAATAGCTTGGAATTTACAAGTTTCCAAACGCTAGGTGATAATATGAGCGCATGGACGCGTCCAACAACTGCTGACATTGGCTTGCGGGTTTTTTCTTCGAGTTTGAATAATTTATTTTGTGAAACAACAACAGGGATGCAAAATTTGCTAATGACAAATGCTGCTAAATTATATCTTAATTCACTCATCAGGCATAGTTCACAATGGAATATTTCACTTGACAAGAATGGTGATTCCGACTATGAAATTCTAATGATAAAATGGCTAGAAGAGGTTTTGTATAGAAATGAAGTCCACAATGAATTTCTTTGTGAGGTTCAGATTATTTTAACTGATGATGAAGAAAATCTATACTGCAATGCTCAAGTTGACTGGGTCGAAAGTGAACTAGTCGAAAAGGGAGTGGAAATCAAAGCAGTGACATCTCATGAGTTAGTAATTGATCAATTAGATGAAAAACAAGAATTGCTCAGTAAATGGGAAGAAATTCCTTCTTTTATCGGTCCAGGTTGGTATTGTGACATAGTATTCGACATCTAACTACTTGATGAGTTTCTTAGTCTAACACCAACCCAGAAACCAATGGTATTAACGATTAAGTCAGAAATTTTATTGATATTTGATTCAATGGCGAAATCATATGGAAGATATAATTCTAATACTTCCCAACCAATTGAAACAACTAGAAAAGCAATCCAATTAGTGGAAATAAATCTTCCAATAAAAGACCACATTAGAAAGTGACCCAGTGAATATAAATTCAGTATTGACAAAAAATCACCGAAGTGGGAGGTCCAAAGGTGGACGCTCGTATCTCAAGGCCAAATCCATACACTTTCTCCATCCCGCTACCCCACAGCACTCATGGCCCCGAGTAGGGCTGCTCCGTTCCCGGCCTGACCTGATTCCCCAGTTATTCAATTCCCGTTTCCCTCCGGATACGGTTCATGACACCCGAGTCATGTGGGGGCGAGACATCAACGTCCGCGCACAGGAACCAAGAGACCGCTTTCGCCGCCCCAAGGAGTTCAGTCTACCATAAAGACGATTTGTAATACAGGGTACGCCTAGCTCCCCACCTATCCCGTGTATCGGTTGATGCAGATATATTTGAACAGAACGGTTGAATCTCAGTGAGAAAAATTCTCATTCCTCGTATTTCGAGGGGCAAGATGTCTTAATTATATCAGCCTCAAATAAATACTTACCATCGGAGAATGTCAAAATGCCTTGGGCATAAACGGTTCGATTGTCATCTAAACCATTGGAAACCGAAGCATCAATATATTCAACTGTTATGTTGTAATTAGAACCATGTAAGATAAAAGTCATCGTACTATTATCAATGCTCCCGTCGAGTACTTCACCACGTATTGATATCTCTTGATCGACATACTTACTTGGAGATTCCATAACTTCATCAACTGTGCGTGTTGGCTCAGGCGCTTCAATAATGATAACACCTATCAAACCAATAGTGATAATTGCTCCAACTATCAAAAGACGATTTTTACGTGACAACAATTATTCCACATCCTCAATTTTATGTGATAGCCCTACAGCATCTTGTAAGGAAGATAGACCATGGATATCCAATTTCTTTTGCAGACCTTTAACGATTGATTTGGTAATGCCTGCACCCTCAAAAACAAATCCACTATATGCTTGAATCAAAGTTGCACCAGCAGTTATCTTCTCCCATGCATCATCTGCACTCATTATACCTCCAACTCCTATTATAGGCCATTTACCATCTGTCATAAGATATATTTTTTTGATAAATTCTGTGGAGAGTTTTTTGAGAGGTTTTCCACTCATACCACCTTTCTGTGAAAATACCTTTTCCTCAGATTTGGAATTAGGAACAGGTCGTGTAGTGGTTGTATTAGTTGCAACAATACCATCACAACCACTCTTCATTGCAGTATTTACTACTAACTTGAGTTGAACATCATCAAGTTCAGGTGCAATTTTTACCAAAATAGGTTTCAGATTTGAATTCTTTTCTTGCGACATTTTCTTGTTAATTTTCTGACAAGCAGAAATTATTTTTGCTAATTCATCATCATTCTGCAACTCTCTTAAATTGGGAGTATTAGGTGATGACACATTGATAACAAATACATCTCCATAGTCCCACAATCGCATGAAAGTAGTAGAATAGTCATCTGATGATTTATCCAAAGGAGTCAGTTTAGATTTGCCAAGATTTACCCAAAGGGGGACATTGGGCCTTCCAAATTTATCGAAATGCTTTTTCAGATTCTGTGCAGTCTTTTCTGAACCGGGGTTATTGAATCCCATACGATTAACAAGGGCATTGGAGGAATCCGAACGAAACATCCTCGGCTTAGGATTACCCTGTTGCTCGAGTTCAGTAACACCGCCGATTTCAATGAATCCAAGACCTAAATTTTCCCATCCCCTAAGAGCCTCCGCTTTCTTATCCATGCCTGCTGCCAAACCTAACGGATGGTCATAAGTAGTGCCGAGGAAAGTTATCGGGATTTTCTTCTTTGGCTTGAATAAAATCCTCATTGGGATTCTTGTAAATGGGTTAGAAGAAAATAGTTTCAACAATTTGAGAGCCCTAGAATGAGCACGTTCAGAATCTTGAAGCGCGATAATTGGGCGCGCAAAGAGCCTAAATCCAAGTCCCATGATTAACTCACACCAACGGTATGCTTCAAGACTTGCGCTTGCATGGCCCTGATATGCGCATGGATAACGACCTCTGGCCTGTCGTCAGAGAATCTGCGCGAAGGGTATTGAGGTTAGAAAATATTTCAATTGAATTACCCATAGAATTAGCTTCTGATTTTAATGAATTATGTGATGAAATCTCACAAAACATACCATCGAGATTAGTATTTCCTAAAGTTGTATATAGTGAAGCAGAATCAATAGAAATAAAATTACTAGATTCAAAACCTAATTTTGATGAGACGATTGTAGTAATTGGAATGATTGAGCCAGATGAAAATGTGTGTTGGATCGAATCTGAAATTTTTCAGGGATGGGCTTGGCTTATTGAATCATGTCACGATCTTCTAGAAGCCGGGTACCCGGGTTGTGTTGGCTGTGGAGGACCAAATTCAGAAGAACCCTGGAATGAAGTTCAATATCGTTCAAATAGAAAATTACTTGAAAAAAAATAGATTCGAAAAACCGTATATTTCACTACAGATACTAAAGTATCTGGACAAAATTCAACCTAAGAGAGGGTTCAAGTACGCTCGGCTATCGGGGTTATTCATGGCAATTATTGTGATAGCGGAAAAACCAAGTGTCGCAAATGATATTGCTAGTGTTCTCGGAATTAGTAAAAAAACAGATACTCACTGGGAAAGTGATGAGGTGAAAGTTACTTGGGCAGTTGGCCATTTATTACAATTAAAATATATGGATGATTATGACGCTGATTTCAAGGATTGGAGAAAAACTGTGGATAGATTGCCATATATTCCTGATGAATTTCAGTATAAACCTATAGGTGGCAGGAATAAAAAGCAATTGCAAGCAATTGTAAAACTGATAAAAGATAAGTCAACTACCGAAGTAGTCAATGCATGTGATGCTGCTAGAGAAGGCGAATTGATATTCAGAACAATTATGAAACACAGTAAATCAAAAAGTAAAACATCACGAATGTGGCTACAATCGATGACAAGAGATTCTATCCAAACAGCATGGGATGGTAGGCAGCCTGGTGAAAATTACTCTTCACTAATGGACGCAGCATATTCACGTTCTGAATCTGATTGGGTAATTGGCATGAATGGTTCAAGGATTGCAAATTCCTTTCTTCCAAAGAAAAGAAATGAAAAAACAGCGATTTCTCTTGGCCGTGTTCAAACTGCAACTCTAGCAATGATTGTAGATCATGAAATAACCATACTTTCACATGTCCCAGTTCCTTATTGGCAACTAAATGCAACATTTATTTCAGGCGACTGTAAGTGGGATGCTCGATGGGAGAGGAATGGTCACAAAGATGATGATGAAAGACCGGAATATAAATCTCATCGAATAATCGAGCAAGAGGAATATAATAGACTGAATGAACTTCTAAAATCTATTAAAGATGCAAAAATTTCCCAAACTGATAGGGATTACAAGGAGAAATCACCACTTAATTATGATTTGACCAGTTTGCAAAAATCTGCAAATAATATGTGGTCTTGGTCTGCAAAACGTACACTGAGGACTGCACAAGATTTGTATGATAAATTCAAATTAACAACATATCCGAGAACAGATTCAAAATATTTACCTGAAAATATGGATAAGGAAATCGATAAAATTATTCGGCAAATCGGTGCACAAGATGATTATAATTCATTCAGTCAAAATTTGGTCAATAATGGCCTTGTAAATGTAAAACGAAATTACAATGATGCAAAAGTAAGTGACCACTATGCAATTATTCCTACTGGTAAAATTCCAGACATGCCAATGACTGACGACCATAAGAAATTGTACGACTTAATCGTACGAAACTTCCTTTCCTCATGGTATCCTGAAGCAATCTGGAATGTTGCAAAGAGAGAGGCTAAAATAGAAAATGAGTCATTTTTCAAAGAGGTTCGAACGATAAAAACACCAGGTTGGAGAGAAGTTCAACCAAAGAAATCCGATGCACCTGAAGGTTGGGGTGACCTATCGAGCAACCCTTGTGACGGAACCATGACAGAATATGAATTCAAGGAAGAAAAATCAAAACCAAAGGGGAGATTGAAAGAAGCAGGATTACTAAGGTTGATGGAACATGCAGGTCGTAAACTTGAAAGTGATGAGATGGCTGAAGCAATGAAAGAAAAAGGCCTGGGAACACCTGCAACAAGAGCAGAGACAATTGAGAAATTAATTGATAGAGATTATATCAGACGTGCAAAAGCCGGAACAATTTCTGCAACACCACATGGGATTAGAATTATAGATATACTTCGAAGAATACCTGTCGAATGGATTACTTCAGCAGAATTAACTGGAGAGATGGAAGCATCGCTTATCGAAGTGCAAAAGGGAAATACAACCAAAAAGGAATTCATGGATAACATAATTGAAAAAACTACTTCATTAGTTGAAAAAATACGTGACCATGATCGAACTTTATTGTATCAGGACGAATCATCTATTGGTCCATGTCCATTATGTAATGCAGATGTTAATGAGACTGTCTTGTCATATATCTGCTGTGAAAATAAAGGCCGAGATGAGGGGTGTTCATTCGTATTCTGGAAAGACACAAGCGGTAGATGGTTCGATAGAGTTACGGCATCAAGATTAATGAAAAATAAAGAAATTGATGAACTACATGGTTTCTTTGGACGAAACGGAGAGCCATATGTTAATTCGATAACCATTTCAGACGATGGAAAGGTTTCCTCCAAAAATGGAGGTGAAGCAAAATCCAGCGACAGTGATGAGGAATTATGTGCTTGTCCTGCATGTTCGCAAGGAACAATTCGAATAAATTCTACAATGTATGCTTGTGATAGCGAGGAATGTGGCTTCAGAGGACTATCGCATCAAATGTGTAAAAGAGATATTTCAAAAGAAGAAGCAAAAGAAATCTTAACTCAAGGTAGATCTAAACTCCTAGAAGATTTTACCTCCAAAAAGGGAAGACCATTCAATGCATTCCTAGTATTGGATAAGAATCGTGTCAAATTTGAATTCCCTCCACGTGAAGCTGCTGCTGATGCTAGGAAATTTGAAGTTATACCTGGTGTTGTTGCAATTTGTCCAAAAACTAAAGTTGAAATTATTGAGACAGAATCTTTTTACCAACCTGCAACTGTTGGAACCGATTGTTCAATTCAAATATCACGAGAAATATCCAAGAGAGTAATTACTAGAGAAGAAGCGAAAATTCTTGTTGAAAAGGGAGAATTGGGACCATTTGATGACTTTGTTGCTAAAAAATCAGGCAATAATTTTGCTGCAACACTATATCTGAAGAAGAATCAATCTGTTGGATATAGATTCGCTAAAAAATAATTAACGAAAAACGATGTTTTCGTTAATTTCTAAGGCGAAGGTTGATGTCCAAGTGTTTCGCGTTCAAACCATGGGACATCGACATTGGGATGTTGTCATAATTGGCGCGGGACCTGCTGGTGGTCGCGTAGCAACTCATTTTGCTGAGCGAGGACATAGTGTTTTGATGCTTGAAGAGCACGAAGAAATAGGGCGTCCATTCCAATGTGCAGGTTTGGTTACACCTAATGCTATGAAGGAGGTGGGGTTGTTCCATTCGGTACTTGAAGAAATTGATGGGGCATTAATTCACGGCCCTAGTGGGACATTGGTACCAGTTGGCACTGATGAAAAGGTTCGAACATATGTGGTTTGTAGGAAAATATTCGATCAAGGGGTAGTAAAGCAAGCACTAGAAGCAGGGGCAAATATTTGGCTAGATAGTCAACCAACCAATTCCGAAATCTTTGATGATAAAGTTGTTCTAGAAGTGAAGAAAGGTGATGAAATCCATAATATTAGCGCATCCTTGTTGATTGGTTGTGATGGAGCACATAGTTGGACTCGAAGACATTTCAAGATGGGCCGACCTAAGGAATTGATGATAGGTTTTCAAGCAGAGGTTGTAGGTTATGAAAATCGAGAACGATGGCTAGAAATGTTTAGTGGTTCAGAAATTGCACCTGGATTTTTTGCATGGGTAATACCATCTGGCAATGGAACCAACAGAATTGGATTATGGTCTACTGCTGAACGGCTAAAAGGGCGTAGTATCGAACAATGCTATGATAATTTACTTGAACATCGATTGTGGAAAGATCGATTTAGCGGAATTACTGAGACGGCAAGGTACTGTGGTCCAGTACCTAGCGGGATGGTTAAAACTCCATACAAAGATCGTGTCTTATTGATTGGAGATGCTGCCGGAATGGCTAAACCAACCACAGGAGGAGGGATCGGACCTGCATTTGAACAAATATCGGGAATTATAGAAGAACTGTCAAAATCACTGGTAAAAAATCAACTTGACAAAAAAACTCTTCATAAAATATGCAGTAAACATTTCGCTAAAATGCGCAAAGAACAAAACCGTGCAAGAGCGTTACGTAATCTCCTTGTTAGTGATTGTACTGACAAGGAACTTGATAAGCATTTTAATTCATTCGCAAAACCCGAAATTATTGAATTAATCAACAAGGTTGGTGACATTGAAAAACCTGTACCACTAGGTATGGCATTGTTAAAAAGAGTACCAGCATTTAGAAAGCTAGCATTGAAAGCCGGTGCTAAATTGATATTTACATAGGTGATATTATTCCCAAACTAGTTGTTGAAGAGAGGATAAGATATCCACCATTTGAATCATATCGATTCAAACCAAAATTATTACCCATAGCTAGTAAGAGAAATACTCTGGAAGAAGATATCAATGAAAAAGATGTTTCAAAGTATCTAGAAAATTATAATGCTCCGTTTACTATAGGTAATGATGAATCGTGGCTAGTCGAAAAAAGATATCTCCATGATGGTAAAGTAATTGAGTTAGATTTGAACTATAGTTCAAAAATAAAATTTCCAATTTCAGAAGACTCGGTTATAGATAAGCAAAGAACTGGTTGGTATTTGACTCCAAATCCTATGCATGCAGTAATTAGAAAGTTCTTGAACTGGGCTGTTATAATTTTATTAGTCTCACTAACTTATCTCTTTTTCCAACCCATTCTTGACATCTGGGGACTAGGAGGCTTCGGTACTGGTAGAGTTAGATTTGGTCTGCTTGATTATCCGGTTTTGGCAGTGTTTGTTATGCCAATATTATTCGCTCCATTACTACTTAGGGTTATTGCTAATTTTTCTGACTTAATTAAACAAAGAACATTTTTACTTGACTCACCCAAACGTCCGGAAATTAAGATTGGAGTAAATCCTACAGCAAATGAAGAGATAGATGTTGAAATTAATTTTCCAAAGAAAAATAGTAAGTGGAAGGATATTGAAGTTCTATGGCGTGTTGGAGTTTTACCGCCAAGCAGAGACTCATTAATGACTGCTTTTGGAAAGAGTACAAAACAACAACCACCCCCTGGCTTAACTACTGAACTACCACACCACTGGGAAGTTAATTTGGATGATGGAACTGGCGGAGGTGAAGACTCACCAATGGAGTCAAATGATGTAAGAGGTGGATTATTTATTCGTCCAATGAGGATTATGGAACAATCAGAGAATGTTAAGTTGGAAAATGGCAAAGTCTGTTTGAAACCTCCAAAGGGATATTGGCCAGGAACAGTTTTCTCACCTTTAATTAGAGTACATTGGGAACTTGTAATAATGATTACAAGAGAAAGTGGAAGGTCATTAATGTGGGTTGAACCACTAAATGTACTGCATCAAAAGAAAAAGAGTTTAGTTGAGGCATCGGTAAATTCGGGGAGGACTGAAACAAACCATCCATCAACAATACATTGATTTGATTCAAAATATTGCACATACCATGGACATGACAAAGCCGACTGCGATATTGCTAATCTTGTTGATGACATTATCGGGATGTACTAATCCAGATTCTAGTAATTCCAAAGAAGAAACTGAAGATCAAACTGTGTTGATAATTAGTGCAAATTGGGCTGAATATCATGACTCTTCTAATGTCGATGAAGTGATTGATTTCTCAATTAATGTTAACTCAAGTATTCCTGATTCATGGATAGGTGTCGCTACAGTCATCGACCCCAATGGAAATCAAATCAGTGATTTATCATGGTCTCGAGGATATGATTCGGGAAGCCTGTATTTTACACCAACAATAATTGGAAATTATACCATAAATGTAGATTTACAAGCTGGAGATTCTAGTCAAAAGTATGTAGTGGAAGGCGGCAACTTATCTCATATTGTTGAAATTATACCGCCAGAAGAATTTCCTCCAATAATTATAATTCCAACAGCGATGATTGTAGAAAATCCCGAAATGATATTATTACAGGGTAATATTCAACATTCATCATTAGAATCATGCTCCATGTTTTTCAATTTTGACGCATATCAAGAATTTCCTATCTCTTTGCAAATCAATGGACAGTGGAGTACAATAATTGATGCATCAAATTCACAAAATAATTTGATTGAAGTAGTAGCAACATGTGGAGTATGGTCCCAGTTAACTAGTTATCAGAACATATCATTGATCTATGTTGTTTCAATTAGTGACTCTGATGAAGATGGAATAAGCGATGATCTAGATTTGTGTAATGATGGAGTCGAAAATTCTTGGAACTCCAATCAAAACACAGATTATGATTCTGATGGATGTAGAGATATCACAGAAGATATCGATGATGATAATGATGGAATAAGTGATTATGATGATGGATGCTTTTCAGTAATTGGTTGGATTAGTGAACCAGTTTCAGATTTCGACTCTGATGGATGTCATGATTTAGATGAAGATGATGATGATGATGGAGATAGAGTAGACGATGTAATAGATTCATGTCCAAAAGGCCACCTTGGTTGGGTTTCTACGCCTAACAATGATTGGGATGGAGACGGATGTCATGATTTTATTGAAGATTTAAATGATGACCAAGATGACTATGAAGATACTTTTGATTCATGTCCTTTGGGTGAGATTTTTTGGATTGCTGACACAAACACCGATTTCGACCAAGATGGATGTCATGATTTATTTGAAGATGATGATGATGATAATGATGGAATTAATGATTATAACTCGACTGGAGATACATTAGATCTATGTCCAAGAACTCCACTTGGTTCACTCGATATTGATGAATCTGGTTGTGCGGCTTTGCAAAGAGATTCCGATGAAGATGGAATTAATGATTTACTTGACCAATGTGAAGGTACACCACAGGGTCTAGTTGTCAACGATTTAGGCTGTGCAGATTTAGACTCCGATGGAGTATTTGCGAATGTTGATCAGTGTCCATCAACATCAGGAAAGTGGACTGTCGATAGTTTAGGATGTACCGTAGTACAATTACCCGTGCCTTGGACCGTTTCGAATAGTCTTAGCGGACCGATGCAAATAGTTCCAGATTTCACTGTTCCAACACTTGGAGCGACTTTTTACTTTGACGAAGTATGGACTGGAAAAGATGTTTATTTATTCATGTTCAAATACACCAGTTCTAGTGGGACATCAAATTCTAACATTTGGGCACAAAATCCAGGGACCTTAATTAGAAGTCTACCAGATAACACTCATCTATTCTACGGGTCTTTTGATACAAGTTATCACAATGATGTAATGGACCGAAGAACTGCAGTTGAAAATTCACTCAATCCAGCTGAAGAATTAAAGTGGAATGAAAGAATTCACTATATTGATCAACGTGCTAACAGTATTACTGGTGGACTTGGAGATATGATTAGTTCTATCAATAATCCACTATACATGGGTATTGATAGATTCCAAATGGCAAGAGAATCCGGTTCTCTAGTTTCATATCCGTCTGGCTCGACGGATCCATTGCATTTAGTATTTGAACCAGAGCAATGGAATGCTGAATTTCCTGTTGAAATTAGATTACAAGACCCGGGAATTGAAATAATAACTATGATGGATTTTGAATATCATTCTGGTGGCTGGGGTGGAGGATACTCATCAAAAAGAAATGTTACTTTCCCAGCAAATTTATCATCTTATGATACCTTAGAAATTTACCATGAACATGCTTGTGATGAAAGAAGTAACCGATATGGTAAATCTGATGGAAGTGAAGGCGGATGTCATGAATGGGATTATGAGGCTAATTTGTATATTTGTGATCCAGTAGATGTAAACAGTTGCGGGACTGAATTTGTCAGATGGATTACTACGTATGGTAGAGAGGGTCGTTGGTTAACTGACTTGACTCCATATCTATTCATGTTAGATGATAATGATTTCAGACAATTTCGCTATGGTGGAGCTAATAGAGGTAGTTTAACAATTTCATTCTTACTAAGTAATTGGGGAGAAGATGATATTGCGCACAGTGGAGAATTCGCTTTTTCTGGCGGCCAGTTTGATGGAACTTACAATGATGAATCAAAATATTCTAGACAGTTTAATTTCACTGTTCCAACCGGCACTACCCGTGTTGAAATTGTGTCGACTATAACCGGGCATGGTTTTGGTCAAGATAATCAAAATTGTGCTGAGTTTTGTAACCACGAACATCACTATTCAATGAATGGCTATTCGACGGCTGAATTACATCCAATTGCAAATACTAACGATGGGTGTAAGCAACTAGTTGGAGAAGGCGTTGTTGCTAATCAGTACGGCACATGGCCTTATGGACGGGCAGGATGGTGTCCTGGGCAAGATGTTAAACAATGGCGTTATGATATATCTTCATGGTCAGATATGACTGGTTCAAGTATCAATAATTTACACTATGAAGGACTTTTCAATGGCCAAGAATACACTCCTTCGGATGGAGTTGGAAACGGTAATAGAAACATCCATGCAGAAATTTGGATTGTTTATTATCAGTAATTATCACTGTAGAGGTATTGGGGCGGGTAACTTTCTTTGAATCTGTTCATTGATTTCGGTATCTAGGTGGATGTAATCACTATCTCTACGCTGAGGGGTGAAACCTGCGCGTATGATGGTATTTTGCAACTCCCATTCACTGGCACTAATCTTTGAAGTACCAGATGCAGAAACTACATTTTCTTCCATCATAGTTGAACCTGCATCGTCCGCACCACAAAGTAATGCCATTTGAGCAATCTCTACTCCCATGGTTGGCCAAGATGCTTGAATATGTTCAATTGAATCTAGAAATAGCCTAGATATCGCTACATGTCGTAAATATTCTGTAGGTCCAGCACCTAGAGTAAATTTATTTGAACCACGATTTCTCTTACCAAAGGTGTTAGATTCCAATTGAACTGGCCATGCAATGAACGAAGTAAAGCCTATATCATATTGAGAAAGTGAACTATCCTGCAAATCTCTAATTCGACTCAGATGTTCTACACGATCACGGATTGATTCACCAAATCCAATAACATTGGTTGCACTAGTTGTTAGACCCAATGATTGTGCTTCCTCCATTATCTTCAACCAATTTTTCGGATCGCCTTTCTTGGGGGAAATATCGCTACGAACGCTGTCAACAAGCATTTCTGCACCGCCACCTGGCAAACCATGCATACCACAATTTTTTAGACGTGTTAAAACTTCTAATGTCGATAAACCACTAACTTCAGAGATACCTTCAATTTCTATCGGACTAAAACAATCTAAATCAATAGTAGGGTGGTTCTTTCTCAAAAATCGAATCAAATCTTCATACCATTCAAATTCAATATCAGGATTAACCCCCCCTTGCATAAGGATTCTTGACCCGCCTATAGATTCGAGTTCAACGATTCGTGCGGAAATTTGTTCAAAGGTTTGAGTATAGTTTTCTTCATGCCCTGGAGGCCTATAAAATGAACAAAATTGACAATTTATAGTGCACACATTAGTGTAATTTATGTTCCTATCAACCAAAAATGTCACCTTGTTTGAATCATTCATCGACATTCTTCGTTGATGTGCTGCTTGCATTAAATCATGTAATGGGGCATTTTGATACAATTCAACGGCATCATCAAAAGTCAGCCTATACGATAAGGAATCTTCCTTGGTCCAAGACCTTTGTACTTCGAGAATGTCCTGCCACGCCATAGTAAACCCTTCAGAAAGACTTTCCTACAATTGATTCTATTTCAGCAATCGTTTTTGGGCATGATGAGGTTAGTACATCAGGCCCAGATTCTGTAATTAGAACATCGTCCTCAATACGGATGCCGATATTTGAATACCTTTCAGGACAATCCACGTCCGGTCTCCAAGAACCAAAATACAAACCTGGCTCAACTGTCAAGCACATACCTGACTCAAATAATCTAGGCTCACCGTTCGGTTTGTAAATTCCAACATCATGTACATCAAGTCCTATCCAATGGCTGGTATTATGCATATACCAATTTTTTAATTGTCCATTTTCATTATCTAGAGATTCTTCAAGATTCTGAGTAATTACTCCTAACTTGATTAGTCCTTCAGCGAGAACTCTTCTAGCAGCTTCATGCGGTGCATTAAATGGATTGCCTACTTTACACTCTGCAATTGCCGCTTCTTGTGAATCTAAAACTAATTGGTAGAGTTCTTTTTGAGCATCTGTAAATTTTCCATTAATAGGCCAAGAACGCGTTATATCAGAAGCATAGCCACGGAACTCAGAGCCAGCATCAATTAGAATTATTTCATCGTCTCCGCACGGCGAATTATTTTCTTTATAATGCAATATCGTAGCATTCTCTCCACAACCAACTATCGAGGGATAAGCCCATCCGGAAGTCCCAGCAAATACAAAAAACCCTTCAATAATTGCTTGAATTTGGTTTTCGGTACGTCCTGACATAGATGAACGCATTGCAGCCTCATGTGCTATACTTGAGATAATACTGGCATGTCGCATCTGTTCAATTTCTGCAGGAGATTTCCTCAAACGTAACTCTGCAATTTTTGCACTTGGGTCTTCAATTCCAACCGGTCCACTACCGTTCATTTGTCTAGCCCTACCTCTAAGCTGGATTGCATCAGTAACTATTGAATCTATCTCATTACGAATTCCTGTTTGATGATGAACTTTTGAACACCTAGAAATGGCATCACCAAGTCGACTTCTCAAATCGCCTATGGGGTAGGCAAAGTCGACTGCCCAGTCCTTAAGTGCCCCTTCGACTCCTGGCCTTCGACCTTCCCAAATTTCCTTTAGAGTGTCTTTAGGTTGAACAAATAGAGTTACTTTCCAAACACCATCGATGCATTCAGCAAACATTACAGATTCAGGTTCATACCAACCTGTAAGATAGATCATATCACTTTGTGAACGATAAGGATGATGAACATCGTTAGAATGTATAGTCTCTGGTGAAGAGCATAGTATGACAATTTCATCACTACCTATTTGAGAAAATAGACGGCTTTGTCTAGAGCGAAATTCATCAATAGAAATAGGGGGTGGAGCGGAACCAACTAGAGCCCTAGCATCATCGAACATAATACCACCAAAACACCATTACTCTTGAATAATTCCTTTATAATTCACAAAAAATCAATTCTTTGGTTTCCATTTAGGTAATTCGATAGTTTTTCTGGAACCCCTCATTAGGAGGAGAATCAAAAAAGCAAAGGCTACCAAAAAACCAATACCGAAACCAACAAACATTATTGCCTTTGATGATGAACTATCATCTACCACTGGCATCACCGAAAGAGAAAAAGTTAGACTCTCAGAATCCATATCATCGTCATAAACTGTTAACATAATTTCATTATTTGAGTTGATTGTAATATCATCTTCCGATAAAACTGGGCCTGATTTATTTAATTTAACGCCATCTAAATACCATTCATATTCAAGGTAATCAATGTCGTTTATTGTATCGAAACTAGTAGATGCATTCAGTGACCAAGCTGAACCTGGAGATACGTAAATTTGATCTCCATTAGAAATGAACAACCCATCGATGCTTAAATCTACAATTGGCACTACATTAAACACTAAAATAGAAATATTCTGTATGACAATAAAGTTCGCAGAATCACGAACTAAAAGTTGGACATCCCAATATCCTGATTCCTCAAGTACCAACTCAATAGTTGAATTGTGATATGATTCTTCATCTAATAGACCCCTACTATTTCCATTCGGATCTGTAATTGTCCATGTCAGAGACATTTGGGAACCCACAAAGTAATCTTCGATATTCGCATAAACCAAAAAGGATTCTGACTCACGAACTTGAGACTTTGAGGTCAATTCGACAAATGGAGGATTAAGATCTAAAACTAGTCTAGAGGAGATAGTATTAGAGTTGCGAAGATATTGGTCTTGAAGTGAAATGTCAAATAGCCAATATCCATCATCAATAGACTTTTCATCTTGGTCTATGAACACTGTCAAGTAATCTCCATCATATGTGAAATTTAAGTCAATTGATTTAGGACTATCGAGACAAACATTCGAAGGAGCTTGACAATAACTCGATATGATACTCATATCTTGACTTAGTATACCAATATTATTGACTTGATTGTTAGCAGGGGTTACTAATTTGAAGGTAACAGAGTTATTTGCTTGATCGATTTTATCATTACTTACACTATCTGGGACAATATATGGATTGTGATTATTAATGCCCAAATAAATAATTAAATCTGAGGAATATTTGACCCCACTATTAGAAATAGAAGAAATTATCAATTTACAAGTGCAGTTTAAACTAGACACATTAACATTCAAATTCCATTTCCAAAGACCTTCTTGAACGGGTATTATGGTGTTGAAATAACTCCCAAAGAGCAACTGTTTGGGAGTATCATTAGCGCCTAGATCGAATAAATCAACAATTAACCATGAATAATTATTTCCATCAAAATTCATAGTTCCATTCAAATCTACTGAGTGAAGGAAATGACTACCGTGTAAGTCATCGAATTCAATGAAACTAGTATCAGGAGAATTAGATATTTCGGCCTCAGTATTTGGAACTAAGTATGAGATAAAAAGCAAACATACGATGAGGACCGCCTTAGCAGCTAAACCTCTCACCATGAAGTTCTGTTTTCCTTTTGTTTCATCAAGTTTGGCACGACATGTGCCGTCTCAAATCATTCGAATGGATCGCACAGTTCGCCTTGACCAGGGAAACTATTGGGGTCCCTAGGGCTTGTATCCCACTTATACTCACAGTAGTTTACATGACCATCGCCATCAGTATCAAACATACGGTCAGCAGGATCAAATGGGTCAAACGAGAAGTGATATTCCCATCCAGTTGCCATTCCATCTTCATCGTGATCTTGGAAGTAAACTTCAGGACCATCAGTCCATAGATCCCCATCAGTATCATTGGAAACAGGATTTGTGTTATTTTCCATCTCTTCGAAATTGGTGTAGTTTGCCAAGTTATCATAGAATCTCTTACCATCTGGAGTATCTGGGTCGATATGACATTCAGAACTTGTAGAATCATTGTATCCTGGACAATATCTCTTTATCAAGCCTGTTTGATTGAGACCATCCTCATCAGGGTCTTCTAAGCCATCAGGTATACCATCCAAATCACTATCATACATTGACGGATCTAATACACCTCTAGCACCATATGCATCAAGTGTACCATTATCAACAAGTCCACTTTCTATGGCATACTGAGAATATTTAACTTCCCATCCATCAAATAGTAAGTCCCCATCTGAATCACGGTCAACTGGATTAGTATTCCATTTATCTGGAGCTTCAGCACTGTTCATCAAAGTATCATTATCGATATCATAGACATTATCTGCCAACTTGCTAATATAGGATTCATTAGAAGGGTCTAGAGCCCATCTACCATTACATCCATCACATAATGGATTAGCAGGTACATTAAACCCTGATAGATTCATTTCATAAACTTCAAACTTCTTTTGCTGTACAAAACCACCAAGAGAATTTTGCCAAACATAACCACCTGGTTCTTTAGTACATGAATTACTACCAGTGTTCTCACAGTTCGGCAAGTTCCATGAAGAAGTAGCAACCCACAGGCTGTGTGAATTAGTATTATCTTCTTGAGATTTAACCTGCATCTCCCATCCATCTAACATGCCATCAAAATCGGTGTCATTCAATAATGGGTGCGTACGTTCTTGGAATGGTCTAGGAATAAATAGAACTTCACTACCATCCTTGAGTCCATCGCCATCAGTATCAGAGTTGTTAGCGTGAGTCAAAAATTGATCTTTTCCAGGAATTACTTCTTCCCCATCTTCAAGTCCATCGTTATCGGTGTCAAACATGCACGCGTTAGTGGTATATGCTTCGCCACCACCTGTCAATGGCCATACAAGAGTACCGCCACCACCTGTAGCTTCGAATTGATCACTCAATCCATCACCATCGGTGTCAGGATTCGAGGCATTGGAGCCACTGTCACAAAGTGAAGAGTACTCAGTGTAATCAGATAGCCCGTCTTCATCAGTGTCAAACAATCCTGGGTCCGATACAACGTGTGTCAACTCAACACCGCGATTGACAACTAATATATCCCAACCAAATACTTCAATTCCATCCTTTAATCCATCACCATCAGTATCAGGATTCATAGGGTCTGTGGAACGCCCAATAATCGGACTGGGGATGTTTGTACCATCCAAAAATGGCTCGTTACCTTGATATCTTGCTTCATATTCATCCTCATTAGTAAACATTTCATCTTGTTCGACTATTTCCATCCATGAAGTAAGTCGAGATGTGATGATTTGGTCCTCTTGGACAAATATGGAATAAACAAAACCCTCGGACTTAGCTTTCAAGTATACGAATTCAGTATTTCCACCTGCCAAAATTATTTCTCCCCTAGCAACTGTTTCATTCTCTTGAACTGCTTGATCGATCTCCACATAAATATCTACAACTCTAGTATCAAGAACTAAGTCATCATAAGTTACTGCTCCATCACCATCTCTATCCCAACCATCTTTGTCAGGATCTAATTTGCCATTATCACCATCTCTTGGATTTAGGCCATTATTTGTCTCCCAACCATCGGGCATACTATCATCATCAGTATCAACACTCCATGGTGATGTGAAATTTTTAGGACCAAAAATAGTAGCAGATTGATATTCTTCTAAGTTATTTAGATCATCTGTATCCCAATCATAGAAACCATCAGTAGGGTCACTAGGATTCAATAATTCGGTAATATTTCCGCTTGGCGAATCGACAAGATGAGAATAACAGTATTCGAAACCATCAGGCATACCGTCTCCATCGGTGTCCCAATCTGAAGGACCGTTGAGAAGGCCATCTCCATCATCATCCAAGTAGAACCAGCTAGCATTCTTAGTCATGAATGGTGCATCACGGGTTATTGCAAACTCTAAATCTTCATTACAATTATCTCCAGTTCCAATCATTAAATTATCAATAACAGAATTAGAGACTTCATCAATATCATTCAATAAATCAAAGTCTGAATCCTTTAGAAGAGGGTTAGTACCGTATATTTCCTCTTGGAAATTTGAAAGACCATCAGAGTCGGAATCCAGTACAGCGTCACAAGAATGTGAGCCCACTGAATTTCCAAGTTCTTGCCACGTAGGTGTGAAATCGTCAGTGTTAAATTTCTCAGTTAACGCTAATTCTAAGTCAATAGTTAGTAATTGACAGTCCCAATTTCCGCTTAGAGGATCAAAGAGGGTAATTGTTCCTCCAGTAACTTCAATAGTGGTTGTATAGAGTGATTCCCAACGGTCGTTTAATCCATCGTTATCTGTGTCAGAACGTTGAGGGTCAGTAGAAAGATTTTGCTCGACTTGATTAGTCAATCCATCATTATCAGGGTCTCCATTAGGACCTTGATTAGGGTCTGGCCATGATTCGGTTTCATTTTCTTGGTTAGCATTACCTGTATCTGCTTCGCCTGGGTCCTGTTCAAGAGGATCTGCCTCTCCATTATCTAGCGGATTTAGTCCATGTTCAACTTCCCAACCATCATCCATTCCATCACCATCTGTATCGGGATCAAGTGGATTTGTACCGAATTGAGTTTCCTCCAAAGTATCTGCTAATCCATCATTATCTGAGTCCAATGCTTCACTAGAAACACTTCCCTCGCCTTGAATATCCTCTTCGGATGCGCTATCAAAATTACCTAGTGATTCACTAGTTTGCAGATATCCTGTAAAACCTACGAAAAACGAGCCAAAAATTAATGTCGAAACGATTGCAACATATGCCATTTGATTGTGATTTAGAGCCATTCTTTACACCCGCGTTACTACCGCAAGGTAAACGACTCAATGCTTCGGTTATAGACCTTAACCATTAATGCGTATTTTTCTTGACCAAAAAATTAGGCATATTCTAACAATGATTCAATTAAGATTTCAATATTATCTCCGTTAAATAATAGTGATACTTTAGGTTTCTTGCCATGAGAACGTTCCCAAATACCCATTATTTGGCCGATGAAAAATGGCAGAATTTCATTTAACTGATATATGATTCTTATAGAATTAGTATTTGATTCAACTGATAAATCCGAAGGATGACCCCAACCCCACTGCTTGCAATAATGAGAAATGACATTATCCCATGAATCTGCTGATTCAGCAAAAACATGTTTATCTGAGTTCAAAAATAATAGATAAGAAGAATATGATGCTAGTATCAATGGTTTGACAAATCTACCATCAATTCCAACAACATTCCAAGACTGTATAATCTCTGCTCCCAGTGCAGTCTTTGCACCCAAAGTCGAATAGAATAATCTAGAGAACATCGACACAGGTAATACTACCATTGGTTCGCCATCTACCGACCAACCCAAGTCTCTAGATTCAAGGGCAAAATCTACAGGTTTATTTGCAAATAATTCTTCTTTACTGACCCATGGCAACTCAGTGTGCCTTTTAGCAATTGGTAACTCATTGGGGTCTAAATTAAGTTCGAGCATTATTTCAGTCTGGCTAATTTGCTTCCACTCAGATTTATATCTGAAATTATTGAAACTTTCAATACCTGCTACAGCAAAACCAGATGCAATACTCGAGGGTAGTTTTGTAATGATTCGCTTTGATTCAACTTTCAATTCTCCCCAACCAAAAAGATGCCAACGATTTGAGAGCCTTCTTAGGTTTCCTGATTTTTTGAACCAGCCAGTCTTAACGAGTTCAGAGGTATGTATTTGAAACTCCTCTTCATCACAGCAACTATTGAATAATTTCCTTCCAAATGGAATCGCTAAATTTGTTTCGAAGATACCCCACCATCTTTCAATATCAGAAATACTCCACACCATCCAGTTTCGATTGTATGAATCCTTAATCAAACCTTCATCTGTAATTGAAAAATAATCTTTAAATTCTCGCGTCAAATCTGCGTCAATCAAAGATTCACCTGAATCAATTAAGGGCATTCTTAAAACCTACAATGGATACCCTGATTGGTTAGATTCATTGAAACAGTAACGAATAACTTGGAAATCTGATTTTAGAGTTTTTACATCTTGTTTAACAGCACTTGGATCTTCATTTTTTAGTAATACTCTAGCGTAAAGTGATGCGACTTCTTGCATCTCATTAGCACCCATCCCAACTCTAGTTAACTCTTGTACACCAAGCCTGAGGCCGGAAGGAGATAATGCCTTAGTATCACCTGGAAGCATATTCATGTTGGTAATAATGCCTGCCTGTTCTAGTAAGTCTGCAGCTTTTGCACCCGCACCCGAGTCTTTCTCTCCATGCCTTGTCAACACCTGATGAGATGCTGTATAGTTACGACTCTCAGCAAGAACGTCAAAACCTTCTGCTGCCAAGGCCTGAGCAAAGGTTTGAGCATTCTTTACAATATTCTCTGCATAAGACTGCCCATATTCTTCAAATTCAGCCAATGCAACTACTTTACCGGCAACATGGTGCAAGTGATATGATGAACAAACTCCTGGGAAAATAGCATTATTCAGTTTCTTATGCATTTTTTCATCTTCACTCGATGATAGTAGAAATCCTCCTTGAGGACCTGGGAACGTCTTATGAGATGAGCCAGTCATTACATCTGCACCTTCTCGAAGAGGGTCTTGAAAAACACCTCCAGCTATTAATCCCAATACATGTGCTCCATCATACATAACTGTAGAATCAACCTCATGGGCTGCATCTGCTATTTCTCTAAGAGGGGTCGGGAATAAAAACACGGACTGACCAATTAGCGATACTTTAGGCTTAATATCTCGAATAAGTGCACATGCACCATCAATATCAGGTTCCATACGTTCTTCATTCCATGGATAGGTTGAAAGATCGAGGTCCCGCAAACCGACTGCACCCATTCTAGCATGGGATATGTGACCACCGTCTGCTGTTGATACCGCTGTTATTTTATCGCCTGGTTTCGCTAAGGCTTTCAAAGCGGCAATATTTGAAACGGTCCCAGATGTTGATTGGATATTAGCGAAAGGAGCCCCAAATACTGATTTTGCAAGTTCAATCCCTAAACTTTCAATTGTGTCAAAATCATCACAACCTTGGTAGTATCTCCGCCCAGGCAATCCTTCAGCATATCTTCCATGTAAATCACTAGCTACAATTTTTTGTACCATTGGGGATACGATGTTTTCGGATGCTATCATACCTAGTCCATTGCGGTAAAGTTTACCACTCGATGCTGTTGCGTCAAGTACTTTTTGTGCCTTCGAAAAGGTTGATTCACTTGGAGTCCATGAACCGTCATCTCTGCTCATGATTTAGCGTCAGTGAATACGGTCTTTGAATACATTGATTGATTTCAAACAGGTGGTCTTCTGTTTTTACCACCATAACCGGGTAGATTTTTAGAATTACCAACTCTAACATTAGGCTTATTTTTTGGTAATTTGGATTTACGTTCCGATTTACGAGTGTTGGTGGGGATTCCCCTAGAACCTAAATCAACAGAATGAGCAGGACGAGGAGATGTTCTAACCATACCAGTTGGTCGACTATTTTTACCGGCCTTCCTATCTATGTACGAAGGTCTCCCTCTATATGCAACTGGACCTATCAATCTCTCCAATGCAGGAACTTCTGAGCCATCTTCCTTTGGCCTCTTTAACCACCAACCTTCCCCCAAAGGCTGAAGTCTTGGAGGTCTTGATTTTGATATCTTCTTACTTCTTCTTTTCAATCTAGCTCTAACGGTTTTGTCAGAATCTTTTGGAAGATGTTCGGTAAGCCATGCAGGAACTCCAATATCTAAAACAACTCCATTAACAGTCACCAATATTCCAGACAGCAATAGATGAGTACCTACTGGTATATTGGATTTGTCTGGAGCGACCTTGAATCTCCGCATCCTCTTCGCATAAGCAACCATAGCTTTCTGGTCTCTATGCCTTATTTGTCGCCTCTGTTGCAATAATAATTTTCTTGAAGAGTAATGGAGGAGTAATAATGTCACAGAGACTGCGGCTCCTTGAATTTCAGTTCTAATTGATGCAACGTAAATACCTAGAAGAATCCAAATTGGAATTAAAATCAAAATATTAGCGACAAATGTAAGTCGGCCCGATGAATATCTTGGTGGCATAGAACGCCTGGTTGCTTCATGCGCTGTAACTAGGACATTTGCATTAATGGCTTCATCCATTCCACCTTTAATTCCAAGTGCAGCTACAGAATTTACTGGAGCACTGTTAATCCATTTCTTCATCTTCTTGCCTTCTCCTGAAACTAAAGCAACTTCGAACTCTTCTTCATCCATGGATTGTTGACCAAGTATTGAAGAAAGTGCTAACACTCTTGGATCTTGTGAATCACTTTCCAGAAGTTCTTTCTCAATTGACCTCGCACTATGCCAATCACCCTTATCGATTAGACATAGGGCTGAAGCGATTCTTGGCCTAACTCCTGTAGGATCCTGTCTAACTAATCTTAATGAAATATCTAGAGCCTCGTCATGCATCCTTTGAGCGCGAAGTAGAGAGACCATGGATAACTGAGCAACTCGCGTCAATCTATCTTTGTGAATAACATCCAAACTTTGTTTTGGATTCCAATTTCTAATCATTTGCATGGTGTTTTGAATATGGTCAATACATGAATTGTTCTCCCAATCCCAAAAATCATCCTCATCAACATTTCCTTGCCATGGGTCTAACCATTCGCAAACAAAACTCAATAATTCTGGCTCATCATAACCCTCTGGTTGCTCTAGCCCGTGTAGTGCTTCTCTTGCAGCATCAAGCCTTCTAGATGCCATATGCCCGACTGCAATCAACATTCGAGCAATATCGTCATCTCCACCAGACTGGGCTAGAACCTTTCTAGCCTCTTCAATCGCTAAAGGCCATAATCCTCTGATAGAGAGTTCCCACATTCTAGCTCTTGCTTTTTCGTGTCTAATCAAGGCTGGGTCTCCATCCAAAGAACGTCTCTGAAATTGTATCAAGGAATCAAGATCTTCCTCAAGGGCAGCTTGGTCAACAAGGGTCCGCATCCAGTCACCGCCCGCAAGTCTAACCGCACCTTCTCTCCTCTCATCTGGATTTAAATCGAATCGAAGTTTACGTAATGAAGAATATCTAATTATTGAAACCAACCAAGTTAAGAGGAAAACTGTTTGACCTACTGCTATAAACATCCAAGTGGTTAAAAGACGCATTCCCTCGTCAAAACCCCTAGATTCAATCCAATCTGTAAATGGCATCAAAGAGCCAAATTCTTTGTAACATACGAGGACGAGTAATAGTACAGTATAACCGGAGAAGCCTGCAAAAGCGAATTTTAATTGTCGTGTTTGAGCACTAACCTCTGACCTAATTTCACGTGGTGTGTCGAGTGTAACTCCAAATACCCCGCCAAAGGTCTGACCTCCAAGTATTAAGTTACGAGTTAATTCAAATATGAAAGCAAGACCAACAATCGCAATATTCAATGATAAATACAGAGAAAGGAATTGTGGCATACTCTTTATTATTTCCCACTCGAATAATATCTCAGAAATTATGTCGATACGTTCATACAATGAATGACCTATAATACCCCCATAATTCAAAACTTCAGTTGAATTTGTGGGCTCATTAATTAATACATGAATTACAGTTACTATGCCATTCAAAGCAGTGAGAGGCATTGTCAATAAGAATATTACAAGAATAAGAGAGAATAATCGGTTTAAAATTCCAGCTTTATCTGGATCGATTGGATTTTTACGGCCATTAGAAGTTCTCCACTTATTTATTAGAAGCATATTCCATGAAGCCCCCATAATTCTTCCATAAGCAAAAATCGTTGGAGACATGAAAACAAGCATTGCGGCTGCAAGCCATACGGGTTCAATAAATAAATCATCAGACTTACTCATACCATAGTATAGTACTGCCAAAGTAGATGTTACGAGAATTATTAGTGTGAATGACCTTCTAAAGAAAATTACTAATTTACTTCCCGACAGACTCTTCTGTTTCTTACTAGTCAACTGGGCGTTCAATGTTTCCCAAGGAGAAATTAATATTGGAATCAAGATTAACAAACCAATGATGTATAAATCTGGGCCGAAAAATGACTCTGGTTGAAAAATGAATTCTGCTATAAGAATTAATATCCCCGTCATACCCATCATGTATAATCCAACACCATAACCCACAGAACCTTCACCCAAAAGTTCGCGAGCATCTGAAACATCTCTAGTAATTCTATGCACTTCATACAAATCATCATCTATCTCGAAAGCGACTTGCAGATTTGCTAATTGATTAGGAATAAACCATCTCCAAACCATAGTAGCAATGAAAAGGGCTGACATCAAAGGGAATAATTGTTCAATAGAAAATTCTGAAGTTGAACCACCTTCAGCGCTAACATATGATAGTGAAAAAATAGAAAAAAATGAAACGATGAGGAACACTAATCCCCTTCTTTTCATCGCTTGCATAATACTCCCACATTACAACTTATCATCAAATCTTCGCCTACTAATCATTGCGATGACGGATTAAAAAACTCTCGATTCGATTGAAAGCCTCATCTAAAACGTCCTCATCTGGAAGGAAAACGATTCTAAAATGTCCTGCTCCAAGTTCGGGAGAAAAACCACTTCCATGAACTACCAAAACATGTTCTTCTTGTAATAATTGAAGAACAAAACCCTTGTCATCATTGAACCATTTCTTATCAGTCAATTTAACGAACATGTAGAATGCTCCACCTGCCGATTGAACTTCAAGTCCGTCAATCTGAGAGATTCTTTTCACGCATAAATCTCTTTGTCTAATCACTTTATCAGAATATGATTTCATCCAAGTTCGATCTGAATCAAGGCCAGCCAAATAACCGATTTGTGCAGGGGTTGAAGCACAAAGACGTGAACGAAGAAGTCTCTCGATGCCGTCACGAACATCAATTAGGCGCTTCTTTGGGTCGTGAATTGCCAAATACCCGATTCTCCAACCAGGTGCATAGAATACTTTTGATACTCCATTGAGAGAAAATACTGGAACATCATTGGAAAGGCTTGCAACACTAACATGTTCTCCAGTAAAGTCCAATCCATCATATATTTCATCAGCAATTATCATACAATTGGGCCACTTTCGAGCGATTGAGAGCAATCTAAATATCTCATCCTTTCCAGAAACATTACCACATGGATTATTTGGATTTATCAAAACTAGAAGTCGAACATTTTCATCCATTTTTGATTCTATATCATCAAAATCAACAGACCAACCATCATCCGGCTTCAATTTGTACTCTATTGTCTCTGCCCCATACATTTGCGGATAAGCCATGTAAGGTGGATAATGTGGGCCTGGAGCTAATACTTTGGTTCCTTCTTCCAAAGTCGCTGCAAAAATAATCTGTAAAGCCTCTGTGACCCCGTGACAGACATAGATGTCATTTTCACTTGCATTCCAACCTTTCCTCCTCTCATCATGGGCAATTGCTGATCTAAGTTCAGGTAAACCATATGATGGAGAATAACCATTACGACCTTCTTGTAAAGCCCCAATATAGGCATCTACCATATGCTTAGGAGTAGGTAATCCGGGGTATGCAATTGGATCACCTATGTTTAGTTTCAAGATTTTATGGCCCTGCTTTTCCAGTTCGGTTGCAGGGACTACCACATCTCTAATTGCATATTCTATGCTGGATGCCCGTCTCGAAACTGGAACCTGTTCGATTGACATCATACCACCTAGAGATTCTTAGGATCAATTCCACCCATTTCTAAAACCGTATGGAAGTGAAACTCTTCCACGGGCTGTACTGAAAGTCTCTGTCCTTTTCTAACCAGTAGCATGTCATCACATTTCGGATTATCTTTTATTTCTTGTAGACTTACTATGTTTGTGAATTCAACTACTGGTTCAATATCTACCATCATCCATCGAGGATTATCGGGGGTTGCTTTCGGATCAAAATATTTTGAATTAGAATCTTGAGCAGTAAAGTCTGGATAACCTTCACGACAGACTCTAGCGACACCGGCAACATGAGGAGGCTTGAAATTAGAATGATAAAAAAGTACTAAATCTCCTTCCTTCATATCGTCTCTCATCATATTTCGGGCTTGATAATTCCTAACTCCATCCCAATGAGTCGAGCCATCAGAAATTAATTGTTCAAAGGGGTAAACATGGGGCTCTGACTTCATCAACCAATATCCGGCCATATCTAATCCAAATGTTGGCATCATTTGGACATATTGCTCACCAAACATCTTTGACTTCTTTTACAATTGCTGCATCTAAGACATCGACTTCCTTAGAGTTCGTTTTAATCAAGCCTAATTTTCTCGCCATTCCAGTAGTACCTTGAACTGTTCCGATTCCCATTTTTTCCAATGTCACAAAGATTGCTGGAAGTAGAATCAATGCACTTGCGGCAGCAACCCAAAGTAAAATCAAAATAACTGTGATGAATGGTTTAATTTCAGGAATCGGTATCCTATACGCAGTTAACATACCTAACGATGTAACTATGGCTGCCTCAAACAACGACATCCCAGTACCTATTGCAGCACTCCGTATTGCATTAATGCCACCCCCAAGTTCTCGAATACGATTCGAAATGTGAATGGAAAAGTCTACACCCACTCCGACAAGAATAGAACCAATCATTACAGTAACAAGCGAAAGAGAAACATCAAGTTGCCACATAACTAACCACTGTAAGGCAACAGTGGCAATAACAGGGGCAGTAGTCCAAAAGGAATATTGAACATCTCTAAACACTACAGCAAGAGTGATTAGAGTCAGTATAATTGCGAAACCAAGTGAAGTCCATTGGGAACCAACAATCAATTCGTTTACTTCGATAGCTGTTGCTGCTACACCTGTTAAGTGTTCAGCACCACCACCATCAACAGAAGTGAAAGTGTCAGTATGCTGATTTATTGCTTCAACACCTGAGGCTGTTTCAGCTACAGGAATAAATGGCATATCCACATAAATCAAAGTTCTATCATATTCACTATTGATGAAAATTTCACGAGTCTCATCCGTGATAGATGCATAGAATACATCCAAAAGGAAAATTTGAGACTGAGTTGTACCAGGTAATCCGTAATTATCAGGTTGAGTTAATAGATCCCAAAATGAGGCATCAGCAGTTACTTCCCTATTGAAAAGTAATGAAACTGTTTCCTTAATATCATCTGGTAATGGTGTGTTATTAACAAATTCATAAACTTGAGTTCCTGATATCGTAGGTGCAATACCAGTAGATTTCATTAAGAAAACAATAGAGACCGCAGAAGCATTGTTGACTGTGTTTAATTTCGCCTCTAATTGATCTATCCGCTTAAGATTCTCAGCAGGATCGTCATTTCCAGTATCTTGGTCATTTGTATCACCAGTGACCTTAGCATGAATTAGAACCATACCAATTTGTCCTGCATCAAAATCTGAACTATATTGTTTCATCTTTTGGACTGAAGGCTCATATTCTGGCGCCATACCAAGCAAGTCAATATTTTCTTCAACATTAGCTTGTCCAACAGTTGCTGAAATTAAAATAACTAGTATGAATACTCCAATCACTCCCTTGTTATGCTTAACGGGAACATTCACAAGATGTTCAAATGCCTTCAAAGGAGGGTGTTTAGGTTTACGTAAGTCAAGAATTAGAGTTAAATTAGGAACCATGAACATTGTCAAAATATACACGATAACAATACCTGTAGAAAGTGCAATTCCAACTGTTTGAATTGGCGCCATAGGGGTAAAAACTAGTGATATAAATCCAATAACTGTGGTTACTGCAGATAGGAAAACAGCCTTACCCGTCGATGAAAGAGATGCTTTCATCTTTTCAGATTTAGTTCCACCTTCTTCAGCATAACGATTTGTTATGTGAAGCCCATATGAAACACCAAGTGCCAATAGAATAGGACCTACAATAATGACAGTCATTGTGACTTCATAATTAGTCGCTCCAATCAGACCTAAAGTCCAAAATACAGCGCAAAGGGTAGGCAAACCCGCAATAATCACCACCTTAATGCCTTGAATCGGTCGAATTCCGGTAATCCCTGTTTGGAGTACATCAGAGTGAAATATAAACAGACCACCAGCGACAAGAACAATAGCCAGCGGGAATATTTCCCAAAATAATTTGAATGAAAATTCTGTAACTGCATTCGTAATTGGTACAGGCCCAGTCAAAACCATTTGTAGATTCAAACCTTCATTTTCATCTTTCCAATTACATGGTTTAGAATCTGCGATACCATCACCGTTTTCGTCATCACAGAAAATCTCTCGATTTTCCATCTCCTCGAGCATTTCTTGTGTTTGGGCAATAAAATCCTTGGCGTCAATTTCATCTGAAAGTGCTACTGCCATGATTGCTTTATCTAAGATATAATCTGGAGATCCACAATCATCTTTGTACTTTTCACCCCGGACATCTCCATAACCTGTAGTGCAGACATCGCGTGCAAGTTTATCTAGACCCGGTGTAGAAGTACCGTCATCTTCATACATCTCTCCCACTACAAGGTCGATAGTGTTCTGACTAGGAATTTCATAAGAACCGCCAAATTGTTCATCTGTAGATTCAAGTAACTCATTAAGAGTGTCCGCCGCTGAAGCACTAGTGCATTCTTCTTCTCCAGCTGCACAACCTAACTGACCAAGTTCTGTAATAATCGCTTCTCTAACACGAGGAGCACTTGAATTGACTTCTTTTAGAACAGTAGAAAGAGAAAGAATGTAAATCACATCATCTTCGGTTTCATTGATTCCATCACCATCTAAGTCGCACTTGAACGATGATAGGCAAGGATTCAAGGTTTTCTCGACAAGACTAATCTGCTCTAGAATCCTCTTATCGGTAATATTTCCATCCCCAGATTCTATGTAAATAATCATAACATTGGTCGTCCAATCTTCTTCAACCAAACTGATTAGCCTACCAACTTCGCTACCTTCTGGAAGATATACTTCTAAATCTCCGTTGACATTGAGTGCTGGTTTATCTGGATCATCATCAAATTGAGTCCCATCTAAGAACCCTGAAGTAGTAACGAAATATGCTGTAATCATCAAGAAAACTAGAACTGTTGCTATAGGAAATCGAGTGATTGCGCCAGTTGCACCAGACTTTTGCCATTCACGCTTGAATCTATCTGGGGCATCTAAAACAGCGTCTATCGCAGCTTTGGCATTGAAGTCTTTGACTCTAGCAGTCAAATCTACTGCACCAGACTGAATTTTCGAGCGACTATATTCAGCAAGAGCAGCCACTCTTTTGGAGAATTTGCGCTTATCAGCGGCTGGAGGTTCTGATTTATCATCACTCACCATAGCCTCTCCTTAGACTTGCCAATAAATGACACTTCAAATGCTTGCCGACAAGATGAGTTGATTTCTGGCTTATTTCAATCATCACCATGCGCTGGTTTGAAAATGTAAAAGATTACGGCCACATGGACCCGTACTGTTAACGAGTAGGGGGCCGGTGAGGCACATGCCATCCCCTACACTATCAGAAAAGCGCTGGTCTGTTGACCTAGAAAAGAAGATTCAAGAAGAACATAATAGCGATGCTGCTACGTATTACAAGCGCTATGGATTCAAACCGGATTCTGGAAAAGAAATCTTCGTCATTGATACTCCACCACCATATCCTTCTGGTACATGGCACATAGGTGCTGTTGCTCAATATTCCATGATTGATGTTATTGCGCGTTCGCAAAGACTCCTTGGCAAAGAAGTATATTTCCCATGGGGTGTTGATAGGAATGGAATCAATATTGAATTCACAGTTGAGAAGAACACCAAGCGAAAGATGAAAACTTATGATCGAGAAGAATTCCTTAGCCTTTGTAAGGAAACTATTGAAGAATTTACTCAAGCGATGAGAAATACTGCGAGAAGAGTAGGGTTATCTTGTGATTTCGAAAAGGAATACCTAACTGACGCTCCTAACTACCGAGCAGTAACTCAATCGATATTTGTTGAATTATTCAAAAAGGGAACTATCGTTGAAGATTTACGTCCTAATATTTACGACCCAGTCGAAGGAACAACCATTGCTGATGCTGAAGTTGAAAGACTCAATCGAAGAACACAGTTAGTCGACGTCAAATGGCAAACAGAGGATGGTACAGAAGTTATTATTTCCACAACTCGTCCTGAATTAATTTGTGCTTGTGGAGTTGTTGTTGTCCATCCAGACGATAAGCGATATGCTCATTTAATCGGTAAGAGAATAAAGCTACCTGTACCTGTTAGTGGAAGAGAAGACTATGTCGAGATTCAGACTCATTCTTCTGTAAAATCAGAATTTGGCTCAGGAGTATTGATGGTGTGTTCATTTGGGGACCAAAATGACGTCGCTGTATTTCGTGAACTTGGACTAAAGCCTTTCCAAGCAATCAATTTAGAAGGCTGCATGACAGAACTTTCCGGCCCTTTGAATGGAATGAAAGTAAGAGATGCACGCAAAGAAATTATCGAAATACTACAGCAGGACGGTAGAATCAAAAACATTGAAGACCGTGAACAAGAAGTCCCTGTATCTGAAAGAGGTAAGAATCCTGTCGAAATAATCTTACTCAAGGAATGGTATGTTCGCCAAACTCATATTCAAGGGAAAATGAAAGAATTGATCGAAGATATTGAATTTCACCCAAATAGAAATAAACAATTTTTAATCGATTGGATGGATAACATCAGTATTGATTGGCCTATTTCACGTCGACGTTGGTACCATACAGAGATACCAATTTGGTATAGCGAAGATAATGATTTCATTATTATCCCACCATCTGGGACATACGTTCAACCTTGGAAAGAATTACCGCCAACTGGAAGCCGAGTACTTAGCAGAAATGAGCGTGAAGATGTTGGTAGTTATGATGATTTGAAAGAATCTCTAGGGCAAGTTACTGGTGAAGAGAAAGTATTCGACACATGGATGGATTCTTCAAATTCCAATCTTTTCGTTAGTGGTTATCTAAATCAACCAGAAGTTTTCGAAAAGGCTTTTCCAACAGCACTAAGACCACAGGGCAAAGAGATTGTTAGAACTTGGCTTTATTACACACTACTGAAATCAGCCCTATTGCTAGACAAGCCTGGGTTCAAGCATGTTTGGATTGACGGCCTAGGAATGGACCCTTGGGGTCGAAAAATGAGTAAATCACTCGGCAATGGAATTGATGCAGATTCTGTCCTAGAGTGTGGAGCTGGAGGCAGAACTGGTTCTTGGAAAGTCAAAGGCCCAGAAAAAACTGTCAGCCTTAGAGCAAATAAAATTGGTAGCGAGTGTTTTAGACTCTGGAAAGCATGTGACGCACAAGTTGGTGATGACTTCCACATAAATCCCGAAGAGATCGAACAAAGATATTTTGGAGTTTTAACTAAATTATTCAATGTTGCTAGATTCTCATCTCAATTCGAGGTCCCAGATGACCTTGACAAAATACCTGACTCCCTTTCTATTGAAGACCAATGGATAATTTCAGAATTCCAAAGCACTATGTCTGAAGTAAAGAGTTCTTGGGAGAACTTGGATATATATTCAGCAACACAGGCTTTGAAAGCATTTGGAACTGGTGTATTACCTAGCCATTATTTAGAAATGGTAAAATCTCGACTATATGATGATGACAAAGAAGCAGCTTGGACACTACATAGAATTGTTAGAGATTTTATGTCTGCTTTCAGTCCTATATGCCCATTTTTCACTCATCATATTTCTACAACAATCTATGGTTCTTCAGCAGTTGAAGTCGACATATTCCCTCAAAGTATAGAAGAAGAATTAGATTCAGGTAGTAACAAAGGAGACCTTCTTAGAGGTTTAACTAATGAAATCCAAGCATTCAACAGTGAAGTATGGTCTACAAAAAAGGAAAATGGCATTTCTCTCAATCAACCCATTTCAGGTGTTAATATTCCTGAGGAACTAAAAGAGTTTAGCAAAGTTTTCGCAAGAATGCACAAATTGGAGTAATATTATAATCCAATTAATGTTCAAATAAAATGTACATTATCGGGCGATAATGAACCAAATCAGGGCTAAAATCAGAGAAGAAAAATACTTTCTCGTACCATTAGCCCGCTTCGTAAAAATTGATTTGCCAATGGCTAGCCCTAAAGTAAGATGTGATTTGCGAAATAAACTATGTCGGATGTGTTGCCTAAAGACAGACCTATGCCCATGTTGAAGTGGCGAAAGATTCTACACTGTTGGATTAAGTCTCGTAATTATCGTTGAATTCCAAGGTACTTTGGCGTGTATTAGGAGCATCTAGGTGCCCTAAACGAAATCCTATCAGCCTAATTCGCTTTCCGATTTGTACGTTATTGGCAAAAAGAATTTCACTCAAGCGATTGAATACTTCTAACTCATCCATAGCAACCGGTATAGAACGCCCATGAGTATGTGTTTCAAAACCAGTATACCGTATTTTTACTTCTGCTAATCGGCCACAAACTCCTAAATTCTTGGCTTTTAAAATTACTTGACGAGTTATTTCTAAAAGATGTGAAAGAACTTCTTGGTAGTCTCCCTGATCGGTAGAAAAGGTATGCTCTTTACCGATAGATTTCCTACTTCTTAGAGGACTGATTTCGACACTAGTCTTTCCCTCGTAAACTTTGATAATCCATGAAGCAAATCTTTCACCCGTCATTCTAGATAGAGATAATTCACCGTAATCATACATCTCATCGACAGTACTTATCCCCCATTCCGCCAATTGAACTGCCCTTTTAGCACCGATTCCAGGCACTTCTCGTATATCTCTACCGGAAAAAAATTCATTTATTTCATCTGGTAAGATTCTAAAAATTCCTTTCGGTTTGTTGATTTCACTAGCCATCTTAGCAAGAATTCTAGTAGATCCTATGCCAAATGATGCTGTAAGTCCTACTTGTTGGATTATTTCCTCTTGTAACTCACGACACAAAGCAAGCGCTATGTCCCAATCTCCGTCAACAAAGTTAGTCACATCTAAATATGCTTCATCAATACTTGCCTGTTCAAAAAATTCAGCAGGTTTGGATAAAATGTTCATTACTTTCCTTGATGCACGAGTGTAAAGACCTCGACTTCCTCTGACATAAATGCCGTTACCGTATGGTTTACCTGGACATCTACGCCAAGCCTCACTTATCGACATAGCTGAACGTATTCCATACTTACGTGCCTCATAATTACATGTAGAAACAATGCCTCTACCTCTTCCTTGATGTGGGTCTGACCCAATTATCAAAGGAGAATCTTCAGAAAAACCGTGATGTAAAGTTTCAACTGCAGCAAAGAATGCATCTAAATCACAATGAACTAAAATTCGATTGTCGGTTTGCTTTTGCCCTTGTAACATTCGCCCACCAAATCTAAAATTATGCCAAAGGTGTTTGAAATTAACCGTTAAGTTACTTCAATAAATGTGAATTAACTGTAGCTTTGATCGTTTTTCCATTTAGTGAATCCATGACGTTTTTGGCTATATCTATGCCAACTCGACTTTGAGCCTCTAATGTTGCTGCTCCAATGTGCGGAGTTCCGTGAAAGTCGGGATGACTTAGTAATTTATTTTGTGAATCAACCGGTTCGTGCTCAAAGACATCAAGTGCGGCTGTGGAAATAATTCCATCTTCCAATGCCTGGAATAAATCTTCTTCATCCACTATTCCACCGCGTGCACAATTTACGATATGATTTCCGCATTTAATTCCCAAACGTGATTTACCTGGCATCAGTTTCATTCTCTCATAGTTAACTAGGTGGTGAGTCTCATCACTTAAATTACAATGTACCGAAATATGAGTACATGTTTTGAATAATGTATCTATATCTTTATGGAGTCTAGTCGAGTGATTCTTTGCGACTTTCGGTGGAAGATACGGGTCATAAGTATGAACTTCCATACCCATTGCTTGAGCAACCAAACCAACACCTTGGGCAATTCTACCAAATCCTATCAATCCTAATGATTTACCTGAAAGTTCTGTACCCACCATTGCTTTCTTCTCCCACTTACCCTGACGAAGACCCCTGTCAGATTTGCTTATATTTCGAATAGATGATAATAAATGAGCAATTGTTAACTCTACTACAGATTGAGTAGATGCCAGTGGCGCATTGACAACAGTTATTTTGGATTCTGATGCAGCATCTAAATCGATATTGTCAACACCAACTCCAGCTCTACCAATTACCTTCAGTTTGTTTCCAGTAGATTCGATAACTTGCCTTGACAATTTAGTTGCACTTCTAACAATTATTGCATCAAATTCAGAAAGACAACCACTCAATAATTCATCATTAGAAAATGATTTCAATGTCACATCATGACCACTTTTCTCTAGTAGATTAACCGCATCCTTTGACATTCCGTCTGTTACGACTACTCTGGCCATGAATCCTCTAGCCGAATTAGGGTCATGAAACTTATTGAATCTTCTAAATCATCACAATCATTGAAAACAAGGAGAAGTCTCGGGGTAGTTGGGAGTAGTATGAGCACTGAACTCGATGTTGCCGGATTACTTTGGGCAGCAGGGATTTTATCAATTCCAATTTTACTTGCTTTACCGATGAGATTGGCATGGAGACTTTTCATTGGCGTAGGCCATGAAGAATCACAATACCGTAATTCAGTACGTCAAATAATCGATGCGGGGAAGCAAGTATCACCTTTTAGAACTACACTGGATGATCTAGCAAGAAGCCTACATATTCAACCTTCAAAACAAAGATTAATTGAGGCAGACTTATTTCATCCATTGACAATCTCTCACTTCCTTTTACTACCGACAATAATTATTTTCCCATTAGCAGCAATCATGGCACTTCCAATTATTCTTCTCGGTTTACCGATTTTGATTTTGATAGAATATATTTTGATAAGAAAGAGGCTATTGATAAGGACATTGAAAGAAATGGAAAGAGTTCTACACTGGCAGGTAATTCATATCCCAAAACCACATCGAGGTTCGATGGAAAAAGTGGGCAATGTAAATGAATTTTCGAATCACGTAATACATTTCAATTATGTACCGCAAGGTGCCTTTTTAGGACTATTTGCTTGGCTGATAGTACACTGGATTTTTAAATTTGATTCGTGGGGAATAGAGTTAGCAATCTCTGCGATTTTGTATATCATTCTGCTTGGAGGACTAGGAGTACTGAATACTGCATTTGAATCAGATTTGGTATTCGTTGACCCGGCTAAGGGCAGATTAGTTCCTGTCGATCAATGGCTTGAAAGTATACTCAAACCTGTTGTTGGTATTGGTTTACTATTCCTTGTGGTAAGAAACCTCATCGATGAAGCAAGAACTGATAATCCTGTTTTATTTGCTTCAACCGTAATAATTCTACTCTATGGGGCTTCAGTTGTAGGTATTGCATATAAATGGGGTTATTCTATGTGGAGAGGAGATCAAGTTAGAAGAATGTTTGAAACACAAATAGTGGAGCACTTAAGACCACTATCTTATAATTTGACTAGATCTCGTGGCAGAATCGAATTCACTGCTCAAATGACTATGGATGAGAGATTAGCACAAATATCTGAGCAACCTCAAAAACAATTAACATTTGCTGACTTACAATCAATCCCAAATAGTGAAAACAATGGAAATATCCCTAGTAATCCGATGAAAAAATAATTATTCCAACCAGGGAATAACCTCGGGAATTTCAGCAAAAATATTTGCTGGCAGGGCTACCTTTATTTTTGAAACTGAACCTAATTGCTTAACTGAATCTTCTTGCCAATCACGATACTGTGTCCATGATTCCATTTTTAATATTGGATTATTTTCACGGTTCCATTGTAGAGTTTGCATTACCGTCCCTGGTGGTTCATGACCCGTATGGACTACCACGTCTCCTGAAAATTTACCAAGTACACTTAGAGACTCCCAATGGTCTTTCATTCTCCCACTGGGCAAATCATCTCTACCAACTCCACCCGAACCTGTAAACAAGAAATCACCTGTAAATATATGACCACCAGCCTCAACAATCATCGAATCCGCAGTATGTCCTGGAACATGATGAAATGAAATCAATTGATTTGCAAACTCCAAACTGGAATCAGCATTAACATATTTTGAAACACCCATGCAAGAAGTAGTTTCCCACATAATGTATTCACAACCAGTTTCTTCCATCAAGGAGAAACAACCTGTGATGTGATCTGCATGAGTGTGAGTTGCAATGGCGAATTTTAATCTAAAACCACCGTCATCAATTAAATCAAGATATCTTTGGGTGAAATCATAAACTGGATCAATTAAACACACGTCATTACTATCTTCATCGATTAGTAAATAGGTCTTTGCCCAACCCTGCTCATTTAACTGCTCGACACGCATATTACGGCTAAGTGGAGGCGATACTTGAAATTACACCTAAATGGGGTAGATAAACTTCAAAATTACGACATTTCAAATTATAGAGACGTCTGGGACATTTATGACACACCCGCATACAGTAGTTCATCTTGAGCATGATGGAAAGGTTTTGCTGGTAGATGAAAGCGGCGTTGGCCCAATAATTCCCGAAAAGGGCAGAATTAATAATGATAAAATTTTACGATTTCCAACAGTCGAGGAGATTTTATCCAGCGGAATTGAATGGACTGAAAATCTGAGACTAAAGATTAGTTTCAAAAATAATGCTTATACTATAATCAAGGGATATCCAAAAATTGCCTGGCCTGAAAACTGGGCTTGGAAAGATGACTTGATTTCAGATAATTCAGTCCATCCTGTGGCAAGGGAGTCCATTTATCGTTCAATACATAGATTGGTTTCAAAGGTAATCGTAAGAAATTCAAAAAATGAAATTTTACTGGCAAAGGTCTCAAGAGGACATTTCACTGGCCATTGGACTCTTCCTGGAGGTTATATGGAACACAATGAACATCCGAGTTTAGGGTGCGTTAGAGAGGCGATGGAAGAGCTTGGACTTGAATTGATATTAACCGATCAAAAACCAGTTATAACTCAACAAATTTTCACTGATGAAGGTATTTCTTTTGTTTCCTTTACTTATCACTCGAATTGGGATGGTGATTTATCTATTCTAAAATTACAAGAAGATGAAATCTCCGGAGTAAAATGGTTTGATGAAGATTCTGCAATGAATGTAGTCCCATCATACTTTGATAGAGAGGCAATAAAAAGTTCAATATCCTAAATTTCAAGGAACTTTTTCGCTTCTGCTAAAGCATCATCAAGACCATCTGGATTACTACCTCCGCCTTGAGCAAAAGTAGGTCGACCACCACCGCCACCTGAAATCAAGGGTGATATTTTTCTCAGTAGTTCTACCGCATTGTATCTCTCACTAGCAATTGTATCTTCTGTTATTGCAACCATAAGTTTCCCTCCGCCAACACGAGAACCTAATACAGCGAGTGTAGGATTGTTGATATCCAGTGTCAATTCCTTGAGCATTTTTGTCATTTGTTTGAGATCACCGTCACTTTCCATAACGACTATTCTTACTCCGTCTTTTGAATGAGATGAGTCATCTCCACCTGATGTTTTGATACGAACTATCTCAGCTTCTAAGTGCTCAATTCTTTTACGTTGTTCTTTCCATTCACTAAAAAATCGCTCTGCGGTTCTTGGTAGATCTTCTGAATTAATTCCAAATATTTCCACTGTCCGACGTAATAAATCATCCTGTTCCCTTGCATAATCCAATGCTGCTTGCCCTGCAACAATATGTAATCTTTCAACTCCATCTTGAACTGCTGACGAACGAACTACTCTAATTGAACCGATTTGACCAAGTTCATCATGATGAGTTCCTCCACAAGCTTGAACGTCGTGATCAGATATTCTCAAAACTCTAATCATATCCCCTTTAGGAGCCCCACCTTGATACAAGTCAAATCCATATTTATTATCTGCATCTTTACGATTAAGTTCTGATTTATCAGTCCTATGAACTTGACCGATTACTTCATTTGCCATACTTTCAATAGCATCTAAATCTTCACGAGTTAAACGATTAAAATGAGTTATATCGAGCCTTGCTGAATCTACAGATTTATTCGCTCCAGCTTGATATATGTGAGGTCCTAAGATTCTTCTAGCTGCCCCTCCAACTACATGAACTGAAGTATGATGATCCATAAGTTGCTTTCTACGACCCCAATCTAAACTTCCGTGAACTAAATCACCCACCTCAAACGCACCATCAGACAAGTGAACAATGTGTGAACCTGTGTTTCTAGTATCCAAAATATTCCGTATATTAGAATCGGTTGAAAGACTACCATGATCGCCTTCTTGACCCCCTCCTTCAGGATAAAAACAAGTTCTATCAAGAATAATACCATGTGTTGCACCTTCAGGCAAATCATCTCCATTTAATGGCCCACAAAATAGAACACTAGCGTCGAATTCACGTTGCTGAACATCATCATAATAAAGCGATTTAGTAACCGGTAAAGTTTCAGGAATATCTACTAATTTCTTTTCGACTGCAGAAATTGCAGCATTTTTAGCCATCAATGCATGTCTTTCAGCCATCTCAGCAGAGAAGCCAATTCTAAGTTTGACATTACTCCAACCAGAATCTTTAGCTAATGAAATTACCATGTCCGGAGGAATTCCGTGTGAATCATTGAGTTTGAATAGAATTTCATCATCGATTGAATCACTCGATTTGTCCAAATTACGTAATTGCGTCAATATTACATTACCACCTTTTCTTAGCATCTCAACATATTTTTGCTCCTCAAGATCTAGAATCTTACATAATCCATCTTTGGTTTGTTTCATCTTTGAATTACCTAGATTAATTTCTAAATGATGCGTTGCAAGTTGAGAAAGAGTAACTTCCAATCCTAATTCATCACGCATACGCAGAGTCCTTCGAGCCATCATTCTCGCCAAATAACCTGCTTTAGCGTTCGACGGAACAAGTCCATCGCCAAGCATATTACACAAGGCATGAAGATGATCGGGTATCGCATAAATCCTAGCTAGTGGTTCAGTTATACTGGAGAACTGCTCATCACTGAGCACAAATCCTCTTTGAGACAATCTATCGATAAAAATTGAGCGTAATCTTTCACCATCAACTCCCGCCTCGATATTCATTATACCATTTAATCGACTCATCTCACCTAGTACTCTATCCAGATTTAGTTCTGGCCATTTATTTGCAATATCATCAAATCCAGATAATTCTTTCAACCATTCTACAGTCTCAGGATAAATTGCTTCGTAAATTGTTGGAGTTCCTGCAGCAGCCCAACAAAATCTTTCCAAACCATAACCTGTATCGATAATTTGTAATGGCATTTCTCTATATTTGTCGCCTTTCAATACAACATCACCTTCCGGATGCTCTTCTAGGTTCATGAAAACCAGTGTTGCCAATTCTAAACCACCAACTATAACTTCAACTGCTGCACCAGCATTTCCTCCACCACACCAGGGGTTTTCCACATAGGTTATTTCACTAGAATCAATTCCAAACGTTTTTGTGAACATGTCATGACAAAATTGAACACATTCTTCCATCCAATAGAACATTTTTCCTTCTGCAGGGCGATTAAATACGTGGTGTGCCATCATTTCAAATGTAGTTAAGTGTCTACCAGAACGCCCAACAGCATCGACATCTGTAAGTCTTATACAGGGTTGTGAAATTGTCAATGGATTGGCAGGAGGTTCAACTTCACCAGATGTAACGTGAGGTTGAAAATCTGCAATGGAAGCAATTGTTAAATGAATATCATCACGCCATCTAGCAAGTACTGGATAAGGTTCTATTCGAGTATGTTCAACATTTTCAAAGAACCGTAAAAATGATTCACGCATGGCATCTTTCAATGATTTTCCTCTCATATCATAACCTTTAATCAAGGGTTTTCCAATAAATGTATACTCATCCTCACTAGTATCTCCACATGTATCTCTGGATTTATCTGTAGTCCAAAACCAAAGGTCAGTAACTCGACATTGCTTACGCAAATATCCATTCTCATGGAAAACTGTCAAATCTATTGGGGGCATACTCATTTGCTCACCTATCCTCTTGTTACACCCATGCCTAACGACGACACATATTGAAACCTACGGATGTAAAAGACAAGAATAGTATGAACAATCCTCAAAGAGGACTATCTCGACACATGTACATGGGCGAAGATTGGCGTAAGCATCTTCAGTCTGAAAATGACGGTACAATGCGCATAAAGGCGCATGGAGATATGAAAGTCGATGCCAGAATAGTCACAGATGAAGAACACTTGGCCAAATACGCTGATGACAGGGGCCCTGAGCAACTGGTAAACGCAGCTAGTCTACCTGGAATAGTTGGAGAAGCATGGGCTATGGCTGATTGGCATTTTGGATATGGTTTGCCGATAGGTGGTGTGATTGCGACTGATACTGAAGCTGGAGAACTTGGGGGAGCTATTTCACCAGGAGGTGTTGGTTTCGATATTAACTGTGGAGTTAGAGTGTTAGCACTTGATGCCACAATCGATGAGATTCCCAATATCAAGAAATTAGGCGGCCGTATCGCTGGAAGAATTCCAGCAGGAGCTTCTGGTAAAGGTGGATTGGAAATCACAATGAATGATTTAGATGAAATTATTTCGGGAGGGGCCGAATATGCAGCGGAAATTGGCATTGGTCACTCAAATGATCTCGAAAATCTAGAATCAAGGGGTAAATTGGATACTCACGATGTAAAATTATCTACCAGAGCCAAAGAAAGAGGAATGCGTGCATTAGGGACTCTGGGAAGTGGAAACCATTTCTTGGAAATACAATGCGTTGAATCAGTTGAAGATAATGAAACCGCCAAACACTGGGGTTTGTATGAAGGACAACTGCTGGCTATGATCCACTCTGGTTCAAGAGGGCTTGGGCACCAAGTATGTAGCGAACATTCAAGGAAACTAGAACAAATGTACAGGCGTGATGGAAATAGATGGTATAATGAAAATTGGGACTATCATGTTGCTGATAGACAATTGGCTTGCGCACCATTCCACTCAAAGGAAGGTCAACAATATTTGGATGATATGAATGGTGCTGCAAATTTTGCCTTTGCCAATAGAAGTGCTCTTGCTCACCGTCTTAGAGAAGTTTTGAAATTGGAGATGGGAGTTGATGGTGAAGCAAAGACATTGTATGATGTTGCGCATAATATTGCAAAAGTAGAAACTCACACAATACATGGGAAAAATTGTCAATGTGCAGTTCATCGAAAAGGAGCCACAAGGGCTTTTGGAGGAGACCAATTGGAACTAAATTCCCACTTCAAAATAACCGGCCAACCCGTACTAGTTCCTGGAGATATGGGGACTGGTTCATGGATAATGTCTGGACCTGTTTCAGGTCAAAATCAAGCATTTGGTTCATCATGCCATGGTGCAGGTCGTTCTCTATCAAGAACTAAAGCCAAAAAGACAATCGATGGAAAACAATTGAAGAAAGAATTAGAGAATTCAGGGATTAGAGTCCATGCATCCACTCCAAATGTCCTATCCGAGGAAGCTCCTGATGCTTACAAAGATGTCGATGAAGTCATTGAACTAACTTCTAAAGCAGGACTTGCTAGGCCTATCGCAAGAATAATTCCAAAGGTCGTAATCAAAGGATGATCACATACAGAATTTTGATGCACTTTGACCTGGTATCGTCGGTGCAGCACCAGTATGAACTCCATCTGGCTCTTCACAAATAACACTCAATAAGGTGTTAACTAACTCTTTTAATTCATCAACTTGGCTCTGTAAATCATGCACACGTCGGCGCATATCTACTTTAGATTCTACTTCTTGTCCCATCAATATCCCATCTAAGGAAGTCGCCTTCCTTAATCACCAATTGACGAAATAGCCCTTTAATCTTTGAGGGTAAAATTTCTACAATAATACGATTTTCGAACTAAAAGATGAGTCCCGCGAACAATACCGTTTTGTCTCGAAGCGGTTATAATCAGAAGGCGATTCGCAGGCATTGCGCCACCGTGGCTTAGCGGTATAGCACCTCATTGGTAATGAGGAGGTCGCGAGTTCAAATCTCGCCGGTGGCTCCATGAACAAATACTAATTCTAATCCAAACAAGCTAAAAATGGTAAAATAATTCAAGTAAAATGGCGCCGAGAGAGAGATTTGAACTCTCGTGCCACAAGGACACGCGATTTCCAGTCGCGCGCAATACCAGGCTATGCGATCTCGGCTCGCAACCCTGCGACTCCCATCCCATGTTTAACGCTCTCGCTTAAAAATAATGAACGATAAGGCGAAAGAACTCATATGTGAACCCTTTAGGCCACGACATGAGCGAGGCTATTGAGGCAACCGAAAAGGTTAGCTCCACTATGTCAGAAATGCCATTTCATCTTCGCGACATTAAGTTGAAATTTGAGTTATCCAATTTCCATCCAATTTTTAGTCCATTAGATAAAGTACGTAAAGAGGTCAAGTTCATGGTCCTTCTCGCTGTAACAGAATGGGATAAAAATTTAATAATTGCCCTATGCGTTGGAACTGTTGCATTTCTCTTAGGTTCTTTATCCGCAGATATATTTTCAGGAGGTAATCCAGAACTTGTAGGCCTTGAAGGTATGAGAAAAGTTGGAAGTTTTTCATTCTTCCAATTATTACTTGGAATGATTGGTTGGGTCTGGTTTGTCTACTTGATATGGGTTCAGTTCCCAGTTATGAGAGTCCATTCTATTTCCATGCTCCTGATATGGAATGGTTTAATGTTTCTACAAGTACTATTCCATCAAAATAACTCTGATTTCCCTAAGGACATGGTTTTGTCCGATATGATGTATGGCGTATTGATTATGCTCGTAATATTCTTCTTTGTTTATTTCTTTTGGAAGGCTGTAATCGAAACTAGAGATCTACATGTTCAAATCCATCACGTGCATGAAGATGTAAGAGTTATGGAAAAAGAGATGCGTGAACATTCATTGGTAGGATGGGGTAGCTTGTTGGTATTTTGGCTGATTAATGCATTCTACTCTTGTTGGAATGGTGTACATTATGTTGCTAGAAGAAGTGATCAAAACCCAACCTATTACATCATGCACATTATATCAGGATTGCTCATTGTACCAGTATTTATGTTGTTAATGTGGTACCCTCAAAGGATGCTTGGTAGTGATGTTAGAATTAGTACAACTGCTGCTATCACTGCTGAAATTGAACTTTCTCAAGGTAAATTAAAGATTGAAGATGAAGCTAAATGCCCTGAATGTGATGCTGAAGTTGAATTACAAAGAGAAAGTGACGGGCAGTTATCAGTTCCATGTCCGAATGAATCATGTTCCAATAAATTTGGAATAATTGGTACTGTTTGTAGCGTTTGTAAAGAAAAATTCCCTACTCGCTTTGAATGTAAATCATGCGGAGTTAATCTGCCATACATCGATTGTGTCCCAGATTTGGAGGCTTGGTAATGAGTTTCTCACACTTAAGAAATGATTTCCCTACACTTTGTCAGGATAATCCGCCTGCATATTTAGACAATGCCTGTGTCACTTTGAAACCACAACAAGTTATCGATTCAATATCAGACTACTACAGCAAATATCCAGGATGCGGTGGTCGCTCAGTACATAGATATGGCACTCAGGTATCACGATTGGTTCAACAATCTCGTAATACTGTTGCAAAATTCATAAATGCCAATAATCCTAATGAGATGGTGTTTACTAGAAATGCGACTCATTCCATTAATCAAATCGCTAAGGGACTTAGTTGGGAAAGGGGTGATATTATTTTGACAGGGGATAGAGAGCATAATTCTAACCTAGTTCCGTGGATGCAACTAAAGGAAGAATTTGGTATAGACCACAGAGTAGTAAAATCTAATCCTGATAACTCATTTAATATGCAGAATTTTGAAGATGCTTGTTCTGAGGCTGGTGATAAACTAAAATTAGTTTCAATGAGCCATGTTGGAAATTTAGATGGTGTTAAAATCCCAATCAAGGAAATCGCTAGTATAACTCATGATCACAATGCCCTAATCAGTGTCGATGGTGCTCAATCCACTCCGCATATGAAAGTCGATGTTCAAGATTTAGATATTGATTTTCTATCATTTTCTATCCACAAGATGTGCGGACCTTCTGGGATGGGAGGTTTATGGGGGCGTTCAGAATTATTAGAAAATTTGAGAACTATACAAGCTGGAGGTCAAACAGTTACTACAACAACTTATGACTCTCTTGAATGGGCTAAACCACCTGGTAAATTCGAAGGTGGACTCGGAAACTTTGCAGGATTGATTGCAAGTGGTTCCGCTATCGAATACCTATCTAAACTTGATATGGATGCAGTTCATGAGCATGAAGTTAATTTGAATAGAATAATGACAAAAGGAATCAATCACCTTGACGGAATAGAAATTATCGGACCTGAAAATCCAGAGATGCGTGGTGGTATTTGTTCCATATTGATGAATAAATTACCTGCCCATGACATAGCGATATTACTCGATGATGCTGCTGGAGTAATGGTTAGAAGTGGCCAGCATTGTGTTCACTCTTGGTTCAATGAAAGGGGGCATAAAGATGGCTCTCTAAGAGCTTCTGCTTATCTCTATAATACAGAAGAAGATGCCAAATTATTTGTCGATACATTTTGTGAGGCAGTTGAAGCGTTTAGTTGATATCCATGAGCGATGATTTTGACATTCCGGATTTAGTTCCAGTTGTTCCAGATGAACAATATGAAAATGCAATTCTATATTCAAATGACCTAGCAGTAGCTAGAAAAATTGTGAGTATTGGAATTTCTCTTCTACTTATTGTTTCAATATACTGGGTTGTAAATTTTGCCAGTGACGAAGGGATTTTTTCACCAAGACCAAGCGCCGAAGCAATTTCTTATCAAGATACATATAGTGAAATGATTCAATTAGATGAAGTTTCACTTGAGGGAGATGGAATATCGGTCTGTATTGTCGATTCAGGAATCGATTTAACTCACCCAGACTTATCGGGGTTGACACTTGCAGGGTGGAGAGATTTCATCTCATCAGAAACAGAGGCATATGATGACAATGGACATGGAACAAGTATGGCTGGAATCTTGGTTGCCGATGGTTGGATCAAGGGAGTTGCCCCCAATGTCAATCTATATGTTGCAAAAGCACTGGATGGAATCAATGGGCAAGGTAGTGATGAAACTGTGGCCCAAGCGATTGATTGGTGTGTAGAACAAGGCGTCAACATTATTTCTCTCTCGCTAGGCGGTGCACCTGGAATACTTCCATTCAACCCCTTTAGTGGAAGAGATTCTGGTGATGCTGCAAGTGATGCCATTGACCAAGGTATCGTAGTTGTTGCAGCAGCAGGTAATGATGGTGGTTCTGATGATGATGGCGATGTTGCACATCCAAGTAGTGAACAATTGGTGATTTCTGTAGGTGGTGTGACACTATCTGAGAGTCATTGGCAGGGTTCTTCGATTGGAGATAATGATGGAAGTCTTTTCCCCCTAATATTACCTAGACAAGACCCAAACAAAAAACCTGAACTAGTAGCTCCTGGACAATCCGTTCCCGTCATAAATAATCAGAAATCTTGGTCTATAGTCGATGGAACCAGTGCGTCAACGGTTTTTGTAACAGGAGCAATTGCCTTATTGCTTGAAAATTCTCCCGAACTTAGTAGTGATAATGAACAAGCGAATTCAGATACTGTAGTACAGATAAAACAACTAATATTGAACTCGGTAAAAGCACAAGATGGACAGGAAGGCCATGATGATAATTATGGATATGGACTTTTACAGATTAATGATCTGTTGATTGCTTCAGGTTCAATCTAATCTTTAGCCAAAAATGCAACAAGTGTCCCTTCAAATAATGGGCTAAAGGCAACATAATGAGTTTCCTGAGTTTTTGTAATTAATTCAATCCATGAATTAAATCCATTGACATGCTTCATCATTTCTTGATCATTCTCATCCACATCACCCGAAGGAACTGGTGGTTCACAAGTGAAAAGAACTCCCCCTTTGTTTAACAATGGCAATAAGATTTCAATAGAATCGGCTAAATCTTCAACTTTAGTATCGACAATGATGACATCTGAATCAACAGCAAGAGGTGACGCCCCGACTTCCAGACCTGTGGCAGAAGCTGCCCGCCAAGCTGTTGTTTCTGCTACAAGTGATGGAATATCGCCAACTACAATATTAGTCCAATCCTCTGCCCCATATCGAGTCATTAATCGGTGAAGGATGACAGCAAATTTAGCGCCATTTTCAACCATATCATATCTTTCAGGCTTCGAATGTTTTGTGAATAAATCATAAAACCATGCCGAACGATGGCCAATTCCGGCTCCGACTTCTATGACCCTTTTTGGCTTTAATTTGTTAATAGAATTACGCAATCTACGAATTACTGATTGTGACCATGTAGAGAGACCCATGTGTTGTAATTGCTGTGAGATATTAGCTGCGATTTCAGGTTCGTCTTTAGGTAGTTCTGAATCTTTCGACAAAATAAATGGAAGAATATCCGCTTTCGATGGGGAACTATCCGGTAATTCTTCACCCATATCGGTGCCAATGAGGCAACCATGATGAATGCTCGCTTTGATTAATTTCAGCCGGTGACTTCAAACATGCAATCTTTCAGGGTTGGTTGAGGGATATCATGTCGGATGAGCAAAATGAAGCCGATGATGAAGAAATCCTAGAAAATGCAACCTTTTGTGAGGCTTGTAATGAAGTCTATGGCCACCAATTACTGCGTGAAAAACCCGTTGGAGAAGGACGAGACTTATTGCTCAAATGTGATGAATGTGGTTCCATATCCACATTGGAAATCCGCCCACCTAAATTAATTCGAATCCCATTTATCCTAACCGACGGACCCAATTCTCAAAAAATTACTATCGATGTGGACGAAGATGAAGAATTTATTCTTGGAGATGTATTCGAAGAAGATGAAAAGTTATGGACTATTAATCAGATACTGGTTTCTGGTGAAAGAAAGGCAAAGAGGTCAATAGCTGACCAAGTGGTACGAATCTCTGCCTTGAGAACGGACATGGTTCGTGTAAAAATGACTTTGACAAGAGGTGAACAATCCGATTCAGAATCAATCTTAGTCGAGTATGGAAAAACTTTCACTGCTGGACATTTAATGGATCACAGGGGTGAAACATGGAGAATCAGAGCGATTCATACTGGTGAAGGAAGAACAATGCGAGGCACTGTTGAATCTCAAAATATCAAAAGAATTTACCTCCACGAACCCCCACAGCCAGAACACTTTGAGCCAAAAACACCTCGTGAAAGAAGACAGGCATGGAAAGAGGGAAGATTAGGATTTAATCCAAATCCGGAAGTACCAAAAGAAATTACCAAGAAACGTGTCACTCCTTCTAATAAACGAAAGAAAAAGCGTCCTAGAAATTAGGGCCTATTTGTCCAAGGCATCAAAAATGCCTTAGCAACCTGTGCACCTACTGTCGGATTCTCCTTCAGCCGCCTTATACTGTACTCGTACCATTTGGCACCGTAGGGAATGTACACTCTCGTCCTGTGTCCTTCTGCAGCTAATTTTCGTCGCATAGGCCCCCTAACTCCGAGTAGCATTTGAAATTCATACCCATTGCCTTTAGCATTTCTTTTAGGACCTGCATTTTCCCTTGGGTCATCTACGTTCGGACCCATGCCAAAGGATTTCAATGCTGATTTAGCGTGCTTTATTACAGGAATATCATGTGAAGCAATCGCACAATAAGCACCTGCTGAGAGCATTTTGTCAATGGACGAATTAGTGGCAGATACAATGTCAGAATATGAAGTGAATGAAATCTCCTCCGGTTCAAGATATATCCCTTTACAAATTCGATAATCAGCCATTGGACCGAGTTTAGTTTCGAGTTCATCTATATCATCTAATGTTCTAAACAAACGTCCCTGTAAAACAGTCCCTACATTGGTTAAACCTTGAGAATGCAAATCTATCACAACCTGTATCGTATCCTCTGTGACACGATGATCTTCCATATCTAGACGAACAAAAATATCATTCTTTGACGCCATTTCAACCAAGTTCTTGATATTTTGAAATCCTTTTTTAGGATCAATTAAAAGTCCAAATGCAGTTGGTTTAATGCTTAGATTTGCGTCCAAATCATGCTCAATAATTGCATTCGTAACACTTACATATTCATCATAAAAGTACTGAGCCTCTTCCATTGTGGAAATCTCTTCACCCAGTACATCAACGGTAAAACATGCCTTTTCTTTACTTAATCTCTGCATTATTTTAACAGCATCAGATAAATCAGAACCTGCAACATATCTACGAGAGACCCATTTAACAAACCATCTGGGCATCCGGACAGTGCTAGCGACGACCAACTTGGAAAACCAACTTACCATAGCCACCCTCAACTAATGCTTCTCAAGGAGATTCTTGAGGCTTGTGATTATTATTCTAGTAATTCTAATATCGACTTAGTATTCATCAAAGGTATATCTATCGCGATTAAGTGCTCTCTTATCGCTTGTCTTTGCCATCCTTTGAATGCCTTCTTATCCATGGAACAGATTATTTTACCATTTGGAAATGCCTGTTTAGTAGATTCAACAGCTGAATTAATCGAGTTTTTCCAGTTACCATCAGGGACTGAATTTTCAGTTTCCGGTTTTACAAAAGGGAGAGCATATGTTGCAAGCATATGCCCAATCCAAATACCCTCATTTAGACCTAGTTTATTCGCTCTTGGTGAATAATGGCCTCCACCAAGAGTGATAAGAACTGGTTCACCGGAATTTAGTTCCTCATCCCAAACTCCAAATTCATCGCTAGCATCTAAACCAAGTCCTTTAGCAATAAGTTCTGCCAAAACTGAGGCTGCTCCAATATGACCCCAAGTCTGAGCAGTCGAACCAACTTCTACAAATATAGATGGAACACTAATCCACGGCCCATGGTGTGTAACTTCAAGTGAAAGGTCAAATTCATTTTCAAGTTCTGAACCTTCTACCATTTGTTTTAGATTTCTCCACCAAGATGCGAGTCTTGGAGATGGAGGAGGAGCATTTCCACTCTTACCACCAAATGGTGCTTTTTCGTCTAAATCTAATTGAGGCACACCTATTGGGTGAAGCGTTAGAGATGCATTTCCACTTTTTGCAGAATGTCGAGAAGGAAATATAGCCTCAATTACCTTTTCACCTGTAGCATCTTGCCACCTTAGATCTAAGTTGTCCTCGTATAACACCCCATCTGGGTGAATCCACATTCTAATATCATCTATTGAGAAACACGGATGGCCCTCGACTCTTTTGATTTCATTCCATGAGTATTTTTCAAGAAGTACATCTGCCTGATTTGTAGATGCAATATCACCGCCGCTGACTATGATAAGTCTAACTTCAACGGGGTGCATGTATATCGGATTAGTAACTTATTTTTGAGACCTTCTTAATACGAGAATTGACAAACTAAGCCATATTAGCACGACCATGGGCAGAGAACTTCCTCAGAGTTTGGAGTTTACGCCAAAAGAAATAATCGAGTGGGATGATGGATTTATTGCAGTTGGAATAGATGGTGAATTACAAAAATTGGATTCTAATTATACTCAAATTAAAAAACCAATCAATCCTTTTCCGACCCCAATTAGAAACTCAACGATTATTGATTCGAAAATGATTAGCACATGGATTGATTCAGAACTAATGCTGGCTCGAATGGCTGCATTTGACTTAAACAACGACTTTATTCAAGGGGTTGAAAGAAGTGAACTTCGAGTTCGTAGAACATTGGATAGCGCGATTCATCCTGCTGGAAATATATGGTCGCATGTTTTGGATGCTGAACCTTTAGCAATAGACTCAAAAAATTCATCTTTTACATTTGTTCTTTGGAGAAAAGGCATCTACAATATGACAATTGATGCCTACGAAAAATGGCGTAGTGTGGAACCTTCGTGGAGTAAGTTATCCAAATATCCAAGAGCTGAAGAATCTGTGAATGTGATAATGAATGGTGAAGTTGTTGAAGTTTGGTCTCGTGGATTAGGGGTAAACAGATATGATCATGAAAGTGGTAAACTTATCGAACAAAAAATAATCGATGCCGATGGATTCTTACTAAATTTATACCATGACTCGAGTAATTATCTATTACAATTAAATGATAATTACGTAGCACTTTATGATGGTGAAAAAATATTTTTGAAGGCAAAACTGTCTGGCCCAATCAATGATGCTACGTGGAATGAGCGTAGACAGGGGTGGTACATTTCTGGTTGGAGAGAAATCATTTTCCTCTCAAAAAATGAATATCAAAGGAAGGAAATCGCAGAACTGCCAGTTTACTATGACTCTAAAAGAAATATTGCTCTGTGCAATGATTCTAACTGGTACTATGTCCAACTAAATGATGAAGAAGAGTAATCACTCTTCGTTTAACACAGTGTATCCACAGCGTCCACAAGATTTCCTGTCTTTATGGACTGCAAGGAACACTCCAGGGCCACATGTTGGACAGAACTCAGCATTTCTAGTTAGAGTTCCATCTTCTCCAACACTATACTTAGACCACTTTGCAGATGAATTAGGACCGTCTCCCATCATTGCTCACCTCCTTCTTCAGCAGGTGCTTCTTCTTCAACAGGGGTTTCTTCTTCGGCAGGAGCTTCTTCTTTAGCAGAAGTTGTACGAAGTGATTCATGTCTCTTGAAGATGTAATCAGGTTCAACTTTCATTGAATCCTCATCTCCATAAATATATGCCATTCCTGTGGTCAAAGGCTGACCGAATCTTGTTTTACAGTCTTTGACAACTACTAAATCAGATTTGGCTCCAGGCTCTAGAGTAACGACTAAATCCATTACTTCCTTTCTGGAAGGTGTTGATTTACCATCATGTTTCCATTTGAAAGCAATTTCAACACGATTCAATAATTTGTTTTCTTTACGACTTACTTGTTCCATATTTTCATCTCCTTCATCGAGTATTTACTTTGAGAGCATATTTCCCTGAATGTTCGACATTCAGTCTTTTGGCTATTTCTGAGCGCTCAGGATTCATTATAATGACATAACCTTGCCAATCAGACGATACTTGAGCAGATGGGCATCTACTACATTGATCAACACCATCGGCTAATACTAGGTGACATTCTCCACATGCGAAAGGATTCTTTGCCATAATAAAACCTCACTCATTATCCTCTTCTAACCATGAATGGCATCCCAAACCAGGTTGTTTACTTGTCAATCCAATCTTAGAACGCCTAGGGTCGCTAGTATCTGGTGAAAGAGATACGATTCTAGCTCTTACCGAGTCACCTATTCCGATTCTTCGGCCTGTTTGTCTACCTTCAATCCAGCCCATACCTACATTAGCATCTACCATGTCTTCCATGATTTGTGATTTGTGAAGTAGTGCTTCCATTGGACCAATTCTTACGAAAGCTCCAAACTCATTGATTTCAGAAACTGCACCTTCTACAACTTCATAGTCATCCATACAGAAAAGTACTGCATCGAATCTAACTCTTTGATAAATTGCACCATCGCCATGAATAATTCTTCCTCTGCCAAGTGGCTGATGGTTGTTGGTAACTAGAATAAATCTATTATCATCGTCAAATCTTCCTTCAAATGCAGTCATTGAAAGACGGTCGATGTGTTGGTCAAGAGACTGACCTTTGCGCATATATTCTGCAGGGATACGAATTGTATCTTCCTTTGTAACAATTTTGTACATTTTTTCACGTCCTTTGGTGGATTCAAAGGTTTCAGTGAAAAGGGATAGGATTGAACCTATTCCGTCCTTCACCGGTTTAACCTCGGGAGAGAATCCGACCGTAGTCAATTTGGCCACCAACGACCCCTATTTAATGCAAACGGAAGATCTCGACATTTATAGAAGGTAAAAAATGCCTCATGGAGTTGATTTCATGGGCTAAAAATGAAGCATTAGAGGTACGAATTGCCATAAGTCATAACAACCCCTTTGTAGCACAACCAATTATGACATCGGCTAATGCCATGAGTGTTAGAGCGAATTTACGCTCAATATTCATGTTTGCATTACTTATGTTCACTTCATTATCTCCTGCACTTCTAAGCAATAATGAAAATGATTTTTCACAACTAAATGTAGATGCACCAAGGTTTAGTGGAAATTCAGAGCCTTGGAATCCAATTGAACAACCTTGGGGACAATATTCACGAACTCCAACACATAATGGAACTATGCCTATTCATGGACCAAATGGTGGCCCGGGGCTTGGAAATGTGAGTGATGTAGTTGAATATGGAATAATCGATAATCCAGTAGTAAACTGGGCTCTCGGGGATTCTGATGATTATGGGTCAGACTTGTATGGTTCTATCATAGGAGATTTTTCGAATAGTATAACGGCAACTAATGGAGCTCTCGAAAGGTGCGGTAAAGATGAATTATTTGCTGTAATTATATCAAGTGATACAACTAGTAGTAAACTTAGCATTGTAAGTGGAGATGATGCTAAATTGGCATGGCAAGTCGACCTCGGTTCAACTGAAGCAATTCGTTCTACTCCAGTACTACTCGATGTCGACGGAGATGGGCGTGTCGAGATTTTATTGGCATATGACACTGCTACTTCTTTGGAAGTCGAAATGTGGTCGCCAGAATTATCTTGCTCTGAATCAGGCTGGGATAAAAGTGGCCATGAAAATGAGAAATTGTGGTCAATGAGTGATTCCGATTATCGAATTGGGATTCAAAGCCCTCACTTTGCATCATCACAAAGTAATCATAAAGCTATCACTCAACCACTACTTGCAGATTTAGAACTCGATGGAACTCCTGAACTCGTCTTATCTTTGGTAAACGAGAATACAAATGATCCAACAGTTGTTTCTCTTTCCTTGTCAACAAGTACACCAACATCATTTGATTGGGAAGTTGTTTTGGATAGAGGCACTCATCCATCCGACCCTTCCTGGGGGGCGTTAGACAGTTCAAATACTGCAATTGTCCTAACGACCATAGATTCTAACTCGGGTAATATGTGGATTTGGAGGATAGATGGAGCATCTGGTTCTCTTGATTGGGAGCGTGTTGCAATATCAGGGACAGATTCTGATTCTGACTCTCCAAGACTAAGGCTACCAGGCCCTGTAATTGTTCAATTGGATAATGATATAGCCCCTGAGATGATTTTAACCATACCGACAGACTCTAATGGCCGAACACCTGGAAATGGCGCAAAGTTCGTAGCAATGGAAATGACATCAACAAGTGAGATTTTTGATTTTAGAACTCCTAATGGCTATGCAGATACTCAACCGCTACCAATTGATACAGATGGTGATTCTATTCATGATCGTCTCTGTTGGGTTACTTGGTACTCAGAATCAAGTGTTAATTTCAATCGAAAGGGTATGGCTGGATGTCATGACATATCTTCATCAAATCCAATAAAAGAATGGTCTAAAGATATGCAAAGGGGTAGCGGTAACGATAATGATGAAATTGGAGTTTCACCGCCGATTTGGATGGATATTGATGGTGACGAGTATTATGAATTAATTGTCCCGTTTGGAAAACGATTGTGGGCATTTAATGGTGAAGATGGTATTTCTTCAGCAATTTCCAGTGGTTGGTCATCACCACTCTCAATGCCACATAGAGTGTGGGCTGCTCCAGCGGTAGCAGACATGGACGGAGATGGAAACTTGGATATACTAATCGGAGATACTTTGGTATCACAACTGATTTCAGATTTCGCACCAATGAGTGATAATCGTGGAATAAGTTTCAATCCAAATCAACCGGACCCAGGAGATCTTGTTACTGTTACAGGCCAATTCAGCAATATTGGCACTATGGATAATGATGACGATTTAGATGTCGTATTACTACAAAATGGGAATGAAATAACCAGAGAAAGATTTGACGATGTCAAACCTGTTGCACCATCTGGCGATGGCGGGCCATACACATTTAGTGTCGACATTACCGCTGAATTAGGTATTCATGAATTTGAAATGATATTGGACATAAATGGTAATCTAACTGAATCAAGAGAAGACAATAATAGAGAAGTAGCGGTTTTGTCTGTAGTTGAACCATATGTATCTCAAATAGATATTCCTGCTGACCCGCCACGCATCTCTCCGGGAACCGGAGAAAGTGTTACTGTGAGTATCTCAGCTATAGGTTCACGTACAGATTCTTGGACTCTTACTTGGAACACGGATTCACTTCCAGATGACTGGACTTTTGAATTGATGAATAATCAAGATATAAATCCGATATTGATTCCAAATACGCCAGTTGATATCGATTTCGCAGTTAGTATTCCATCCGATGCATTAGGTGATGAAAATTCATTTGTTGACCTGATACTAACATTAGATGATGACCAAAATATCAGTTCAACCGTTAGACTTCCAATTGAGGTTCTTAGAACTCGTGGATTTTCAGTTGTTGGACCAGAAGGTTTGGGTGTTAGCGAGGGAATAGGAAAACCGGGTAATATCGCTACAGCATGGATAATGGTTGAAAATCTTGGAAATGCATATGAATCCACCACATCAATTGACTGGAGCGCCCCCTCATGGGGAGGAACACCTACGTTACACAATGGTGATGGTACAGAGGTTTTCTCGCTGAATATGGCTCCAAATGAGAAGCGAGAACTATTTGTTCACCTAGACACTCCAGTCTCCATATTACCGGGGTCAGCTACATCTACAACTATGACCATGTGTATTGGTAGTGGTCAAGAGACACTTTGTCAAGATTTAATCGTTAATTTCACTGCATCTCATGTAACTGTCAAAGATATACATACACGAACTCTACCCAATAGTTCACTATCTTGGCAACTTGATGCTAAACTGCCTGATGGAGGGGAATTAAAGTGGAATCTAGTGTCAGCACAAATGGTCAATGATGGATGGATTTGGAATGTCGATGGTGATTTAGTAATAAATGGTTCAAACTTAGAAATTACGGGTTCAGCAGGCCAAGAAGTATCAGGTAATATTTACTTGACATTACCGATTAATGCAGTGCCACAGCGGCATATTTTCTCGACCCCTGACATGTTAGAAGATTATCATGACATTTACTTCAGCATGCATATACTACAAGTATACCGCACAGAAGCTACCATTCTGCAGCCAATTCCAGATAATAATGACGAGCCTGTATCACTGCTCGTAGAAACAACACATCAAGTTCTTTTGAGATTGGAAAATCCTGGAAATGGAGAAGATGAATTCTTATTGACCACTGAGGTGATTGAAGGCGATTCGATGACATATCCGCCAGGAGTAGAGTTTCAAACCTATAATCCACAACGGATTCTAGGTCCTTTGGCAACTACTATCGCAACTGTCGATGTCACTCTATCTGAAGACACTCCGGCTCTAGAACCATTTACATTATCATTTAAGTGGAAATCTTTGGGCAATGAATCGGTTTATTCAATAGTTAACCTATTGGTTCAGGCTGAGCCTGATCACAGTTGGCAGTTAGAATTCGAACTTGGTACTGAACATGATGTCACCCCTAACCAAGATGTATCACTGAACTTCACGGCCAAGAATATAGGTAACGCTAATGACACCATTATATTAGAACCTGATTTTACTGCTCAATATTTTGGACAAGACTCTAGCATCTGGAGTACTGAAAATATCAGTTCATCTGAAGTTTTGGTAAATGAAACTACAAATTTAGTTCTAAACTTTACAGTGCCTGCAGATACATGGCAAGGAACACAAATATCGTTAAAATTAGCTATTTATTCCAATACATTACTCGTTGATAATTTCACACTAAATTTCACCGTATTACAGGTTTCAGGTTGGAAATTCAACCTTTCGAATACAAATTTAGTAGTCGACCCCCAAGGTGAGAATCTGACCTTGAACATAGAGCATTTAGGAAATATGGCAACTAAACCCTGGTTCTCAAAAGCAGGCTCAGGATGGAATGTATCTCTACCAGATTCAGGAGATATAATGCAACCATATAGTGTATCGACAGTAACTGTATTTGTCACTCCGCCAGAAGGAACAATTGCTGGAGAAGTCGGTGTCTTAAAGCTCAGGATTTCAGATGGTGATGGATCTGGGGAAGTAGTTCAGGAAATCCCAGTTAGAATTAGTACTAAACCACAAATCCAAGTGGATTCATCCGGAACTTGGAAAGTAAACCAGGATGGGGGGATGCCTACTGCATGGGTTGAAAATCTTGGTAATGACTTAGCATCACTGAATATCCAATTAATTGGACTACCAAATGGCTGGACATACATTGGCCCTGATGCAATGGTTGTCGCACCATCACAAATTCTCGGAATTCCATTCAACCTTATCCCTAACACTGGATGGGATGGAGTGTCCTTTATGGTAAATATCGAAGTTGAGCATCCAAGTTTAGGTATTTCATCAATCCCAATAATGGTTGAAAATAGTACTTCTTCCTTTGCCTCAACACCTGTCATCAGCGCTATTTCCAACAGGAATGTTAGTATTGATTTCAATGGAAATTCTACACTAGAGTCTACGCAAAGTGGTATTTCCCATGTTCACCAAAATGGAAAGATTACATTGGTAGTCCCTAACTCTAGAGTCAATTTCACACTATTTGAGCAACAAAACCAGCAGTCTGAATATGTAATACACATAGTTGGTCAATCATTACCAGATGTTTCAGCGATATGCCAACTTAACTCTGGAGCCTTTGAAAATCTAGGATTAATTCCAATTACTGGAAGCGTGGGTAACTGTGAACTGACTGCATCTGATAGCGAAAGATTGCGTGGAAGTTTCGTATTAATCACAAATACTGGCGAACGAATTCCTGTCTCAGAATCTAGCGTTAACATGGCGGAGTCAACCACCGAGACATTTAGTATAAATCTCAGTTCTTGGACTACTGGTGCAGGATATGTCGATGTCGCTTTGATGTTCATAGATTCATTTGGTAGAGTAATTGATGAAGATAGTGTTTCAGTTATTTCAAGAAGTAGCGGGTGGAATATTGGTATATCTTCAGTAGAAACTGACGGAGATATAACAGTTGGAATATCGAGAGAAAGTGCCACATATCAAAGATTGATTGGAGTGACATGTAAACTTACGATCACTAAAAGACTAGATGTCAACGTAGCCACTGTTATTGTCGACATAGGAGGCGCAGAATATGCTCCTGTTATTGTGATAAAAGACCCCGGCGACATTGATGATGGTGAACAGATTGAGGCGACAATTAGGTGCAATGCCCCATATGATATCGACAATAATCCAAGTGACGATTCTAAATCCGCAGACTACAATGAAGAATCTTCACTCAGGGTTAGCGGTGGTGAAATATTAACAACTATTATGGTTGCAGGTATTCTTGTAGTAATTGCATTCTTTGCTGGACTATTACAAATTAAAGAAGAGAAAGATAATCCAAAGGCTACTAATGTAGAGATTAAGGAAACCGAAAAAGTAGTTGAGGAAATCAAAGTTGAGGAAGAGATTGATGATTTTAATTTCGAGTTTGAAGAAGAAATCGAAGACCAGCCAGAAGAAGTAATTGATTTAGATGAAGACCCAGTTATCATCGAGGAAACTGTTCAAAAAGAACCTGATAATTCAGCATCTGGACGTCTTGCATCTCTTAGAGATGAATTAGATGATGATGACGTCATTGAGCGTCGTCCGATAAGAGACAGAATGGATGATTTCTTCAACAATTAATTGCAAGGACTTATTGCTAACCTACTCGTCCACGGGTCATGGATTTGGACAACTACAAGGATACCACAACTTCATTTTTCACTCTCGATGCATGCGACGGGAAATTGGCAACTGAAATTATGAATGTACTATCATTAGAAGATGATAAGATTGATGATTCATGGAAACAACTTGTTTCAAACTATCCAAATATGCAGACTCGATTAGTTAGTCAAGGAATAGAAACTCCCGAAATAAGAAAATCAATCAATTGGGATGATGCAATGATTCTATTCACTTGTTCCTTAGAGATAAACAATCAAGACCGCCCCATACAACTCGGGGAACAATTATCAAAAGAAAGGTTTGGAAGATTCCCCTGGGGCAATGGTTCAGCAACTAGGTATCTAATCGAATTCCTAAGACCTAATAATTCAGCTTCATCAAAGGAATCTTATGAAGAAATGATGAAATTAATAATCAAATTAGATTCATTTTGCCAAACTGAACCATATGGTGATAAGAAATATGCCAATGGCCTTGGAGGATTGAATATATGTGGGATCTTAGACAAGATGGAAGCTTTTGAATTACGTAAATATTTGACCGGACGAATGTGGAGTGTATCAGCAGAAGAACCGTTAGATGGAGGAGTAAGAGATGCGATTAAACATCTTGTACTAATACTCAAATCTGCAGAAAGACGAGGCGTTGGAGTAATGTTACGCTCACATTCATGATTAGAAATCATTTGAAGTTAAACGCTCATACATAGATGCGTATAATTGCGCAGTTTGGTCTATGATCTCTTGAGGAAGGGCAGGGATTGGGGGGTCTTGAGTTCCTTCATCTCTAGCTTTCTTCAATTCGGTTTGGTGCCCTGTACCAATGTAGTGAGTTCTAACAAATTCCTTGGATAATTCAATACACTCACCATTAGCATAAGCTTCAGCATCCCACCATCGGTCTTCATCTAAGGTCCCGAATGTATCCACAAGTACCACTTTACGGCCTGGACCTAATGCGAACTCTTTCTTTCCATCGACATGAATCAATCCATTCTTAGCAGCTTCACGTTCAATCAATTCATCAACTTTCAAAACAACATTAAAAATTTCATCTAGTTCTTCTCTAGTAATATTAGAAATTTCTAATGCTTCTTCGACTGTAATATTTCTGTCAAACTTTTCAAATTTGGTAGTTACTTCCAAAAATGGTTTTGCTAATTTCGCTCCATATTCACAATCTTCAGCAACTCCTAATTCTTCAGCAGTTAATTCACCACGTTCAAATCTCCTCCAAGCTGAGCCTGAAAGGTAATGGCGACAAATAACTTCTAAGGGGACAAAAACCCATTCCATATCTCTTGGAATCGCTCCAGGTTCTTTGATGACCTCGACTTTTCTAACCAAACAGCGATCGGCTGAATTAACTTCAACCAAATGAGTACCGCAAATACCTTCTTGCTCAATTAATTTAAACCAGTGAGCAGTAGTACGATTAAGAGATTCACCCTTACGAGGAATAAGTGATGGAATTATTTGATCGAATACAGATATTTGATTTGTAAATCTAAATTCCAAAATATCTGGGTCATCTGTTGACCAAACTTGCTTGACTTTACCTTGATATAGCATCTCGCCCATATTTAGGGTTCAGTGGAAACAGCCTTTGAACATTTCACTCAGAAAAAATATCAGATAAGTCCAAGAGCATCTTCAATACGATTCATTTCAGGACCTGTGGTCTCACTTCCAGCAAGAGCGCCATTATTAGTTGAACAAATCCCTGCGCCGACATATGGGGAGCCAAAGCAAACGGTACCAACCATTGGAGGAACACCAAGAATTTCTTGGATAGAAATTACTTCCTCGGGCGTCACATCTGGATGAAGAAGAACTCCTTGGTCATTAGTTACTCCTAGACTACCCACTACATCTTGACCTGCAATTGTGGTTGCCATGACATCTACACCCATTACATCAGCAATTATTTCAAGACCTTCATGAGGCACGCTAGGGGACGCAACAACGCCATTTTCATTGACTAGCAAAAGATTGCCTGCGGTATTAACTCCACCTTCCATTACGACAACATCACCATATGACGTCAACTTATCAACATCCTCTTCAGTAGCAATATCTGCAACCGCAATACCTCTAGAATTACCAGAAAGTAAAGCGCCTACAAGGTTTGAACCACCGATAGAAATAGCACATGTTTCCAAACCAAGAGTTTGAGTGATCTTTTCCAAATCAGGGCTTGGAAGTTCAGGAGGGTGAAATAAAATGTTACCAACAGAGGCAAGATGAATACCAACTTGGTCACTACCAAAAATATCTACGGTATCAATAGCCATCTCGTTCAACACTCCTAACTATTGATTACCTAAATAATGGTTCTAAATTTATTCGCTAAAACGCAAAAAAGGCCGGTACTCAAAGAGGACCGGCCAGCGCCACCGAAGTGGATTGAGGATACCGAGTGAAAGAAGAGGGGCACAGTGACTTCCTTTCCCGTGGACTCTCGTACCACAGTATTGGGATAGACGTGGGAGGGCTTGACTTCTGGGTTCGGAATGGGACCAGGTAAACTCCTCCGCTATGACCGTGCACCCATCTTCCTTCGAATCGGATAATGGATACGACGACTAGCGTCGTTAGTGAATAGGCATGAATTATTAGACGAAGAGCACTCGCGGTGCGGTATACATACGAAAAAGATGCTCGAACATTAGTGCTGCTGGACTGAATACGTCGCCGAAGCTTCGTACTTACATCCGCAGTCTATCATCTCGTCTTTTACGAGTGTTCTGAG
>QQRY01000001.1:100031-171130 GCA_003602575.1 Candidatus Poseidoniales archaeon
TTGATTTCATTTCCTCCTCCTACTAAGATGCTTCAATTCGGAGGGTTCCCTATCGCATCGCGATTATTTGGGAAGTCCCATTCGGCAATCTGCGGATCCATGGTATACATGCACCTCCCCGCAGCTTATCGCAGCTTGTCACGACCTTCTTCGGCACTCGAGCCGAGCGATCCCCCAGTTGGGTTGTAGCATCACATATTGTATGTATTCACACACCATGCGAGTAACCCTTCGGTATCTAATTCATGCCTATTCGGCTTCCGCAGAAAACCGCCTCCTCAGGGACAGTTCTCCTCAGCCCTTCCCCCGGCATAGGCATGCCAAGGTGCTAAGCAACCCACCGACCTACCACCCATATATGAACGAATCGGTTGACATAAGCCGAGTGGAAGGCATAAAATCACCTACTTGAAACGCTAAAATTTGCTATTTTAATTTCTAAATTAAGAGAAAAATATGCACATTATTTTGACTTTGAATGGGGGGGAAATTACAATAATCTAGATAAATTTTCATCAATTATAGTATCTCCTTTGTGCGAGGAAAGTAAATTTTTAGCATTTACGCTCTGGCCTATACTGACAAGTGCTGCTGCCTCTAAATTAGCACCTTCAAGAGATGAAGGATTTCTTGAATTGTGAACCTGAACTATTTTCAAAGCCTTTTCAGCCCTACCGCTAACTAGTAATGCATGTGAAAGATTCAATAAAATTATTGACTCATCAGGGTCAGATTTAGCTGCCTCTCTTAAGGCCAATATTGCTGATTCGAATTGTGATGAAGCCATCATTTGTATTGATTCATCATCATCCTTGGCCATCTCGATTGCTCTTTGTAATAGAGAAAGCCCATAATTATTGAAAACTGCTGAATCACCATGCATCCTAGATGCCATTTTTTGAAAAGAAATCGCTGCTTCTGCCCAAGAATTATTGGCGATTGCGAAATAACCTCTTTCAAGTTCAGAACCAAGATCGGTGTTCACGCCGACATCAACATTCAGAGCCTTAGCGGGATGAAGTTCCAAAGAAAGTGATGAAACATCCTGGCTGAAAGAAGGTTGAACTGAGTCTGTATTTGATTGTTCTATTTCCTGATGATTGTACACAACTACATCATCCTCAGACTGATGCACGACCTCAACTACGGTTTCAGGAGATGAATAGATTTCATCTAAATTAGGATCTTCTGCTGTAATCTTCCATTCATCTGGAATTGAAAAAGAAGGATGCGCTTCTTCAACTTCTTTTGCTAGAAAAGATTCTTCTGATTCTACCCTAATGCTTGGTTCAGGTAGTGGTTCAACTCTAACCATGGTCAGAGTGTTAGGTTGTTCGGATTTTTCTTCGGGAGCGGATTCAACCAACGGTTTTTGGATTGTTTGAATGGGGGCATCAGTTTCTACTGCACTAGGTGAAATCGATTCCATCTCGCTATCATCTTCGCTATCAAATGGAACTCCTTCTGCTTGACTGCCAATACCAAAAGGTAGCCTAGATAAATGTATATTTGATTGACCAGAGTAGCCAAACGGAAGAGAACTATTGGTGGAAGATTTTGTTGTTATCGGGACTTTTATTTCATCCGTATCTTCAATTTGTTCAATTCCCTCCAACTCGTACAATGATATGACTGCATCATCCAAGCCTGGAACCTCGGAAGGCATGTTTGGATCTTCGTCATCACTTGCTAAGTCAATCAGGTTTTGGCTTCCACAGGCTGGACAAGACAGAGCATTTAATGAAAGAAGACCGCATATAGCACATTCTAACATTGTACTCCCCATTACTTACCAAACGTCGCCTACCTTTGAAGTAAACGCCTCCAAGAGTGCTAAATGTTCGATTATTCTTCACTGTCTTTCTGCGGAGAAATAATTCCAACAGCTGATGAAATAGTTTCACTAACTATTTCTTTAATTTCATCAATGTCATTATCTACCAATGATTCAGCAAATCCTTTACCTTTACTTTTCCCTCTGTAAACTTGGTATATCATACCGATAACTGAAAGGGCAACCAGAACTAGTTTCCACTCCATGCCGCCTCCTCCGACGACATAAACTAGAATCATGTAGAAAGAAACAATCAAAGTAGTTAAAATCATAATTGGGAAACCTGCTCTGAAAAATTCATTGAATGAAACAGGGTAGCCTGCCTCTTCGGACATTCCAGCCATAACCACATTTGCTGAAGCACCTATTAAGGTACCATTTCCACCAAGACAGGCACCAAAAGCCAAAGCCCAAATCAATGGAGCTAAGTCAACACCAGCTCCATCTGAAATCTGTAGCACTATAGGGATCATGGTAGCAGTATAAGGTATATTATCGATAAATGCCGACGCAATAGCTGAAACCCAGAGGATAATTAAAATCGCAGCAGTTAACCTAACTAAACCATCTTGACCTTGTGGAAACGCCTCAATCGCTTTCTGTACATATTCACCTATGAAATTGATAACTCCCAAATGTTGAAGTGAATGAACAAGTACAAACAAACCAGCGAAAAACAGTAATGTGGTCCATTCAACTTCTTCCAACGGTTCATCTAACTCATGCCTGTTAGTAGCAAGAAGCATCAAAACCGAACCTCCCAAAGCGATCCATGATACTGGCATATGAGTTATTGGGTGTAAAAAGAAACCTAAGATAACTAAACCTAGAATAATTCCACTAGTAGTTAGCATCTTGTAATCTTTAATTCCGTATTTTGATTCTAACTCAGCAACATCTCTAATTCTCTTACCCGAGAATTCTTCAGCATAGAACCAACGAATAAACATGAATGCCGGGACAATTGTCATCAGTATACCGGGTGCCATCTCAATAATGAAATCATTAAAATTAACACCATCAGCGGCTAGATGTGAATACTCAGTTTTGTTTATCGCTGACTCTGATAATCCTGAACCAATCATAATGTTTGGCGGATCCCCTATCATAGTTGCAGCTCCACCGATGTTCGAGAATAATACTTCAGATATCAATAATGGAATGGGCTTCAAGTCTAGAACTTTAGCAAGCTGGATTGTTACAGGAGTAAGTAAGAGAATAGTGGTAACATTGTCTAAAAACGCCGATAAAACTGCAGTTACAGAACATAAAATGACAACTAGGCTCCATATTGAACCACCGCTTTTCTTGTATGCCTCGACAGCAAACCATTCGAAAACCCCAGTATGCGAAATTACCCCTACCATCACCATCATACCTAACAGTAGACCTATCGTCTCCCAATCGATCATTGTTGTAACAGCTCTAAGAGTAAGAGCTGATTCTTCTGTGTAGTGATTTAAAGCGATAACAGCAACTAAACCCCCTAGTGCAGCAGCAAGTGTTCTATGAACCGCCTCGGTTATTATTAACGCATAAACTGCTAGTAAAATGAATAAGCCAACTACTATTGCTTCTGATTTCACTCCATCTTTTAGTGTCAAATCTTTTCCCATCTCTAAATGAACGTCGGTTCCATCTGCGCCACCTGCAGCCATTGAATGGCCAGCAATAACCATACTTCCTACGAAAATTAAAAGCAAAAATGCGATTGTTCTAGACTTGCTGTTACGCTTCGTAATATTGAACATAGCCATCCCAATAATACCTTCCAATGAAAGGATATTATTGAGTATTCGCTTTTATTCTAGAAGTTAATGATGAAAATACTCATCTCCATAAAACGCAAACATTACCACGAGATGTGACGATATTGGAATTGGTTTCCGAAGATAAATGCTCCCAAACTTGCTTTATCTGTTCTCTTTCAAAAAGGCCTCGATTAATTTTTATCTTGACTATGTCTTTTTTAGCCAATTGAGCATCTATTTCCTCAATCAAGTTTTCAGTAATACCAGATTTGCCAATTCTAACGCTTGGTTGAAACTCTTTAGAATTCGCAATTTTTTTAATCGATTGAGGAATATTTTTCGACATTATAATCAAACCTTCAATTACTTCACGACATAGCGTCTAATATTTTGACAACTTAAACAAGTGACTATCTTCATCCCATTCTTTATCCTAGTCCTAACATTCGAACCATAAACAAATGGAATCTCACATTTACGGCATAGTAAAGATTTGGCCTTACTCGGTAAAGAAAGCCTATGCTTACGACTCAAAGACAGAATTTGTTTTGCAGAAGAATGTGCCAAAATTGAATCCTTAGATTCTGTTACTTCTAGTAAATGTATCAATGAACTTTGAATTTGACGCGCATTAGCAGTTCTCTGAGCCTTAGGTGTTCTGGAACGCTTACCTCTTTTACCCATGACAAAACCTACTTAGCAAGTGCCAATAATATATCTTCACTAATTGAATTGATTTCTCGATCTCCATCAATTCGGTGGAAAATACCTCGACTTTCATACCACTCTGCCAATGGAGATGTTTGTTCATGATATGCTGCTAATCGGGATTGTACGGTTTCTTTGTTGTCGTCAGCACGTCTTTTCTCGGTAAAAGTTCCACACTCACAGCCTGAAGTAGGAACTGGATTGAATATTTCATGGAAAACTAAGCCGCAATCACCGCATGAATATCTACCACAGATTCGGTCAACTATTCTTTCATCTGGAACTTCAATGGCTATTACATGAGATACATTTGTAATTTCAGAAAGGGCTTCTGCTTGTGGGATAGTCCTAGGAAATCCATCAAACATGACTCCATTCTTGGCATCAGGTAGCAATATTCTTTCACGAATTAAATCAATAATGATTGAGTCCGGGACAAGTAATCCGGCATCCATGTAACCTTTTGCTTCAAGTCCAGTCGGAGTTTTTTGTTTAACAGCAGCTCTTAGCATATCCCCAGTAGATACTTGAGGCAGACCTGTTGAGATTGTTATTCTCTCGGCTTGAGTCCCCTTACCTGCACCCGGCGGCCCAAATAATACAATACTGCTCATGTATGGTCGTAGGACTACTTAGATTTGAAGATACGCACTCACTTATTATTCTGCTCAAGCCACATATGACCATATGCATTCCATTGCTCAACACTCCAACCTGGAGGAAGACCTGTTGGAGGTAGAGGGCGTGTTAGGGCTGGAGTTTGCGGCAATGGTGGATTGATTTTGGGCAATGGGATGACAGGTGGTAAATTCAATTTGGGAGGCATTCCGGCGGGAATATTCATCTTTGGTGGCATACCCTTTGGAATATTTGGAGCATTGCCAAAACTAGGTAATTCCATAGATTGTGCTAGAGCAGCCGCAATTTCATCAGCAGAGACTTCCCCACTGGTGATTTCATTGACCGAATTTCCAATATCTAATGCTTCATCACGACGATTAGAAATATACTCCGGATTAACATAATTATCGGCTGAAACCAATTGAGAATCATCACTAGAAATCGAGCCACTACGTTTCATTCTTCTAGCGAAAATAACTCCAGACACTAGTAGAGTGGATAAGATTAGAACCGAAATATACCATGGAACTGAATTGAATAATCCACTATTACCCTTAGAGGATTGAATACTTGACGAAATGGTCATTTGCGCAACAATTTTTGAATCAGAGGTAACATTGATCAAAATTTGGAAAGAACCTTTTTCGGCTCCATCCTTAGGCTCGACCATAACTTCGAACTCGATAGAATCACCAGGCATTAGTCCTGAAATTTTTGATGGTTTAACATCGGTATTCCAACCTGAAACTTCAACTCCCTCTAAATCGGTAACTATTGCTGAAACGTCACCTTCGATAATAGTATTGCCATCATTTCGGAAAGTTATAATTTGAGATTCTTCGTTTCCAACTTCAATACCAATGAAATCCTTTAGTGAATTAGTGTTACTCGAGAGATTTCCGAATGGAGATTCTTCGACTTTTACATCAAATTGAAGAGTCTCCATGACTGACCTTCCGTTACTTTCAGCAGAGACCGAAACAGTTAGAGAAAATGAACTCAATGATATCTCTTCATTTAACGGAGGGACAAGTCCAATTGAAACTGTGACCTGTTCTCGTGGATTTATCACCTTAACAGGGTTAGAAAATCCTACGAGCCAGCCGTCTGGAGGTAGAGAATAAGACCAATTTAGATTTAGAACAGAGTTACCGGTGTTGGATACCATCAAGTCATTATATGAGAAATCTGAAGAAATCGATGCTGAAAGAGATTCAGGGCCTGTGAGTTCCAAAGAAACATCTTCTTTAACCAGAATACGAGTTGTATTGGTAACATAATTGAAATCAGAGATCTCAGCCCTTAATGTGAATGAGTTTGAATCACCCTCCAATGCAGCAGTTGGAACATTTATTTGGAACTGAACTATTTGTGAATCTCCTGGTTGTATGGTAATTGAAACCTTTCTAGAATCATTTTCTGTATCAGAGTAGGCTTTCAAAAACCAACTTGGATTAGATGGTTGAATACTGATATCCATATCTAAAATAGAATTACCTAAATTCCTAATTTCATAATCTAAGAACTTAATTTCGCCACTATCAACAAGTACGTCCCGTGTTATTAGATTTGTACCCACGGGGACGCCATCATCAAGAAGATGAGCCTGGAATTCTTCTTTCTCCATGACAGAAACTGTAACAACTTCACTGTAATTTAATGTTAAATCTGTAGTGGACGTGACATAACATGAGATTTGATCGGTTTCTCCAACCGCTGGCAAGCCATAAGCGACCGGTGGAACAAAAATTCGTACTGGCATCGAAAGGTAAGCTGAAATATCTAATGGCTCAAAATCTAATGTCGAGGAATTTGAGTTTCCAAGCATTATTTGCCAGCGATTTTCAGATTCACAGGTAACAGAATATTGCGCAGCTGAATTACCAACATTTTGTGCTGAAATCGAAAATGCAACTGATTCACCGGGCTTCGCTGCAAGGCCAGAAGTCCCTGCAGATACAACATTAACATCATCAACTTGACCTATTTCAATCGTCAAACGTTGCGAATGAGAAACTGTGGGAAGACTTTGATATTGAACGGTAATATCGACATAAAATGTACCAAAACGAGCATATCTCGGATTATTTGAATCATCCAAATTAGCATATTCATTTTCAAAACGCAAGATTACATCTTTGTAATCACCCGATGAACCTTGACCAGTTAGAGAAAATGGACCATTATCGGAATATTGTTTAGTCCAAGCGTCCTCTGGCACAATAAAATAATTATAAATTGGATGTTTTTCTTGTACATTAGTTACAGAAAGCGTGACACTTTGGGTACCAGTACCTTCGTTTTTAATTCGTACAGGGACATCTATTCCTGTTTCATTACGGACATCAAATATTTTGATTGCAGAAGCAGCTCTATCTTCGGGTGAAACCGGTTCACTACCATCTTCATTAAGTGCAATTACTCTAACACCTAGAGAAGTCACCTCAATATCTGTTGTAATGATATTATTATCGATACCTGAAGACTCATCATTCATCTCTTGAATTACATTGTCAGTATCAAGACTCAGTTTTAGAGTGTGAATGCCGGTCGTCGAAAAGGAACGTGTTGTAATAACCGATTCTACTTCACTAGAAGCAACACCTTGCGAATCTCCCTGCATCAAGATAGTACCTTCTGTCAAATCTTCCAAAATCCAGTGGAATCCTGTAGTATCCAAGGTACCTTGATTCATCCATGCAACTCTAACTGAAACTACATCGTTTTGCAAAGGATTTTGCGAAGATAGGTATATTGATTCATTAAAAGTTGTTAAATCCGATTTTGGTTGTATTGACATATCACCTGTAATAACAATACTGAAATCTTGTTCATTTCCTCCTCTATGCATCACTTTAACTAACCAATTACCGGAATTTGTAAATGTACCCGGGGCAATTTTTATTCTTTCAACATTATTCAAGTCATCAGCGGTTCCGCCTTGTTTTGAGAATCCTGAAGCAAAATCATTACCCAACCATTGATTGCCAGAAGGATCAACTAAAATTAAATCTAAATTATTGACTAATTTTGACTGACTTTGTGCAGAATTAGCACTTCCGGCTTCATCGGTCCACACAAGCGTGATATCGATGCCATGGCTGGGGTCTAGATTCAAGTCATAAAGTAGACCAAAACCTGAACGAAGTGATTTCTTGTCGTCGAAGTATGTCGACAAAATCGTGGTATCATCAGTAGGTAGTATTGTTTGTTCAAGATTTATTTGCCCCCAACCTTCTAAATTATTAGGAATATCTGGTGCTCCTAAATCGGTTGCTCCGTTGATTAGTGCAGCTTTGATTAATGATGCTGAAGGTGAACTGATTCCCATCTGTTCACGTAAAAATTCCCTTGTTAGTGAGGCTATTCCTCCAGTGACAGCAGTTGCTTGAGAAGTTCCAGATAAAGACATGTAAAGCGGGTCTCCGTCGCCGTGGACACCTGTACCGCAAGAAAGACCTGAAGGGGATTTGGCCTCTTCAGCCCTTCCTGAACAAATTTCTATCCCTGGAGCGACTAAATCTGGTTTAATTCTACCATCAAGAGTTGGCCCTTGACTAGAAATTGCTGCTACTGCACCTGCAGATGCTGATGAACTTGAACCTGTTGTACTCGCACCAATAGAGAGGATATTCTTCGCAGTACCTGGAGGTGAAATTTGTGATGCGCCGCTGGAACCTCTGTCACCAACAGAGAAAATCGGTAATACAGAAGGTTCATCCCATACAAACTGGTCAACGGAACGTGAATCCGCAGTATACTCTCCGAAGTTTCCGTTTAGTCCCCAAGCATTAATGGCAATTCTAGCAGTTTTCTGCTTGGCATCCAAAAGAAGGTTGTAAATCGAACCTTGCCGTCCAAAAACTCCTGTGGGGTCATGCTCAAGCGCATACATTGTAACCAATGCTTCAGGAGCCATACCCTTCGCAGAAGAGTCTCCCGAGCCATCTCCAATTGCAGTTAAAGTCACATGCGTACCATGTCCTGTGTTACTATCAATAGGAGAAGAATCTAAACCGAACTGTGTGTAAATTGCGGAAACACGTCCAGAAATATCAGGATGATCTCTATCTAAACCAGTATCTGCAATCGCTAACATCTCACCTGAACCATCTAATGTGAATGTTGCAGAATTCTCTACATCAACAACGCCTGAAATAGCACCTGCGACAGCATTGTGTAGTTCAAGTCCATGTCCTTGTTCGATCCAAATTATTCTTCCATCAGAAGAGGCTTGGTCAATGAAATGAATTAAATTTGAGTTTGAAAGTGAAACTTGACATGCCCCAATACCACACCAAGCATCAACAGCTCCGTAATTTGTCAAGTCTAAAACTAATTTTTCAAATCCACCAAAATGTAAATCACTAGATGGGATGATCATCAAAGTATTATCGTTTTGAATTTCAAGTACTTCGCTACTAACTCTCCAACCAGGGTGCATGTTACCAATCCAACGAATCTGAGAGTCTTCACTCATCACATCATAGACTTCAGCAGTATTTTCTGGCAGCCTTATCAACATTGTTGAGTCGCCTAGGTAATCTATAACTGTAAAACCATATTTTGATTGTAACTCATCGAGTTCTATTCCTGAAAAGTATTCTAATTGTAGAAGTGCGAATCCAGTATTTAGATAATCAAAGTCATCACTTAGAAAACCAGTAACTTTTGGCCCGTTTGATTTGAGAGGGTCAAATGTTCCCGAAGATAACTGAACTAAACCCGAGCCCCGATGTTGTTCAACTCCTGTCAAACTCATCGATGCTGCCTGATGCCAACTCATTGTTGCCATCTCTAACTTCTGTTGCTCAGAATAATCAGGTTCAATAAGTTCCAATGACTCTGAAAAATGATTATTTTTACTGGACATAAGTACAGGTGAAAATGAGGTAAGCAAAAATAGTGCCAGCATCAAAAGAACACGACGATGGTTCACCATAACACATCGGACTCCTGTGAGGTTTTTGAAAACAACCCCATGATGACCTCTAAATGCTCATCAAATATTGTTATATTTTGAGATTGCTGAGTCTGTCTTCATAACTGATTTTTCCCAATTGGATTCCACACCCATCAATGCTCTAATAGCATCAACATTTTCTGGAATAACATCAGATTCTTGATGTATCGCTTGGAAATAATAAAGAGTATTTCCTTCCAACTTCACACCATCTTTCCAGACAAAAATTTCATGTAAATCGCCCCACTTACGACCTATGTCCCTTGCAAATTCCATAACTTCGGCGGTGGTAGTAATTCCAGTTTCTCCACCATTCATCAAAATGATCCTTGGTTGAGAGCCCCACATAGAAAGTACCTTTTCCGTATCTAGTCCATGCCCTTCTGGCAATGTCGCAACTATTACATGAACGTGCATTATAGTAGTTGGAACTGCAACTGCCATGGAATTAATTGAGATCTCAGGCTTGACAGTCATTACATCAGGACCATGGTGAGAAGGTACTTTTAGAACCGGCTTGATTGCATTGATTGGTCCTTTGTTTGAGTCACCAGGGTCTGCTGCTCGACGAATCATAGTACACTCAACACTTAACTCACCACAGTGATTGTAAAGAGGTACTAATGTCCTTGAAAGTCCGGTAGTATTGCAGGAAACTACACGAGTACCTTCTGCATTGAGGTTCTCTTCATGATTTGCTGATGAAGTATAAGACAACTCAGTCATCGAATGTTTCTCTCCACCTTGAAAAATCCACTTTACGCCGGCTGATTGATATTTTTCTTTGTTAGAAGCACCTATTTTGCCAGGTGAACAATCCACTACAATGTCAGCAACAGAAAGTAAATCTGATAATCCTCCATGACACTCATATCCAGCTTTACCAAATGCATCAATTCTTTCTTGCTCATCAAATGTACAATAGATGGGATATCCTTTTCTCACTGCTAAATCACAACCAAATGCAGGCCTAGTCTTAGTTACACCAACAATTTCCATATCATCTTGAGCGTCGACAGCATCTGCAACTCTCTTACCAATTGTTCCATATCCGTTGATAGCCACCTTAATTGTCATGCCCTCACCGATTACCTGTCCTTGAAGTCCCTCTATTAACAAATCGTTAGAAATATCTTGGTCAAAAACATCACAATTCATAATTTGCTCAAAGAAAGTATATGTTCAAGATACTTCGACATAGGCTCATGGCGGATGTGTTGGATATTGTCGAACGCTCGTTTAGTATCAATTTAAAACTCGGTTCTAGACTTGAAGCTGCAGCCCAACAAAATGCCATCTTACGTATTGGATGGACCAATTCAGGAGAACCGGTTCCAAAGAAAGGTGAGTTGGGGCTTTGTCCTGGCTTGCCTAAAGGTTCAAAACTTAGGGCTTTAGGAGTATTGGGTTCATGGATTGCAGCATTTGGTAATGGTGGCAATTTCACAATCCAAGGCGATAGCGGCTCATTTCTTGGCGCAGGAAATAATGGAAATATAATCACATGTGAACAAAGTTCTGGAAACTATGCAGGTTTCGCTATGAAGACTGGAAAAATCAGTATCCTAGACGGAGCCGGTAATGATGCCGGTTCATGTATGACTGGAGGCTTACTCTACATTAGAGGAAATGTCGGTTCGAGAGTCGGAGGTGGAATGACTGGAGGATTAATTGTAGTAGACGGTGACGTTGGTAGCGACCCAGGGGCTGGAATGACTGGCGGTCGAATAATTATCAATGGAAGGTGCCCTAATCCTCCAGAGGGAGTGGCTTTGAGACCATTGACTGCTGCTGAACAAAAAGAAATCAACAAACAACTCGATGATAAAAATCATGAAATTCCAAAAGATGCAATGTGCTTAGAAGCAAATGATACTATTTCAAGTCAAAATAGAGAAAATTTAGTTTCAAGTGGAGATCTTTCCGGAATTGGTTTGGTCCCTGGTGATGAAGGAAGAAAAATGCACTATGTCACTTGTGACACTGTTGCATTGATTGGGGAGAGAGGAGATGAAAACATACCTGTTGCTCTACCGTTGCCAATGATTCCTTGCATAGATGACGCTAAAGAATTGAAATTACCAAAAGATACCGATATTGCATTGGTTGATTGTCTAAATAAGCAACCATTCATGACTCGCCACAACCCTAGGAATAATGACTTTTTACTAATTGATTGTGAAAACCTATCTGATGTTTCACAAAGTATTACTCAATCGGGAGGTATAATCCTTGACTTCACATCTTTACCCAGTATGGATTCAGAAGAAATTGATGGCATGCTAGTGGCTCTTCGCTCTCTATCTGGAAGAAATAAGCCATATGGCATCATAGAAGGCATTGGAAGAATAAACAGACTTCATACTCAAGCAACATATCATAATGCAGACCTAGCCATTTGTAAAATCGAAGATAATTCTGGAATTTCCGAGGCGGCTAGCTTACCGCTAATCGGTAGAAGTAACAAGGCAACCCTAGAAGGAACTGATACAGATTCTGGAATATTACTTGGCTTTTCTGCAGATGCCCAAGATCTAGCAATTCTATCAGCGACTGGAATTAAAGTGACATGTTGCGAAGTTCCGATGATAGATGCTATGGATTTAGCAATGTGGATACAAGGATTGAATAGAGGCTTATCAAGCATTCTTCGAGAGTTAGGATTAGAATCAATAGACGGGTTGAATAGACTACATCTTCGTGCATTAGACCATGAGACTGCCGCTGTAAGTGGTTTGAGATTAGCGGGGTACGAGAGGCCATTACCACATTGGTTTGCAAGATGAGGAATAACTATGCCAACAATTTCTGTCGAGCAAAATTTGATTACAAGTCTTCTTGCTAAGCATGACTTAGTTAACGACATTGAGGTTCTATCCAATGAATTACCACTTTTAGGCACAGATATCGATAACTGTACCGAAGATATTCTAGACATTGAGATTTTTCCAAATCGGCCTGATTTACTTTCTGGTGAAACCCTTTCTAAAGCGATAAGAAATTTCATACATGGACAGAAAGCAACTCCAAGTTTGGATGTTAAACAAGGAGAAATCAAAATATCTGTTGATAGAGAATTAGAAAATATTCGACCAATTATCCTTGCAGGAGTGGTTAGGGGAGTCAAGTTGGAAGATGATTTAGAGGTTGATGCATTTATCAAATCACTGATGGACCATCAGGAAAAATTACACTTCGCATTGGGTAGAGGTAGACGTAGGGCATCAATTGGAGTTCATGACCTTAGTACGTTAAAGCCGCCATTTAGGGTTAAGGCGGTTTCAGGAGATACAAAATTCACACCTCTTGCAATGAATGAAGAAATGAGTATTGAGGAGATATTAGATAATCATCCAAAGGGTATTGATTACGCACACCTGTTAGAAGGATTTGATAAATTCCCCGTAATTACAGACTCGAATGATGCAATCTTATCTTTCCCTCCGATTATTAATGGTAATCATACTACTGTTAACAAAAACACTAGAGATTTCTTCATCGATGTAACCGGATGGGATCAGCGTTCTTGTGAGGCTAGTTTGATGTTAATTGCTTCACAATTATGTGAAAGAGGAGGAGAAATCGAATCTGTTGAAGTAACTTCGTTTGACGGTGTTGTAAAACAATATCCCGATGGTTCTGCAATTCAACATGAGGTTCCTACTGATTTGCTGGATGGCTTATTAGGTCGGATTTTAACCGATGAAGAAATTTCTAAAGCAATTAATCGAATGGGAGGGAGGTATATTTCCAGAAACCCAGAAAATTCCATCACTGTTGAAATGCCTAGATGGAGATTTGATATATTGCACCCAGTAGATTTGGTTGAAGATATTGCAATTGGCCACGGATACGAAGATTTAGGTTCCGATGTACCTAAAGCACCGATGACTGCTATACCTCGTAGCGATGGACATTTGCGCAGAAGAATCCGTGATTCGATGCAGGGCCTAGGTTTCATGCAAATTCAATCACTTACCCTATCAAATGATGATGACCAATTTAATTTCATTAGATTTCCACCCGTCGGAGAAGTTACAAGAATCACTAATCCAATCACCATTGACCACACATTGCTTAGACAATATTTGACGCCTGGCTTGATGCGCTTACTTGCAACAAATCAACATCATAATCTCCCCCAAAGTGTATACGAACTAGGTACTGTTGTAAGAGACCACAAAAACTCGGATAGAGTTGCATTCTTGGTAGCTGAGCGTAGTGGTGGATTTGCAGCAGTTAGAGGGCGAGTTCAAGCATTTATGAGAGATATTGGAGCTGTAGATTACACTATTGAGAAGTTGCCCGATGGCGAAGGCCCTTGGCTGAGCGGACGATCTGCTAAAGTTGTAATCGATGGAATTCATGTTGGGTGTTTTGGAGAGATGGACCCTATAATTTCAGAAAAGTTTGAACTTCGTGTTCCTATAAGTGGAGCTGAATTTTCACTAACCAATTTGGCAGAATCTATTTCAGACCCAGTATGAGTTTTTTTTGAACAAAACACCCGAGTGTTTCAAGAGACTTACTCATTGCACTGCCTATGAGCAGAGGAGTGGTCCTGATGTTGTTGGTGACAATTTTTGCACCAATGGTTTATGCCACCGCAAATACTCAATCACGAAGTGATTTTGTAGGGGTTAATTCTCAGGAAGAACTTATCATACACCGTAGTGAAACATTAGAGGTGCCAATTACTCTTCAAAACATTAAGGATTACACACAGACTTACACATTAGAATTACTTTCAATTGGTGATGACTTGAGTGTTACTGGGCTTCCTTTGCAATATACTTTGGATCCTAACGGGCTTCGTCAAGTTAAATTTAGTATCACAGGTGACTCAAATGCAGGATATGCATCAAGTACCTTGAAATTGAATATTACTAATGATGTAAATTTGGATGAATATCACCATATTGAAATCGATATTGAAATTATGCCTCAATCAGACTTAGAGTTCGGGGTTGAAGGAATTTCACAATTCGTTGTTGATGCAGAAGTCCGCACTAATCTTGCAGTCAATATTACCAATAATGCATTACTTTCTGATGAAGTAACCTATAGCATCTCCACGCAATCATCATGGAATTGGGGTTGGACCATGAATCAAACCAACGGAAATAATGCGTTAGAGACTCTATCACCCGGACAATTATCTTATGTTTATTTCTGGGTTGACATACCTTCTGTAGTGGATGGCTCGCCACTGTTTGAAACTGGACCTAGATTCACCCTTATTGCGTCTTCAGGATTAGATTATGCCAAAAGTCAATGGTCATTTGATCTCTTAATGAGTGCTTATAGAAATATTTCTATCGACTATGTAGAGGAAAATTTGACACTAGATCCTAATGAAAATGATAGAGTAAGCATCACTGTTCGAAATGTTGGTAATGTAAATAATAAAATTAGCATTGCACTAGAGGCTATAGATGATTCTGGACAGCCAATTGCAAATATGGGACTTGCTGATAGAGTAGAGTTTGACGGCTGGACTGCTGCCCTTTTTGGCGCTAAAGAAGATATAGATCTCTTGCCTAATCAAGGACGCACATTTGAAGTCGGAATACAATCACCAAATGACTATTCAGGAAATTTTAATGTCAGAGTACATATCTACCCTATCGGGGATATTTCAAAGAAAAATATCGTAGATGTTAGTGCGGATATTGAATGGGTACGTAATGGAAATTTAGAATTGATTAATGAGGAGTGTCTTGAGTTATTACCAGGACAACAATGTAAATCTGAATTTAGAATTACCAATACAGGAAATGCATTAGATAATTTTGAAATTAAGGTTAATGAAATACCTTCTTTCTTGCAATTTACTGGATCATCTTTGTCCTATAACTTACTACCAAATCAAGTTATTACAAGTGAAGAAATAATTGTAACGGCAAGACAAGAAGCCTTCGCATTTGAAAATGGAAATATCGAATTTCAACTAGTACTTTCGGGAAGTCAAGAAGTGGTTTCAGAGGCTAGTAATACAGTGGTCATCGCTCCGCAAATTAACTGGAGTTTAGAGGAATTAGTCGAAGAAATCGATGCTAAAGGTAGACTCTCTATTGCTATGACTTTGAAGAATAATGGTAATGCCATTGACGGACTAGTAGTTCAACTGGAGTGTTCACACTCAACACAAATGACCTTCATACCACCAAGTAATGCAATTATTGAAGATGGGGTTGGTTTCCCTAGGTCTTTTGAAATTAATGACTTACCATTAGGCTCTAATTTCACGATTAGAGCATGGGCTGAAATACCTGATGACCAAACAAGTAATGGAACAATGGAGTTGTACACTACAGTACGCTCAAGATTTGCTCCTGATCAACCATTTATTTTCACATCTTCAGCAGATTATCTCGGCGAGTCATGGCGTTCTGATGTTGAAGAAAATGATGATTATAGTTTTACTAAATTCACATCGGATGTAAAAATAATTGTCAAATCATGGGGTTTTGTGATTTTAGCAGTCATCATATCAACCATGATATTAAATCGGTCATTGAAAGACAGAAAGCAGAGATTGGAAGAGGAAGCTCTCAGACAATCATTATACAAGAAGAAAAACCCTGAGCAAGTAGAAGATTGGATGGGGAAATTTGAGCAGAAAAGTCAAACTGAAATGCAGGTGATTGAATCACCTGAAATCTCATCGGAAAGATTCGAGAATACATTCAAAAAATTTGCAGGACCTACTAAGCAAGCTTCTGCTCCAGTCGATGAACGATTAAGAGAGGCAGCAGGATTAGTATTAGATGTACATGATAAGACCAGTGTTATTGAATCGGCAGATGAATTGCTCGAACAGATATCGAATGAAGGAATTGCGAGACCAATAAAGCAGAATCAATCTCTCGAGATGAAACCGGAGGAAACAAGTCTCACAACAAGAAATGACCCTAATAATATTACAAATAAAAATCAACCAGCAGTAACAACCGTACAAAATTCTGTACCACTGCCAAAAAAGATTGAGGATGATTTAGATTTTTGAGAGATAATATGTGGAAAATAGGTTCTGATGAAGCAGGTAGGGGCCCAGTTATCGGCCCACTGGTAGTTTGTGCTGTGGCAATGCCCATTGAAGAACATGATAATTTGATTGAAAATGGTGTAAAAGACTCTAAATTTTTAAGTTCCATGAAGAGACAAGAATTGAAAAATTGGTTTATGGAAAATAGCAAGACTAAACCTTGGTATTATAGTATCATAATATGCTCACCTGAACGCATAGATTCATCGTCAGGAAATCAGGGGTTGAATGTACTAGAAACAGAATTATTTGCAGAAGCGATAAATTCTCTTCCTTCTAATGTAAAAGAATCTGTCACTATTCTAAATGATGCTTGTGACGTTAAGCCAAAAAGATTCAGCGACCGAATTGCTAACCAATTGGTCTCATGGCCATGGCCTAGGTCTTCTATTACTAGCGAACATAAAGCAGATGAAAATGACCCTTTCGTTGGAATGGCGAGTATTTTAGCTAAAGAGAAAAGAGATGAATGCATCAAAGAGATATCTGATAAACTGGGCTTCTCTGTTGGTTCGGGTTATCCAAGTGACCCCAATACTAAGAAAATAATTCCACAATTAATTGGCGATACACCACATCCACAACTTCGTTGGAGTTGGGCAACTGTAGAACGTGAGTGGAATAAAATTCATAAAAAAGAATTGCCTAAAAGAAACTCGGCGCCAAAAAATCAGTCTACATTATTCTAAATTTCAAGATTTTTGCCCATGCACTTCATGAAGTATCAGTATTAGGATTGTATGAATCCCATGTCTTGGACTCCCGATGCTAAAACGATGAATCTGATTAGGCACATGGCAATACAAAATGCCATTGAATATGAGGGTAAAGCCAATCCTGGTTCAGTAATTGGAAGAATTATGGGTACTAATCCTGACTTAAGGCCACATGGTAAGACCATCAGCCCAATGATTTCTAAAGCGGTAATTGAAGCAAATAATTTAGCAGGGAATAAAGGTTTAGATCACCTTAGAGAAATTTTACAAAATGAGGCGCCACATCTGCTTGAAGAGAGGCAGAAAAAAGAAAGAAGAGTTGGTTTACCTGAATTATCAAATGCCGAGAAGGGTAAAGTTGTTTTGAGATTTGCACCTAATCCTAACGGACCACTTTCATTTGGGCATGCTAGAGGAATAGTAATCAATGGTTCATATGCAAAAAAGTTCGAAGGGGAATTAATCCTAAGATTTGATGACACAGATACTTCTGTGAAGCCGCCATTACTTGAAGCATATCAGCAAATTCCAAAGGAAGCAGAATGGTTGCTCGGTTTCCCTCCACATCGAATTGTTATTGCTAGTGATCGTATGGAACATTACTATGAATATGCTCAAAAGATGTTATCGGATGGTTTCGGTTATGTTTGTACTTGCAGTGCCGAATCTTTTAGAGAATTCCGTGTTGCTAAATCTGAATGTCCTTGTAGAATTCAAGAAATGAGTACAAATATTGATATGTGGCAGAAAATGCTTGATGGTACATTCAAACCGGGTGATGCTGTTGTTAGAGTTAAGACTGGAATGGAACTAAAAAATCCAGCACTTCGTGACTGGCCAGCTCTAAGAATACAAGATACTGAAACAAATCCTCACCCAAGAGAAGAAATTGGCTCTAAATATCGAGTATGGCCATTACTTGATTTCCAAAGTGCTGTAGAAGATCATCTCCAAGGTGTGACTCATATCATTAGAGGCAAAGATTTGATGGATTCAACAAGAAAGCAAACATTACTCTACCAGCACTTTGGCTGGAATTATCCAGAAACAATGTATTGGGGGCGTGTTAAAGTTCATGAGTGGGGTGGATTTTCGACTTCGCAAATGCGTAGAGATATTGAAGCGGGTCTTTTTGAAGGATGGGATGACCCTCGTCTTCCAACAATCTCGGCACTGAAAGGCAGAGGGATCACTTCCGAAGCGCTAAGACAATTCTGGATAGAGTTGGGAGTAACACAAAAAGATATTTCAGTTCCACTAGCAACACTTTATTCTCATAATACAAAACAAATTGATGATGATGCTCCAAGAATTTCTTTCGTTCGCAACCCATTCAAGATAGAAATTACAGGAGAACATGAAAACTCAGTTACAACCTCAGTACATCCTAACCATGACTCTATGGGAATACGCACTTTCGACGTGTCAAACAATAGTATATTTATCGAAAAAGAAGATTCAGATAAGCCCAAACTAAGACTAAAGGAATTTGCAGATTTTGATATGGATGGAAATTCAGCAAAATTTATTTCCAAAGCTAGAAGTGACAAGAGACCAATTGTTCATTGGATTTCAGAATCAGATTGTCATAAAGCAAAGTTAATTTATCCAAATAACGAAGAAATCTTGACAATAGATGGTGTACTAGAAAACCATGAATATGAGTCAGGAACGATGGTTCAAGTCGAACGTATAGGATATGGAATTCTTATCGACAGTTCAACAATAATGTTCACTCACGATTAGGGTAACTATCAAAGCCCTGTTCTTATAGCGCCTGTTGATGACACAAGATAAGAAGACCATCGCTGAACTTAATCTTAATGACGAGCATATCACTGTAGGTGTTGATGATGCTCTCAAGGAAGGTGCTAAGAGGCTATTATCTGTTCCAGGCGGAATTCTAATCGTGCTTGATGATGATTCAAAAGTAAAGGGCGTGATGGGTTACAAACAGTTTCTTCAAGCAATCGAAAGAGAAATGGATATGAATTCATCTAAATGTGGGGAACTAATGGAAATGGATTTCATGGAAGTTAAAAACTCTGATTCGATCAAAGATGTCCTTAAACAAATCAAAAAACGTAGCCCTCAAGCGGTTGTTTCCGTTGATGAGAATGGAGAATTCTCAGGATATTTCTCACCGAGTGACTACAAAGAATCTCGAGCAATTGTAAAATCATTGAAGTCTTTAAAACTTTGATTTAACCGACTATCTTAATGGTTCTTGAACAACCACTACATGCAATTCTAAGTGGTCGAATGTCGCTTGTAACTATGTTTACTGTTTTACAAGCCGGGCAGCCTATAGTCGGCAACGATGTTTCAACTTGTGGAGCAATACTAGAATTCTGAAGACTTCGACGCGGACTGACTAAACTAGTGATGAACCACAAAGAGACTACAGCAATTGCAGCACCTCCGATAAAGACTGGAGGGTAAGAGAAATAGTAAATTAGCATTACAAGTGGTATCAAAACTAATTCAAACATCAAAAACCTTCGATGCCTATTACGAGTAATGCGTAAACAGAATAGTAGGCCTAACAAAAATATGACGCCAGTGAGAGTGATGAGTGTTGTAGGGCCATAGAAAATTGAATCAGTTGGTTGAATGGTGATTGTAAAATCTTCTGATGGACTGATTGAATCACCTTCAACCGTAATCTTTTCACCCCAAGGCATTCTTGAGTGCTTGAATATTAGGTCATCGGATTCTAATAATTCTGCTCCTGCAAAAGATGACATTCCTGATGAAGTTGCTTCTATTTTCAATGAATAGTCTTTCCAAATATTATCAGAACTAGACGATGTAAATGTTCGCATTAAAATGAAATTTGTATCCTTTTCCAATGTTTGAAGAGTAGAAAACTGAAGTTTCAACGGATGTTCAATGACACTGGTCTCACCCATTAAATCTACTGAAATCGATATTGTATCAAAATCACCTTGGTCTCCAATTAGTTCTCCGCTATCAATCTGCATGCCATTGAGATCTGTCATATATGTCCTATATCTGTTAACCATTTCTCTTTGGAATTGTTCCAACTCTACTGATTCAATATTTTTACTAACTCTTTCCTGGTCTGTAATTGAGCCAGGATTCCAACCCCTTAGTACTGAATCTGGACCAATGTTAACATCTCCAATGTGGTCCATACCCCACCTCATCCAGAATGCCATATCACCATCAACTTCTAAAGTGGTTAATCGAGATAATTTCAATTTACCTTTTGAAATTGACAACTCAACATTTTGTTCGATTGATAGAGGACTTCCAACACCACCTATAGATGTCCTTAATGGCTCATTTGACGGATAAAATGTTCCTGTACCTCCGCCACCATCAAATGTTTCAACCAAGAATTCTGATTGACCAGAAAGTAATGGTCCTGAAGATTGTAAAGAAACTCTAATTGAAACTTGGATTGTCTCTTCGCCACCTGATGCACCTTGCCAAGTCCATGTTATAATGAATGAGTCTCCATTTTGGGTTTGAACTGGATTACCTGAAATCAAGATATTATTCACCCGCAGTTCAATAGAACTCGAATAAGATAACGTGTCTAGGCCAAATGGAGAGTCTATTTTCACTGGTAAGTAGACATCACTCCCATCGACTATAGGATCTTCAATAGTCAAGTCTAGCAAAGGAATTTCTGCAGTAATTTTTGACTCATGATCAGAAGAGCCCCATAAGAATTCTAGCTTTGCCCCACTTTCTGGAACACTAAATACAACTGTTCTTGCAGTCAAGCTTAACTCGATGTCACTTGATGCTGACAGTGAAGTACTATCTACTGGAATATCAAAACTAAGAACCCCTTCACCTTGTGGTAAAATAGTTGAACCAATATCAGTAGAAGCAGAAAAGGAAAGTGATCCAATTTTTACAGTTGCAGTGGCGTTAACCTGTGCTCCACCAGCATCGCTAACTTTGTAATGAATTGAAAATGACCAAGTTGATTCAGGAACATCACCAGGCCATACTTGACTCATACTCCAAGTTCCTATTTGCTCTTCCGAGGTAATAGAATTGGAAATCGAGACTGAAGAGGAGTCTGTATCCAATTTCTGTGAAAATGGAGTCAAATCTCCACTAGCTCCTTCGACAAGATACAAGTCTACACTGGATGCAGTGTCGCAACAAACCTGAACTGGTTCTGCAGCAGCAGTATTGGTAAATGTCGTAGAAAATGGCATCAAAGTAGCACAAATCAACACTAAAAGTAAGGTTGTTGCCCGACTAAACATTGCTACCACAGAATGCACGGAACATTCATGCCTCATAACTTACACTACTATAAGTTAAAAAAAAGTTAGAAAAATATACTCTATAACAATTTCCAAATCACAGCGCTTTTTCCAATAGAGCCCCTAATTCTTTTTCAAATAGAGACACTATGGCTTCTCCAACTTCACCTTGTAAATCATCTGGAAGAAGCCTCAATCCCAAACGGGTTGCAGCCCTTGTTGCTTTGAGTTCAGCGTAAATTGTTCGTGCCTTGGTATGGAAATAGTAAGCGACTGCTTCTTTGATTTCTTGCTTCAATTCTGGATCTTGGTCTACTTTAGAACGGATGTGAGACTTTAGTTCATCTTTCACAAGGTCTCGGAATGCATCAATTACCAAATCTTCAGTAGACATCAAATCTTGAACTTGATCACGGATACTTCCAGTCAGTAGTCTCTCAATAGCCATGACAAGCCGAGTAGGCGACATGGTTTGAAGTCATCGTATACTAAATACCAAGTTTTCCTTGAGAAATCAAGCCTCTCAAAATAGCGCTTGAATGTGCTTTGGTCTGCTCTTCCTCTGTCGGCCAACCAATCTTTGTCAAGTGAATTTGACTGTATATATCCTGATTTTCGCCTCTAATCATCAAACGGTGCCATAGCAATTCCTCCAATCGAGGGGTAGAAATCACCTTGTCAACTAATGATGGAAGAGCTAATTCACTTATTGCTTGACTCCTTGATTCAAAATTCATTTTATCCCAACGCTTTCTCAACCTTTTGAGCATAGTTTGAGAAATGTTTGGAATCATCCCTTCTGCAGATTCTGGTACTTCTGGTAAAGGAACTACACTGACTGAACCTTCATCTCGAAGTATGTCTCTAATGGAGGAATGAATTGGATCGAATGTATTATCCAGTGAATCTCTCATCCATTGACCACTTATTGAAAATGGTCGTAACCGTCTTACTCTCGCCCCATTCGGTGCAATTTTAGCAGCTATTGCTGCACACTGAGATACAACATCCAATGCCCCCATTCTTTCGTTTTTCTTGGCCCCCATTCTAACACTAACTGACAATGGCAAAATCATAACATAATCTTCAACTTTCAAATCTGAACAGTTCCATGTCTCTTCAAATGGATTGATAGAAATAGTAAGGCCGTCTTTTTTGACATCTAATTCTTGCTTTTCACCATGTGGGGTATGTTGCCTAGATTTCAGCAGTCTTCTACTATATCTGATATCAGAATCAATACATGCAGATTCAAGATGTGATATCGCTAAAATGCCCTCTAAGTCACATGGAGCGTTTAGATAAACCATCGATGATGATTTAATCAAATCACATATCGATTGAAGATAGGGTTTAGCATCTTCAAAAGGCGCTGACTCAAGTAAATCATTCATTGGGCTCAACTGTACCACAATCGCCCTCATTCATCAACCTCTCCCAAAAGGAAGAGAACGAATTGATAATCACTCGACCATTAGTCTTAGTTCATCACGCTTATATCGCCAGTCTGAAGGAAGTTTACCCTCTGACTTGTAATAATTTGATAAGCGTCGGATTTTAGATTCTGTAATTTCTAGTGAACGCTTGTTGTGAAGATCCTTGTGGTTTCCGCTACCTAAATGATTGATAATAGCAACTGCTTGCCTCATGAGGTTCATCATATCTTCAGGATAAGTTCCGCCAATATCGTTCTCGGCAAGTATTGCTCCGATTCTCTTCCCGACTACTAATCTAGCATCAGGAACTGAATGTTGGTCTCTAAGAATTATTCCAATTTCTGATGTGGAATGACCTGCTTTACCTAATTCGACTATTAGAGAAGTGACCTCTTTTACATCTGTATTGGACCACTCAGGAGCTTCTGAGACAAATGGCTTAGTTGAGCCACTCTTTCCCTTTCTCGATTTGTACATACGTGCCATAATAACCACTCAAAGCAAGTTGGCGACTTGCCCCCCCTTCTTAATCACTCCGCATGGACGATGATTAGATTTATTGAATATAATAGGGTATTTTCATAGCCTTTGATGAGATTTTGCTAGACGACCACCAGTTGTTGGCCATTCCCAAGCAGGCGCCACTGCTCTTGCTAAACCTACAGGTAATCCATCTTGATAGACAAGAATGTCATTACCTGACTTGATATCTGAATCAAAACTATCAATGTTAGAATAAAAAATATCGCCCTTCCACTTTATACCTGATTTAAGTTCCATTTTTGAAAGAGATTTATTTTTATGAAGTACAGGAATTGCCGCCTTAGAAAAAGAGAATCCCCGCCTGTCAATAGACCACAGAGCGATTTGTGTGTTGTCTTTTTCCAATCTCCAAAAAGGTGGTTTACCTCTAATAGATACTCCTTCAAGCCAAAAATCATTTTTCATTTGCTTTCTAGAGACACTTGCAAATGTGTCCATTAAGGCACGATTGTTCCTCCTATTGGGCACTTCAAATCGTTCTAGAGCGTCCTTAACTACGCTTGATAAATGTTCTAGAGCGTCATGTTGGCCTGCTGACATTCCATTTCTAGTTTCAATGAGTTCAACATCACCAGTTGATAGTTTCATACTTGAATGATTTATCACAATCTGGTAGTTGTGACGTTCAAGTAATGCAAGAAGTGTATTTTGAGTTCTAAGTAATTCATCACTGGTCCAATCTCCAGTGACAGGAATATCATAATGAGATGCAGGCCAAACTTCCTCTAAATCTCTAGGTACTAAACCTAATGGAGAAGTTACCATAACCTCATGACATGAATTATTGTTAATTGCTCTAATAAAACGACCATGAGATTTAGAGAAACGGTATGGTTTACGAGCTGAGCATGGCAATAAAATCAAAACTTTATCCAATCCCTTAGGAGCTTGGTAACTATTTGAAATAAATTCACACCATTCTCCGACTACGGGATCACTTAAACTCGAATGACTACTACAATCAAGTTGCTTTTCCTTATCCACATGACTGGATAATAGTCCATCCTGACCTGTGCACAACTTGTCATGAATTCTAAGATGTTCAACTAATTTAGGGCTGTTCAATGATTGCTTATCGACAAGGGAACGCAGATTACCACTTGATAAATGTGATTTTATTGATGCCAATGATTGCCTCCATTGCTCTATTTGAACATCCATATCTGATGACTCATTCATCGAATCAACTGGCATCCTAGGGCCATTTACAGAAAGTATTGCTCCTGATGAACTACATATTCTAGAGCGCGATAAGTCAAAAATATCTACTCCGAACCAACACAATACAGCAGCATTATCCGGCCCTCCAATGCCAGGAGTCCAAAGAAGTGAGCCTGGAAATCGATGCTTGAGTACATGAATTGCTTTGATTAGTTTTTCAGGTTGAGCAGCAAGTTGAGCAGCATCGACAAGAACAACAATACCTGGCTGTAAATCTGGGTTCACAAGTTCTTCATCGTGAGATAGTCTTTGCCAAGATACTGGGAGAAGCGGACCTATGCCTGCAGGCTCACCTGCATCCGCTTCTTCCAAAGAAGGCGGCAATACATGCCCTATCGAAGTCTGCCAATTAGGGGCTTTTTTAGAAAAGTCGGGAGGTGAGAGATTTAATTTTGATTCAATACTGATTGTTGCAGGTATTTTATTGTCGGTGAATGATTTGAATGGAGCGAGATAATCATCCAGTTCTGGGTCACCTCGCAATTGAATCAAAATTGGAGTTTTGACCTTTGGATTACTTCTGTCTCCCAAACTCCATGAACGAGCGTAGCGGTCTCGAGAAAAAACAACTCGTCCTAACTCCTGCGCCATACATAATCCTACAACCTCATATTATTGAAGGGTTTGAAGTTTTGAATGCCTAAGTTGAAACATTAAGTGCCCTAGGAGTGCTCAACGAGGTTTGTCCATGAGTTATAGGTTCAAGTCCATATCTATGCTGATTTTAGTGATTTTTTCGCTGATGGTAATCGAAGTATCAGGACAAACAAATGAGCCAGAGGTTATTGTTAATGATGGTCGTGTGACAGGAGTTAATGTCCAGGCGGGTCAAACTTATTCTGAAAGTTGGAACATTAAAGAAAATGACTGGTATAGCATTAATATGGATTGCCAAGATTGCACTGCAACACTAAGTTTAGAGGGTGATTTAGTTGGCAGTTCAACTAGTTCTATCAATGGTATGGCGAGTTCTGATGGTATAATGGATTTGAGTATTGAAAGTTCAATTAATGAAGTGATTGATTTATCTATAATTCATCATACAAATGACAATTATCAATCCATACGTCCTTCTCCCTTGGAAGTAGTACCAACAATTACTGGTGAAATATGCGCAAAGACTTCGGATTGCCTAGACCATTCTAGAGGAGATCTTGCATCGATTCCGAATGGAGAATTTACCAACTCATCATTTATCACAGGAGTTATTGATAGTGGACAATCTGAATACTTTGTAATCAATGTTTCAAAGGGCGATACTTTAGAGTTATCATTAGTCCATTCGAGTTCGGATTTATTTGTAGAGGTATATTTCCAAAATCAGTCAGAGGAAGAACTACTAATTGACAATATTAGTTCTCCAAGCCAATTAACTACAAATCATAAATTGGGTCCAAATTATTGGAATTTTGATGATGATGGGAGAGCAGTGGTCAAAGTTGAATCACAATCGACAAACACTGTATGGGCACTACAACAAAATCTTTTCAAAATACAAGAATTAGAATTATTACCAGCTAATATGGAATCCAAAGTATATGGACATAATTTCAAAAATGTACTAATCGATGTTTCATCTTCCGAAAGATTATCTCTAAACTCACCCTACTCAGGCGTTGAGGTTTCATCTTTCCAATTGATGAGTGGACAATGGGTTGAATCCGGTTCTTTCACATTACAACAAGATATAATTTCAAATCTATATGTTTACCCAAATGTTAGTGCCATGCGAATTGAAATGTCAGCACAAGTATTCCTAGTGGAAATTTCGGTTGAAGACTTCTCCGACCTAGGACAAGGATTGGAAGCACCATCTCTAGCGCCGATATATCTGGAAACCGATAATTCATCATGGCCAACTTTAGACTTAGAAAAAAGTATTCATAATGGGCAATTTACTCTACCGATATTTGACCACTCTGATGTTTATAAAATCGAGATTACTGGCTGGGAAGACTCTATTCATTTTGTTAAATTCACTGTTGAAGGCGACATAGAAGATTGTGAAGTGGAATTGATTGAAAAGAACCAAGAAACATGGGAAAATAAAGAAACTAAAGTAAGAACAATCGCATCAGGCGACATACAAGTGGCTCTAGAATTAGATAGGGGTACCCACTTCCTAAGGATTAGTATAATCAATTCCTCTGTATACAATAATACATGGGGAGAAAATATTGATTCAAAACAATATACGATTACTAGTCAATATGAATTAGTTGATGAAGGTGAAGAACCATGGTTCCCACCGGACGAGAATGCTGAAAAATGGGGCTCAATAGCTCGATGGTTCATGGGAGGGTTGTTTTTAATTCCTGGAATTATAGTATTGGTATTGTACAAGAAAAATCTCAATTTTGCAAATTCTCTTTCTAATAAAAAGAAGCGTTTGGAGTGGCTCAAGTCAAGACTAGATGAAGGTATAGCTACGCCTAAACAAAGTCGAAAATTTTTGAAACGAGCTCTTGACTCAATCTCAACATTAGAATGGAACTCTGCCTGTGAAATATGGGGCGAATATGATATTGAACATAGGACTGACGGATTGGCAATGGTTGCGTGGAAATTAGATGAAAGATTATCAAAAGACAGTGCATCATGGCCAATAATTATCGGACTAAATATCATTCAAGGAAACTGGGAGATGGCTGCACTTAGACTTGATGCACCAGAAGGTGAACCATGGAACATAACTAGCGTTCACCCTCGCTTCCTTTCCAAAGGTGAAGAAGTATTCCTTGACTCAATGGTAGAAGGAAATATTGTATTTATCACTGTAGAAATAGAAGGTAGTTCAAAGTGTGTTGATGTTGAACTAAATGGCCGATTAGATGGTGAGCCGTTCGCTGCAAGAATACCAACTACTCTGTGGAGAAACTCTGATTCTGAAGAGTGAACAACTAATTTCGACGTTGTTCAGCATCTTCTTCAACACGTGAGATAATATCATCAGGAGCCAAATCACTTCTTAGAACATCCAATGACTTCTTTACATTCTTACTAATTTTCTTTGGCATATGTAATTTGACCAACACCACAACATCGCCTCTTCCAGAACCTCTTGTTCTAGGTAAACCTCTCTTTCTTATTTCCAATGTCTCTCCAGAATTAGTCTGGGCTGGAACTTTGATGACTAAATCTTCACCATCGATGTGCGGTAAAGTTACTTGAGTTCCCAAAATCAAATCAGAATAACCTAACGGTAGAGACATTATCAGATCAGCATTTGACCGTTCAAACCATGGATGTTGTTCAATTTCTAGTTCTATGAATAAATCTCCATTTTCGCCGTTAGCATTTGCAGGAGGTTCTCCTTTTCCTCGCATTCTCAATCTAGTTCCATCTTCGGCCCCCAATGGAATATTGAAACGTAGTTTCGTTTCTTCTTGATTACGACCACTGCCGCTACAAGTCTTACACTTCGATTTTATTGTTCGACCACTCCCTCCACAAGAGGAACATTCTCTCACAACATCTTGAACGAAAGGTCCTATTTGTTGCCTTGCTCTTACCCTTCCTTGACCTCCACACTCGGAGCAAGTTTGAGTCTCTCCATTTTCTCCACCTGTGCCATTACAATCGACACATCTTACCGGGAGTTCAATCACTAGTTCTTCTGAAGTTCCATTCAAAACTGATTCAATGTTTATACTATGCCTGATTAGAATATCACTACCACGCCTAGGCGATGAACGTCTAGAACCTCCACCAAAGAAACTGGAAAAGAAATCTCCTCCTAGAATATCTTCAAGATTAATATTGAAGCCACCACCGCCAAAACCTCCAAACGGTGAACCTGATGGGCCATCGTGACCAAATCGATCATACATTTGTCGCTTTTCAGTATCTGAAAGAACTGCATATGCTTCTTGTATTTCCTTGAACTTATCTTCTGCATCATCTTCTGTGCTTCTATCAGGATGGTATTTCCTAGCAAGGCTTCTAAATGCATTTTTCAAATCTTTTTCTGTCGCATCTTTGGTAACCCCTAGCACTTCATAGTAGTCCCGTTTCTGCGACATGATTCCACCGAGCAAACCATCGGTAAACTCAATGCCCTTTGAACATCACGGATATTGAGGGATAAATCAAGGTAAAATATCAAGTCCACAATTTAGACAAAAACGCTCGTTTGGTGGAGTTACAAACCCGCAACCTCTACATGTTTTCTGTCTATTAATAGGTGTTGAGGTTTGCTGAATTGGGAGACTTTGGTTATTTGGCATCATAGCCATTGATTCAATACTCTGAGAATTGGTTGCTTGTATTTCTTTATCCCACGAGTAAGCATCTTTGTCCATGGAGTATCTAACTGGCTCCTCATTAGAAGAGGGATTATAATCCATATTTGTTCTTCCATCGAGTGAAACTTCTTTTTCACCTTCATCAGTCATAGAAGTAGCTTTCAATGTAGAATCAACATCTCGCCTAGTAGTTTGTAGTGGAGAATTAGGTCTCGAAACTGAAACAGGAGATGCCTTAGACGCAGCCTTTAGAGCATCGATTCTTCTCTCTTCGCGTTCTTGACTAATACTTTTATTTCCAAAAAGGCCACCAATCCAATCTAAGAAATTATCCATAGGACTTGACTTTCTTGTTGAACCAATGGTAGAATCAATCGTTTGATCGTCAAATGTTGACTCACCAGAAACTCTTCTTGTAGCCTCAACTACATGACTGGCCTCATTTAGAAATTGAACCTCGACTTTTTCGTCTTCTCCAACTACCATCTCGGGAGATTCTGTATTGATATCCCCAATATTTTGCTGGAGCTTTGCCCTACCTTCCTCGGATAATTCTGAATCAACCTGGACATTTGTTTGCCAAACTCCATCTTCCTCGGCTTGGTAAACTTTCTTCATTTTCTTCATAACTTTGCTACGTCTATACTCATAGTCTTTGACAAGAAATGACTTACGATAAATGAAAAACCCTATCACTGCCCCTACTGCATAATAAGGAATCATAAGCAATGGTTCGATCTTGAAAACCTCTCTAAGAGGAGTGACAAAAACATGAATGAATATCAATAAAACAAGAGGCAGGAAAGCGACGCTTCGGGTACTAAGAGAGTCGTTAGCCATCGTATTCACCCTGCCACTTGTATATATCACTCAAGTATGTTCCCACCTAATGTGTTGTAATATATCACCTATCATTTGACTCTCTGCCTTTTCTAAATAAACCACCAATTAGTCCTATTGAAAATGTTATGTGTAATGATAAAAGGCTCAATGGGACTCCAAAAAGAATAGAGGCCTTTCGCCATTTAATTGAAAATTTAAAACCTTCAATAAGTATGACCAGGATATAAATCAATGATGGAATATACCAAAATGGTGTTGAAGTAATTACTAGAATCATAGTTAAAATAAGTCCAATCCAGGGCAAGAATTCTCTTTTACTATGCCTTGAAGGATGTTTTTTTATTATTTTAGTTCGCCAAAATCCATACCTATATCCCATTTTTAGCCAACTCGAGAAGTTTGCTCTCTTAACCATATTGACATGAGTCTCATTCGTTCGATAAAGTTTGAAACCTGAATCTTGTAACCTCATTGATAGATCACTATCCTGACTTGTTATGAAATTAGTATCCCATCCTCCGACTTTTTCAACTGCTTTCCTTGAATGCATGCAGAATGCAGGAGTTCTAGTTTCACCTGTTTTGGAAAACGTTTCAAACTGTCCCGAACCACTACCTAAATTCGATGATAGTGCTGCTTCAATCCATGTTTCAGTGATAGTTTTCTGCTCATCACTTGGAAGAACTCTGACCCCTAAACCTGCTAATTTCAAGGTTGAATCATCAGAAAGATTTTGCCAAACCTCCAACCTCTTGGAGAGATGGTCTTTTGGTACGGTACAGTGTCCAATAAGTTCGACTAGTAAATCTATACTATCAGGTAATAACTTCAAAGATAAGTTCCTTGCTTCTGCAACATATTTTCCAGGATTATTTTCTAGTATAATCACTGGCCCGTCTCTCTGCTTAGAAGATTCTATCATCTCCTCAACTATTTCTCTTGAACCATCGGTAGAACCACCGTCCAATACCAAAATCAAGAATTTAGAGGAATCCAATGTTTGAACTATTAAGGATTCAAGACATTTCCCAATATATTTCGACTCATTAAAAATAGGAATTACAGTCGCTATTATTGGACCATTTTTCCCACTCATGCCCTAAGAACTGAATAATGGCTTTCATACTTCGCCTGATTTTTTCTCAAAAAGACAGATTGAAGAGTAGATTCAAACACGCCGAACCATGACTGGGCCCATCCTAAAGCTAAATGCCAAGGATGAGGGGATTGAGGTGACAGTAGAAACTACACTATCAGGAGCCGACTCTCCAGAAAAAGTTACTGAATGCATCAACAACATCTTTCCGGATTTCAACATTAAAGGTAAATTATGCAATCCCGAATTAGGTAATGCAGAAGATCAAACCCTAGTCGATAATAATCTATCAATGAATGAATTTTTATTATTATTGCACAAACAACAGATACTCGATACTGCATTGGATTCAATGAGTCGTAATTTAAGTTCTGAATATACAGAATTCGATATCCTTCGACAAGCGGCTATTTCTGGGAAAATTGCATTCAATATACCAGGAGAAAAACCTCTAGGTGGTCTAATCACCATCAGATTAAATGGAAAAAACCTCAAAGATTGGATTGAGGCTGCTACTTGGCATAAGGGCAGGGATAGCATCCCACGTTCAGTAAATGATGAATTAGCAATGGATAAATCAGGTGAAGCTACCACTTGGATTTAGTAATTCTTTGGCTATTTCTCTAGCCACTAATCCATCTAGTCCAATAAATTGCTCGACATCTCCCTCATGGGAAATCCACTTGACTTCATCATGTGAAGTCCAACTTTGTTTTTGCTCTAGATCAGGTATTGAGCCAACAAATTTACAAATCTCAACATTCAATTCAATATCGAAATTTTCGGAATTATGAAACCATTTTCCAAAACCCTTGACTCTTTGAACATTCCATTTAAATTCCTCTTTAATTTCCCTTTGTATTGCTTCAGTTCGAGATTCACCCCACTCAGATTTACCTCCGGGAAATTCCCACAACCCAAGATTTCTCTCATCATTACGCTTTGCAACAAGCATTTTACCATCATTAATTATGGCACCTGCCACTACTGAAATCACAGGTTTAAACATTATCCGCCCAATCATATTTACTAACAATTCTCGTGCCTTAGGTAAACTGAAATTATCATAATTAGGTAGATGTAAAAAAAGGCAATGAGTCTTATTCTCAACCGTATTTTCATGATAAATTTCAGAAAGTGTGTGATAATATGTTTCATTACATACAAACTTACCAGCATCGAATGAAATTTCAGCATTAATGCTACCTTTATTGGTCAGAATTAATTCTGATTTGATTGTAGACTTGTACTCTTCTGTACCTAGAAGTCTATTTCTTAATTGTCGACCAGAATTATCCTCGATGCTCATATCGATAATATTCTGTGCCAATAATTCAATTCTTGGAATTTGACAATTCTGACACAGCCCCATATGTATTATAGCATCCCATTTCTCGCCAGATGACAACTTCTTCGAAGTTAATTTGGCACCCACAGCATCTACTGAAAGAACTATCGTTTCTAATTCAATTTCTATGTCATCTATACGATAATCTCTAATTTCTCCCCAAGGGTCTCTAACAACCAAAGATTCTTGTAGAGTTTCGATTAAATCGGCTGAAATGTTAGAAGAATGATTTGAAAATGGCTCAAAGCCTGTGACCAACACTCTCGCCATCATACCGTTCTAAATCATACAGTTATTGATATTCATGTAGGCAAATGAGCGCTATCTTGACAAACTCTAACCCTAACCTCGATATTGGGCGGTACATTGGAAGGGGGCAATTCTCAGTTTGCAAATACTACTGCTGAGGTTGATGCAAAACCCAGTATATTTCGTGTTTTCAAGCAAATTTGGACAGAAATGACTCTTGGAGTTGGTTTTTGGGGCGCACTACGACCACTTGTGGCAGCATTATTGGCGCTCGTTCCGTTCCTATTTCTTGGTCAGCACTTCAATAAAAAGCACCGTAAGGCAACTGACTGGACATTATTACAAATCCCATTGGCATTAACTGTAGTTCTCTGGTTTGCTTTGTGGGGATTCTCGATTTTTGATGCATGGCGTGATGGAACCAAGTTAGTATCAGAAAATAGTTTGAATAACTAAGGCGTCCAAAGTTGATCGTAAACTTCGATTCTTCCAGTTTTCATATCCGTTAGATCGTTTAGGTCATCTTGATCAAATTCAGTCGGTAAGTCACCAGAAATTATGTTTCTAATATTTGTCGATTCAATCGCCCAGTACATGACTGATTCATCATTATTTGAGTGGTTTGGATGATCGGGATCTTCGTGTTCTACAAGTGATTGGTAAACAATATTAACAAGCCCCAAAAGATGGCCTACTTCATGAACAAGTACGCTATTTTCAACCTCCTCTGCTGATGGACGTCCAAAAAATGGCCCTTTTGCCTCTTCGACTGAATCTCCAAATACTGCCACTGTAGAAGCATCTACAGCCACACCCAAAACGCTATCATCGCTATAGGTTCCTGATGGGAATAATACCTGCCAGTGAAGTGTTGAGGAAGTTTGAGGATCGTTCTCTTTATTCTCCCATGCATGATATCTTACATCATCACTTGTCCAAGAACCGGTATTTCCAAATACGGTTTCTGTGAATGTGATAGTTATTCCATCTGGCTTATCACAAACCTGCTCAAGCCTTTGTTTCAATAAATCTGTACTACTTGATTTAGGTTGATAACCACTTTCATAGTCAACCTCAATGACAAGTTCTGTGTATTTACTAGAATCTAGACAAGCCATTACCAAACCACCTGGAATACCACGATTATTATCTCCGATTATTATTTCATCCGAGATGCAACCTGAAAAACCACTCAATAACAGTACTGTGATAACAACTGCGAATTGTGACTGTCTCCTTCCCATACTTTACGCCAACCTTTCTCTATTTTCAAACTTGACTACCATTCTTCAGGAAGTATTATTGGTGAAAATAATTGTCCTGGAGAGGTTGCAGAAGATAGTTGACTTCGGGCCAATTGCTCCCACATTCTCAGTGCCAAAATACCATCATCAAGTGCCATATCAGTTTCAATCAATGTAACACGAATAAGTGTGGCTAAGATGTCCATTCTATCATCGTCGACAATAGAAATTATTTTTTCTAAATCCATTTTTGTATTTGAGATAGTATTAGACTCATTAGATAATGGCCACGGAGATGTGACCTTAACTGGAAAAAAGGCACCTGTATTAGAGATATGTTCATCTAATGATTTCATTAATTGCTTTATGTGATTACCAATTACCATACTAACTTCAATTAATGGCATCTGCAATTGATTAATTAGATTGACCATCCTTTCTTGAAGTGTAACTAAACCATCAACTTCAAAATTCTCTTCCATTTAATCACTCACTTCTTGAAAGATTCCATGTATTTCCAGCCATAATGTTCCCACTGATCCATAGTCCAACCTTCGGGTAAACCAGTAGGCGGAAGTGGTGCAATCCCAGGATTATTAGTCAATGGATTAACTACAGGTTGAGGCACTATTTGTGGGCTAGGTATTGGCATTGGTAATGGCTGTTGAACATTTAATGGCTGAATTGGATTCATTTCGGGAATTGGTTGATTAACAATATCTGGAATCTGTTTGTATTGATTCTGTTCTTCAATCACCTCTTCAGTTTGGTCTAATTCATCAGTTGAATCTTCATCCTCTTGCTTCATTCTTCTTGTTACAACTAACATCCACAATCCAAAGGATACAGATATTAGAGCTATCAAGAATAATGTTATACCAAACATTTCGTCTCCAGCTTGTTGGGCTAGAGCTTCTCCATCTCTGACTGTCTCTTCTTTTACTAGCAATGGATCAATAGTTTTACGATCAATCTCATTGTCTCCAAGCATTGCTAAAACTCTGAATTCCAATGTAGTTGATTGCTGTTGAGATATGGAATATGGAATCGATATGTACATAGTTGAATTTTGATTGACAATTTGTGATTCTTCAGCAACCTTTACCCAGTTTTTTTGCAAATCTAAATATTCCAAAATAAATGTGACATTTCCTTTACTTCCTTCATTCAAAACCTGAACATTTAGTATTGCAGTTTCTCCCACATTAGGACTAGGATTATCCCAACTAATTTGGGTTTGAGAACTTGATAAATCTATACTAGGACCAATTAATGCTAGAGGCCATGAAGCAAATGGCGAGGAGGCAGAATTAGAATTTACATCAAATGAATTTCCTGAGCTATCCGAACCAGTTAACCAGATGTCTAGCTCATAGGTTGTGAGAAGTGTAGTGGCTCCTAAATCTGTGAAATCTATGTTTCCATTCCAAAAATATGAACCCTCGAATTCTAAATATGAGTTCAGTATCTTGCTTCCTCGTGAAATTTCCGACTCACCTGCTCTTACCCTGTAATGGACTATAATCGATGAAGAGTCTGCAAAACCAAAGTCATCTGAAGATTCTACCAATATGGTAATATCAGACATTTTCGATATAGAAATATCTTCTCCTGCAACAACATTATCCAAACGAATCTCGTTTATTACAGGGCTTGTACTATCAACTGCTAGCCGCAATCTAGGTGTAATTGATGTTTCATCTTGGGATAATCCAGGCATATCTGCCATTTGTAGTGAAAGGTCAAGATGACCTGAAGGGGCACTTGGAACTAAGAAATCCATACTGAAATAACCATCATCACGAATCGAAGTTTCCCATTGATTATCATAATCGAATAATGAAATGTCAAAAATTCCAGCTGGAGCAGGTGTTTCATCCTCTGAAAATAAGACTCTACCTGCAACTCTCATAGCCTGCCCCACACCGATATTAGATTCATCGAAATTCGAGTTGTAATGATTGATCCCATTACGTAATTCTACTGCCGTTATGTGGCCTGACATTAAATCAAATCTGAAATCATTATCCAAACTCCAAGCATTACTAGACAGAACCTCATCCTCTACATTACAAGGCACATCTGATTCAATGGAACAAGGATGGTCTGAAACCGATAGATGTGGTAAGTAGAATGACTCACCATCGGTGTCATAAGACTCTGCAAATAGCCAAGTTAATTGGAATTTTATACTTACAATCAATTTAGTTTGCTCAATGTTACCGATTTCAGCACTAGAATAAATATTGGATACTGCAATGAATTGAGAACTTGATTCTACATTGATAATGGGTAGCCCGTCTAAACTTTCGCTTATAGTGGCATACATTGTCGTATCTAAATCTGAGAGGGAGTTGCCCAAGGTTAGTTGAATTGTATCGATATCTTTCCAACCATTTCCGTCAGTAATTACAACTTGAGCAGTATAGTATACTCCGGGGTGTAAAGGCTCTTCATCACTATGCCCAATTATTGAACTATTGGAAGTATCGAACTCTGGAATGAATTCTTCACGGATGATATATGTCGAAAGGTCGCCGTCCCAGTCTGGAGGTTGCTCATCATTGGCAAATCCACATTTTGTATTACTTTGAGGACAAACAGGCCCACCGCCCATTGCAATCTGATTATTTTGTCCGTCCTCTCCTGTAACATAGAAAGAAACTCTCTGTCCGTGCGATAGAATAGAATCATCGATCAAACCTTGGAATATATTCAAACCACCAGATTTAATTTCTGGGGAAGAAAGAGTTTTTGTTTGATACTCATCAGAATTTGGCAAATTATCTGAATTAAAATCATTACAACGTGTATCGATAATTGTCCTACATCCAAGCCAGTAGTGCAATGTCAGGAGTGTTGGTGGGTCGACTGAATCTTGTATCGTTATTGATATTGGTTGCCCAGATGGAGCAGGTAAAGAGGCATGCAGATGTTGCCCATTCAACGGTGATGCAGAAATTACAAGTGGTGATTTTCCATCTAGAATTAAGCGAATGTTATTGTAATTTGGATTTACGTACTCTGAACCATTAACAAGTTCAACTGCTTGTACATAGAAGACCATGCCCCCAGGAGTGGATTGCATCGGTGTTTGGAATGTCAAATTATAGTATCCAAATCCCGGATTTTGTTCCTCATAAAGTATTTCTTGTTGTCCTACTGGCTGACCTGAGTTACTTACATTTTGTCCAATAACACGAAGATTGAATTGACCAGGAAGAGGTGTGAATTGAGAACCTTCAAAGTTAATCATTCCAGTAAAAGTAATATTTGTTCCTCCTCGAAGCCATTCAAGATTAGTAACTTGGTTTCCTGACTCATCATAAACCATCATTGAGTTTAATTGTATATCATTTTCAATCTTCAAATCCATTGATTCTGTTTGCCAAGATGAAACTGCAACTCCATCATCATCTTCAACTGTAACCAGGGCTTGAGTGGCTTGTTCATCATTCCAATCCCATAATGTTTGGAATGGTATCTGAATCTCTAGAATTCCATCACTATCAATATTTGATGAACAGTTATTGCTATCAAATATTGCTATTGATTCATTGTTCGTATTAGTTGAACATGAATCTCCAAGTTCCCAAATAAAACTTGGATTATTCCCGTTAGAGTTAATTATTTCCACAAAAGTCCTAGTAATCCTTTCAACATCATCTCCAGCAGCAGCCTTGACTGTTAGAGTACGTTTTATCCCATCAGGGACAGAAACATCTCCATCTAAATCAACACTTATGGCACGAGTTTGCATCTTGTATTCGACATCGAGATCTGTGATTTTCATTCGCCCAGGTGTTTCGGCCTTGATAGAGAGAAATACGGTTTCATCGCCTTCTCCATTACTTGGGATCTCCTGATTAATAGCAGATACCAATGTGGGTGTTTGAATAACTTCACTGCCAACTATGGATGAATCACTAACAGTTATTGATGATTCGTTAAGAAATTGTAGCGACTCCCAATCCCAATCACCAACTCCATTGATGTTTATCGACGGTTTATCTGGATATCCTTCCTCATACCATAACGTAAATGAATCAATTGACGGCGATGAATAAATGTTTGAGGAGCTAAGGGTTATTTCAAATCTCAAGATATCACCTGAACCCTCAGTCGGGAAATTTACTTCTTGATTATTTAGTGCTGAGAGCCAATTTGTCCCATTATCATTGGACACTTTGACATCTATGGAGCCCCCTATCGGGACATCTGCAACCCATTCCGGTCTAACTTTGCCAACTTTAGTACCTGTGGCATAAAAGTCTGAGGTCCAAGTTCCTGAAGATGAGTAAGATGTGTAATAATCTAAATTTACCCACCACGAGACCGCAGTAGAACCAATTAATTGTGCCTTCCAAATCAATTGATTACCTGGATGTGCGAAATGTATTGTAGATAGAGAAGTTACCGCTTCCCAATGTGTGCCATTATCTGCTGAAACCCAGTAATCAACCCTATCTCCGACCGACGAAACTGACCAGTAAGTCTCCATATTCACAGAAAGTACAGGATCTGTAGTCACAATAGTTTCTCCAAACCAAGTAGTAGTTCCTGGTGCTGGAATTGTGGGGTAAGTCATTCCAGCACCATACTCTCGATAATTTAGAGTTACAGAAGAAAAGGAAGAATAACTACAATCAACAGTTATCAGCCTTGAACCATCATATTGGAGACCATAACCAAGAACTGTAATCTGCTTGGTATCTGTCTGTGGAGTAAGAACTTCTGAAGTACCGGTGATTTTCCATGCTTCTAGAACATCCTTATTTTGACTACCAGAAGAACCTTTTTGACATCGCATGAAAAATGTTGATTCAATAACCTCTAGACCTCTTACTTGTTGCCCAGTTTTACCACATTGGTATGAGGAGCCTGAGGATGAAAAATAGGTGTATATTTTAGAACCTCGGGTAAATCCTCCATTTTGCATTTCATCAAATTCATAAGACACGATTCGTCGCTGAGAATTATGCAAAACCCAAACTACATCTCTCGAAGAATCATATGCAATACCTGTATAATCATTGTATTGCGGAGAAACATCATATGAGTCAAGACATGTCCAAACATCATCCTTGGAAATATCAAATTCTAATATTCTATGATTCACAGCTGGAGCAGTAGATGTGTAATGATAGCGATAAGTCGATAGAATACCAAACAATCTTTCATCATCTGTCACTGTCCAATCTCTAAAACCATAATATGCATAATAACTAGATGATGGCATCTGTGGTAGAGTACACGTCGATTGTTCCAGTAAAATTGTTGATTCAACTGTGGCATTATTTGGATATAATCTCTTGACAACATTACTAAATTGCTTGGATGACCAAGTTGACAAAAATAGCCAATCATGGTGTTTCAAAATCGCCCCTTGACTTTGAGCAATCAATGCAGAAGATGTCTTTTTGACTTGCATTGAGAATAGATTCTCAGTGGAATTAGATGTATGTGGTTGTCTAATCGAATAAGTCCCATTATCCAACCAAGCATCAGAATTATTGCTAGTCTCTTCATCTAGACCATGGGGTGAAAAGGAATTATTCATTTGGCTAGGTGCGAGTGTTAAATCCCCGCTTCTAGAATCAGTCAAACCAGAAATGCCCGCCATCCAGTCAGACCTTTGATCTACAACAACATCTGACCATCCGGTCGAAGATGCACCGGACAAAGTCATAGAGATATCATTAACTGTAGCCCCTTTAGGGATTGATATTTCAGCACCATCATCAGTCCTTCCATTTTGGTATAGAGCCATGTACTCATTACTTCCATCACTGAATTGATATATGTGCCTAGGTACATTATTTGCTGAAACATCATCAATTAGTATATCTGATAAAGGGGTTAAAGGAGTGAGGAACATGATAAAAACTAGTAGAAATGCTTTCGAAAAACTCGGCTTATCTACTCTCAAATTCTCACCTCCTCTGTTTGCTTATTTTCTAACTGTTAGAATAAATTTTCTAACCGGTTTGTCTAGAATCATAACGTAGTGGTGATGAATCTCCACGTATTCCATCCTCCTCATCATCAAAAACTTCGAACCAATCAACAATCCAATCACCATCTGTATCCCAATTCATAGGGTTCGAACCTTCGGCTATGTGGTCATCATCAAAATCCAAATTATACCAACCAAATTCATGTTCACCCACAATACGGACTGGAGCGGTAAGTGGGGAACTCGCATAGTAGATATCCCACTGATCGGTCCATTCACCCGATGTTAATACAACATCATCAGCAGTATTCAAAATCAAGAAATCTGAATCTTTGTCATCCACAATCAGTACATATCTGAAATCAATTGATGATTGTTGGTCCATTTTCAAATAATTCTTTGTTGCTTCTTCACTAGTCCCTAAACCAAGTAAGAATCCCCTAAACTGCCACCACTCATCAACTGGTTGTCCTTGGTAAATTAGTGGACTTAATCTGACTGCATTTGGCGAAGTTAAATCAATATCTGAAATCATGAAAAATTCTTGGAAGTTGGTATAAGGAGTGTAGGAACAGCCCGCTCCTGAACAATCCCAATTACCATCCATATCGGGGTCATAATTAGCATCGACTGGATCTGCTGGGTCAAGTGTAAACCAAGTAAATTCAAGCTCAGGCCTTGATAAAATTGCTCCATTTAATGAAAGCGGCAAACAAGACGTAGTAGTAGTTACACATTCGCCACCAGTTTCACCATCTATCCATTGAACCATAATCTGTAAGTAAGAACTGAAATTATCATTAGACTCATTCCAAGCCATGGAATACTCATACCAATCAGGTAACATATCACCGTCTGAATCATTATCCATTGGATTAGTTCCATACTTGAACACTTCTCGACCATCTGATAAATTGTAGTCTATGTCGTGAGATACTACTTGTGAACCTGATAATTCAGTATTGAAGGTTACAGAATCGCCATCCGAATCATTCAAATCAGGTCTAGTCTGATTATTCCACTCCATTAGGTTGGTGAAAGGTAAACTTCCCGGACCAGACTGTATAATGAACTGATATGGAATGAAATCTCTATCATCCCATTCACCCTGAATTGCAGGTACATCGAATGAGTTGCGGTCATACCATCCGTCATGGTCTCCATCATAATTAACATCGAAAGGATTTACTGGGTTTGCAGCCCAATGATTTTCAGTAGTGACATCTGGCATTCCATAGATTGCGTAGCAATATTCCCAACCATCAGGAATTGAGTCTCCATCCGAATCTGAACTTGTAGGGTCAGCGACTCCTATCAAAGTTCGATTGAAATTATCTGAGTCTAACTCATTAATTTTCGCCATCCGGTCTGCGCTCTTTTGACCTTTATCGATGAAATCATTGTAGACACCATTTCTCGCCTGAAGATAAGTGTAGCCCATTTCTTCCATGTAAGCATTGATAGCATCTGTTCCAAAACTCAAAATTCCTACTTCTTGAGGGACATTATTTCGCTCACTGTATTTACCCCATGAGCGTGATTCCCATTCACGTAAGTTGGAGAATCGTTCATCTAGAGAAATATTCCCATCTCCATCGCAATCGAAACTATCTCCATCAGAATCTAGCAGAACGTCTCCGTCAATCAATGGATTGATACCCCAAAGATTCTCTTCGAGATTCCACTCAGCAAACCAATATTCGAATCCGTCATACATACCGTCTCCATCGGTATCTGGATTTGTTGGATCTGTAATTCCCATCAATACAGATATGAAGATATTTGCAGGTTCTCCGTTTTGCCAATCGTTGAAATCATTGAGCAATCTTTTCCCTCGCGTCTCCTTAGTGATTAGCATATTGAAAATTCTCTGAGCCTTCTCAGTTGGTTGAAGTAGGTCTCCATCTATGTGCATCAAAGGAGCATCTTCAGGGTGGTCAATACCGTTATCTGGATTGGAATTAGCCAATGCAAATTCTTGAAGGTCATTGATTCCGTCTTCATCAGAATCAAACAGACCATCATTTGGATCAAGTGGATTAAGAGTCCACTTCTGAGAAGAAATATTCCAAGTGGTAAAAAGTAATTCTAAGCCATCAATGATACCATCTCCATCTGTATCTGGATTATTTGGATCTGCTGTTTTTCCGGTCAAATTCACTTGTGATTCATCTATGAAAGAACCAAAAGAAGTATCGGTTAGAATTCCTGCCCATGCTTGGAAAGCATATGCGCTACCAATAGTGGTGACAAACCATTTTGGTGAGGTTCGGTTCTGATCTGTTTCAGAATATACAGGATCTATTGAGTTATATTCTTCCCAATTTGTCATGCCATCTTCATCTGCATCGCCCCATCTATCAATAGGATCTAATGGATTTAATGTCCACTTATCTTCTAGAAGATTCCATCTAGCAAACCAAATCTCCCAGCCATCTGGCATGCCATCATCATCAGTATCCGTATCTAATGGGTCGCAAGATCCAGCACTAATTTCTAATTGAGAGGCTAAAATGGAGCCTGCTGCTCTTTCAGCAAAATTAGCTTGTGGCATTCCTAATAGGCTAACATTAGCAAATAGATCTGTGGAAAAGCCATCAGGAATAGGGACTCCATCCAAAGTTTGAGTAGAATCAAACAGGTCTGTTCTGATATGGAATTCAAGCCAATTAACAAATTGTTCATTCGGTTGTAATACACCGTCATGATTAATATCGTATCCATCGCCATCAGGATTCTTGAAAGCATCTGAGCCATTGAGTGGATTGATACCAACTCTCGAGGAATCCCAAGAACATGCATAAACAGCCTCCCAGCCATCGGGTAATGTATCTCCATCAGAATCAACATTATTTGGATCAGAAATGGACCAATTTAAGGCGGCAGAAGGAGATTCACCATGCGATTCCAATAATAGCCCATCAATCGCTTGTAATCTAATCAATGACCACTTGTATTCACATAGATTTACCAAACCATCTTGGTCAGCATCCCATGTAGCATCTTCTGCCCTATTTGGGTCTAGACTCCAATTATTCCCTCCAGTGAATGTTGAGCCAACCCATCTTCTATTCTCAATCTCCCAACCATCAGGCATTCCATCACCATCAGAGTCATGATTAGTTGGGTCTGTCCCGTAATCGACATTGGAAAATGCAAGATATGTAGCATTTGCAGATTGTCCAGCTGCATCATCACAAATATATTCCATTTGGATACTATAGTGGCACCATAAATTAGAACTTTCATAAAAGAATCCGAAGTACTCTTCGCCATCACTCAAGCCATCGCCATCTGTGTCTCCTACTTGCGGATTGGTGGAATTATAACCTTCAGGAGTTCTAGCCTCATAGCGATATTCATCTATATTTGTCCACAGACGTTCAATAACACCATCACCGGATTGGTCAAGATCGATCCCATCAAAGTCAAAATCAAGTAAACCATCCCATGGGTCTGTAGGGTCTAAACCATTACCTAATTCCCATCCATCAGGGATTCCATCACTGTCTGAATCGTTTGAGCCCGGGTCTATCAATTCTAGATTTGAGTATTTTCCGGGAGATGAAGCTCCAAAGACTGTCATATTACCATCTAGGTTAATAGTGGCTAATTCAACAATTGAACCAGGTATTGTTTCTTCTTGAAGAATTTGATAAACATTGGTATAATCTCCCGAAAGAGTCCAAGTTCCACGATTTGAACCAAGTATTATCTCCTGTCCCGTAGAGTGGATTGAGTAAATATCATTCAATTCTCTTGAAGGAGTAATATCTGTGCCTGGGTTTTCCAAAAGTCCACTATGAATAATCACATTATCAACTAATTTCAGTTGGTGAAGTCCTGAAGGAGTTCCAAACCATAGAACCTGTGGATTTGATGGCGATGGCCCATCAAGCATTATGTCTCTTATCTCTGCAGGATTTGCATTCGAACCAGAGGCCAATAGTCGTAATTCATTGATTGATGTATCAATTCCAAAATCTTCCTCGGAGAAGTAAACGCGCCATTCAGGAATTGATGAATCTCTAGCTGAGTCGGTTTTTACCAACATAAGACCCACATCGGTTGCTACAAATAATGTTAGATCTCCATCCATCAAACCGTGTTCAATATCGTTGACCGATGTATTTACCTGAGATAAAGCATTAGAAATACCGTCGCCGACTGAATGAGTGATTTCAATCAAACCACTACTACTAACCTCGAAGACGTTTCCTGAACCATTATATCCTAATCCAATTATGTGAGTATTAGAACTGGAAATTTGTAGTGTTGCTATCGAACTAATAGTTTCAGACATAGACCATTCCCAAGTGCTAAGGGAGTTAGTAAAACCATCTACCTGTATCCTAGCCACTCCTAAACCGACACTTGATGCAAACGCTATTGCATATAGTTCATCATCATCATATACCAACTCAGAGTCAAATAATTCTACACCTTGAGGCATCCATACATCAACGCTAGTAGTTGTTTCATAATCGAAAATTGTAAGTCCATATTTTGTTGTAATGTAGACAATATCTTCTACTACCTCTATTTCTCTAACATCATGATTAAGAATACTATATGGTTCACCTTGTGCTCCAAAAGTAATTGGATAACTATACAATGATAGGTCTTCATGGGAATCATAAATTACTGACTTCAGTCCTGACATTACATTATTTCCGTCATCCTCGTAAATAAGATACTCTTCAAGATTAGAAAGTTGTTCACCTAATTTCAATGCTGTAGGAGTTCTACTAACATCAGGTGACAGTACACCATCTCTATTAGAATCCCAACCATCATCATCTCCATCAAATAATGCACTGCTTCGATTTAGTGGGTCCAAACCAAAGTGAACTTCCCATCCATCGGGTATTCCATCACCGAAAGACGGGTAGATATTTCTTAGAAGATAACCATCCCAGTTATATCGGTCTGAATCTTCGAGCAACGGGTCAGTACCCAACCACATATCTTCGCCAATCTGAGTTGTTGAATCTGTGGCGCAAGCAGAAAGCAGATTCTGGAATGTCGCATTTGCTCCGGTAGGGATGTAAGGCCAATTGGTTAGCACTGAACCTTCAGGTAAGGTTGCAATGCACCAAAGACCATCTAGTTCTGTTGTGTGATTTTCTGGAGAACCAAAGCTATATTCCTCAGACGAGGTATACCACTCAGTTGGAGAAAGAATACCATCTCGGTTTACATCAAATCCATCATAGTCGGGATCTTCTAGCATATCGCTGGCATTGAGTGGGTCAAAACTATCACAATCATAACGCTGTGAGGCTGAGTCATAACCCCCGATTCTCAAACACATATAGGCTTCATATCCATCTGGCATCCCATCACCATCAGTATCTGAACTTCTAGGGTCCAAATAACTTCTAACCCCTTCGCGGTCAACCACTCCAGTCAACCCACGTGAAAAACCAGGATCAGTACATGTGGCAGGATACGGCCAGCAATATTCTTCAGTGGCATTCAAACCATCTTTGTCATTATCTACTAAAGCATCAGAAGCATCGTCTTTATCCATTCCTGGCATCGAAACAGAACGGCCATCGATAGCAGTGAAGTTTATCCACTCGGAAAATAAATTTTCATGCACATCAGGGATTCCATCTCCATCGGCATCAGTAGTGGGCGGCTCCTCGAAATTAGTGGTTTCTGGGTGTACGTTAGAAACTGGAGAAATTACAGGAAATTGAGACATGAAAAGTAAACTTACAACAACGGCAACTGTAGTCAACAAAGTAGATTGGCTTCGACGCATTCACATTCCACACTACAAAGCATACGCTTCGCTAAATCGATTGTCTCATTCTACACTTATGAGCATGATGGAGCGATGTTCATACAATATATCAGATATTTGCGATGAATCGCCCCTCGATAATGATAATTTATCCCAAAATAGCACTATTCGTCGATAAGATACAGATTTATTCAAGACCCTTACGCGATGCGCATGGTTTGATAGGCATGGCAATGAGTATTACTCACCTTGGAACTGGTAGTAGAGGCAACTCTACACTAGTGGAAGCAGGGGGGGTCTGTGTACTACTTGACCAAGGCTTCAGCGGCAGACAATTGGAAAAAAGGCTTGGTAGAATGAATCTTCTACCAACAGATATCGATTGTATAATGATCAGTCATCATCATGGCGACCATGGAGGCGGCGCCGCTATCGCCCAAAAGAAATGGGGAATTCAAATTCTAGCAAATGAAAGAACAGCGATGGAACTAAATTTAGATCCGATGAAAACAACATATTTTGGTTCTCTTGATTTAATCAAAATTGGAGATGATTTGTCAATCCTAACCGTCCCTGTGCCGCATAGCGGTGCAGATAATGTCGCATTTGTAGCAAACTATCGTGGTGAAAGGGCTGCAGTGATTACTGATTTAGGGTCATGGACTGATGAATTAGTTAAACATGTTCACAATTGCCAACATATTTCTATTGAAGCGAATTACGATGAAGATTTACTAAATAACGGACCATATCCATTTTCTCTAAAAGAAAGAATAAGAAGTAGAGGCGGCCACCTTTCAAATAAACAAACAGGTGAATTTCTTGCTGAAGTTTGTACAGAAAATACCCGCAGCATTGTGCTAACTCACTTAAGCGAAAAAAACAATTCACCACATTTGGCTGAATCTACAATACTATATCATATCGGAGACTTCTTTAGTGGAGATATCGATATTTCTTTACAAGACGGACCTGAGAAAACACATTTTGTTAATGGAAAAGGTGATTTGCATCAGAATGTTGTTACGATAAAAAGCAAGTCTGAGAAATGAATAAATCTTAGAATTCAATGAAAATATACCATTGACAAGGTCAATGCCTAAATGATACCGAAGCATGAGAGTATCATGTCAAGTATTCGCCGATGCAAACTTGACAATAATATTACTCGAGATGAAAGAGGAGTTAGCGAAGTTCTAGGAGTAATAATGATGCTTGCAATGGTCGTAAGTATCATGGGAGGAGTGTGGGTATTTTTGAACCCATATCTATCAGATTTCGAGGACAATACCAATTGGAATAAAGCAACTGGAATTGCTGATAGACTAGAGGATAGAATCGATGTCGTAGGCGATTCACCTAATGGAACCGGTGTTCGCCATAAATTATCTATGCAAAATTCCTTACTACAAGCAGTTAGCAATGTAGAACTATGGACTATATCTGCTGATCTAGTTTCCACTGACCAAATTTCGATTCGGAGTGTATCTGATAGTTCCATTGGAATTAGTTCTATGAATGAAACTGCACGTAAGGTGTCAATTACTACTAGTGATTCATATTTCGCAGAGACTTTTGTTTCATCGCAAACTGAGTCTATAGTGAACTACGATACCGTTAGTTCGGGTTGGAAAATGATAACTGTTTATGATAGCGAAGATATGCCTATACATCGAAGTATTAGTTATCCAATATCAGGGCTGAAGATAATCACTACACTTGAATCAGGTGAACATGAAATAAATATTGCAAATAATGCTAGAATTGAGCACTTTGCCAACGCCCCATGGGAAATCAGTAAGTACCCAAATATTCAGTTTGATGAATTGGCGTCAGGCGAATTTAGACTCTCAATACTACTGACAAATATCGAAGTTAATGGAACTCTGGGGATATCTTCTACACTTGGCATAGATATTTTATCTTCAGGAACTTTGACGCCATTCTCAGGATTTGGATATAATCTTAGGTTTACAATGACCAACGAAATAGCCGCTGTTATTACTCCACAATACAATGAATTATGGCTTTCTGATTACTATCTAAACCGTGCTTCAGGAACATTGGATACATTCACAGGACTAGTCCCCTATGAGCGCTCCAGTGGCTTTGATGGGATCTCAGTTGAAACTCAAGGAATTCCGCTTTATCTGGATGTTAACATACAACAAGTGGTGGTTCAGAAATGAAATTAAACTTCACCAGGGATGAAGAAGCAGTTTCCGCTGCAGTTGCTACTGTTCTCTTGTTCGGAGGAGTTGTTTCTATTATTGGCTTGATGTTAGTTTCTATGGTACCAATTATCGAAGAATTAGAAGGCTCTATCGAAAGAGGAGATATGTCGGCGCAAATGATGATTTTAGCTGAACAAACAGAATCATTGAGTGAAAGTGGAATGCCAGGAGATTCAACACAAGTTGACCTCATCCCCCTAGACGGTTCGCTAGAATGGGATGTAAGTCGAGGAGGAATGTGGTACTCATCCACATGGCAAAATGAATCTAGTTTCAGGATGAAAGATGTATTAGACTTCGATAATTCATTACAGATTAAACATCCAGAATCATTTACCTCAGCAGTTTGCTTTGATGACCTTAGATTAGGACCTTCTCGACCATTCATCTACACGCCACCTACCTGGGCTGATAGTGCTCATATAGCCATATCAACAGGTTTGGCAATTCCACTTGGACCAGTAGAAGTAAGAATTACTGATTCTGGAAATGTTATTCAAACCGCTGACCTACAGATATACGAGTCGACTCTTGTCGACTTAACCTCAAATAATGATCCAAAAATCACTTCTTCGCATGAATTAGTAGTAATTTATTCCAATGGAGAAGGAGGTACTTCCCTAATCACATCAACGCAACCGAACCCTACCGATAATACCGGTAAAACTTGGAATATACCAGTAGAGTCAGGAGTTAATAGAATTCATATTATTAGCGAAGACTCAAATCAAATACAAATAGAATCTTCAACTCTCTCTGAAACTCATTATGCAATTAATAATGAAGAATTTAGGACCGGAGTATCTTTCACTTACCAATTCACACTGCTGCAACCTGATGTCATGAGGATAACCACTAGTACTAATTCACAATTGATTCTGCAAACAGAAGTAAATAATTTGAGCGGAGCAACCACTCTGATAAGTCAAGATGGAAACCACCTAGGTCACGCTTTCATATCACCTTCATTGGAAGGTAAAATGGAATTCACCAATCCTGGAGATGACAGTGTAACTGTGACATGGCGCGGAGGAGGTACTTCGATCGCATCTCAAGGCTCAACGATTGTGGCCTGGCCTCCTGCAGGAATCAATGGCGCACCAATGCTAGATGCAGATGGCGATATCTTTGCTACGTGGAAGGTTTCAAATCAAGGAAACTTAGGAGAAGGTACTCACATAATTCCTGCATCGGATACTGGGGCATCATCAGGAATTATACATGACATCATCATCCCAACTGATTCTTATTCGCATTCATTGTCCATTTCTCGCGCTGGAATTTCAAGTGATTGGAATATCTCTGGAGACTCGGAAATTGAAGGAACTATAGAAAATCCAGTTCAAAATATTGAACAAGCAATTTCAGCAGGAACTTATCAAATGGAAGTGATTGATGGCCATCCACTCAAAGTTCATCATTTATCAGGAAATAGTGGACTTGTACAAGCCTCACACGATGGGGCAGATAGATGTACTAGCGTCAATATGATGGCAAGTGGTTGGATTACTGTAGATTTACCATGGAACTCGATGAGTGGTCAAGAAGATTCTAAGATTATGGAAGCATGGAGAGAAGGTGATTTCCCCGCTAGTCTCAAAATTACATTGATTGGGCAAGAAGGTGGTTCGAGTCATTCTAATCTTGCTACATCTTGGGTATTTCACCTCTCAAGGCTTGCTTATTCATTCTCTTCATCAATTACTGGGATGGAAGTTGCGTACTCTGGAGGTGCAATAGTTACCAACCATCCAGAATTTAACCCTACAATAATTCGAGAACCTGTCGATCGCTCAGGACCAGGCCCTAGATTTGCCGCTACCATTCCTTCCTTACATCCAACTAGTGATGGAGTAATCGGGGGAGGAAGTTTAACCTTAGACATTGAGTTGTCATCTCGAGAGTCACTTGCATCTGATATTGCGTATGAAGTTAGAAGAGGATGGTCTGAACCCTACGGCTCTGCAATTGCAAATGATGCATCTGATGGCTTGGAACTTAGTGAAGACTGGGCAGTGTATCCCGGAAGATTGGACCTATTAACAGACTATGTAGGATGGGTACCCGATCCAAGCATAGGCACTTCTGAAGCAGTATGGCATACTGCCGGTGAGCCAATTCAATTCTCATTACAAATATCATCACTAGATGTGATGGTAAGGGAGGTGATTTAATGAATAATTCAAACCTTCGAAAGGATACAAGCGCAGCTGCTACTGAACTTGGATATATTTTCACATTTTTACTTGGCGTCCTACTACTCTCGATGTTCAGTTTGTGGGCATGGGACATTGAAACTGCCACTAGGGAAAGATGGAATGAACAAGCAATTCAAGCAAATTTGGACGATATTGCCGCAGCAGTTGAACGTGCTGATGAGGCAAGTCGTATGGGGGATATTCAATATTCGGAATCAATCTATTGGCGAGCCACTGAAGCAGATGAAAATCAATTCACACTTAGTTTAACCAATAATTTATTGATTTTGGAAGATGGCTCGGGTGAACTTGATTTGGAAGTTTCAATCTCAGGCACAGGAAGCGGCCAACATTCCGGAGAGGTTCAACTATCGGGTGTAAGCACAATTTGGGTAGTTCACTCTGATGGAATAACTAGCGTTCAGCTTGAAAGACCACAGTAATTATCTACCCATTACTGCATTATGAACTTGAGTTTGAACATCTTTCATCCTTGATTTTGCCCCTAACTCTCTAAATACAGAAAGTGCTCTTTGAAGATATTCCATTCTACGCGATTTATCGGATGCAACTGTTCCTAATCGAGTCAATAACTCTCCAATCTGCATACGTAAATCATTTGCTTCGGCAATAATTAACGCTTCACGGAAATGTTCCATGGCTTCTTCAACCCTACCTGCATCTTGTAAAACTTCACCTAGTAGAATTGTAATATCGACCATTGAAAGAATATCTCCTTCCTCACCCATTGCTTCTAAGGCATTGGAATAGTGGTGGGACGCAACATCCAGATCTCCAATTTTGGCGTGATAGCGTCCTAGAACTGCCTGTGCACGGGCATGAATTTGTTGATTTTCAGAATTATCCGATTTTTCAAATGCATCTAATGCGTGCTTTCTTGCACGTTCAGTTTCTCCTAAATCGAGGAATGAGCGCGCTAGAATCAGTTGCGAAGAAATCAATTCAACATCGTCGTTCTGTTCAAGAATTGCTTCAACTTCACCGTATGATTCTAAAGCCTTAGTACGATCCTTTTTTCTTCTAAGTAGATACCCCATATTATTGTAAGTTCTGGCTGCACCCATGGCATCTCCAAGTTCAATGAAATTTTTCAGTGCTTCATTGTGCATTGAAAGAGCGTCCTCTAAATTACCCTGCTTTAGGGCAATATCTGCTAATGCTGAGAGGACTTCGGCCTGTATTGGAACATTCTTTAGTTCAAGCGCTCCATTCTGTGCCTCAGTGAATACTTCTTTAGCATCTTCGAAGCGGCCAAGTAAAGCCATAATTTCCCCTTGTAGTTGATTGATCCTTGTCTTCGATTCTAGTTTTATTTCAGAAAGTTGAATATGTTCCATCAAACCTAATAGTTCCATATGTCCAAGTGCAACTAGACCTCTACCATCTTCAACGATTATCTTTGCAGCCTCCTCATTAGAATTTGAATTTATCAAATGATAGATTAATTCGATAGTAAATCCAGGCGTCTGCTTAGCTTTTGAATACCAATCAGCACATTTTGAGTGCGATTCTTTTTTCATCTTTTCATCTAAACTTCTGAGTAAAAATTCTCTAATTAGATCGTGGACATCATAAATGTCTGCCTCAACTTGACGAGCTAACCCTTGCTCTACTAGAGAATCTAACTCATCTGTATCTAAGTCCTGCTCAGCAAGAGCGCCCAGAGGTACAGGTTCGCGATAAATCGATAGAGCAGAAAGAAGTCTCTTCTGTTCGGCACTCAATTTTGAAAATATTTCAACTGTGACATAATTTTCCAATGTTTCGTGGAATGCTCCAGCAGAAGCCCCTCGGTTAATCAATTCTAGAACCAGTGGGTGCCCACGAGAAATTCCATGGATATACAACCACTGTTCTTCACCCAAGTCCTCATAACTACTCAGTAATTTACGACCAGATTCAGAATCTAAACCATCGAGTGGCAGAACTAAACTAGCAATTCTACCCTCTGCATCTTTAGCTGGGACTACCGGCTTAAATGAGCGAGAAAACATTACTAATCCTATTTCTTCTTCACTTCCTAACAATCCTAAAGCCATAGCTTGGAAAGTTTGATGAAGAGTTGTATCTGAAATTTTATGAAAATCATCGATTACTATCAAAGAAGGTGCTCCACCTAATGCATCGATCAGCAATCTAGCGGAATCTGCAGGCTTAGGGACCGGAGTAGTAGCAATATAGTCGGCAAACGTAGAATCTCCGATATTAGCTAACCAGTCAGCAATAGACTCGAAGAATGAACGCGAACCCTCCCAATCTTGACACCTGTGATAGAATAGATTACGTCTGTGCATAAAACGTTCAATAAGTTTTGATGCCATTGTAGTTTTACCTATTCCTGCGATTCCTGGAACCAATAGAGTTGTTGCTCTAGCGTCCAAAAGATTACACATATTGTCAAGTTCTTTTTCACGACCATAAAAATGCCTTAATCTTGGTAAATCTCCCAAAGCAGTTACTAATTGCTTTTCAACATGCTTTGATAAATCTCTCTCAATAAGGTCTGCAGATAACATTCTAACATCTAATATACAATTTTCATCTAGATAGCGTATGATATCCACAGAGCGCATACTAAAAGGTAAAATTGTATTTATATCACCAAGAGTCGTATTAGAAATCTGTCCATCTTCAAGTATACACCTCAATGGAAAACTACGTAATTCATTCCAAGTTTCTTCTGCCACATTCATACCTGAATCGGTCAAAAAATACGCTTTACGCTTTCGAGAAACGCCTTTGACGTGAGCCTGTCTTTCGATTAGCAAACCTTGATCTTTCAGACCTGCAATTGCCCTAGGAACATTCGAACGGGCAATAGCAACAGCGTTAGCAATTCCCATTTGAGATAGTGAAAATGGAACTTCTACACTGCTCTTGTAGTCAGAATAGTCTAACAAGTGTAGAAGTATCCTCTCCTGAACACCAGGCTTGGCATTTGAAACCATCTTAATTCCTCAATTCTGCCCTGGCACGTAGTTTGGATCTGGAACCCACTGGCTAGTTTGCTCATCCCACAACCATCCTGGGTGTTGTGATGATGTCGTTTGTTGGACTACCTGTTGAACTTGTTGTACAGGTTGTTGAATAACTGGCTGTGCTTGTTGAACTGCTTGATTAGTCGCAGGGATTTCAGGTACACTCTTTGTCTTAGCCCAAGCATACGGGTCAACAGCTTGTTCAGTGCTATATTGTGTTTCAGATAAATCATCTAATTCTTCTTCAAAGGTAAAGAAGAATGCACCAACTGCAACAAGAACTGCAAGTGCAACCACAATAATTATGATGATTAAAAGGAGGTTGGAACTCTCTTCTTCAGAAGTCAAAGATAATGAGAATTGAGTATTTTCATTATCATCTGTACTACTAAATACTTGACCATCCATTTCAAAGACCACAAGTCTGGAGTCAGCAGAACCTAGTTGGCTTGTAGTAAGGAACATTTGCCAAGTACCATCAGAAAGAACTCTTGTAGAATTAATTTCTTGGCCTGAACTAGAATCGAAACGTGCCTTAACAAGACTATTTGGCAGACCAACACCTGAGAATGATGCTGGTTCAGAAGTAGTTACTATTGAATCAACGTTATCTCTGACGACAACGAATGTTATTGCATTGACATAAATATCCACTAAACGTGAAAGTGTCGCAAGTTCGCTTCCATCTGTAGCTTTGAATTTAACATCTATCAAAGACCAATCTTTAATTTGGTCAGAACGTGAAGCAGACGGGTTGTATGTTGCAATTCCATCTACCGAAATGGAAAAGTAGGAATCATAGAAATTATCTATTTCAGTACTAGGGTCATCATATACTTCAAAGATTAATGTTCCACCTTCAGGGTCTGTGAAGAAACTATTCAAATCAAATACAGCACCATTTCCACAACGGTTTAGATTCCTTGAGTTCTCATCACAATATACGCTAACAGTGTTAGCCCATCCTGATGGGTCAAATGTAGGTGCTAAATTATCTACTGAATTGTCAATAGTAATAGTCACTGATGTCTCTTCAGAAAAGTCTTGACCATCAAATGAGCGTAAAATAATTTCATAATTCGAGTTGTGTGGTAAATTATTTGTTTTCCATACATTAGTCAAATCCCATGAACTGTTGAATACCCCTGAATCAATTTGGTCTTGCCTAATGATAATACTAGTAGGAGAGTTTCCAGTATTCCTACCACCTTGATAAATATCGATCTCAACTCTAGTAATAATTCCATCATTATCCCATACATAACCACTGATTGGTGTGGAACTACTTCCTCTAATAACTTGAGATTCATACATACTTTCTAGCACTATACCAGGGATCGAATTTTCGTTGACAATGTTAACTACTATTGTCTTAGCATCGCATGTATCGGCATTGTAGTCATTTGTACAGAAATCACTATCTGCGGCCCAAATAGTGAATGTATACTGACCTGTTGCATAAATCGAATAATCCCAATCATATGACCATGCAGTTAGTGATTGACCTACCTCTGCATTAATACTAAACTTAGAGGTTTGTCCATTTGCTTCATTTCTAATTTCGAACCAAATCTTTTGAATATCGCTTCCTTGAATACCAGAATATTGATCTGAAGCGGTTCCGCTAAACGATACTACAGAACCTTTGGAAGAACTAGGTGAATGGGATTGTCCATCAGAAGGAGTATTGATAACTATCGAAGGTGCTTCAAGATTCAATTTGAATTTTCTAACTGTTAGAGGCGAATATTCAAGTCCATCATAGGAGCGTACTTTGAAAGTAACATCGCCTTCTCCTTCAGGATATGTTGACATGTCCCAATTGAATGTCCAACTGCTGAAAGGATAACTTTCTTGAGTAATCACTCCACCGGAATTTGATGTATCTACTGCAGAGTACCATTGACTAGAGCCTGGAGGTTGTATTTGTACTTCTTCTACATAACCAAATTGCTTCTGCATTGCAATGATATCAGAGGCGTATGGAGGAGCTTCTCCATCCCATGCTGAGCCACTGAGTGAAACTGTTCGTGCAAAAGATGTGAACTCCGGTTGAGTCAATGTCACACTAGGAGGCATGTTGTCCAAATTAATTATGTCATCAATAGGGCCTGTCAAAGTAAAATCAAATTCATAAACACCCTTTCCAAACTTAAACGCCTCAACGCTGTAAGATGGTATTTCTCTACCTGATGCACAATCAGGGTCGTTTGCATCAGTCAGGGTGTCGCCATCATTATCATAACCATCAGAACAAGTATTTTCATCCATAGAAGTAGTAATTGCAGGAGGTCCCGGGTCAACAACTACCGTTACGCCTTGTTCTCCAACTTGATTATTCCAATTACGATCTAGATAAAAATCACTTGGAAGTGTCACCTCAGGAGTGTACCCAAACTGATCTGTAGTCAGAGAGTATAGTGGGAAGCCTGTTGAATTCTTGATTATGACTGTAGCTTGGTCAACATTACTATTCGAGGCCTTGATTTGGAATCTTACTAATTCTCCTTCCCTCACTTGTGTACCCCATGCTGAGTTTTGGTTTTGAACATGTATTTTTGATGTGTCGAAATTTTGTAATCCAGCATATGATAATACTGTAGAATTATTGACTAGTTCTAGGGACATTGGCATGCCAACTGGAGGCATCTGAGATGTATCAGGAACTTGTAAACATTCATTTTGAACTGCAGGACATTCGGAATTCAACCATCTTAGTTGGACAGGATATATTTCATCGCCACCTGCATCAGGTATGTATTCGGATTGTATAGTTACTCTTGATTCTGTAATATTGTAAACTTGAGTGGCATTGGTGAAAGTATTTCCAGAAAAGTAACCTATTGAACCATATTTATTACCATAATTATCATCGTGATGCGAAATATTTACTCCAAAACTTTCGGTTTGCATAACATTTCCTTGGACATTTACGATTCCACCTTTAATTCTGAGTGCATCTCCTACACTATCGGTGACTGTATTATTGTAGAGCGTTGCTGAACTACGGAAAATATGGATAGCAGGACATTGGAATTCTCCCCCATACATCTTTTGAGAACTACAAGTTCCAGAATTATTCGATATTATGTTATCTTCCATGTACAGTCTTGATTGTGTTGGTTGAACGGAAGGCCAACCTGAATCTTGGTAGTGATATTCGCCATGAACTACTGGCTCTCTTGCTGTATCTGTAAACGTGTTTCCGATTGCTACTACATCTGAGGTACCATAAATCCAAAGACCATTATATCCACCAATTGGGCCTACGATATTATTTTCTAAAGTGGCAATCGAAGAACGTACTGCAATTCCTGAACCACTATCTGCACCTGAAATAGTATTACCAGATGCTGAAATTTGGGCTTGGTCATAAGCGGTAATTCCTGCTCCATCTGTTGTAATGAAAACATTATTTTCAATTTTCAAAGTATGCTTGATATCTCCTGTTTGCTTGAGACCTTTGGTATCGACAGCTGCGCAGTTAACAGTGATATCGGAATTGGTTAATTCACCAGATGATTGTTGGAAAAATATACCATATCCGTTATCAGTAATGTCAATCAAATCGAGTTCTGCATAACTATTTTCAATATAAATCATAGAAATACCATTTCCATTATTTCCGCATGAACCTTCAGAATCACCAGTAAATGTACCACTTGAGACAGTAAAAGGATCTGAAATTCCTGCTCCAGCTCCATATGCAGAAAGTGCCGCTGACTTTCCGATTGAGTAATCATCAATACCGAGTGTTAGGGTAGAATCTGTAATCGAAGGATTGGCTAAGTCAACCAATAAGATGTTAGTTCCATTGACGTTATCAAACTGCAAACCATTTGCATTTGTATTTGAGCCATCAAAAACCAATGCTGAATACTTTGGTGCGATTCCACCTATTGTATCTACAGCCATTTCAAAACCATATGCATTGGTAAAGGTAACATGATTCAATCCGGTCTTAGATTGATCGATTGTATTTCTAATTACCATTCCACCACCACAAGCAGTATCGATACTAATAACACAAGACCCTCTAACAGTGTAGTCGGTTGGTAAAGTCCAAGTGAATCTAGTCTTGGATGATGCACTACCATCAGAAGAAGCACCACATGAAGTGGATGCTACGCATATCGCCCCTTGGACATCAATATGCTTCCCATATGGAATATTTACTGTGGTACCTGCACTTACCACTAAACTCGCCCCTGAAGCAACAGTGACATTGTCGGTAAGTGTATGAGTTCCTGACCATGTTTCTTGGCCGTTCAAAATTCCTGATGTAGTTTGATTGATACCTGCTGCCGAAGAGTATGGTAGCATCAACATTCCAGCTAATGATGAAAGAATTAATAGCATAACTAAAGAGATACTTTTTCCAGATTTTTTATTCAACATAGTTTGGCCTCTAAGTCCCCCATTGATGGGACGAATATAATACTGCTCCCTTACAGTGATAATATTTGTATCAAATCATTATTAAAAATATCATGATTTACGACGTAAAGATATCAAATTTATTTAATAATATCAAATAATAAAATAACAAATCAGCAATTCGGCATCTTCCTAACTTCTTCTAACCAAGCCCCTGCGTCGAGATTTCCATAGCCCAATGAATCATCATGTTGGTAAATTGATTCACTTGCACTTTGCCGTAATGCCTGTTTTACTTCACCGATACAAGAACTATCTTGGGTTACTGAAGAACGTAACTGAGGTTGATCTTCTAAAATTAATGCCAATGCACCTGTGACAAAAACAGTAGAATCTGAAGTACCACTACTCGAGAACCAAGAGTCATCAGTACCCGTACTGACTATTCTAACACCTGGGGCAATAATTTCTGGTTTCTGATTTGGATGCATACGCTGGTCTCCATCGAAAGTAATCTGATTCCCCCGAGAACTATTTGCCCATAATTCTCCTCCTTCAGAAGATGCACCTACCGATATAGCCAAAGGAACATTACTCGGAACCGATACGCGTCCATCATCACTTTCCCCTCCATCATTTCCTGCTGCAGCTACAACGAAAATTCCTCGGTCGATTGCTTTTCTAGTAGAGGACACACTCGGGCCTTCTCTAGTCATATCGTCAGTTTGTGCCCCACCAAGTGAAAGAGAGATTATATCTGCTGAAAATTGTTCAATGCACCATTCTATTGCGTCTGAAATTGTTTGCTCACCTGCAGTATTCATTCCAGAACCATCATCGTCTAATGCTGCTACAACACCAAGAGTGACCCCTGGTGCAACACCCATCTGATGGGATTGCGACATGAGTATTCCAGCCATCAAAGTTCCATGGGCAATTACCCCATAATCGACAGGACTCACTGAGTTAGAAATCATATCTTTAAACACTACTTGAACACCTTCAAAGGCCGAGTGAGAGAGATCGATACCTGTATCGACAATGCAAACACGAATCCCATCTCCGGACAGTCCATTTAGAATATCGTCCTCAAAGCCTGCTTGTTCAATTGCCCATTCGGATTTGGGAGGGGGGAGTTCAATGAACATATATCCCGATTGCCAAACCCAAAGCATCAGTGATACTAGTATTGCGAATAATGTCAGGTTTGTATATAGAAAACGTCGTCCTCTAACACGATGAATTGGTTTTGCTAACATTGGAGCCCACCCTGTAACCTCGGACCTCCATTCATCTTGGAACCCGACTACTGAGGGATCAATAGCTGAAAGAATCCTATCGTCTTCCGGTTCTGGAAGAAGTTCGACATTATCCAAACTACTCAAGCCATCACCACTATTAGTAGTGGTTGGGCTAAGCATTTAATGGCTTGTCTCAAATCAGAATCTTGTAGATGATTTGTTTCTTGCAACCTTCAAACCACCGTAGGCGACAAGAATTGCCAAAACAAAGATGATGACCATGAGCCAAACAGAAGTATCTTCTTCGACGTTCAATTTAGTTGGAAGGTCGAAATCGAATGTTTCAACATTACCTCCATCAGCAACATAATCTGCATCTTCGCCTAGTACATCGACACTAACTGCATAACGCTGATCTATCTTAGAAGTGGCGTTCAGTTCGAATACCGCATCAACTGTTTGTCCAGCACCCACGGATATGGTTTGTGGGGTCAGTGTTTCGAGTGTAACTCCCGCATCATCCGTTCTGTTAGCATAAACTACTACTGTTCCCGCGGACCTAAATCCTGAATTTTCAACAGGAACTATCAGTTCACCGCCACCGATTTCATTCTGGTATGATTTTTCATTTAGTGCGGATTGGTCCACACTTAGCGAAATTCTCGCCGAGAAAATATCGATTTCGACTGTAGTGTTAGTAGTATTATCCTCACTGGAAACTGTTATCCATGCTTGAACCTTACCTGAAGTGAAATCAGATGGAGCGTAAACATCGAAAGTTTGGATAGTTGAGGAATCCTTATTCAGTGGCAGATAAGTCAAGTCTGGTGTTATTTCCCAACCAGCACCAAGAGAATTAGTTTGCTCAATCTTGATTCTATCGTTACCATTTCCTGTATTAGTTATGGTAAAGGAGAATGTACTTTGTCCACCTGGTGAGACTCCGGTTTCTTCTACTATGTTAGTAACCTCAATCCCATAAGTTTCTGGAATGAATACTGTGACGAATTCAGGAGTTGATGTAACTGCGTCGTTAGACAAGGTGAAACTGATTTCATGTCCCTCTTCAAAACTCCAAACAGAACTTGCATTTGGCATGTTTATTCTTGCTTTGACAGTACTTGTATTAGAAACAGAAGTATCAGTCAATGAGTCACCAATTCCCATCTCTATCTCAGTGGTAGATTCCCAACCGGTGCCATTGTAGAACTCAACACTCCATAAATTGGAATCCATACTATCAGTAACTAGGCCGCTAATTACGAACTTGTCCCTACTTTCAGTACCTTCATAGACTGCATCAATTTCAAACTCAATGGTTTTGTAGCCATCATCATTTTCTATTGCATTCAACTCAGCAACACTGTTGTAAGTAGCATTGACGATTGAGGTCAAATCGATCTCCATGGAAGTCTTAGAATTGATTCTACGAGAATAATCAACATATACATCTAAAATTCCTTGTTCGACCGTTGGAGTTGATGTGAATGAATAGTCCATTGAAAGATTACGTTCGTGTTGCACAGTTGTGAACTCAGAGGTCAACTTGATATCACCTAATGGCATTAGTACTTTGAGTTCACCATTAGAATCTACTGTATAGTTCCAACTTGTACCAAGCAATAAGTCAAACGAGATTTCCACTTCAGATTGAATCATTGCGTATCCAGCTGTATCTGATGTTCCAGTATGATGTTCATTTAGATTGATGTCTTGCCAATTTGTTGAGATTTCAACCCATCCGCCCGTTGACATATTCATTTCTAGAGTTCCACCACTGGAAATATTAGCATTCAAGAACCCAACTGCAACTCCTCCACCATTATCATCGACATTTTGGCTTTGAACAACGACAGTCCACTTCCCAGGAGTAATTGTCTCACTCCATGAAAGTTTACCGTCTAGATATGTGCCTACGACTGTTATCGGCTCAACATCTGATTCTGAACTTGGATACAATACTATTGAAGCACCATTGAGTTGTAGTTCTGGATTGGAAAGTGATGTTTGAATTATTCCGCTCACATCGACATTCTCTGCTTCCATCAATATGTCCTTAGTAATTGATTCATCTTCAACAACAAAGCCAGATTGATTTTCCATTTCATAGTATACAGTGCTATAACCGTCCTTTTCAACAGTGATATTGTACACATTCCTTATAGGAACAAATAATTCCCAATCTCCGTCTATATTAGTTGAAACAACTTCATTAAATCCTCCTGGAAGATTGTCGGTAACGGTAACATTGGCTTCTTTAACCCATTCATTAGGATTATCTCCGCTAATACCATCTCTATCCCAATAAGCAGTACCCTGAATTAAAACGTTAACTTCAGCATGGACTGTTCCTAAGTCTACTGAACCGTCAACTGCTTCAGTTGTAGAGAATGGTGAATCATAGGTATCTAAAGATAGAGAACGGTTTGTACCTTCGTAATCCAAGAATAGACTCCAAGAACCTGGCATCAGGTCATCTGATACATTTCCATTCGTATCAGAGGACTTCAATGTAACATTACCAAATCCGTCATTGCTAACTGCAATAACTCGGTTGTTTACTACAGGTTCTTCTGTTAAGTTTTCCAATAATTGCATATTTATCTTCATTGAATTGACTGTTTGAAGATCTAATCCTGTACGCAATGATGAATCACTACTAACTGTCAAAGGCATTCTGAGTAAAGTTGTATTATTTCCGTCGACTATCGGAGAAATAATTACGACCCAATCACCTGCTTCCACATATGAAGAGAAATCTCCAGTTAGGTTGCTAGATAGAGGATGCCAATCATTTCTAGATTCGTTGTATAGAGAGAATTCTGCCTTCATCTCAACGCCTGTATGATCTTTAACAATTCCTTGAACTAGCCATTGGTTGGCAAATGATATCGAATGATTTTTCTGTTCATCGCCAAGTGTAACAAATATATCTGTAGAGACAAACATGTTATTGAAATCACTAGCATTTTCGGAATCAACAGGATTATTTTCAACAGCAATAGTGTACTTACCTGGTAATAGGTCCAAGAAAATTTCTCCTACCGTGGTGTAGTTCGCTACTGTAACATTGATTACTCCATCATTTAGCAGTGTACTACTCAATGTAAAGTTAGAGTTAACTGGTAGCCCATGCTCAAAAGAACCATTTTGTGCAGAATCAATGAAAACATTGAATTTAACAGATTTAGCCGCCGGATTTGCGATTAATTCTACTGAGTTAGTAGTGAAATTATCTGTAACTACATGACCAATTAATGGAGATACACTAAGTGTTTCATCATCTATAGTAATATCATAAGTGTCTTTAGATAATCCTAGACTGAACACGCCTGAATCTGATACTTGTGAATTCCATTGTACACCATCGCCATTTGTCACAGTAACAGTTGGTAGATAATCCTCAAACATAGTAGAATCCCAAGTTGAGTTGTTATCGTAAGCATATAATACACCAGATACAGCATGAAGTTGTTCTAAGTAAATCGAACCTAAATTAAGGGTCGTAGAATTATCGATTTCGAAATATGTGCTTCCTCCAAAGTTACCTGTACTTGATGCGATCATCTGGAAACTCAAATCGCCTGGTAGAGCAATGGTGAAATTACCTTCAATGTCTGAAGTTATTTCACGCGTCAAATCGCCAGAGGAAAATACAATATTTACATTACTTGCTGATGTACTATTTTCTTCAGCTTGGCTAGTAGTCCAATTCTCATCAAAATCAGAGGTGTATACCATTAGTTGACCTGAAACCTCTGAGGAAATTGAATAATCCATAGTTATAGATATGTCTTCATCAACTATTTCGAATGATTCGAATAATAGATATTCATCAGAATTCGAATCAAATAGGCTGTAAGTTCCAGGTGTTAATTCAGCATTAATTATACCATTAACGTCACTTTGAACAGTCATCAAAGATTCCGAAGAGGAAGAAGACAATTGAAGAGAACGATTGTCTAGTGAAAGTAAATCCTCGCCATTCGAATCATTAACAGGAGATGTTAATTGAACCGAAATATCAAACATATCAGGTATGACTGAAATTGGAGATAATGTACTTGATACGTTACCTACAGAGATAGTTTGGTTAATCTCATAGAATGTATCATTATCCAAATCGATTCTAACTTGGTATTCTCCAGTAGAAATTGGACCGAAATTATATCCACCTGTAGAATTAGTTGTAACTTGTGAGAAACCATCATCTAGTAGTAAATCATTCCATTCAAAAGTAGTATTTTCAATTGCATTGCCTTCACTGTCAGTAATATTTCCACGAAGAACAGAACCTGGAATAGTCATTGCGATATCATAAGTTGGATTAAGTCCGACATTAACTAGTTGAGGCAATTTAACTTCACGGCCGTTCTCTAATTGTGCAAACACCTCATAGTCTCCAGGTACTAGTCCGGTTTGGTAGAATGAACCTGGCTGTACTAGTTCGCCTGAGAAATATCCAATACCAGTAAATTCACCAGTACCATTGAATGTCCCAGTACCTTCAAACGTACCAATTCCTTGGAATGAAGACAGTTCAATATCTTGAACAAGAACTGTATTAGTGCTAGATGTGAATCTACCGTCAGCTTCAACGACACCGTCTATCATGTAGATAGGTAAGTCACCTGAATCATCTTGTAAACAAGCGGTCTGATTGACTGGCATCGATACATTTGTACTATCATTCGGGTCAACGTCACAAGCAGGAATCTCAGAAGCTTCTAGATTGATCCATGATGCCTTAATTGTTCCAGCACCATTCCATGTACCGTTAGCGACAAATGTTCGTCCCTCATTGACATTTCTAGTAAATGTTCCAGAAAAGTCAACTGCAGAGGCAATGCCCGCGCTGACAAAGGTGCCATTCTCTGTAAATGTAACCTCTCCAGTTCCTTCTATTATTCTAGTTTCATCGGTAGTAAACGACCCGTTTGTGGTCGTCATAGTAACGTCATCTGATATTCCAAATGTACTACGTAATACTATATCGGTGTCGACCAAAGGTTTTCCATTGAAGAGTTCATCTCCTATCCATGTAACCATTCCAGAAATTCCAGAACTTGAGACTTCAATGTCCATAGTTTGTGTAACTAACTCGGTTCTGTTGGCTTGTTCACCTGTAACGTTCATTTGAACCTCGCCTAGCCAAGTCATGTTAGCAACATTTCCNAGAATAGCAGTGACTTCATTGACAGTTCTTTCCTCATTGAACTCATTCAATACATCATTCAAGTTCTGAGCAAAAGAGCCATCAACAATTGAATCTCTTGCTGAAGTAAAGTTCAAAGTACCGGTAAAGGCACTTACTCTAATCTTACCTGCAGGTGCGTCAAATGACCACATTCCTTCATCATCAGCATCTGTAAATCCTATTGGAATCCAGTATGTATCATTGTCCAAATCTTCTGAACCTTCGCCAGAGAAAGCGTCTCTCTCGACAAGTAGTCTCGCTCCAGGAATAGGTTCTCCTGTATCAGACATTGTAACTTGACCTGATACTTCAGCACCCGAGTAATACTTCAAGATCTTAACAAGAGTATTTGTTTGGCCGAATGATAGATTTGAATCTTCATTATACCAATTTGCAATGACGAAATGATTCATCATTGCTCCAGGCATAGGCAAAGCCTGTTGCAAGTAACTTTGTGGAGTTCCTGATTGACCAAAGTGCTGCGATGGTTGAGGGTTAGCAGATTCGACATTGACTCCCAGTGACGATGCACCATAGCCAACATATGCACGTGATAACATTGTGTCAAAGAAAGCAGGGTTATGGTCAACTCTAACATCTTCAACCTGTAGAGGATCTATTTCTAGTCCTGCTTGTTGGTCGAGGAAATCATCGGTCATGGCTTCATCAACTTGCTCTCGAGTAAGTTCTTGAGGAATTCCTCCTCGAGTGGTTTCATAAACTTCATCCATGTATGTAGAGATATCTTGTCCGCTTAGGATTGTTGGTGCTCCAAAGATACCCATTGGCTGACCTTGATTGTAATTGTAATCTTGTGTATATTTTCCAGCTCTTGGATAAAGTCTGTTATCTATTGCAAAATATCGAATCTCATGGTCACGAGAAATCATCTTTCCTGGTAAGTCTTCGTAATTTTGAACCATGTAATAATCATCAAGACTAATCAAATCATGGTATAGATCGGTGATTCCATCAGAATCAAGACTATCGGATAATAATTGAACTGCTAGTGCTAGTCTAGCATTCTTTCTGTGTATGTGCGTAGATACTGAACTGAACTCAGACATCAAGTCTTCAGTATACCAGTATTCACCAAAGATGTAGTGAGTTGTATCATAATTTGATTCTTGCCCAGAACGTACTTCGTTATTGAATGTCAAATTTGCATCATCGAAGCTAGACCAATCTCCATCATTACATGAAGTAGAAACTACTACATCGCATATAACTCGCTCACCATCCTCATAAATTCTCCAATATGTTTCACTTGTATCAGCAATACCGTCGGTCCTGTGATGGCCTTCTGCCATGACAACTTCACGATTTGTTTGAATTACTTTGAATGAATAATCATCAATCATTTCTTTCATTTCATCAAAGTCGACGTTTTCCTGTGATGTCAGGAATAATTCTAATTGTTCCGATGAAAGATGGTTTTCTACAATATTTTCAAATCCAGAGGTAATCTCATATCCATCACCGTTGGTATTGGAATAACTCAAATCACCTTGAGCTAACTGCCAAATAAACATTGAGATTAAATCCTCTTGGCTTCTTGCTAAGAGCATATTTCCTGAAGCAGGAATTCCAGATTGGAAGTTATCTGATACAGAAGGATGTTCTCCCGTATCAAGTGCTTGGAAACCATAGTCCCACCAAGATACGAAGGCGGGTCTATCTGAGAACTCGTCGTTTTTATCCTGATTGGCAAGCCATTCATAGGCTCCGTTCCATCCTTGATCATTGAAACCTGAACCAAAAGATCCAAGATACCAGTTACCAGAGTAGGCACTACTGTCAAGTATGGAGAATCCTGCTAGCTCCCATCTAAATGCATCAGGAATAATGTTGTAAATCGATTCATCGATTTCATCTTCTGACTGAACTGAACCAGGAATTGCAGCATCAAGTCCGTAGGTAAACTGTTGGCCACCGAGTAAGACAATTATCAGTAAGATTGCTGAGAATGAAGGTGTTCTCCACACAGCCTTCCTAGCGCCAGAAATTCTATCCGCTGGAGTGCGGATTCCGTATTTCTTCCATGCCTTTTGGAGTCCTTCCCAATTGGCTTTACGCCATAGAGCAGTTATCCCCCATGCACCTAAAACTGCGACTGCAGGTGTTGCATTAAACATGAATCTGGCAGCGGTCCAAGCCATGTATGTGGCTGCGAAAATCCAAATTCCGAAAACAAGATGTGATTGATTTCTAGTCCTTAGGGCAGACCATAAACTGTAGATACCCATTGTCAATGCAAGAACTAATACTATTGGTCCAAGTTGAGCAAATAATTGACCTCTATCTGGGGCGTTTGCCTCAGCAACTGTTCCAAAAATCTTAGTCTTAGTAAAGTATCCGCTTCCAGTGAATAGAACGTCCCAAGCATTAGACCATTCAAGTTGCTTTAGAGCCCATAGAATAGTAAAGAATATCATTGCAACTACTGCAAGAGTACCCAATACTAACAACCAAGGTTTATCTCTAAATCCAGTTGTAATATAGGCAATTACGATTGAGAATCCTAAAACAAAGATGAATGGTTGTAATCCTGTTCCGTTGAATATCAAATCGAATTGAGGATGACCATAGAATGGTATTGCCATTAGTAGGTTCACACCAAGCATTGTCAAAAATAATGCATTTATAGTAGTCGAATCTCTTCTTCTAAACATGTTCAATGCGACTTGTGCAAAGTAGGCCAAGAACAATATGCTCGGCCCTACAACGAATCCTTTCCAACCAAGAGAAGCAACTCCAAAAGATACACCGGAGAGGATTGCAAAAGACATAGCTGCTTTGCGCTCACGAGCAACGGTACCAAAAGAAACTAGAATAGATGAAATCCTAGGTGATGAATTTCTGGTAATTCTGTCCGAACCTGAATATTTCATCGCTTTCATCCAATACATGAAACCTAGGGAAATGAATAGCATCACAAAGGCATCGTGGTCAGCGAGAGCCCAAGTTGAGTGGCTCACGTGAGCAGGCATGAAAGAGATAAGCCATGCTGCTACAACTGCGGTGGACTTACCAAAGTGATCCTTAGCAATAGTTGCAATTGGGAAGATTGTCAAAGCACCATATATCGCAGGAAGTCCTAGCATTGCATACCATACAGCGTCATCACCTAGCATTGGTTCAAGTAGCATTGAAAGAATTGCTATTGACCATGTAAACAAAGGAGGTCTTGGATTGACTCCACCTAGCGGATAAGCCCTATCTGCATCAACGATTAAATGTGCTTCATTAGCTAAAATATAATCGACAACTCTCTTCATGTACCAAGGGTCAGAACCACCGGTCATATCCCAGTTACCTGTACCATAAGCATTCATTGATGGAACAAGATACCATTGCACACGAATTACTAAACCGAAGAAGAATGCCATTCCAATCATGATACTTGCCCAGTGAGCATTCCAGAATTTCCTGGCACCACTCATCTCGTGATCTTCTTTGTTTGACCATCCGCCCCACTTCTCGTGTGTAGAAATCATGTAAATTCCTACACAGATAAAGAAAGTAATACCTAGCCAAATCAAAGCACCCCAGTTGTCATCGAGTGGACTAGCTGTCCACATGCCTTTCTCATACCAAGAAGAAACTTGGTATAATGCCCACATTGAACCGATAAACATCGCTCTTGTATGCCATCTTTCAGATACCATACCTGCAACGATAAATGCTACAATACCTGTAAAGAAAGCAGCCCAAAATCCGAAGTGGCCATGATAACCTTCCACACTGGTAATTCCAAGTTTATCATACATCTCAACGGAATTGAAATGCCAAAGACTTGCTATATGGGCAAGAATCCAAACTAAAATTGCAATTTGAAGAGGAAGTGTTGATTTATTCCAAAGACCTTCTGAAGACTTTATTTTAGCAAACCATCCTTCTTCGCTCTCAGCATTTAGGATGCCTCGAGATAGAACAGCAACCAGTAATCCCAACAATAGGAATATCATAAGGTAACTGAAAAAGATGTAACCTAGTGCCTGTCTTTGTAGATTAAGCGTGGAAACAAAACTTCCTTCTGACCTCTCAAAAATAGTGACTAATTCACCATTGTAAAAGTTTGAAGCAACCATTCCGATATTCAGGCCAATCGCTGTGAATACAGTCACTGTAGACCATTCGTAGCGTGCCCTTGAATCAAAGAAATAAACAACAAATGTGACTATCAAGAATTGTAGAGCAGTAAATGCGCCTAAATCTGAAAGGTGAGTGATTGCTTGATGCCCAACCATGGCAACACCGAGTGTTGCGAGGGAAAGTGTAGAAGGACCGAAAGGAATCATGTCGTTGTTTTTTAGGATACGTGGAACCGTACCCAAAATTCCTGCGATGACGATTACAAGCATCGGCATCATGTTGTCTAAATTCAGATCGAAGCTAATGCCTGCGACCTTGATGGCTGCGATTGCTAGCAATACTGCAAGGGGGGCAATTAGCCAACCTAACAGTGGTGCCGGCGCTGTTCGCGGACTACCTATTTTTTCTTCCATTTTTTTTCCCTCTGTGTTGTTTTCGCGACAGCCTGAAGGCTGAAGCGAGTTCGCCACTTTGGGTCATCTTTTAATGATGACGCACGCCTACATATAGCACTTTAGACGCAGTACATTGATTTCAGGGTCAAATAATGATAATTTTTAGTGCATTGGAGTTCGCCGAAATAAAATAATCACAGCGCCCTAAATCCGATATCAGTTCTATAATGCGAGCCTTCCAATTCAATCATTTCCAATAATTGATATGCAAGTTGAGCAGCATCGTTGAGAGATTCACCTATTGCACTGCAAGATAACACTCTTCCACCTGTTGAAATTATGTCTCCATTTTGATTTAATCCGGTACCTGCATGATTTATCCAAGAACCTTCAACTTTAGAATCCTGTAGACCGCTAATTTTTCGACCCTTGATTGGATTTGCAGGATAACCTTCAGCAGCTAGTACAACAGTTAACGTGTGCATATTTGAAAACTTAACTTCAAGGCTGGAGAGTTTATCTGTCGAAGCAGCATGGAGTAATTCGAAAATATCAGATTCTATCAAGGGAAGAGTTATTTGGCATTCTGGGTCTCCAAATCGGACGTTGAACTCTACAACATTCGGGTCACCAGACTCTGTTATCATTAATCCAACATATAGTACTCCTCGGTAAGGTATATCCAATGAAGAAAGATAATCATGCATCGGTTTTACTATTCTTGAAACCGCTTTTGATTTGACTTCATCGGTGACAACCGGAGCAGGGCAATAAGCGCCCATTCCGCCAGTATTTGGACCCATGTCACCATCATATGCTCTTTTGTGATCTTGACTTGCTGGTAAGCAAACAAAGTCACTACCATCCATCACCACAAGCATACTTGCCTCTTCGCCTGGAAGAAATTCTTCCAGCAAAACCTTGCCATCAGATAGTATTGATGATTGAATGAAATCTTTTGCTTCCTCTCGATTGGAAGTTACTACTACACCCTTTCCTCCTGCCAAGACATCTCTTTTTACAACCCAGGGATTATCCGAAAAATCGTCAAGAGCCAAATCTATGTCTGAGTCTTCCGAAAGAATATGATAACCGGCTGTTGGAACTCCGACCTTACTCATAATTTCTTTAGCATATAGTTTTGAACCTTCAAGATTAGCCAGTTCTTTAGTCGGTCCAAAACAAGGAACTCCGATGTTGTTCAACTCATCTGCAAGGCCGTCACAAAGCGGTGCTTCAGGGCCGACAACAACCAAATCAACTTCCAACTTTTTCACTAGTGATACTACAGATTGAACCTCTGAGTTAGACAATTGATGATTCGTTGCAATCATCGCAGTTCCAGCATTACCGGGACTGCAATGTACTTTACTGACATTCTGAGATTTATTTAATTCTAAACAAAGTGAGTGTTCTCGCCCCCCTCCTCCGATTACAAGTACAGACTTATCTCCCATGATTGCGCTTCTACTAACCACTTGATAATCTATCGCGTCATTTGAAAATTCTCGATGTCTCAAATGTTAAGTGCTTTACCATATAGGGCAGTTCATGGATAGCGTAAATGAGGTTGCTTTAGACATGGGATTTTTGTCTCTATGTTTGATGACTTTGTGGTTGTATCTACCAGGATTTTTAGCTAATACTTTCGCTATGATGTGGGGCAAATGGCTCCCAAAAACAGGCTACGGACCTTGGCCTATCGATGGTGGGCGAAATTGGAAAGATGGTAACAGAATTCTTGGCGATGGGAAAACATGGAATGGACTATTGGGCGGTTCTATGACATCTGGAGTCTTGTGTATGTTAATCGTGTCATTGATGGGTGATGTACCAAATACTTCCGATGTCGAATCTGGTATTTTCGCACATCCGTTAACTGGTTTTGAAGAGACATGGTTTGATATTGGAGGGGATATGCTTTCGGCTTTTATCCTCGGTACATTCCTAGGATTTGCTTGCTTAGTTGGTGACAGTACTGGTTCATTTGTGAAGCGAAGACGTGGTCTAAAAAGAGAGGGAGAAATATCATCTAAAGCACCACTTCTAGACACATTACCATTTGCAATAATGGTATTTCTATGGGGACAATTATTCCTTGGCAATTCCTTATTATCATCTACTGATTTAATTTTGCCAATGATTGTTCTAGTTTTGGTTACTCCTGTTCTTCATCGTTCATTTAATCTAATTGGATATGCCATTGGCTGGAAAGATGTTCCATACTAATGTTGATTTTTTGACATTTGTAGGAGAAGCATTGATGAATGGTCGCCTAGAGTATCTTTTATGCGAAGAGTATTACTCATCATAATTATGCTTATGGTTACCAGCCTTTCAGCACTAACTACCGTTTCTTCTGAACCTCAAAACGATGGTTCGGTAAATACTATTTCTAGCAGCGAAATTTGGGCTTCTGATAGCCCATTAGATGGAGATGTTATAGTTTCCAGCGGTGCTGTATTAACAGTTAATGGAGATATAACAATCGCTGACCAATCCTCGATTTTGATAGAGGAAGGCGGAGTTCTAGATTT
>QQRY01000010.1 GCA_003602575.1 Candidatus Poseidoniales archaeon
TGATTTGAATCTATAAACCTGAATTCCAAAAGATGATTATAGAAGCGATCCAAATAAGAAAACTGAGACCCATGATTTTGAGGTTTTTAACCCAATAACGAACTGGAGGTGATGTATTGCTATCCTCTTTCTTTTCTTCGATAAATTTAAACAAATTGGTGACGAACAAGAAAAATATCGAATAGGCAAATACAGCATATCCCCAAGCTAGCCAAATTAGAATTTCCCAACCATTGGGTGCCACACCTGGAAATTGTTCCATGAAGGGAGTGAAAATAATAAGAGAAGAAGAAAATAACAAAAATACACCAAAATAGTTCAAACGTCTATAATTCCTCTTTCTTAGGCGTTCGATTGTAGCAGTTTTTTCTTCGACTTCGACCCCTGAAATATGAATCCCTCCGTTAATTGCTATAATTGAACATACATAGGCATGTTCCCGTCAAATCTTTTTTTACTGACCCTTTGTATAATTCTCCAAGTAATTCATTGAATTATGTAAACAACATCGAGATAATCCAAATCTCTACAATGACTCTTGCGAGTCCTATTCATGCTAAGGTTCAGTTAAATTATCTTAGTCAGGTAGTAGAAAACCAAAACTAAACTAAATGAGGCTCCAGCATATCCAAACAAACGTCTTATGCTATGACTTGATTGATTTCGCTTTTCTTCGCTCATATCATCTTCACCAATATCTGACATAGAAATATACATCGCACCAAAAACTCCCCACGATAGAGCCATCTCTATACCATCAATGAAGTAGACCATAATTCCCGATAAAACAAGAGAAAAGCCAGCAATAAGATGAAGTCTTTCTATTGAAATTAAGTATTTTTTATTCAACAAGTCAAACACTCCTGTCCACAGCAAGACAGGTCATCTAGATACATTCCCCATCCTTTGTACGCTGCTATAAATTCATCAGTTGGTATATCAAGAGATTCGGCTATAGCCTGTGCTACGATACCAAATCTTTGTCGATATTTGTAAATGAAACAGAAAATATGACCGTCGTGACGAACAGATGGGCCACAAAGATACATGCCAGGAACGATAGTTGATTCATCGCGCTCAGTTAGGGAAAGGAACTTGTCTTCTCTTTCTTCGAATAAGTGAGATACAAACTTATGGCTTCCTTCAAAACCACTTGCTAAAAGTGGCTGAACTTTAGATTTGAAAACCTGCCCATCTTGAGTAGTAACTTCATAAGTTCCGTCTTCGAAAGTAACTGAACTGATCATTGTTTCAGAAAATAACTCGACGTTTTCTTCGAACATTGTGTCTGTAATTCGTTCGAAAGAATATGTTGATAGGGCAACACTCGGGTCTGAACTTTCCTCTCCCCATGGATTGTTTATATCGAACACTCGAACTTGTTTATTCGATTTCGCAAGGTGATATGCTGCATCAATGCCACTTTCATAACCACCGATTATAAGGAAATCATCGCCTTCTAAATCTCCATATTTTGGAACTGTTGAAGTGTGTCGGCAAAGTTCACTGCCCTCAAAGATATTCAATGATGGATATTGATACTCACCAGCTGCCCAAATGACATTCTTTGACTGTAAAGTAACAGAACCTGTTTTCAACTTAAAAACTTCATCATTCTTCTCGATACTCTTTATTTCCATTCTCTCACAAACTGGAAGTTCAAAATAGGCTGCAAGACCTTGTAAATGCTCAGCATATTGTTTTCCTGTAGGGTGTTCTACCCTCATGTTGAATGCTGGTGAAACACCGATTGCTATTGAATTCAAATCTAACATACCAATAGAGTTACTTGGAAATGAAGGAGTAATAAATCTCGTTTCCTCTGGCCATGCTGCAAAAGATGCACCAATCTCTTCACGGTCCACCAACAAGAAATCTTCTACACCTGCATGCATCAGTGAAATTGCAACTCCAACGCCTGCTGCACCAGCGCCTATGATAATGACATTATATGGCTCAGAGCCGTCTTCAGATGTCCTAATTTTCTCAACTTCTACAGTCTCTTGGTCGTTCTCCATGGCCCTTTCCAAAATTATTAACTAATTAAAGAAAACTAATAATTATTTATTTAGAATTTATTATTAGAATCTAAAGTCAAGTATGTTTAGATTGATATAATTCAATAATTGGAATCAATTTAGAAATACTATTTCAGCCTCTTTTGAAGAAATTACTCCAGAGCCACGGGATAAAATCTCTTTAGAAGAATGACTGACTAAAAACCAATGAACCTCATCTTCGTTTGGAATCTCTAATTTTTGTTTGAACTCATCTTTATCTGTATAAACCGTAATTGTTCTCTGACGGATTTGAGGATCTCTAATCCCTGCCCTCATAATCGCATCTAATCGCATCCTTCGAAATATCGAGAGTTGTGAAACCACAGGAACTTCGATTAAATGATATGTATCTTCGATATTTATCTGCTCAAGATTTGTAATAATAGTATCAACAAGCGGTTGATGCCATCTTTGAAAAGCGATTATAATAATGATATCTTTATTGGAAAAATCTTCTGGAATAGTTATTTTTTGCTTATTCAAATTCTTGCCAACTAAAGTTGGGAAAAGGTTAGGCATATTGATGACCTTCTGTTAAATTATGAGTCTCGGCTCCAGACAGAAACTGTTTCATCGCCCCAATGCTCGGTTGAAACTTGTGTTAAGCCGGCATTAAGGAGACGTTTTGAGTCTATATTGGACGCCACAGGTTCTTGATGGACCTGGGAACTTTGAACAAGATAAAATTCATCAACAAGGCCTTGGTCAAGAAAATGACCAATTGTAGTTGGTCCTCCTTCGACCATTAATCTTTGAACCTCTTTATCTCCAAGTAAATTCAATAATGCTGACAAAGAGCGAAAATCTTTACCCATGACTAATGTTTCAAATTCATCATTTAGAAGATTTGCAGAGTCAGGAATTCTTTGATTAGGGTCAATGACTACACGAAGCGGCTGTTTATTTGACTCTACTCTCCTAATTGTTAGAGATGGGTTATCTCTAATGACAGTCTCAACACCAACTAATATTGCATCACATTCTGTTCTTAACAGATGTACTTTATCTAGACAAGCCTCGGAAGTAAATCGACCAGCACCCTTACTTCTGTCATCTACTGAACCATTGGAATCTACTGCCAACTTGACACAAACCAATGGACGTCTATTTTTACACCAATATAGGAACGGACGCATTTGTAGTGCTGCTTCTGATTCTAGTAAACCATGAGCGACTGCGATCCCTGCGTCTTCCAAAGCTTTAATTCCTGCTCCCCTTACTGTAGGATTAGGATCTTCATGCGCAATGATTACTTCCTTAATTCCAGCCCACATCAAGGCTTCTGTACATGGCGGAGTTCTACCGAAGTGATTGCAAGGCTCCAAAGTTACATAGGCCACCGCACCATTTGGTGAATGGCCGTTTTTTTCTGCATCGTGAATTGCCATTTGTTCAGCATGTAATCCTCCTAAATGGTCATGCCAGCCTTCTGCAATTACTTGGTCGTCCTTTACAAGAACGCAACCAACCAAAGGATTCGGTGAGACTTTGCCTCTCCCTCTTTCAGCGACCTCAAGGGCTCGTTTCATGAAATCAACTTGCAATTTTGACCATTCCATACAGACCCTCCTGATTAGGCCAGATGTCATCTATTGATGAGTTCTTGGTTTAATTCGTAAAACAGGGAAGAGTTCATGCGGGTGAGTAATTGTCGCCAAACATGGCCTCCACCGATACCAAGGCATCAGAAGATTCAAAATTGCCATTGGAGATTGAATTTGAGCCGGATGTTAGTAGTAAAAAACGTAAGGGATTACATCGACCAATACCTGCCAAAGTATTCACTAAGAACAAGATAGAAGGAGAAAAACCTGCAAAAATATATCTCCTGGTAAATCCTTATTCTGGTAAAAAAAAGGGAATTAAAGTAGCAGAAGAAGTGAAAATATTATTTGAAAAGGCAGAAATAAAAACCGAGATGCATATTTCTCAACATTCTGGCCACTTAATTGAGATTGCTGGTTCACTAACAGTGCTAAAAAATGAGGCAATTGTAGTTGTAGGGGGAGATGGTAGTCTTTCTGAAACTATCACTGGATGGATGTTACAATCTAAAGATAATTCTGATATTCGTTTTGGCCTTATTCCGGCAGGTACTGGTAATTCACAGGCAAATGATTTGCAGATAAGTAGTACTGAAGATGCTGTTTCTCGAATAATTAGTGGAGATAGTCAATGTCTTGATTTGGCAAAGGTAGAATTAATTGAAGGACTACCAGGAAATACAAAAGATAAGATTACTAGATTTAGCCATAATCTAGTGACTTGGGGACTTGGAGTTGACTCGACTATCAAAGCAGAGAAAATGCGATGGATGGGTAGTATTCGTTATGATGTCGGAATTTTGATGGCGATTATGGCTAATAATCGAAGACATGCAAGCCTATATCTTGACGGACATAAGATGGAAGATGACTACACATTATTCTTGGTTCAAAACAGTCAAACTGGTGGCTCTCTCTTACCATTAGCACCTGGGGCTTCATTGGATGATGGAATAATGGATATTGGAATATTGAAAAAGATGACAAGAAGAGATATCCTGAAGGCTTTTGGGCTTCTAAAGAAAGAAGGTCGACACGTTTTCCATCCTAGAGTTGTTTATCATAGATTCAAAGAATTGAAAATCGAGACTCCTAAACCTACTGCAATAAATATCGATGGAGAAAATATTGGCTCAACGCCACTAAATATGGAAGTTCTTGCTTCAGAAGTCAAGATCTTTCATTGATTACAAAGAGAAGTCTGAAAAGTCATCTTCATCACTGAAGGTACTTTTCTTTGGTTCACTTTCCGGTTCGAAAGTTGGTTCTGGTTCTGCTTTCTTAACACTCTTACGTTTTCTAACAGTTTTCTTTTTCTTGACTGGAGTTGCCGATTTTGTGGCTTTAGGAGCTACGCTCGAGAAGTGTTCTCTCTTCTGTTTTTGTGGCTGACTACTTACCACATTACTAGAGGTTTGTTCTCTTCTAGATTCCCTCTTAGGAGGTGTCCATGCTGGTTCAGTTTGCACTTCATAACCATAATTAGAATCGCCCTGGCCAGTTGGTGCAATATCTCTATCCATCTTAATTGATTCAGCAGTCGCTACTACAGAGGAACTTCCTCTACCAAATTCGGAGGTTGAGGCCTCCGACGGTGAAGATGAAAGTACGCTGTCTAAATCAAAACCTGAAATCTCACTTTCTGCTTTTTTAGACTTTTTTGGTGGTTTCGATTTCTTCTCTTCCATTGATTCCATTTCAATTTGCTTCTTCCTCTCTCTAGGGGAAATCATGCCCATTGCTTTAGATCTTCGCAAATCGGAAGCAACCTTCTTTATTTTGTCCATTCCTTCTTTTCCAAGTAAAGTTTTCATTGTTGCCTTGGCACCTTGTAAAACAAATAATTGTGACAGAATAAATAGACCAAAACCTCCACCAACTCCGACTATTAAGAAGAATAGAATGAATCCAGCTCGGCCAAAGAACGGCACATCACCATAAGCCCACTCATTTTTGGAATCCCCATCATCACTTACAACTGCACCGTCAAGAATTATTTTATCGACTAGAACATAGACATTCTGCCTATGCTGATCTCCTACAACAAGATTACAATCAGAATCAACGCTATGGCTGTAAGATGCATTACCAGACTTGTAATATCCTGTAGCAGATACACTGTTGATTGGATTTACAAGATAGCCTTCAATTGTTACTGGTTGATGCCACTCATCTAGAGAGCGCATACCATCATGGATATTTTCTGTAGTTGGAATCAAGCCTAAAATATACCAATAATCGTCGCTATCTCCATCGATTTCATCGAGGTCAATCGTTCCAGCTCTAGTTTGAGGATCTAGGGGTCTAAACCAATCTTCAAGGTCGACTCGAGGGCCATCTCCTTCGACTATTTTACTGGCTTCATTGAAGGACATCTGTTGAATTGCTACCGAAGTAGTAACTGCTAATTCTAGATCTTTTGCACCATTTATTGGATCGTGAGATTCATATAAAGAACTGGCGGCTAGAAAACCAGTAAAGGATATTGCAGAAGAAGAGTTTGTAGTCAGATAATTTGGTGAACTAACCTCACATCCAACTGGTGAAATATCATCATAATCAATTGTTGGTGAACCAAGGTCAGAACTTATTGAAGTGCCTCCTTGAGAAAAATCAACATCTATTCCATCAGAGCCCCAAGATGCGGTTTGAGGGCCAAGACACCCTGCTAAGGTCATCAGTGCAAGGAGATAAACCGCCAACACTGCTCTTCGCATAGTAAAGCAAGAGAGGCTTTAGTTTGATAACCCTTCTATCAAATTCACTAATCGAATCAATAAATGAATCATTTTGGCGCAGAGAGAGGGATTCGAACCCCCGTGTCTGAAAGACAGTGGATTTCAAGTCCACCGCACTACCGAGCTATGCGATCTCTGCACTATGCCATCCCAGAGGTCCCTATATGATTGATTTTCCCCTAGAAAGGATTCTAGTTTTCTTCCTCATTCGCCTTACTGCGTACATTAATTGCTATTGCAGCAGCACTTAATGACATCAACGCCACAACGAAAGTTAAGCCCGGTGTTTCTTCACTAGGAACCTCGATTAAGCCTTCGAGTTCGGCTAAGGTCTCGATGTCTTCAATAAACTCTGAAGGATCCCAATTATCGCCAGTCCACGCTACTCTAGGTTTGCGCTCGCTATCCAAGATAAAAGTAGTAGTGGAATGTCCAACTGTATATTCTTCCTCTACTTCAACAGCCACGCAGGATAACATAGTGTCCTCAGGCCATTCATAACCTTCATCGCACATACAATGTTTTCCAGCACCAGAACCCATTTCCCAACCGTGACCGTCGCAAACTTGATTATTTTGTTGATCAATCATACTCTGAATCGCACCAGGAAGTGGAATATCTGAATCAAGGGTAGTATTTCTTGCCCAAGCGATATATTGTGGGTCTTCTACTGAATCAGCGCCTAACTGGGAATATTCCCATGACATACTCGAATCATTCCATGTGTGTAACTCCCAATACCAAGATGAATTATCCATTGCAGGGTCTTCATCATTAAATGATGAGAAAAAGTGGCCGAATTGTGGATGTTTTGTATATGAATAGTTCAATCCTGCTCCATCAAATGCTTCGATGGTTAAGTGCCAAGCATTGATGCTAGTCTCATCCATAGTGTGAGTTTCAGAAGTATTATCTGGGTAAACTATCGACATACTGAAAGTGTCATCGATTGGAGTTGAAAGTTGATTCTCATCTGCATTTGATGCTAAGTAGGCTATATTTTCAATTCCATCTATGTCGTCTATATTTACGAAATCAATTCCAACGTTTGATTCTTGCCAAGATGTTGAGGTTTCATTATAGGTCATAAATTTCCAGTACCATGACTCGTCTAAAGGCGACTCTGTGCCGTTTATTGATGAAATAATTTTACCATTCAAAGCATGAGTTGAATAGTTTATTGATAAATTATTAGCATCAGAAAGAGTATTCGTCAAAGACCATGCAGTAGGTAAAACCATCAATTCTGAGGAGTTACCTTCACCATCGACAAACATTACCGTTGAGTCGTTAGATTGATGGCCATTCTCTTCAGCAACATGTGCTTCAATTACATTCTTTTGAACAACTAGGCCAAAACTATTCCAAACTTCTTCCATAACTTCCAAATCGCCAGTCAAGTGTGACCAATTCACATCATGTAGTTCTGAAAATGCTTTGAGCCTCTCAGGCGTATCATATTCGGGGTCTACAGAAATAGACATGATTCTTACATCATCGCTATATTCTGGTGAAAGGCCTTGTTGAACAGACCTCAAAGCTTGTGTTATCACTGGGCATACATCTGGACATCTTGTAAAGATGAAAGCAACAACTATAATTTCCCCACTTGAACGATTTAGATTAACTGTTTCCCCATCTTGATCGATCAAACTAAAATCAGAAATCGGCCCTCTAGATAACTGATATCCCTTGTAAGCAGTAGTTGAAGGAACTAAAGAAACAAGTAGAATACTTATCAAAAAATAGGCTATGATTCGACTTCTCATACCTATCGCTTGTAAAACCTGTATATTAGTTACTTGTCTCATCGTGTAGCATAGTCCCAATCAGGAGTACACCACGCAGGTAATTCGGTTACTGCTTCTGGATTGGAAAGACCAATACCCCAAAGCATCAATAGAACAAATAATACTGGAAATAAAGCAGTCCTTGTATAGATTCTTGGATCTCCACGCAGGTGCATAAAATAAGCAGCAATTCCGTATCCTTTTATTATTCCAACACCAATAAGTACGCCCCATACCATCAATCTTGTAATCTCTATTTCAGTACCTGGTATTTTTTCAAAGAAAACTGCCCCTACTTCAAAAAGAGTGAAGAACATCAATACTATGAAGTTCCAAAAGTAAATATCTTTACCAGTCTTATCCAAAAGCCATTTTTCAATTCCACTTGCTACATGTTCTCCCATTTAATCACCTCAATACAAATAAAATGCTGGGAAGATAACTACCCACGCCAAATCTACAAAGTGCCAATAAAGGCCGAAATATTCGATTCCTTGGCCATTGTCTTCATCAAATCCAACTGTATCTGATTTGAAAATTAAGTACAGCATTACCAGTAGTCCGACGAAAACGTGCAGACCGTGAGCACCTGTTGCGACATAGAATATTGAGCCTTGTGGGCTACCAATATCGAATCCTTCAGCGACTAGATGGCTCCACTCGACCAGTTTCAAAACAATAAATAGTGAACCAAGTGCAAGAGTTGCTATCAAATAATTTCTAATGGCTCTCTTCTTGTCAGGTAGAACAAAACGCATGAAATTTGTAGGCGCTTCCCAATTCTTGTCCTTAGCTGTCTTCAATGCTAATACAATAGTGTATGAAGAAACGATTAGTGCAAATGTGTTGATTGCTCCTGGCATTAATGTTGCAACATCATATCTTAATAAATCTGAAGCGGTTGTAACCGAGCCTTCAGCTACTCCATAACATGAATCCCCTTCCTCTGATGCGCGAATAGCCCAATCAGTACACCACTCAGTTCTAACACGTAGATATGAAGAGAAGAAAGTTGCGAAAACCATAATCTCAGACATTATGAATACCCAAAGACCGGCCTTTCTGATATGTTCTCCCTCGAAAGGTGCTGAGGTTGCTATTTGCTCGCCATGGCCGATGAAAGGCAAGTCTTCCTTCCACCAATTGGCTACACCAAGCATAATAAAATTCAAACCAATTAGGCTGACAAGTATATCACTGAAAACAAATGTTCCACCTTGAGACATTAATGCTTTACACGCCACTACAAAACTAGGGAAGCCCATCAAGAACAACATTACACCTAAACTGAAGATTATAGGTGATGCTGAACCGTGATGCTCCTCATGGTCATCATGACCATGGTCATCCCCACCATGATCATCATCGGGTTGTAAGGCATTTACAAGACCTCCAATTCCTAAGAATATAGCATAAATGCTACACATGACGAGAATAGTAATTCCTGCTACACGATACGTCAAGAATGACAGATGTGCTTTTTCCTCTTTGTGATAAAGATCATCGAGTTCTTCGCTGGTAGTCAAAGGGTCTTCTTTAGCATCGTGATAATCATGCTTAGCATCGTCATAAACATCATGCTTCTGATTCGCTACGCCAATTCCAAGAGCTGCAAATGCAATTATTCCAATAACTGCGAAGATTCCAGCCATCATTACGGCATGCATCCACGTAGAATTTTCCACGTGATTATTGTGTGCACTCATTCTTCAGCCCCCTTGGCTTTACCCTTCCATAATTTCTCTGATAGAGAGTCTTTATCGGAATGATGCCCGTATAATTCATTCATGTCACCTTGGGTTGGGATATCATGGAATGAAGGCGTAGGTGGTGGCGAGGTTGTCGACCATTCGAGAGACCATCCGCCCCATGGGTCCTTGCCAACTGGCTCCCCAGTCCTTCTAGATTGGAAAATATTCCAAGCGAGGAGGAGTTGGCTGATTCCAAAAATGAAGGCAAAGATACTCACAGCCAAGTTATACTCTGCAAATCCTGTTTCTTCTAAGTAAGAATGTGTTCTTCTTGGCATGCCCATAATTCCAAGTTTATGCATTGGCCAAAATGCTGCGTTGTAAGAGGAAAATCCAATCAAGAAATGCCACATACCTAATTTTTCATTCAGTTTACGTCCTGTAACCTTTGGATACCAGTAGTAAACACCAGAGAATAAAGCAAAGACGGTACCACCGATGAATACATAATGGAAGTGAGCAACTACGAAGTATGAGTCGTGGAAGTGTACATCAAGTCCTGCGACAGGGAAGAACATTCCAGAAATACCACCAAGTGTGAAAGTCACCAAGAATCCTAGAGACCAAAGTGTATGCGTCTTCATTACGAGGCTTCCACCCCATAAAGTTGCAAGCCAATTGAATATTTTAGCACCGGTAGGAATCGCTACTGCCATGGTAGTCACCATGAAAGCAGCACGCCAGAAAGCGTCCATTCCAGAAGTGAGCATGTGGTGTCCCCAGACAATGAATCCTACTACTCCGATTCCAGCCATTGCTAGAACCATTGATTTGTATCCAAAGATAGATCTGCGCGCACTTGTAGCAAGAACTTCAGAAACTATACCGAATGCTGGAACAATCACCACATATACCTCAGGGTGACCAAAGAACCAGAACAAGTGCTGGAATAGCAATCCATCACCACCACTGGTAAAGAAAACCGTTCCGATTGTGTGGTCAAATAATAAGAATACCAAGCCGATAACTAATGCTGGAAGCGACATGTACAGCATGAATACGCTGACGAATACCGACCAAGAGAATAGTGGCATCTTCATCCAAGTAACTCCTGGAGCGCGCATTGTAAACACGGTAGTGATGAAGTTAACACCGCTCAAAGTCGAAGATGCACCAAGCATCAGCATTCCTGAAAGGAACGCGGTCGTTCCTAAATTAGAACCATACTGGGCCAATCCTTCGCCTAGATTGGCTTCGGTTAGTGAAGAATAAGGCGGGTACATAACCCATGTGATATCTGCTGCTTCTCCAGACCAAATACCGGTGTAAATCAAAGGACTAGAGAATACAAGTAGCCAAAGACCCATTGCGTTAATTCTTGGGAATGCTAAATCTTTAGCACCAATTTGTAACGGTAGAACATAATTCATGAATCCAGCAATCATTGGCATTGCAGCGAGGAAAATCATTGTAGTTCCGTGTAATGTAAAGAAAGAGTTGTACTCGGATTCAGTCAAGAAAGTATTCTCTGGAATTGCTAATTGTATTCTAAATAACAAGGCAAGGAAACCGCCGACTAGGAAGAAAATAAATCCGTATAAGAAATACAAAACACCTACTTCTTTGTGGTCAGTTGTAGTTAGCCAAGGTTTGAGGTATGCCCAGAAATTACCAAGATTGAATGTTTCAGGAGAACGTGAATAGTAAACCCACATTATTCCCAATAGAACCAATCCAAGAGCGAGACCAACTGCGGTTAGAAGTAATACCAAAGCCCTAACGCTTGGTGCTAAATCTCCTGCATTAACTCCGCCAATCGACGTTTGGTATGAATTCCACATATCGCCATTTTGACCTGATCCGCCGTTAACTGCATTACCGTGGATAGTAAATTCTACAAAAACAGTATCATCTGCCGGAGCAACCCATTCAAAGTCCCACGTTCTGAATTTATTTCCTTCATCAGTATGGGTCAATCCACCTTCCATCTCGTGGCTCAATGTTGGATCGACTGAAGTCACTGAACCCTTAGAAGCAAGTATTCTAAATCCACCAGCACGGGTGTTCCAACCATCTTCTTCTACTCCATCGGCCCAAAGTGGCATAACGTCATTTGTTACTGTCAATGTGAATGAGTATGTTTCACTTGCATTGAATTCTGTTGGGAGTCCTGTAACTGTCACTGTAGTGTCTGTAGATGGACTTCCGTGGCACGAACATCCATTGTCTCCAAAGCTGTTTATTCCTCCTGGAGCAGCAGTAAATTGAGGAATTGCAAACATCGATAATAGGATTAAACCTAAAATTCCAATTGCTAATTTACGCATCAATTTCCGCCTCCATCAGATTTTGGGAGTCCGGAATCTTCGTCACAATTTTGGTATACTCCATCGATTATTGGAGATACAACGTCTATTTTCCCGATCATCTTTGAGTGGTCCATTCCGCAATATTCAGCGCATCGGATGTCGAATGTGCCTGGGTCATCAGGAAGGAACCACATTATTGTACCTCCTTCTAAGCCAGGGACTAAATCTTCTTTGACTCCCCATTCAGGAAGCCAGAAGGAATGTTGAACTCCCCAATAAGTGCTGTTTAGTTCGCTGTAATCAGATGTTAAAGAAAATAATGAGAGTACTACTTCGTCATCGCATGGCACTATCATATGTTCTCCCAATGCAGAAGATAATTGGTGACCTATTGGGATGTGGTTCCAAGTGTGTAATACATTTTCTGAAGCATCTGTTACTTCGACCGTGGCGTAACTAAATCTATCAAAACTAGAAGTAATAGTCTTGACACCTAACTGTTGATCAAGAGAGTAATCTGTTGCAACATTACCTATCGTTATAGTCATATTAGATGCTTCAGCATTACTTGAAAACTGAATAACCAGGTCCTGTCCCCAACTGACATCTATGCCGGTAATTCTCGGATCATCTTGCCATGTAAGTTCTTCACTGTAGTGGAATTCCCAGAACCATTGTTTTCCAACGATTTCCATGTCAAATGATTCTTCATTATCTGGAATAACCCATACCTGAGTATTGGAAGATAAAGCCAACATTGTAACCCAAACAACAATAATTGTTGGAAGTACGTAAAATAGGACTTCGAGTTTAGTATTGTGTCTTTCGACTGGGAATGAACCAACTACGATATGATCTATATCAGTAGTATCAGGGACAATGTTTTGTCGGTATTTTGCAATGGCAAAGAAAAGCCATCCAAATGTGAAAATTCCTACCAAAATACCCCAAAACAGGAATTTATCATAAAGAACAGAAAAAACGGTGTCGTCTGCTGGCATGGTGTTGACCTATTGTGGCGCCCAAGTTGTACCCCTTAAGGATTTGTTGAAAAATAGCTAAGGCTGAATGCTTTAACGCACCCTAGGGTGCTTAGCAGTACAGCATTTACCCTGATATTATATTAATCTTAGTTTTTCTCTTATTTAACGCGCCGAGCGTGTAAAATAAGTCGGCTTTGTGGGAGTAATATCGAAAGTCTTCAAATGTGATATTATGGATGTTTCTTCTTGTATTCAAAAGACCCTTGATGGACACATTCTAATAGACATTGAAGTCCAACCAGATGCAAAAAGATCGGGAATAACTGGATTTAATGATTGGCGCAATGGGTTGAGTGTTTCTGTGTCTGCTCAAGCCAAAGATGGAAAAGCTAATCTAGCCGTCATACATATTTTATCAAAAATCTTTGAACTCGATAAATCAGCAATCGATATTGTAAGTGGACATACCTCTCGTATGAAAAAGGTCAAAGTTATTGGTAAAGAACCCGAGAAAATTATCGCTTATATCTTGCATGAGGTTGGTGCTTGATATGAACGTCAAAGGCCGACCCAATGGCTCAAATGACCCTGATAAAAGGTTCATGATTGCAGGCCAATCTATCGGTGAAGAAAGAAGGCGTAATAGAGAACTTAGTTGCCCGATATTGGTCGAAGGAAAAAGAGATAAAATAGCTCTTGAAAGTTTAGGCTTTGTTGGGAAAATAGAGGTTCTAAACAGAGGTTGGACTATTGAAAGAGTAGTTACGTATCTTTACGAAACATATGGTTCTCGGAATTTAATCGACGGGGGCGCAGTAATCTCGGTACTAATGGATTGGGACAGAACTGGCGGCAGACTACAGCGAAAAATTGTCGAATCGCTAGAAAGTTTGGACATGAAAGTAAGTCAAGATACTCGAATTATACTAATGAAGGCACTTAAGCCCGAAACCAGAGTTGTTGAAAGCCTGAAAGGATTGAGTGATGCTCTATTACCATACATAGACGAGTTTGATATCCAACTTTAATCCCTATCATGCCAATTCCCAGACAGTATTTCCTCGCCATCGGTCCGATTAAACAAATAGGTCCATGCCCAAATAAATTCATTGTTTAATTCTACTTTCGAAATAATTCTATTGAACAAAGAACCATCATGCTGATAGCCGTAAAAACCTTCTATTTGATCTAGTTTATTCAATGTTTGACTGACATTTTGGCATTGATATACTTCTCCAAAAACCTGTTTCGTATCATTAAAAATTAGGCCTGGAAAGTCACTTACATGCATTAACCTACCTTTGGAAGATGCCCTACCTACAAACTTAATATCCGGATAATCTATTGCAGAATGACGTGACTCCCCACTCATTAGAGTACCATAAACAAAAATTCGATTTAGTTCGGAGTCTGAATTTTGCGGAGTGATTGCGGCATCTAAAAATTCAATTGGGAGTCCACGCTTTGAGAGTCCGTTTCTGATTAGTTCGGCGTATTCAGCTGTTGGTTGAATAAATTTATTTTGTATACTTTCATCACAAACGACATAAGTTAGAGCCTCTATTATTCGGCCATCTAAAGTCACCACATGGACTTGTTTTCGACGATATGATTTGCTCTTTACGCCTTCTTTACGATCCATTAATTTAAGTGTATAATCATCTAATTCGAACAAAACGCCTGGCACTATATTTCCTAAGTCAGCCTCAACAATATCTGCAGCTCCACCTTTTCTTCCACCAGAATAATAATGAAATTTCAAGCGATAACTTGGAAGAAAGGCTGATTCGACCTCTACAAGACCAGAAGGGTCTGCATTCTTACCGTGGCACCAATTGGACCAATCTTCAAAATCAAGGTTAGAACCATAAGCGAAATACAGCGTTTTTTTTGAACTCATAAAATCAACATTTGACATATGTCTCGAGAGTACTTAAACTATTAATTCCCTAAGAAAATGCCACAGAAACCATGGTGAAGAAAATTAATACTACTATTCCGAGGGCGGAAACTCCAATATTTATCCATCCAAGAACAAAAGCTGCTTTTGCAGTACCTGCGTCGGGATGGTTGGGCATTTGATCTGTTATATCTAACGCCTTTCTAGCCATGATCACTCCTGGAATTGAAAGAAATATCCCACACATTGCGAAAGAAAGTGCAGATAATATTATTGCCGTCATCGCCGAGGTTTCTGGGTAATAGGTTGATGAAATACCTTGATTTAATGGAATTGTTGATGGTTGGCCATGAATTTGATTTGGCATTCCTTGTTGGTAGTAGTTTGGTTGTGAAGGGGGAATCTGGGTTGGCATTCCTTGTTGATTGTTGTAATATTGTGGTTCAGATATCTGCTGATTGATATTGTATTGAGTCGGGGGTGCTTGCTGACTAGCACCATCATTTTCGTCCCAAAATCCGTTATTTGTTTCATCCATTTGAATCCCGTCTATTTTCTGCTACAGACTTTTTCAATAAAAACTCTATCTGTGCATTGATAGACCGAAAGTCATCATCTGCCCATTTTCTTAACTCGTCATGGAGTTTGGGGTCAATTCTTAGGAGTAGTTTCTTTTTCTCCATCTTTATCTTCCCCGTTTGCATAAAATCATTTGATTCTGTATTATTTTTAGATTCGCTTGTCATTTAAACCCTCACACGTAGTAATATGTGTATAGCCTAAAAATAATAGCTCCTAATGAGAGCATACTTACAAGAATCATAATCGCTATAGTGAAATAATATGATTTAGGTGCTTCATCCTTGGCTTTCCAACCTTTACCTTTGACATGTACTCCTTTCCTTAGAAACGTGTATACGGCATAGCCCAAGCAAAAGATGAAAGCAATAAGGTTACCTATGCTTCCCACGATTAATTCAGTCGGCACCATCTTGATTCCTCTCACTGATATAATGAACCTGTATTAACTACTGGAGTAGTGTCTGTTTCTGAACATAGAACGACTAACAAGTTACTAACCATTGTGGCTTTCTTATCTTCATCAAGTTCAATGATTCCTTTGACACTAAGTTGGTCTAAAGCGAGTTCAACCATGCCAACAGCACCATCGACGATCTCTCTTCTTGCTGCTACAACTGCACTTGCTTGCTGCCTTCTTAGCATTGCTTGAGCAACTTCAGGAGCGTAGGCTAAGTGACTGATTCGAGCTTCTAAAACCTCAATTCCTGCTCGGCTTAGCCTTGCTTGGACCGATTCTCTAAGTTCTGTTGCCACTACTTCTTGATGGCTTGAAAGGGCAACTCCGCCGAGATCTTTCTCTTCGATAATATCGTAAGGATACTTAGTAGCCATTGCTCTTAAAGCCGCCTCACTTTGGATTTGAACATAGTTTTCATAATCATCAACTTCGAAAAGTGCTTCAGCAGCATCAAATACACGCCAAACAACTACCGCTGCGATATCGATTGGATTCGCATTGACATCGTTAACCTTCAACTTTGCAGATTCAAAATTTCTAATTCTGAAGATAACCTTGGTTTTCTCGTACAGGGGATTTACGAACCAACGGAATCCCTCTGTCTTTACTGAACCGACATACTTGCCAAAGAATTGACAGACTGCTGATTCATTTGGATTAATTACGACGTAGGAATTCCACATTACAAACCATAAAATTCCAATACACATCTGTAAGAAGCCGCCTAGTACGACCCCTCCAGCGCCAAATGCATAAAGTCCGAAACTACCTAAAAACAACACTGGAACTATGATTAAATGCACAAATATTCCAAGCCAGCCACTCAGTGATTTGATTTCTATGTCTCTAAATTGTATTTCGTCTATTGATGCGCTATGTGTTTCCATTGTTCCACCGTTTACTCGCACCTAACACGCTATTATAATAATATCTATATGATATCACAATAGTATTCAAATATCACAGTCCCTTCAGTACTAGCATGAAGACCATTGGAGAGATAGAAGATGACCTTGCAGAAAAAGCAGAACCAGTTCTTGGATTCAAACCGTCTTCAAAATTCAAGAGAAGCCCCATTGGAATTCTCATCTACATTGTATGTGGGATTATTGCATTGATAACAATGATAATTGCGGGCGTGTTTTAGGTTAACTATTGAAAGACCTTAAACAAAATCAAAGGCCGCTATATTTTCCAAGAATTTACCCTAGAGAATTTCATTCTGGTTGGGAATATGACCATAGTTTGGTTGTTACTAAAGCCATAACTAGAATCTTGGCAAAGTCCCAAATCAAGAATGGTTCAACTCCCCACTCAAATGCTTGTGATAAACCAACTCCATAGGATTCTGCCAACCATGCTGTACCGATTATGTAAACTGGAATCATTGCTAATATCCAGCAAGTTATTTGTGCTTTGAAATCTGCAATACCTGCACTTCTTGAGCGATCTAACCCTTCAGCAACTAGTGCAGAAGCAATCGGGAAAGAAATCAAATATCCGCCACTAGCAATCAATTTACCACTATCAAAAAGCATATCTCCACCTTCAGCGAAAACTGGTGCGCCAATAGCTCCTGCAAGGACATACACACAACCAGAAACAAAAGCATCATTCCTCCTCAGGTATACTCCTGTTGCTAATACGGCAAAAGTTTGGAAAGTGTAAGGTACTGGAGTCCAAGGGACTGCGAATGCAATTTGTGCACATAAAGCAGTCAAACCAGCAAAAAATGTAATCGATATTGCTCGTTCCATATAATTTAGTTTATCAGAACTTAGACCTTGATGCCATAGAGTTGGTTTATTCCATGCTACTTCATTGAACATGAGTAATGCTTCAATTGACGGTTTTTAGTGATTCAGTATTACTTCGATTAATATTCAAAGAAAATCTCCTATTTGGAATCGGTGGACTCCAATTACCATTTTTCCTGCCGTGGTCAAGAATATGCCAATATACTGTGGCAAGTTGGACAGATCGATTTTCTGGAGCATTTAATGCATCTTTTACTGACAAGATAGGCGGTATTTTTCTCCAAGCTCTTTTTGCGATTAGAGAAAGAGGAAATAATGACAATGCAGGGCCATTGACTGGTAAATTCCATTTGTTTAGCCATTCTCTCTCTATTATCCCATTATCAGAAATTGATTTCCTCACATCATACCAACTATTTCCTTTGCCTGCTTTTTTCTTAACAAGCCACGATGGATTGATTGAACTATCTACTGTAAATCCGGATTTGGCGATGACTTCAGCCATCCATGGAGCAATATATCCCCCAGGAGCTCGAAACCATGGCCGCCAGTTAGTACCAGTGTGTTGTTTGATGATTTCTGTGGCTTGACTTAATGCAGTGGAAAATCCGCCGATATCTTCGGGCCATGCTGACCATGAGCGATGAGTTAGCCCATGACATCCCACGGTAACCCTATCGCCGTATTTATTGAGAATCGAAGCAATCCATTGGGAAAACTGCTTTGATTCAAACATATCAGCGATAATGAATAATGTTACTGGCGACTGATGTTTGTCCATCCAATTCTCAAAGCCATTCATTCCTCTGATGAATTGTTTGGATAGTTTTTCTGTAGGACCTACTCTATTCGAGTTACTTCTAGTCGGGTGGCCTTGGACTTTAGGTACGTGTCTGACATCATCACAGTCTATTGTCAACCAAGTGTGATTCAATTGATTCACTCCTTTTTGATATCTATAATATGAATTCGATGTGGAACAGTCCTATTGCCAATTTCAATCCCAATGAATTCTTCAACCAATTCACCTTGCCATTTTTTACATATCGACTGAGCTGTAGCTAAACCGGCCTCATTGTGAGGATGCACCGTTATTTCAATTCGGAAAAACTCATCTCTTGATTTCAACCAAGATAAAATCTCATTAACACACCTAATAGCAATATTCTGTCTTCTAAATCCAGTTCTAACCCAATATCCTAAATTATAATTTGAATGTAATAATTGCAACTCATCGCCAAGACCGATCAGACCTACAAATTCTTTTTTCGGCCCTGTAATAATACTCCAAAAATGCAATTCATCTTTATCGGATTGTGATTCAACATCAAATAACATATCCCTTAATTGGGTCCTAATATCCTCATGATTATTCAACCAAGGAAGAGCGACTAATGCGGATTCTGGGTCTTCATTATAAGCCTCGAGAACAGAGGAAAGAATTGATTTATTTACTGGAATTAATGATAATCCATCATCAATTTCTAGCACAGGAGTTAACGACATTCTATCCCTCTAATTCGACAAATGAGTAATTGCTGAAGTGACCCTCTCGTCATTAGGATATACAGTTTGTGCCATTTTCAACATCCATTGTAAATGCTCTTCTCGACCTAAGTAACGCATAATTGTGCCTATGTGAATCAGCATCTCTAGATTTATGTTCAGGTGAGGGCCTAGTTTGTCTAGTGTTTGTGCAGTTTGAACAAGTTTTCCAGATTTTACTGTTTCAAGCATGGAAACCACCTCTCTGTACACTTGTCTTTCATCCCACGGCTGCTTTGCAGGCCAAGGCCAAATTCTACCATTGTGTTGTGGACTTGGCGCAGGTGATTGGGCCGGAGGTTGCTCTTTGACCACCTTAGAAGAGGCTTGCTCTGGAATATCGGGCACATCGGGAGTTGTTTCGGGGGTACTAGGCACATCTGGTACCGATGGAGTTTCACTAGATACCTCTGAAGCCTCTGGAATACTTGGTGTTTGAATAACTGCTGGGGTTTCTGGAATTTCGGGAATACTTGGTGTTTGAACAACTGCTGGGGTTTCTGGAATTTCTGGAATACTTGGCACATCTATTTCATCTTCAGCCGCAGAATCTGTTAAATCGACCTTGGATTGTTCTATATCATCACTGATAATTTGTGGGTCCATATTTGCCTTTCCTGGCACCGATATTGCAGAATTTTTCACTTCTTCGACACTAAAATCTGCCTCGGAGGATACTGAAAACAAGGAACCTTGACCTGTATGAACTGGTTCGGCGACCTCTTCTAATGGATTAGACTCGGGTACTACGAAATTAATATCTTTTTTTGGAGCATCGGACTTCTTTAGTTGAACTTCCTTTGGCGCCTGGTAGTCTTTGGTATCTGAAAGCGTGGGCCCAGAACTATCAATGAATTGAAAATCGCTATTTTCTTCACCCGCAATATCGAATTGGTCAACTTCTACAGTCACATCGTCAAGAGTAAGAACTGCTTCTACTGCATCGTCTTCTTCGAACTCCTCGAAATCATCACTAAGTAAGGTTGACATTATTTCTGAGTCGGTAGAAGATGGGGGAGCCATTGGTTGATCTCTTGCCGAGCGGTCTAATTCATAATAGCAAAGAGAACATTGTTTTGCCTCGGGTGGATTAGGATTATTGCAATATGGACACAGGTTTTCTTCACCTGATGCGCCCTTCTTACGCCATCCAAACACCTAGGCCACCAAATAATGGGCCCTGCAAAGAGGGTTTAAGTGATAGGGTCTCGCGGACAATGTATACTTCAATTGATGAGTGATATCAAGATGGGTCGCGATGTGAGATAGAAATGGCGAAAAAGGGCTCTATCCGACGTATGAATAGCGCCAAAGATAGTATTCCCGAAGAAAAATTATCGTTAGATGATGAAATGCCCTATATCTGGAAAAGAGGTCAAGACCACTTCACTAGATTTACTAAATTAATAAAAATTGAACTCGATGATGAGACTGCGATGGTCGAAGAAAGGTGGAAGAAGTGGAATAAGCAAAGACTTCTAGCTGCTGGATTAACCCTCTTTGAGTTGGACGCAAGAACCCAAGGTAGGTTCTTTGGCGACCCAATTGTAGTTTTTGAACAGCCAGATAGGGCTCGGATGCCCACCCATAGATTTGGACATGGAGATATTGTTTTAATTTCAAGAACTAAACCTTGGGGTGAAAAAATTTACGAGGGAATCGTTCTGGACCGTGGACCTACTAGAATCAGAGTTGTAGTTAATGAAAAACCAAAGGACTTGAAAAAGGGCAGATGGAGAATAGATCGTGGAGCAAACAGAGTTGCTCATGATAGAATGCATGATGCTCTAATTTCATTTCATTCATCAGAAGGCGAAGGAGGTACACCCCTTCGAGACTTACTTCTCGGGACACTTCATGATTGTGCCTCGTCGGCAGAGCGGCCTCCTGAAATCAAAGGAAAAAAGAAAATTTACAACCTCAAAAAGATAAACTCTTTGAATGAATCTCAACAAAATGCTGTTGAAGTTGCGATGCAAAGACGACTTACACTCATTCAAGGTCCGCCAGGTACAGGTAAAACACATACTGCTGTTCATTTATTGAAAGAATTAGCAGACAAAGGCCAAGGGGCAATAATGGCTAGTGCAGAATCAAATGTAGCAGTTGATAATCTACTAGAAGGATTGCTTGAACTAGGAGTAAAAGCAGTTAGGATTGGCCGACCCGTTAAAGTTAGAGAAAATCTACGTGATGCCACTTTAGATGCGCTTTTAGAAAACCATCCTCTACAAGAGGAATTGAACTTCATAAGGGATGAAAATGATGAGCTAAGAAAGGGATTATCTAAATTAAAAGGTAAAGAAAAAGGCTTAGCGCACAGGGACATCAAGCAGAATTACAAAGATATGAGACGGATTGAAAGCGAGATGACCGCTTCGGTATTGGATGATGCAGAAGTCGTTTGTGCTACTACAATTGGCTCTGGTCATCAAATTCTAGGAAATCGAAAATTCCCAATCGTATTGATTGATGAGGCGACTCAGGCAAGCGAGCCTAGCGCTCTAGTACCGATTAATAGAGGGTGTAGACAATTGATTCTTGTTGGAGACCACAAACAACTTCCGCCAACTGTAATTAGTGAAACTGCTGAAGTTGGGGGTTTAGGACAATCATTGTTCGAGAGATTGCATAAGTGCGACATACCCGCGCAAATGCTGACTACCCAATACAGAATGCATCCATCAATAAGGGAATTCCCTAGTGCTAGATTCTACGAAAATCAACTTGAAGATGGTTGTACTAAAGAGCAGAGGCCCGCGCCTGCTGGGCTATTATGGCCAGATTGGGACAACCCAGTTGCTTTCATTCCAGTAGAAGGTTCTGAAGAATTGGACGAGGAGGGGAGTAGTCGTTCTAACTTTACAGAAGCCGCAAAGGTTCTTTCAATCATAGATGGTTTACTTGAAATTGGAGATCTTCAAACTACCGACATCGGTATCATTACCCCGTACAATGGACAAGTAAGAGTCTTGAATGACTTATTTGAACAGGCAGGTGGCCGAGAGGTTGGAGAGAAATATAGTGGTTTAGAAATTAAAAGTGTAGATGGATATCAAGGTCGCGAAAAAGAAGTCATTGTATTTTCAACAGTTAGAGCAAATGAGAATGGAGATGTTGGATTCTTAAAAGATAGACGGAGACTAAATGTTGCATTGACTAGAGCCAAACGTGGTTTGATTGTAATTGGCCATCTTTCTACACTAAGACAAGACCCTACATGGAAATCATGGCTTGATTGGGTAGAAGAAAGAGGTTGTTTAGCCTGGCATATCTCCAATGATTAAATGCGTATATTGACAAACTATCCACACTACCGGCAAACATGGCCGATGATGTTGTAGAAGTATACCAAGGAGGTGGGACTCTGGCTCAGGCCGTCCTCAGAAGTGCCCCTGAAGGCATGTTGATAGCGCCAGTTTGGAAAAGAATTGCTGCATTCATGTTAGATGTCCTTCTAATTTCGATTGTCCTATCGTTTATAACCAGATTTCAATTGACTGGAAATCTATTGAATTTTGAGTTATTCAAAGGAGGGCTAGAATATATCTTATTCTTCTTTAGTAACTGGATGATACTATTGACCTCTCATTGGCTGTATTGGAAATATACTGGTAGGAGTTTTGGTCGTTCGCTAGGTCAAAGAGCATTTAGAATCGCTATAGTCCATGATAATGGTACTGTTCTTGAATTACATCATTGGGGCCCTAGAGCATTTGGAAAACTAGCATACTTACTACCAATAATTGGACCATTGTGGTTTGGGCTGCGTGATTCATTAGCTGCACGCTCAAAAAACCTAGAATATAGAACATCACTGGATAAGAAAAATCACACTGTAGCCGCAGTAGACTGGTCTTTACCCATTGAGGCTAGGCAAAAATTACGCTAATTATATATCCGTCAAAACATGTATTTCAAGTACAACTGCCTCTAGAGGTGATTAAGTGGGAGACATGTCGGAAGAACATATTCAACGAGTTTCGCCTCTAGAAAGTCGCCTACTACTAGCCAAAATGGAAATTGATGATGATGACCAAGACGTGGTCTTTGTCTCCATTGAAATCTCAAATGAAGCATCTATTCCTGTAGGTGGCCTAGACATTTTTATCCAAACTAATGATAAAAGAAAGGTTGAATCGCATGAAGGAATCTCTTCTATTGGCCCTGGGCTAACTAGAAAGTTTACTTTCGAGTTCCCTTTGGAAAAGGGCGACTGGACCTTCATGATTAGATCAAATAGTGTTAAACTCGACTTAGGCCCTTATGATTATGACTTTACATTCGAAGCAGACAAGAATAGAGTTACGAAAAATTCGATTGGAGCGGGTATGTTCTCCAATGCTTTTGTATCTGACCTCGATGATTTCGGAAATGTTGAAGAGCGAGGGATAATAGATGCTTCAGAAGTAAAGATGACCGAATATTTTGGAGAAAATTCGGCTGGAGGAGCAACTGCAATCTCAGTAGGGAAGGCGCCTGAAGAAAGTGAAGAGGATGGCGATTCGCCAAGAGTACCTCCATGGCAATCAAAGGATCCTTTACTCTCTCCTACAACATCTGCTCCTAAATTAGAACCTATTCCTCCAGTTGCTAAGGAGCAAGTTAACTCTCAACCATCTGAAATAGAGGATGCATCGGATAATTCGAATTCCGAAGACCTATTGGCATTCTCCAAATCTTTTGATGAAACTCCTACAGAATCTACTCAAGCAGATGAAACTACGACTTCGGTTTTGACTGCTTCTTCACCACCACCATTGCCCCCATCTAAAGCAAAGGCCGAGCCCGAACCATTAGCGGAACAAAACCTTCCTGAAATTGAGCCATTAGCTGCTCCATCTGGTCCGCCTTCTAAGCCTCCTTCTGGCCCTCCGTCCGGTCCTCCTTCTGGCCCTCCGTCCGGTCCTCCTTCTGGCCCTCCGTCTGGCCCTCCTTCTGGCCCCCCGTCCCGCCCCCCCTCTTGCCCCCCCTCCCGCCCCCCCCCCCGGCCCCCCTCCTCCCCC
>QQRY01000011.1 GCA_003602575.1 Candidatus Poseidoniales archaeon
GATGATGTAGACGATTATCCTAATGACGCAACCCAATGGGTTGATGGAGATGGAGATGGATATGGAGACAATCCAAATGGAAACGTTCCTGATGCTTTCCCATATGACAACACTCAATGGGCAGACCAAGATGGTGATGGATATGGCGATAATCCAAATGGAAATTATTCTGATGCATTCCCAACCGACCCCACCCAATGGAGTGATTCGGATGGGGATGGCTATGGGGACAATGCAAATGGAAATAATGCTGATTTGTGGCCCACAGACTCGACACAATGGACTGACTCAGATGGAGATGGATACGGAGATAATTCAGCAGGTACAAATGGTGATCAATTCCCATTCGATGCTACCCAATGGGCAGATCAAGATGGAGATGGATATGGTGATAATGCCAATGGCAATGATGCTGACCAATTCCCGACTGATGGCACCCAATGGGAAGACCAAGATGGTGATGGATATGGTGACAACATAGGTGGTAATAACGCAGATAAATTCCCTACTGAGCCTACTCAATGGTATGATTCAGATAATGATGGGTATGGTGATAATCAAGCCGGTTTGAATCCTGATGCATTCCCAAGTGATGGAACTCAATGGGAAGACCAAGACGGAGACGGTTATGGTGATAACCAAAATGGAAATAATCCTGATAAATTTATTACAGACCAAACTCAATGGTTCGATGCTGATGGTGATGGTTTCGGAGATAATGCAAATGGAAATAATCCAGATCTTTGTCCAAATACGCCCTTTGGAGATAGTGTAGATGCTACAGGTTGTTCTGCTTCACAATTAGATGATGACATGGACAGTGTCTCAAATCAACAGGATGCCTGTCCATCAACCCCTGCTGGAGAAACAGTTGATTCTACAGGATGTTCGGGTTCACAAAAGGACTCTGACAATGATGGAGTTATGGATAAGTATGATTTATGCCCTCTAACACCTCTAAACTCAATTATTGACAACTCTGGATGCGCAGATAGTCAATTAGACACTGATAATGACGGAATTAATGATGACATTGACTTATGTCCAACTACAACACCACAATCAAATGTCAATGGACAAGGCTGCTCAGCTTCTGAAAGAGATTCAGATTTAGATGGTGTAAAAGATAATTTGGACCTCTGTTCATCAACTCCAACTAGTGAAGTTCCTGATGATGAAGGATGTTCTGAATCACAAAAAGATGATGACTTCGATACGATTTACAATGATGAAGATAATTGCCCAGATACCGCCCTTAATGCGGATTATGACTCATTTGGTTGTTCACAAGACCAATATGATGATGATAATGACCAAATTGACAATACTTTAGATCAATGTCCTGCTACACCAAGTGGTGAACAAGTTGATTCAAGTGGTTGTGCAGAGTCACAAAAAGATGAAGATAATGATGACATTTGGAATTCAGACGACTTATGCTATGATACTCCTGAAGGACAACCTGTTGACCAACAAGGCTGTTCTGAATATCAAAAAGATGATGATTCAGATGGATATTCAAACGCTAATGACCAATGTAAAGGTACTCCGCCAAATGCTATTGTTGATTCTAAAGGTTGTGCTAAGAGTCAATTAGATACCGATAATGATGGAGTTAATGATGCTGAAGATGCTTTCCCAACAGATGGAAATGAATCTGTGGATACTGATGGCGATGGAGTCTCGGACCGATGGGACGACTACCCTGAAGACCCAACAAGGTCTGAATCTGTTTCTGAAGATAGTGGAAACGGCATGATGTTTGCATTCCTAGCAATAATTGTACTGGGTATTATTGGCGCCCTCTTAGTAGTAAAGAATCGACAAACGGAATCACAACAGAATTCTCCGTTCGCTCAACAAATGCAGTATGATAATTCAACTGAAGCAAATATGAGCCAACAGAAAGATATTCCAAATATTCAGGCACAGAATACTCCTACTTCGTGGGAAGAAAATGGAGTTCATTGGACAAAGGATGAATCTGGTAATTTATCTTACTTCAATCAAGAAACTCAGCAATGGACCCAATATAATCAGTGATAGAGAAATAAAGAGAGATTTATATGAATAAATCGGCTTTCATGATTACCCTGCTTCTGCTTGGTTGTATCAATTTATCAGGTTGTATATCAGAGAACTCAAAATCCTCTGGTATTGAATTATCCATTAATTTTCATCAGACAAACGGAACTATTATTGAAACCTATAATGATGGTGAGTTGATATCTATAGAAAATGTAGACTTAAGTTTTGACTTTTCTAAAACCACATCAGAGGAGAAGATTACATCTTATGCAATCAATGTTAATGATGGAAACGAGCCAATAACGGTTGATGCTGTTTCTAAATCAAACATATCAATTGAATTTGATCAACATGGAATATACCATCTTGATGCATACGCTATTGATTCAAATGGTAATGTTGAAAATATGTCAATAATTATTCGTATTGACTTTAGAATTGACTGGATTGAATCTAATACAAATGACCCTAAGCCCTTACCAATCAATCCTATTCCTGAGAATAATGGAACTCACCCTTACATGATTGAAGTAACATCCATGGTTGAAAACCCTAGCCTTATCGATGAATTCGGAGGAGGAGGACAAACCGTCGATTTTACATGGAAAATGTTCGATGAAGCAAATGATGTATGCCTGTCAAAAAGTAGTCGTATTGAAGATGGTGAATCTGACGACTGGTATGTAATTCATTTCAATACATATGAAACTCATAGCTTAAGAATCGAATTTGATGATGGACAAGACTATGTCAATATCGAACAGGAGATGTCAATAATTTACCACAGTATTGAATCTGAGCCAGTTATCGATTAGATATCAAACTACACCTTGAGCGATCATTGCTTCAGCAATCTTGAGGAAGCCTGCAACATTTGCTCCAAAGACATAATCACCTGGTCGTCCATACTTTTCTGCGGTTTCTGAAGCGTTCTTGTGAATATTTACCATAATACCATCAAGTCTTGCATCGACTTCTTCACGTGTCCATCCTAGTCTAAGTGAATTTTGAGACATTTCAAGACCAGAAGTGGCAACTCCACCTGCGTTTGATGCTTTTCCAGGAGCAAATAGAATCCCACCCTTGTGAAATACTTCTACTGCTTCAGGAGTACAAGGCATGTTTGCACCTTCAGCAACTGCAGTGACATTATTTGCCACTAGTAGTTTTGCTTCTTCACCGTTAAGTTCATTTTGAGTTGCACAAGGTAAAGCGACATCAACATTTACTCCCCATAGACCATTTGGAGTTGGTTCTGGAGCAGATGCTGTGAATGTTACTCCATTAAAATTATCAGCATATTCAGAAATTCTTCCTCTACGGTTATTCTTCAAGTCCATAATCCATTCCAACTTTTCCCTATCAATTCCAGCAGGATCGTGAATCCATCCACTAGAATCAGACATAGTAACTGGCTTACCACCTAAATCTAGAACTTTTTCGCATGCAAATTGTGCAACATTTCCTGAACCAGAAATAGATACTGTAGCCCCATCAAATGACTTACCCTTTGTAGCCAACATCTCTCTAGCGAAATATACTAATCCGTATCCAGTAGCTTCTGGTCTAATTAGAGAACCACCGTATGATAATCCTTTTCCGGTTAATACACCTGCTTGGAATTCATTTTGTAGTTTCTTGAACATACCAAACATGTATCCAATTTCTCTTCCTCCAACACCGATATCACCAGCAGGAACGTCGCAGTTATGTCCTATATGTCTCCATAATTCCATCATGAATGATTGACAAAATCTCATTACTTCAGCGTCAGACTTACCCTTAGGGTCAAAATCTGAACCTCCTTTTCCACCACCCATTGGAAGTCCTGTCAAAGAATTCTTGAAAATTTGCTCAAATGCTAGGAACTTTAGGATTGAGGCATTGACACTTGGGTGAAATCTTAATCCACCTTTGTAAGGTCCGATTGCACCATTAAATTGAATTCTAAATCCTCGATTAACTTGAGTTGTTCCTGAATCATCGACCCAAGGAACACGGAAATGAATCAAACGTTCTGGCTCAACTACTCTCTCAACTACAGATCTGTATTCAGGGTGGGCTTCAAGAACTGGTTCTAGAGATTCTAATACTTCCTTGACCGCCTGATGGAATTCTGGCTGCTCTGGGTCTCTTGCTACTACATTATCATAAATTAAGTCTAAAACGCTCATCTTTACACCTTGACACTATGTGTTATTCACGGGCAATTGAAACCCCCTTCTAATAGTTGCCCCAATAAGATTGACAAACGTTCGAAAAACAGACAATCTCTCAATTGTTAAAAGGGCATACAATATTGAATCTTTGTAGTCTCTCTAATCGTCGTTGGCCTTGAGAATCCACCTCTGCCATGCCATGTATCGCTTCTTCTATCATGGCATGTTGGTCAGGCTGAAGTTGAATTATAGTCCTAAAAGAATTTAGCATTGACCACTCATCTTCGGATATGACTTCATCATCGAGAGCTGCAATAAGTGCAGCTTGATAGGTTGAAACATCACCCATTTGCTGACCAGAATAATCTTCTTCTAAATCATCGAAAGGATTCTTCTCTTCACCCCTTACAACGGCCAAGCATTCCGCAGTATCACTTGGAGAAACACCCAGAGAGCCTGCAAGAACATGTAGAATTGCAGCCTCGTCATCAGTAATGATTTTATCATCCATGGCTTGGTTAAGTGTTCTAAGATATAGGTAAAGTCCTCTGCTAGGATTTAGGCTCATAATTCATCTCAACCATTCCAATCGTATATTTATTGTCATACACAGTTTATCATAAAATACATCTAAATTACAACAAAAAAAACACATATACGCTCAGTGTAGCGTTTTTAATAAAAATATTATGTATTACGCTGTAAGTCAATTCGTAATCATTTGTAATAAATACTATAAGGTAAGGATATCTAGGAAGGTTTGAGAGGAACCAAAATGACTGCTCCAAGTACATTGATATCCCTTCGTATTACAGAAGAGGATTTACAATTGCTAGACTCTAGAATTGGCACTGATGGAGCACGTAGCAGGTCTGATGTCGTCAGACTAGCCATCCAAGAGTTCCTAAATGGTCAGCCTCTTCTATCTGAAATGGACTCTGTAAGAATACCATTAGGGCGTGGAGATCAAATGCGCTTAGGCCACTTGTATGAATTACAAGGAACAACAACTCAAGAAGCAGCACAACAAGGATTGAAGCTGTTCATTCGACAAGCCTTGGAAAAGGAAATCGAAGAAACAAAACTACTCGAAGAAGCAGTTGCTAAGGCTCGTGCTTCAACGATAAAACGTGAAGAATACCAACAATAAATGGTGAGAGTGCAAGAGGGGATGGGATGATTAGGCATAACGAAGAAAGAGATTTTCGTGATGCCACCTTCGGCGCCAGACAAGACAGATCCAATCTGTTTGGCTTAGCCGCTTTGCGTTTGCGTGCCCGTTTTGCACGCGATGGATCAGGTTCAATGTCTGGTGACAATGGACCAAATTTCCCCCCGGAAGACGGGCGGGGGGACTCCGATTCCACCCCAGCTTGCTGAGTTGGTGGTTCCCACGTGCCTAGCCCCCACATACTAGGCACAATTATTCACCTCAGTGCAACCGCGCCCCCAATCCTTTAGAATGGTCGACAGTGGATTGGTAATATGAAGCCTAGAGTCGGGGTAGAAAGGGAGAGTGATTTTCGCTTTCTTGCCCATGAAACTCCAAGACCTGGGCAAATTGATATGATCTATGAATCACGAGAAGCTCTAAGGAAAAATGGCTACCATCTAGCTGCTGCACCCACAGGTATTGGAAAAACGGCTGCATCACTAGCAGCAGCACTCGAAATCTCTCGATTATCTGACCAAAAAGTGCACATACTGTTCCTTACCGGTAGACAATCACAACATAGGATAGTTATCGAAACTGTAAGGCAAATAAATTCAAGGAATACTGGCATTGAATCAAATGTCAAGGTTGTGGACTTGATTGGCCGAGAATCAATGTGTGATTTTATTGACATGCAAACTGGAAAATGCGACTGTGAAAAGGGGTCTTCTGAAGGTTCTAAGTTTGCTAGGCGTGATGAGATGAGTGATTATATCCTAGAACATCCACGACACGTAGAAGAAACAATTGAAAAATGTAAGATTTGGGGTACTTGTGCTTGGTCAACATGTAGATATGCTGCCAAGGATTGCGAAATATTGGTATGTGACTATAACCATGTTTTTTCCGATAATGTTCGAGAGAATTCCTTACCATCAATGGGAATAAACTTAGAAAATTCAATAATAATTGTCGATGAAGCACATAATCTACCTGATAGAATCAGAATGAACATGGAAAGGATTGTTACCCCTACTATCGTTAGGAATACTACAATGGAATTAGAGGAATATCTAGGACACTTAGAATTAGATTATCAAAGAAATATGTCTACTGCAGTAGCCAAAGAAATGGAAATTGTTGATTGGACATTCGAAATAATGAAACTTGTAAGAAGTAAGATGGCAGATTTATTTTCTATTCTTCACTCTGAACTGGGCTATAACAAGGATGAATCCATGGTAGAGATATCTCAACTTACCAATGTATTTCACTCTGCATGTGATGAATATGAAGGCCTATCTGGACAAAAGAAACTTGGTCAAGAGGAGACTCAAACCATTACTAAAGTAAAGAGGGATGATAGAATAAGTAAGATTAGTGAAGTTCTAAATCGCGTAAAAATAGAAATTGATTCTGATGAAGAGGAAGCTATGGAGCCTGATGCATACCGACTTGGCCATATTCTAGAATGCCTAGAACAATTTTCAGGTAGTAGTGCTCTAAGCCTAGTCTTTAGCAATAAAGGAAAAGAAGGTAAAATCACATCACATCTGCTCGACCCTGGTATTGTTTCAGGAAAACTATTCTCTTCTGCTAAAGGGGCTATCTTGATGTCAGGAACTCTTTATCCCCCTCAAATGTATAGTGATATTCTAGACTTGCCAAAAGACAAGACCACTAAATCTGAATATAAATCGCCTTTCGCCAGTGAGAGAAGACCTGTTTTAGTTGCAACTGATGTTTCAACAAAATATAATGAACGTTCTGAGGTAATGTGGAATAAAATGAGAAACCACATACAAGCTCTTATCGATGGAAGTAATGGCCATATAGCAGTATTTTGCCCATCATATAAATTACTGGACGAAATTTTAGAAGATGTATATTTCAAAGGTGTCAAGAAAGTAGTTGAAAGTAGAGATTGGTCAAAGAATGACATCGATAAGATCGTAGGTATGCTACGTGATGAGCGCTCAAAGGAAAACCGCATCCTACTATGTGGAGTCTTTGGGGCAAGACTTTCTGAAGGCATTGATTACAGCGATGGAGTGTTAGATGGAGTAGTTTGCATAGGCATTCCAAATCCCCCTCCTTCAGTCTTATCTTCTTCCTTGAAAGAATATGCATCGGATAAGTTTGGGAAAAACAACGCTTGGCGTTATACCGTGACTCAACCTGCAATTAATTCAATTTTACAAGCCATGGGTCGTCCGATTCGGTCAATAAATGACAGAGCATTGATACTTTTACTGGATAAAAGAAATCGAGATCAAAATTACACTCGATGTTATCCTGTAAATCTAAAGATGAATGCCACTAGTAACCCTGAAACTACAACAAGTTTTGCTAAAAGATTTTTCAGGAAAGTAAAGCCAAATTGAAAATAATAAGATTAAAATTAGTACGAAGGTTCATTGAGGGTAGGCTGGAGGCGATAATATGGCGTCATGGGAAAGCATTGATATCAACCTAGACTCAAGTCTAATTGAAGATATTGAAGATGAGGTTATTGAAACTACTGGACTCACCATTACACCTGATGTCCTTCATAATGAATTTCATTCTACTGCTCAACACCTCAAGGAAGTTGAATTACGCCATAAACAAGTTCTAGTAACCGCAGGAATGATTCCAGAAGAACATATTTCATCTGTTGAACCAGATATGTCGCTAAAATGGATGGTTGAAGAATTGAATGGGAGAATGAATCCTGATGGTTTATCGATACCTCTGATGGGAGTTGAACTAAGTGATTTCCAACTCTCTGTAAATGATGAAAGTGATAATTTCATCAATGTCAAACTTAGTATTAAAGACGGAAAAACCGAGTCTTTCGAGAGAACTTTCAACATTCCAAAAGATTCTATGAAAAATGAAGTAAATGCACACTTCATCAACAATAGGCTGTATCTTAGATGGTAATCATCTAGTTGGAATGTTTGCAATCATTCCAATTTCTTGGCTCATTCTTTCAAGTGCTTGTTGAGCAGCTGCTTGATGTTGAGGACCTAATTCTTCTCTACTGTACCTAGCCATTTCAAACATATTGTCGATTGCCGACAAAGCATCATCAGAAATCTCTGGCATCGCTTGTCTAATGGCCACTTCGAATTCTCTTACAGTTTCAAAATCTCTTCTTAAGAATCCATTTTGCTGAAGAACCGTACATAAGTTCTGATAGCAATTGAAGATGGTTTCCCTAATAGAGTCTCCAGCAGCCAATAATTCAGCTGTATAAGCAAATACTTCTGCTGCCTCTTGTAATAATTCACCAGCAATTCTTCGACGATAAATAACTACCCCACCAGCAATCAATGCAGATATTAGTAGTACTACCAGATAAACCCATAGATTTTGACCAGATGCTTCATCTATCGATTTATAATTAGGATTAAAGCTATCATCGGCTCGTAATAACTCAAATTTATCTTTACTAGATGTAGAAATTATTGGGTCATTGATTTGAACATCTAGACTCAATTCACCCCAAGTGTCTTCATCTCCATATGGAGGGTCTGAATTGAATTCGAATGATGCAATTCCGTTAGAGTCTGTGGTAATAGTCAATGGTTCAGTAACTACACTATTTGAGGAATTAGTCAAGATAAATGTCACTGCAATGCCTGGAACACCTGCTTTAGTATCGTTTGCAGTAATGGTCAAACTTCCAGTTATTTCTTCTCTTTCATCAGGAATTACTTGTTGCATATCCCATTCAAAGTCAACATTGAGTTGTATAAATATTGGATGACTTACAGTAGCTGAATTGAGATATAGAGACTCATTACTAAGAGTATCTAGGTGTATATATTGCGAACCAAACTGATACCATGATGGAGCAACAGTAGAAATTGTGAAATTTCCATTTGACCATTGGATATTGATTAGGTCGCTAGAAATACATCTTGCACCTTCTCTTGAATTGACACAATCTGAACCATTTCCTACGAATATAGTAACCGTCTCAAATACCTCACCAGTTCCACCTATTTCTGAAATAGAACCTGTCAATTCTATTGGCCCGAAGGTTCCGTCAGAACGGATAGCGATTGGTGTTGAGGATTGATCTATTGAAATTTGGACATCTGACCAAACATAACCAAATAGTGTATCATTGGTTCCAAGGTGTGAATTCGTCCCATCAAAAATTATGTCAAAAGAGTGGAGCCCTCTTGTCAAATCTAATGTAGCAGGAATGATAATTTCCCACTCTCCATTAACACCTGTGGAAGTTGTGCCTATCTGTTCACCATCCAGAAGTACTCTAATCGTTTCATCTTCTAGACCTTCTTTGGTCAATGAATCAAAGTCAAACAGTCGTCCTGAAATAACCCAAATTTCTCCTCGAGTTATTTCTGGACCTTCATCGAAAATCACAGTCAAATCAGAGCGATGAGCCAAGAAGAAGGACGTATTGCTACTATTTGCTCTATAATATCCCTGAGATTCAGAATAAGCAAACAATGTATGGTTGCCAAATTCAAAAATATCTGGAACAGTCCAATCGAACAAGAAATTACCACTTTCATCAGTAGTTACAGTATTGATTACTATTCCCTCTATAATCAAATCAACGTTATGATTTGCAATTCCGATTAATTGGTTGTCTACCACTGAGCCAGTTATAGAAATATTTTGGCCAACTGCAATAGTTTCTGCAATATCAACTGAAACTAAAATATGACTGAAGATATTCCATGTAGAATTAGCATCACTTGGCAAATAGAATGTAGTTCCTGTAAATCTTACTTCTAAAGGCACAGGTCCTAATTCGGCATCTGAAGGCACAGGATAAACTGCAGTGAAGAAACCTTCTGAATCTGTAACAACATTTGTCATGAACTCACCATCAAGCCAAACTTCTACAGTTAAATTATCAAGTGGATTATTTACGACATCAACTAGAAGTCCTTCAATTATCATCAATTCTTCGCGGTTGACATCTCCACTTTGAGTGAGTAATGAAATCACTGTCGGAACACTGATATTGAAATCAACAGTATCTGAACTCGGCAAATAATATTCAGGATTGGAAGGTTCACCAAATCCAATCGGATCTACCCAGTCTCGTCCTCCATAGAATTTCACTTCAATAACGTGAACTCCTGCTGAGATGTCTTCAGGAACGGCCCAACCAAGAGAAAATGTACCATTGGCCGCATCGGTTTCGATGCTTGCCACTGATTCGCCATCAACTATCAAATGAACAACTGATGACGAAGGAACACCCATACTCTCTAGAGGCAAGGATAAATCATCCAATAAAGTTCCATTAACAAGCATATAATCACCTGCAACTAATCCTTCTGGAGAGTCTACAATTGTTAGATTAGTTTGTGCAAGAACTACAAATGAAGTATTGGTTTGAGAACCAATTATTCCGGTTGTGCCAGGAATACCTGCAAAAACAGCGTCTATGTCCATCGGACCTACTACTTGGTCTGATGGAACTGTTAACTCGCCAAATGCACTTCCATTTACTGAGGTTGTCAAAGTTGTAGTAATCGAAGTTCCGACAAACGTAACTATCACTTGTTGTCCATCGACAGGAGAGCCCGTATTATCTTGAAGAAGTAGTTCAATAGAGATATTATTTCCTCTTTCAGTTCTATCATTCAATGTTGGTTGCCCTAGAGAATCTATTGTTGGCACCATAAATATTAGTTCACTAAATCCTCTACTATCGAATTCTTCGGTATCGTTGGAACCAAGATAGAAGTTTACTGCTGGAATATATGATGCGTCTATGATATGAGAGCCAGCGGCAAATGAATTGGTCAAAGTTATTGTTGCATTCCAAATACCACCAATTTGAACCGCTCCGCCTGTGACAGTAAATCCGGTTGGTTGGCCATCAATTGTGAATAGAATATTGGCAGGTAGAACCGTTCCGTCACTTTGTTCCAAGCCACTTCCGTTATCAGAAAGTATTGTTCCTGAGACATTGAAAGATTCACCAGCCACTGGATTATCTGTAATTGAATCTATCAGCATGAAGGTTTGAGAACGGACAATGATTGTTGAAATATTTGAATTCACGCCCAACAAGTCAGAACTACCGTTAAACCAGAATGTAGCTGTAACAAGACCTAAAGGATTAGATGTAGGGATGGTATATGTCAAATTAAAGAATCCTGTAGCATTGGTTTGTAGATTTCCAATCCATGTATCACCAAGTTGAACTGCTACATCGTATCCTGATAATGGTAAGAAACGGTTGGAAGACTCTACAAGTTGACCTGAGAGATTAACATCATCACCACGATTAACAATGATTGGATTTAGAGGCTTCAATGAATCGAATTCAGAGACTCCAAACACAAATATTGGAGTTTCGACTGATGATCCAAGATAAAATGGAGAAGAATCTTCCAAAACTGAAATAACTAATATTTTATTTCCTCTAATAGTACCATTATTCAAGACATCTGTAGGTACTGTCATGTTGAATGACCCATTGGTTGTAGTGGTAAATCCTGCAATCAGTGTTTCATTCGGATTGTTTAGCCAAAATACTTCTAACTTAACTGGACTAATCAATAACCTAGAATTATCATCGTCGTCAATAACCTGGCCTAGTACATTGAAATCTAACCCCGCTGTGATCGAAGAAGGAATACTATCAATTCTAAAGTCAGTATTACCTTGAACTGTTAAATTCATTATCGTCGAGTTACCTAAATGACGAGTACTACCCTTAGACAAAGGAGAACTTACATTATCATAAGCAATAACTAGTATATCATAGAGACCAGGAGCGATTCCAGATGCTGTCCAAGAGAAATTAGCAGTTCCGTTTTCATTACTTCTAGCCGTGCCAATAGATTGGTTTGTTCCATTCCAGTCAAATATAAATTCGACATCTTCATTTGGAACAAATGAGTTATCTGCAACATCTGTAACTAAAATGCTAAAATCAAATTGGCCATTGGTAATCACAATATTCTCTGATTCTGATTCTCTATCAACAGCAACATTGACAACTAACTCTGATTCAATCCCTACCTCCAGTGAAGGAGTTGGTTGTTGGCTAATATTCCCAGTAACTAAATCTAAAAATGATTCTTCGGAAGAATAGAATGGACCTTCAACAGGGCCTAATGAATAGAAATCAAAACTAATCGTGAAAGTATAAACAGAGGATGCAAAATTAGTTGGAATCAAAATCTGTTGACTAAATGTAGATGTATTATTATCCACTAATCCCTGAGCTATATCGACATTTCCACTCGGAGAAATCATTGAAATTGTATATTGAGTGATATTTTGATCTAGAATCGGAGTATTGTAGATTTCATCAAAAATTGAACCGTTGATGAAAGTAGTATTTCCTATGTGTGTCCAATCTTGAGCTAAATTAAACGTCCAACCAATTCCTGCTTTAATTCTAATTGTATCCGAACTTGTGGAAGGCGCAAATAATGTTGAACCATTATATGAAACTTCAATTGGGTAGTCGCCTGCAACCAAATTCGCATCAAGAGGCAATGAAGATATCAACTTGGAAGTTGAATTGGTGGTAGTATTGTACCAAGTCCCATTAAAACTCAAGTCAAAATTGCCCTCAACGAAGTCTACATTTACACCACGATGGTCTCTTATAGAAACAGTAAATATCCCAACCGAACCTCTTAACTGAGGAGATGTTTCGATAATCAATTCTAATTCACTGACCAATAAGTATGGATCATCTGAAGAGAGATTAGCGTCGTCAGTAGTATCTATGGAATATGGATAGAACCTCAATTGGAACTCTATCTCACCAGCAGGAACATTTGCCAATGATGCAGAAAGGTTTTGCCTGACTGAGAAAGAACCGTTAACAGTGGTATTGAAAATTTGATTCCAAGAGTCAAAGGTTCCATTTTGTCTGATGGAGAGAATCAAGTCACCTTCCATATCGACTGGATTTGTCCCTGCCGATAATGCACTACCATTTACCCACAAGTCTTCTCCGACAACATAGATACTATCATTTGATGAAGCACTGTTGATTGTAGCAGTTAGATTTGGAGCCTCCCTGACATCTAAATTCAAGTTTAGAGAGGATGGCCTAATATGGAATTGCGGCGTTGGATTTGCTGGAATGGTGAAATCATCTACCCATCCCTCATACCATAGAGTGGCTGGAACAAGACCAATGGACTCGGTGATATCAAGTTCTAATGTGACTGACCAAGAACCACTCGGAGAGACTAGACCACTGATATTATTCGAGCCATTAAATGATGATGTGAATGATAACCAAACTAGTTGGGTGCCAAACTTATCAGTCAAGCCATCGGGTTGATTTTCAAGATTCAAATTACCTTGTATTATGGTCAAAGAGCCAGCACCTACTACTGGAGAATTTATTGCCAAAGGTACTGAATGTGAAAGATTTGAGTCATCTGTGACATTGATGATACTAGAGTAAATAATTGCATTATTTGAAATAAATCCACTGGATTGATGAACGATTGCAATAACATGCAGTCCCGGTAAATTTGGCTCAATAGGTGAACCATTGAAAGAGAAATTACCTTCCAAGTCTGTAATTGCTGACCCAATAAGTCTTTGTGGAATCACTGCTGAACCAGGAACAAAAGTAACCTCTTCTACAGGAATCAAGTATGCCTTTAATTCAGCATTTTCTATTACAGAGGTGTTTTCTGTGAATCTAAATTGACCGTCAAGAGTGAAATTTTGACTCATATCCCTGTCCCAAGTTAATGGAGATAATGTTTGATTGACTATTTCTAAATCCTCAGCATCGGGGCATGAGTCGAAAGGAATCCAACCTAAATCAACATTTGACGCTCCTCCAGTAACTTCTAGTCTAACTTCTCCCCATGTAGCTCTATGCTGTGTCGATACAGTGTATCCATTTCCATTCCAATCACCACCAGAGTAACCTGTTACATATCTTGCTGGGAGTCCTGCAATTCTCGCCATTGTAACAAATGCAGCATTATAATCTGAACACTGCCCATATGAAGACTCAATAACGAATTGTGCAATATCATTACCAGGAGTTAGTCCGACTGATTGGTGAAATCTTTTGAAATCATAAGTATCATTTCCGTCTTTTAGGAAATCGCTGATAGATTTAGCTATGTTGTAAGCATCGGTTGCCCCTGATTGAGAAACAACTTCATTTGTCACATTTAGAACAATAGAAAGTGGATTATTTGGATCATTGAAATTTATATCAAAGGCTGACTCATAAGGGTAATTTTGACCCGCAACAGTATTTGCTGAAATGGTATCCCAGTCAAAGAAATATTCATTTTGTTGAAGGAATAATGAGTCTATTGTACCAAGATCAATTTTGATAGTATGAGTGTCATTGCTTCTTGAAATAAGCGTTGAAGGGTCTGACCAGAATGATAAATTGTAATATTGCGATGATATTGGAACATTTCCACGAGTTATAGAGTTGTTGAAATTTATCTCCCAATCAACTGAACCATTAGAAAAACTTGAGTCGGGTAAATGGGATAGATTTGTAACAGCAGGAACAAGTTGTTCAAATGGATGAACTGTTTCAATATGAGCATAAGTAGTACCGGTGTAGAAATCGAATGTATTCTGAGTCCATCGGTGAGTTTGATTCAAATCTACAGTACCTGAAGAATTATTGGCCCAAAATACAACTCCTTGCGAAATAATGTCATCTGTTGGGTCTAATGGGTCAAATCCTGAACCAATACATCCAGTACCCCAGAATGCTTGTGGACACTCGTCTCCGTCAATCATTCCACCGCCATCGGTATCAGGATTTGTCCAGTCAGTTCCAGTTAAATTTTCAATCGCATCAGGAACCCCATCACCATCAAAGTCCTCTGGTAGTATGTCGTCGAGAGGATTATTCTCAGGATTTGTACCATCGGAATATTCAGTTCTATCATCGACTCCACCGCTATCGGTATCAAATAACTGTGAATTAGTTACCCAGGTGTCTTGTGAACCATTGAAAACTCCAATCCAAGATAAATCACAGCCAATCGTTGTTTCAAAATAATTATTCAAATTATCAGAATCATCATCGAGTAAGTTATTACAAGGTTCATTAGGATCGGTGAAATCAAAGACTTCATCAAAATCACTTACTCCATCAGCATCAGTATCAACAATAGATGGGTTGGAAAAGAAACCATATACTCCGAGTAATTCTTCCCAATCTGCTAATCCATCGCCGTCACTATCACGATAATCATCATCACAGTATTGTTGAGTAGTTGCTAAAGTTCCCGCAGCAAATGCATCAGTATGACAAAATGAACCATTTCTATTGGAAACTTCTGTAACTCCAGGAGAAGGAAGAGAGGAGACACCAATTAACGATATACCTACCACACCTGCATACGTAAACGATAGGAATGTGCCCGAAACATTGTACCATCCAACACCACCACTTGGATTAAATCCAGAACTATCGGTCAAATCGAGGATGGACGAACCTGAAGTGCTCAATATCGTAGTTTCAAAATTCACATATGAATCACATGGATCTGTTCCATGAGTTACATTTAGTTCATCACCATCATCTACTCCACCAAAATCAGAATCAGCAACATCCCAAAGAGTACAGGACATATTTTCTTCCCAATTTTCAATCCCATCTTCATCCTCATCTCCTGAATCCTCTTTTCTAGTTGGATCTGTTTCCCCCGGATCTATTCGACCATTGCTATTGTTATCTTCTTCACCATCGTCGAATTCATCATCATCCGTATTATTATCTCGGGGATCGCTAGGTTGAGGTGGATTTCCATATTGCCCGTTTACTTCAACACCATCATTTATTCCATCATTATCAGTATCTGCAGCCGTAGGGTCGGTTAGAAGAGTTAAAGCTTCATATGAATCGTTTAAGCCATCGTTATCACTATCTGCACGTTGCGGATTAGTAGAGGTTATACCATCTACTTCTGCTGTAAATGTCAAGCAGCCTTGAAGCGGATCACATGGACTCGTAGTCTCTGTAACTGTACCATCTGGTCCATTTCTGAAACAAGGATTCGGTCCACACATTGTATCCCATGTAGGATTGACATATTCCAAGAGATTATTCAAACCATCTCCATCAGGGTCGCCATTAGGACCGTCAGCATTTGATGCTGAAGTTGCATTCAAACCGTTGGCTGCTTCCCAACCATCAGGCATTCCATCACCATCTGTATCCCAACCAGCAACGTCCTCATCTTCAATTCCATCTCCGTCATCGTCATTTGAATTACAATCCGCATCGCCATCACCGTCAGGGTCTGCTGAATCTACAAGTCCATCCTTGTCATCATCAAATCCATTTGCGCAAATATTTCCCACGGGATCTTCATCGCATAGAATAGTATTACCAGTTCCATCTGAGCCGGATGTACCGCAACCTGGCCTGTTGTATTGCATGGCATTCTCTTCATCCCAATCATTAACAGGTACTGTGCCATTCCACCAAACACCATTGTCTAGAATTGTCGGAGTAGCACTATTATCCCAGCCAGTTGGCATCAAGTAAGTGTATTCTTGGAGATTAGACATACCATCTCCATCAGGATCACCAACTGCTCCATCATCATTTGCGCTTGAATGAGGGTCAAGTCCATATTTCCATTCCCATCCATCGGGAAGTCCATCGTTATCTGAATCTGGATCGCTGGGTAATAGGTTTAGTAAAAATTCCAAACCATATGTCAAACCATCGCCATCTTGGTCAGTTGTTGAAGATGCTCTGACATCTAAAGAATCAAATTGAATTGATGCAAATATAGATAGTAACATCAATGCTACTAAAGAAAGAGATTTCACCTCTTTGCGATAATGTGAAATTTGCAATTTTCGCCCCGGCTTTGAAGATAATGAAGGCATACGCATGATTCTCATGTGTCGGGGTGCTTAATGCTTCATAAGGGAAATGGTACGATGTTCATACAATACATCAAAAAAGAAGATTATGGAATTCTTTAAATCTCATCTAGAGCATCCAATAATTCGATATCATCATCTTCATCGATTTCTTCTGTTACAGGTTCAGGGACATCGAGTTCTTCTTCTAATTTCATTTGCTCTTCTAGAGGAACCTCAACTATCTGGCTAACAGATGAATCATATTTTCCTCTACGATATACTGCAATTATGAACAAACCAACAAGTCCAGCAAGTAGAGCAATGGTTTGAGGCTCAGGCTCATAGAGTTCATTAAGTAGGCAAGAAACCCCTTTACACTCAGTCTTGAATGTGAATTTGGATAACTGGTTGTAATTTTCGCTATAAGGGACTTCATCGTCCATAGGAGTCACCTTGAGTACGAAGTCTGCTTCCGAACCATCTTTCAAATTAGATGGAGCTGTTAGTTCAACGAAGAAATCTTTACTTGAATAGGCCGGTAAAGTGACGAACAAAAATCCTTGACCGGCTTGACTAGAAGATGCTGTAATTTCTCCATCCCAGCCATCGGGCTCTTCTAATTCGATGAAAACATCGAGTTCGACATTGTTGTCATTAGTAATTCTAAATTCAATACTTTTCTTCTCCTCGGATGAGAATCTTGTAAATTCACTCTTCTGAGTAATTGGTAAATTCCCGGGTTGGACATCTTCATTAACCTCGATAGTAAGAGGAAGATCGAAGTACCTTGCTTCATCAGAGTCTACTCCTTCTTCCCTTATTTGAACATAAATAGTATGATTACCGGCTTCAACATTTGACGGTAATGTAATATCGACTTTGATGTCTTCATAAGATTCAGACTCTAGCGTTACAATAATTATATCATTGTTAGAACTGTCTGTTATTCTATAATCCCAGGATGAATATCCTTCTTCGGCATCTATGTTTCTTGGAAGGTCTTTTGGATTAATTAATTTCCAAGTAGTTTGTCCTGCAACATCGCTAGAATCTGTTACCCTCACTGAGTAGGAAACCGAGTCTCCAGGATCTACGGATTCGACTCTACCTAATTCGCCTGCATCACTATCTGAAATCACTTCAGCGAGTATGCCGAAAGTTCTGTGAACTGTGAAACTTACATCTGTACGCAGTTCTGACTCTCCTGAACTTGTAATTTGTAAACTGACTAAACCAATATCTTCTGCTTCTCTTTCTGCAGGTGGGAACACGTCCATTCTAACAGTCAAAATATCATGTGAACCAATACTGGGAGTTACTGAGTTGATTCCTTCCTCTGTTAATTCCAATCCTGTATCATTATCATAGAATTTGTATTGCCATGAAGTTGGCATAGCGTTTACTCTAATGAAAAAGGTATCAGAATCAAAACCTGAGTTAAATATGTCAATAAAGAAGTCTCCTACCTCATCTGTATCTACATAATGAGACAGAGATTCATCATAAAATTCTGGTCTTGTTGAGTCAACAATTTGAATTTGATGTTCAAAGTCTTCAAAAATAGAAATTCTTGGTTCTGCAAATACTCCAACTTCTTCGATATCAAGAACAATCTCAACAACAACAACTTCAGTTGTAGTACCGTCTATGTCAGCATATGCACGAGCCTCTATCTCTAATTTATCTGGACCTGTAGATAAATCGCCCTCAGGCACATCGATTTGTAAAATTGGCTTTGCTGATGAACCGCCGCCGTTAAGAGAATAGCCACCGGGTTTATCCCATGATTCAGACCAAGTAGATGGCAGAGAACGAGCTAGGTCAAAAATTACTTGTAAGTCCGAAGAATCTGAACCAGTATGTTCGACTTCAAACTCTACACTAGAAGTCATACCCGGTGCAATCAATACTGTATCTGGTTGTGAAGATGGAAGAGTCAAGTAAATATCATGCTCAACGAATACTAAACCTTGATGCTCAAATAAAACAGTGTGGCCTTGAATATCTTGAATTTCCAAAAACACCTCATAATCACCTGCATCTATTCCAGACGAGTATGTGTAGGTATAATTTCCAACCAGTCCATCATTATCCAAAGTTAAGTCATCATCTTCAAATTCTTTGTTGAAAACAGTAGTAGTACCCGAGTTAGTACTCATGATTAGATTCACAGTTTCAATGTCATCCCTACCGAAAGAATCTTTAATTTGGACAGTGAATTGCATTGTTCTAAATTCACTTCGATGATTAGGCGACCATTCTAAGACTTCGTTATCTGTCCATCCAGAACCTGTCATGTGAACCTTAACTGCTGATTGCGAAAGTGCGTTAGCTCTGATTTCAATCTTGGAAAAACTGTTTGTTGAATCAATATCCCCATATTGCATCTCAACATCACAGCCACCTCCTCCGCCCAGGCCACCTGAATCTTGGCATCCATCGATAGTAGCATCAACTTCTAAAGAAAGCCTCTTACCATTTTCTACCAAGAAACCACTCGATGGAATTTCCATATTTATTACATTAACAGCATAATTGCACGAACCACCGCCAAATGGGTTGCCACTACTTGAACAAGGGTCTTCAAGAGTAATTATTTCATCAGCTTTAACTTGCGTACCAGATTTAAGGACGAAGGTGATATCTGCAGTTGCTCCATCATTTCCAGTGAACTTCAAATAAACACTAATCTCTATTGTAGGGGTAGAGCCTTCTCCATAAATCTGAATGTCACTAATCATTTCATTGGTATAAAATTGCAATGTTGATAGAGCACTCTCTTCCTCGGATGAACCTTCAGGTTCCATTGTTGATATCGAACCGTCGCCTCCAGATTCTGTGGTTGGTGCACCTAAATACAGGTCATAAGACTCATTTGAAGAACCTGCTCGGAATATATTGTTAGCGTCTTCAAGGACTGTTTTCGAACTAGAATTGATATTTTCTGTCGGCATTACCGACCCTAAAAATAGAGCTACAATAATAACTGGAATTAAGCGACCCGACAGAGTAGTTTTGCTCACGCTCATCTTGTTCACATAATAGGCTGAGACTAATCGGGTTAAACCGTTTTGGGTTATTGTTTCAAAAAAACGCTAAAAATAGCGAACAAATCAACAGCGAAATTATGAGCAGAGTGCGATTTTAATTCTTGTAATTTGGATTATCTCTATTATTGATTTTAGATTCTTTTACTCTTGCTCCAAAAATACCATTAAACATTATTCTTGCTAATATATTTAAAAATAATATAAATCCAAGAAACACTAGTATGAGTTCCACTTTTTCGTCCATAATAATCAACATCAATCATAATTCTTCAACGCCAAACCACCAATTATAATATTTCCATAATGCGATAAAACCACCATTGATTAAAACTGCAAAAATCACGATGTATTCTTTACTAAGTTCTTGGAAAGTCAATGCCAACCCAAGATTGCCTAAAATGAGGAAAAGAAAGCATAAGATTCTCATCGATCTTAAAGAGGCAAAATCTTCTACTAGACTAAATATTGGAACGCCGCTACTCATGATTACTCAAATCCGTTAACAAGATATTGATTATCAAATTATGGTAATTATGTCCAATAAACGATAGATTCACGATGTTTTAGAATTTGGTGCAGGGGGTGGGATACGAACCCACGAACCCATATGGGACCGGATCTTAAGCCCGGCGCCTTTGACCACCTCAGCCACC
>QQRY01000012.1 GCA_003602575.1 Candidatus Poseidoniales archaeon
AACTTCCGGGCGGTAAAATGTCCTGCAAACTCGATATACCATTGAGACCCTCTGTGAGGGATCCATCGCTTGAGGCTGACTTACAGTCTCGTATCGAAGACGGACACAAAATATATGTCATGGGCGACATACATGGCCACCTCGCCACATTTAGAGCATTACTTCACAGATTAGACCTAGGCCCTGAAGACAGACTAATTTGTCTTGGAGACATGATTGACCGAGGAACAGATTCTGCAGGAGTAATCAAACTCATTCGCGGTGATCACAGAATTATTTGTATCAAAGGCAACCATGAACAAATGGCTATTCAGAGTATAACTGAGGATGAAACTGTTGAGTTATACCAACCTTGGATGCAAAGGGGCGGAAAATCAACATGGGGCTCATATATTCTTCAGTCTGAAGGTGACCTATACCTTGCCAAAAGAACATTTTACAGCGACGCTAAATGGATGGATAACTTACCGACACAAATCGTCTTAGATAACTGGCGATTTGTTCATGCTGGATACGACCCTCGAATGCCGCTTGATGCACAAGGCGAGAAAGAATTATTGTGGATTAGAAAAATTTGGTATAATCATGAATCACCTGTTGACCCACAACGAACCATCGTCTTTGGACACACTACGACCACTAAAGTTGGAAAGGCAAATGGCGGAGATATCGCTCACTCAACTTTCGATAATGAACTAGGAAAACCTGCATGGATTGCAATGGATATAGGAGCATACAATCACATCTCACCGGGCTTAGCAGCAATCGATATTACAACTCTAGAAGTGATTAAGCAACCTACTTTGAGAAGCGATAGATGGTTTGAAGTCGACTCAAAACCAGTCAAATTCTTTCCCAAATTACGCAAGAAAAAAGGTCGGTGGAAACACCCTGACAATCGTAAAGAATCACATGCTGCAGATAGTTTTGGACTAATTGCACTTAGGCAAAGGAGTAATAGAAATCGAGCTGCTGAAAATAAAGCAAGACATGATTTAAACAAAATCGGAATCACTATCCCTTCAAAGAATGAACAAATGAAATCTGAACTTAGCAAGCCATTTACCTGGAGAAAACTGGCTAGACGGGCCCATAAAGTACGCCAAAGTCAGTACTCAAATCGTGATGAATGGATGTATAATGGCAGATTGATTCGACTAGGACCTGGAACAAATATTGACCGCATAAGCCCATATCTGCCAGGGCCAACCTCATTCATTGTGTTCAAACAGCGTGTAAGCAACGATAATCACATCAAGAATTTTGCAGAAGGAAACTCTCCAATTGGAAAGGCATAAACTGGATTTACCATTTCTTGGCTCCATAATATAACTATCGCTAAAATTACTTAAAAAATTAATAATTTGGAAAATAATTACCGGAAAACTACAATTAAACTTATTTTACTCCCATTATACATACCTTTAAGTGCCAACACCCTCTTAGGTTGTTTCATGGAGAATAGAACATCACCACAGAAAAATAGCCCCACTCCTAGGGAGACTTTTGAAAGAGCACTTGAACTGGTAAGAAATCAAACTATGATGAGAGAAGATATCATGAGATTTAGCTTAGAATCAGCGATCAGACTTCAAGAAAATCGTGGTCCAATCATGCTCTATGGCTTGTGATATCGGAAGACTTGATGGTTAAACTACTCTAGCCTTGCTTATGGAAGGCTTAGCATGGGAAGCAATACTCGCTGCTGGAACCTTCTTTTTCCTCGGCGCCATTTCACCTGGACCTAGCGTAATGGTAGTAATTAGAAATACAATCATTGGAGGACGCTCACAAGGAGTTGCTTGTGCCATAGGTCATGGAATTGGATTTGGGATATATGCAGGTAGTGCAGTATTTGGCTTAATTGTACTACTAGAAAACGCCCCAGATGCTTTTCTTATTCTACAACTCATCGGTGTTGGATTACTGGTTTGGTACGGCTATTTGATGTGGAATGATGATGTCGACCTTGGCGAAAGTAAGGAGATAGATAAAACTCAAGTTAGACGACAGGGTTTCATTGAAGGTTTCTCTATTGCTTTTTTTAATCCAAAAATCGCTCTATTTCTTGTTGCTATTCTCGCCCAAGTATTAGAACCAGGTATGGGAATGGGTACTAAATTAGTAATTGGATTACTTGGTATGAGTATCGATATGGGTTGGTATCTTATCGTAGCGCTTGTGTTGACTGGTACTGGAGCTGTTGATTGGCTAAGGCTGCGAGGAAGACTAATCTATCGAATAACTGCAATTGCGTTATGGATATTTGCAGCCTCTGTATTATATTCTATGATCTAATTATTTTTGACATCTTGGACACAAGAAAGTGGAGCGATTCGATTGAACAATACGGTCGATTATTCCACCACAGCCCTCTTTCAAACAAGGTTCATCTTCTCTTCCATAAACACTGAATTGATGACTGAAGTAACCAAGATTTCCATCTACATCTGCAAAGTCATTGAGTGTTGAGCCGCCAGCAGCAATTGCCTTGGTAAGGACAATTTTTACCTCATCAACCAACTTCTGAAGGGCCTTAGTTGGCTTACCTGCCTTAGTAACCAACTTATATGCCTGCTTGGTAGGTGAAATTCCTGCTTTATGAAGTGCTTCACATGCATAGATATTTCCGACTCCAACAACAAACCTCTGGTCTAGAAGAGTCGTCTTGATTGGTGAGCGCTTATTTCTACATCTATCTGCAGCGATTTGCGCATTCCAGTCATCGAATGGCTCAGGGCCTAGAACTTCGAGCAATGACTGAACCTGTTCTTCAGAACGATGAAATAATTTGACAATGCCAAATCTTCTTGGGTCTGTATAAACCGAAACGGAACCATCTTCAAATCTAATTTCCATATGGTCATGCTTGCCACTAAATCCAGTTTTTTCTCCAAATACCGACTTCTTTTCTGAATCATTGAGGTCGTATTTCGAAACGGATTTCGAATCAAAAAGAGTGTACTTTCCGCTCATTCCAAGATGGGAAAGGAAAACTAAATCTCCATCTGTATCAATCAGAAGATACTTCGCTCTGCGACGAATTCCTATTATTTTATGACCTTCTAATCTATTTGAAAGGTTTTCAGGGAAGGGGTAACGAAGGTTTTCTCTACGCAGGATAATCTTCTCAATGGTCTTACCAACCCAAGCTTTAGCGAGCCCGTTCTTGACTGTTTCCACCTCTGGTAGTTCGGGCATGTTCTACTCAATACGACGAGCCACAAAAAGAACATGGTTATCTTCATAGCCTGTAAGTTCTATACTTTCTTCAATTTCAAATCCACTATTGCGCAATTTATCCTCTACCGAAGCAAATAATGCTTCTTCACCCTCGCCTGTCCATCTTTCACTGGCTGCTTTTAGAGATAGAAGAGCGATACCGTCGATATTTAGGAATCTCTTACATGCTGCTATGAAAATATCGACTTGTCCTGATTGTGCCACATCTTGGAATAACCAGTCGACTCTTCGAGGAACCAGTACGCCCCAAGCCGAATGCTTCCTAGCATCACCAAGAATTGGAACTAGCCCTGGACGAGTTTTGGCTAAGTGAGTTAAATCTCTTAGGCATCTAGATGCTAGGTCAACAGCGACAAGTCTCCCACCAAGTTCGTTATCTTGGCCACATAGATGATCATAAAGATGACTAATTGAAGTTCCATGGCCTGCACCTAAATAGAGAACTGTAGTGCCTTCTTCTGGTAAAAGTAAGTATTTTTCACGATTTGTACGCATCAATCCTGCACCTAATTTAGACCGGTTAGGATCCCATCTTCTGTACTCAGAACCATTGAATTTCTTCAGAGTTTCACCATAAACCGAAGTTCTAGGATTTGAATTTAGAGTCCACAGCGCCCTTCTTTCAAAACGAACTCCCGATGAAATCATCTCGGAAGAATTACGTCGGTTATTTTTTGACAACTAATTCACTTATCCTCTTCTCGGTGATGGTTTAGAATTGGCAGCACGTATACTTTCGATTCTCTTCTCGATTTCATCGACCGCTTCTTGACCCCAAGGCTCTCCACCAAATGCGTCAACTTTAGCCGCTATACTGGCCTTGGCTGCAATTGTTCTAGCGATCTTTCCACGAACCCACCTTGGAGAACGCGAAATCCATGGATGCATGAAAATATGACCATGTTTAGGTGGCGGTGCACCGGTTTTTAGATGATTGAAAAATGCCTTCTCTGCACCTAGAACTTGAACGGTTCCTGCTGGTAACCGAGCAAGGCGCATCCTACCATGAGCCTCAACGCATAGCCTAGCTGATAGTATAGGACCAAGCATTATCGAAAGCGAAGGAAGATGTTGTTCTGCTAATTCCCTGATTGCATTCTCTAAACGATCTAATTTCCCTCTAAATGTTGCAGTTGATTCCCCCCACTCTCTAAGCGACTTCCACTCGCTCTTTGAAGGGCCAACTGGAGGCAATGATACTTCCAGTTTCTTACTTAGTGTCTCAAGGCTATCTGCTTCTCCAACTTGCTTTGCTAAACTAGTTCTATCTCTTCCAAATCTTGCTTCTGGAAGAAATAATCCGACCCATTCAACAAGTCTAGATTCCATAGTGAGATAGGTACTTCGCATCTCATCACTAGCTCTTAGGAGGTGCTCCAATCTTTTGTCAGGGTCTCCCGCTGCTTGTGCCACGCCAAGATTTGCAAGGGCTAAAGCAGCCTTATCCGCAGCCTGTTGTGCTTCATTACTTGGAAGTGGGTAATCTGCATCAGGTAACTCAGGTTCTCCGTGAACCAAGGCTTTAGCCTCCGGAAATCTTTCCAAAAGAAGCCTCGCTTCTGGAGTTAAACCACCTTGAGCAATACATTCTAAGCGCTCGACAACTAATCTTTGGTCATAAAATCCATCCCAATTATCTTGGTCCAAAATTGAACCATCTGAGTTGACTACTGCTGCTGCTTGCCAATCATACCAAAGCCACATTATTACAACCCACTACGGTTTTGGTCTTCACCCTTGCCTATGATAACCAAGGAAATCTGTTTATTTCAAAAATAGAATAATTCTACACAAAATAACATGGATTCTTGCATAAATTCAAGTATCGGTTCTTTTACGATGGACTATGTTTTGCCCAAAATGTGGAACTTTAGCCTTTCCTAGCCCTAGTGGGGACATTTCTTGTACAAATTATAAATGCGGTTATTCAGGACCTGCGAACTTGGTCATAAAGGGAGTAGATGGTGAAGATGTTGACCTCTCTAAAATTAAATCTGAAACTAAAGCAAAAGACCGAGAATATGAGATCATCAAAGATTCTGACAAGATTCAAGGTATTTTGACCACTGATACATACATGTGCCCTAAGTGTGATTGTATTGAGGTATATGCTTATCTTGAACAAACTCGTTCATCAGATGAACCTGAAACAAGAATGTTGACTTGTAAAGAGTGCGGGCATGGATGGCGTGAATACTAATCAGTATTCAGACTCAACACGAGGTGCAAGGAAGTATTTTACTTCAGCTGAACCATCATTAAAACTGAAATTCATGGAAAGAGGATAGTTCTCACCAAATCCAAGTTCAACACTTTCTAAATTCCCAAAAATCTTTGTCATAGGAACAAGGTAAGTCAAAGAATATTGGCTTCGAGAAGGTTTATCACATTCAAGAAGTTGTACTTCATCTTTTGAGAATTCAACTGTAACCGAGTCAGTAGAGCCTTGTACATGAACTGTGAATTTTTCTGGCTCTATGCTGAAGTTGACTAAATCACCAACTTGTCTTGCAGCTCTAAGTGCTTGAGAGAACTCAGCTCCACCCAATGTGACTTTACATCCTAAATCCAATGAAGGAAGTGTCGGTGGAGATAATGTTGAATTGTCCAATGGTCTAATATTTCTGTCAATCTTACCTAGATTAAGCGTTAGTACACCAGTGTCATCACTATGAGTCATTTCAATTAAATCGCCTGGCGCACCTAGTGTCACTAGATCTTTTAATTTCCTCATTTCGAGTCCTAGTTTCGTTTCATCTATTTCCCAAGTATCAAAAGCAGCAGCGTCTATATCCATCTGAATCATTGCAACATGCGATGGGTCTACGACCCTAATCTGCAATCCACCATCTGAAAAATCAAACCTAGCATCTTCAACTACTACGAATAATGTATCAACAATTTTGCTCATCAATTCTTGTCGGGCTGTGACGTTCAACATGAGTTAGCATCCCTCTATGGTTACCTTCCAATTTCGACGGCTTATGAACTTAACACAGTAAATCGACTCGATAAGGCCCTTCGCTTTATATTTCCAATTTCATTATTGCCACGCTTTTGGTAGGTGAAAAGAATATCAACTCCCGTATTTTGGCACTAATATGGATACTGATTTTATTCTGGGACTAGTTGGTTTTGCCGCATTAGAAGGAATAATTATAGGAATCATACTTGGAATAATTTGGTCTATGGCTGCTAAAGCACTTCAGTTATTCCTATTGGTTGAATTCATTTTATTCAAATGGCTAGAATCCCGTAATATTATCACTGTTGATTGGAATAGGCTTACTTTAGGCTTACTAAATGAAGGAGAATCCTCAGTTAACGAAGCAATTAGTATCTTAGAATCCCTTCTTGACACCGGTGTTTTTACTATCAATGTAGCAATTGGTTTCTTAATTGTTCGCAAGTTTAAATCTTGATTCTAATGAAATGAGAATCGCATTTAGCAGTTTTTTGCTATGATAATAAATCCCTTGCCTTCATATGGATGAGGTATTTGCCAAGTTCATGGGCGAAGACTCGGCACAAGTGCCTGCGCTTCTAAAAGAAGACGGAGAACCATATAAAGTGGCAATTTTAATCCCTACAATCAATAATGCAGACGAACTTGATATTGTTCTTGAACGTCTTTCAAAACAATCATATCCACATTTTGAAATTGTTATTTCGGACTCCAAATCTAAGGACCATACCAAAGACGTTTGTAAGAAGTATGGCGCAACATGGATTGATGATTCTTCCAGAAATCGTGCTGATGCATGTAATTTTGCACTTAGACAGATGGACCATGACCTAGTTCTTTTTACCGATGACGACACAATACCGCCTCTTGACTGGGTTGAAAAACTAGTTCGCTGGTTTGAAAATCCAGAGGTTGGTGCAGTAGGAGGTCCTAATTTTGCTCCTGATGAAGATCCATTTGGCGCTAAATGTGCTGATGTAGCATTCTGTACCAAATTTATGACAGCGGGCACAAGATATGGTGCTCAACCCAAAGGAGATTTAGTTCCTATCACTCATAATCCGGGAGTGAATTGTGCTCATAGAATGGCAAATTTACGTGAAGTGGACTTCTTTGAGCCTGGTTGTATAGGAGCAGAGGATGTGGTCCTTGATGCTAAGATTCAACGAAATGGTCACAAACTTTTCATCGACCCTTCAAATGTAATGCCTCATCGAAGAAGAAGGCCATTTAAGCCATATATGAAGCAGATGAGAAACTATGGTTATACTCGAATGGTTGCCAACAAAAGATGGCCTGAAATTGCCACATGGTCGCACACTGCTATCGGTTTCTTCCCTCCATTGGTAGTAATATCTCTTCTTGCCTTTGTTTACGGCGCACTTACCGGCGGGATGGATAATGAATACTGGTTGACACTTTCAGGTGAGTGGGGAATATCTAGAATCGCATTTCATGGCATTGGGGGATTAATGGCCCTATACGTTGGCATTTGTTGGCTCGGTGCTGCGATTGGAACATCTCCTCATCGGTCAATTGGTACAGTTTTCTTGGCGCCTTTATTCGTATTTTTAGCACAATGGGCATATGGACAAGGGGTAATCAAGGCATGGCGAGAGATTCGTAAGACCGGTGGTAAAGCTGGTGTTGGGAATCAAATCGATGATAGAAACCGTACCGCTTGAATAGTCGTAAAATCGCTTATTTTGAGTTTAAATCATCCGTAAGCACTTTGTTTGATGTGACTTAGGAGTAAACATGTCTAAGGTTTCTTTCGTTGAGAGACTAACCGCAATGGACAAACCAGATGAAGTTCAAGAAACCGAGCAAATATGGCGCACAGTAAGGTCTTTTTTGGGACTAATGCGGGTAATAATTTTCATACTTATTATCGCAATTGCTGAACTGATGGAAGAGTTTTTTATCGGAAAATTAAGCTTAGCCATTTGGTCACTTATCGTGGGCATCCCTCTTTTCATTCTACTATCGGTACTAATTATCATGGGTAATGGATATTTTCTCGAGGAAGAAAAAAAGAAAACTGCGGTATTGCGTCCTATTCTAAAACGCCAGTAACTACAATCCAGCCATATCTCCAGTCTGAATTGTCCATTGACTAGAGTAAACTCCACCTGCATCGACAAGCGTTTCATGAGTTCCACGCTCGACTACTGCTCCATCAACCATCGATAAAATTTCATCCGCATTTCTTATTGTACTGAGCCTATGTGCTACTGCAATAGTTGCTCTTCCTGAACCGGACGCAATCAAATTCTCTTGAATTCTTCTTTCTGTTTCTGCATCAAGTGCGCTGGAAGCCTCATCTAAAATCAATAGACTTGGATTCTTTAATAATGCTCTAGCAAGAGATACACGCGCTCTTTGACCGCCACTAATTTTCGCCCCACGGTCTCCAACCATCGTATCTAGTTGATCTTCTAAATCATTGATGAAATCCCATGCTCCTGCTAACTTGAGTGCTTGCTCCAACTCATCTTCTGAGGCTTCTTGATTATATTTCACATTGTCACGAACTGTACCATAGAAAAGGAATGGTTCTTGAGAAACAAAACCTATCTTATCACGAACTGAATCTAAAGTATAATCATTGATGCTTCTGCCATTAATTAGTACATCTCCACTATCGGGCACATAGTACCGCATCAATAATTTGAGAATAGTCGTCTTACCTGCTCCGGTGTGACCCATAATACCTAGGAAATCTCCACCTTCTGCCTTGAATGAAATTCCACTCAATACCTTTATTGTGGTATTTGGATATGTGAAATGAACATCGCGGAATTCAACTGTTGTAATTCCATCTGATAGTTCTACTGCATCTTCAGAATCAGTAATAGTAGGCTTCAAATCAATAGCAGCAAATACTCTTCGAGCCGCAGCTTCACCTCTCTGGAGTTGATTTATCAAGATTCCAAAGATAAACATAGGCATGGTCATTCTAGTACTGATTAGCAAGAAAGTGACAAGTTCACCGGTTGATATTTCGCCTTCACTAGCAAGCCAGCCACCTGCAGTGACAAGTAAACCAAAAGCAATCCCTGCGATTACATATATCATCGGTAAGAAACGATTTCTATCTCTGCTGGCACCAATCGCTTGGTCTCTATATGAGCCTGATTCACGATTTACACGGTTTGCTTCCCAGGTTTGAGCATTATAGGCTTGTACCACTGAAATACCACTGATTAGATTCTCCAAAACAGCATGAATATCACCGGTAGATTCTCTCTGCTTACGGTACTTTCGCTGCACTCTTGTTGAGAACCAATAAACACATGGGATGATAAATAGAATTGGTCCAAATAAAACAGCAGCAAGTTTCCATGACATCAATACCAAAATCACAAATGCGGTCAAGAAAGTAAACACAATACGTATAATCGATGTCGAGGAGTCTGCAACTACGTCTTCTAATTGATTAACATCGCTAGATAAAACCGACATTATTTGTCCTGTTTGACGCATGTCATAGTATGATGCTTCCATATCGATAAGCGAGCGTGTTGCATCCATTCTTAGGTCATGCTGAATTTTATATCCGAGTGTTTGCCATGAATACTCCGAAATTCCTTGGAAGATGGCTAGCATTGCAAAACCAAGGAATATTAAAAATCCATATCCAACCGCTGGATCTGAGTTTATTGAATTGACTGCACTTTGAACAATGCTTGGACCAGCCATTATATCAGATGTAAAATAGTCGACTGCCCATCCAATAGCAACAAAAGGTACAAGGTCAACTATCCTTGCACAAGCATTGCCGATAAATCCAGCAAGTAATCTTAGAGGATATCTCTTGGCATAGGGTATTACACGCCAAACCTGCTTTCCAAGCACTTGCGTTTGGTCATTCAATTGCTCTGGAGTCATAGGGTCAACTGCTCCATGCCCACGCGCCATAATCTACCGCTAAGAGCGCGCTTCTTGAACCCTCGCAATTATTTATCGATGTGACTTCTAAGCAAATCATTGATGAGGGGGCTTGTAATGTCTCGTACCATGTGGACAAGTAATCGGGCAAGAGCATCAATATTTATTACTCTTTTATTGCTCCAACTTTTTACTCCTATGAGCATGTCAAATGTTAGTGCATCTCCTCAAACCGACATCTCTACTAATATTGACTTGAACTTACTAAATGAAATAGGAATTAATCCATCCGGTGAAATAGAAAATGGCTGGATTGAACCTTCCCAAGCACTTAGTCAAATCGACCTACATTACAGAGATGCAAACGTTATCCCTATTGGGGACTGGGTAGAATGGACCGGATCTTCTAACTTTATCCAAGGTTGGTATGTTATAACTCATACATTCCCACTACCTACTGAATGGAAATATGAACTCAGAGATGCAGGTATTGATTGTTATTCTTATCTACCACCAAATGGATTTCATTGTGATATTTCAGGACATTCAATCGCTGAATTAGAAAATTTGAATGTGGAAGGAATTTTCCAACTCGATGCAGTAGATAAGATTCGTGAAGACTTAGTCAGAGGATTATTGGGTCAAGAGACCATTAATTACAATCCATATGCAGTCGAAAATTACGCAAGGGTCAGTTTGATGTTATCAGGAGAAGAACTACCTGAAGGTATTTACCAACACTCTGAAATTAAGGTTAATTCACACAGTGGTAGATTCGCAACACTTACAGTAACGTCTGATGGCTTTAGATGGCTTGCTGACAAAGGAGAAATTGAGTGGATAGAAACTTCGCCTCACTTCCTTCCAGCAAATACTGTTGGAGCCGGAATTATCAATGCAGATGATTTGAAAGATTCTGTTAAAATGAGTAATGCAAATGCTGGATGGAATGGTCTTGACGGTAGCGGTATTATCGTATCGGTCGCTGATAGCGGCATTGATAATGGTGTGAATAACTCTGGCATGCACCCTGATTTTAGAGACCATATACAAGGAATTCTTTCTTGGCCAAACCCTAACTGTGTTTGGAGTAGTCCAGGGGTTCCTGGTCCAAGTTGTGATGATGGTGCCGATGACGATAATCAAATGCCTCGAGGAAACGGTCATGGTACACACGTTGCAGGTTCTGTACTCGGAGACGGAACACATAGCAATGGCGCCATAATCGGCGTTGCTCCTGAAGCACACCTACTATTCCATGCATGGGAACAGAATGGCTGTTTTGGCTGTGGAATTCCAAATAATCTAGTAGACATGCTTGATTTAGCCAAAGAAAATGGCAGCAGGATTCATACCAATTCTTGGGGTTCACCTGACAATGGAGCATACACCACGTTTGCTGCACAAATTGATCAAGGCTCAAGAAAACATGACAATATCGTAGTAATGTTTGCAGCCATGAACGAAGGTGAAGATACCAGCCCTAGCGATGGAGAAGTTGATTTAGATAGTTTAGGTTCTCCAGCAACAGCGAAAAATTCTATCACTATTGGCGCTAGTGAAAATTATCGACCAGTGTATGGAGCTGGTGCTGACAATATTTCTGGTATGGCAAGTTTCTCATCAAGAGGGCCTACCGACGATGGAAGAACTAAACCTGATTTCGCTGCACCTGGAACATTTATTCTCTCGACTTTTTCTCGCTCAGCAGCAACAAGTGCCTGTTCGGATGTGATTAACGCGAGTTACTGTTACATGAGCGGAACCAGTATGGCAACTCCAATTGCCGCTGGTGCAACTGCCCTTCTTTTGGAACATCTAATTGAAAATAGAGGAGTTGCCGACCCATCTTCTGCTTTGATTAAGGCGATTTATGGGGCAACCTCACACGACATGATGGGACAATATTCTTCACCTACTAATGGAGCTGGAGAAGCCGTTCCTAATCCACATGAAGGTTTTGGATTGCTGAATATGTGGCCTGCCAAAGATTCGTCATTTGTCGACTATGAATCACTTTCAACTTCAGATGATAGAGGTTGGAGTTTCAATGTGCCTGCAGCAGCGCCTGACCTGCAATTAGCATTGGCTTATCACGACCCTGAATCAACTCCTGGTGCTGGAACTCACCTAGTAAATGATTTGGATTTAGCAGTAAAAGACCCAACTGGAACATGGACACATTTGAATGACAACCTAAATAATCTAAGAATGCTAAACTTTTCCTCTCCAACCGCTGGTACCTGGGAAGTACATGTTTTGGGTACATCAGTCCCAACCGGACCTCAATTCTTCTCGCTTGCTTTGAACGCTGGATATACTTTGGTAAATCTAACCGAAGATGCAGATCTTGACGGTTTTGAAGATGATGATGATGACTGTCCTGTAGTTTTTGGAAACTCTACCATTGACCGAGATGGATGCCTAGATACTGATGGAGATGGTTATTCTAATCCAGATGGCGTTTGGACTATTGCCAATGGGGCAGATGCATTGGTAAATGAACCAACTCAATGGGCCGACCAAGATGGCGATGGATATGGCGATAACCCTGCCCCTGCATTCCAACCTGATGGATGTACTATTACTTCAGGAACTTCGACCTTAGATCGCTTTGGATGCCCTGATGCTGATAGTGATGGATATTCTGACCCTGATGGTGGATGGACGATAGCGAACGGCGCTGATTCATGTCCATCTGTTACTGGAACCTCAAATTTGGATAGGGCTGGTTGTCCTGATGAAGATGGAGATTTTGTCAGCGACCCAGACCCCTCAGGAATAAATGGCTCAGTTTGGACCGTAGCAAATGGAGCAGATGCCTACATGGGAGACATAACCCAATGGGCTGATGCTGACGGAGATGGATTTGGAGATAATCCTCCTCCTGCAACTAATGGAGATGATTGCCCTACAATAATTGGAACTTCAACTGAAGACCGTAACGGATGCATGGATACCGATTCTGATGGTTGGTCAGATCCTGATGGTGGATGGACAACTGCCAATAACGCAGATGCTTTCATCAATGAACCATCACAGTGGAGGGATTTTGACGGTGATGGATATGGCGACAATGCGTCTGGAGTGAATCCAGATCACTGCCCTTCAATTTCAGGAACTTCTACTCAAATGGGACATCTTGGTTGTCCTGATTCTGATGGCGACGGTTTCTCCGATTCTGATGATGAATTCCCTTCAGACAGTACTCAATGGGTCGATTCTGATAACGATGGATTTGGAGAAAATCCTACCGGAAATAACCCGGATGCCTGTCCATCTGTTCAAGGATTTTCAAGTCAAGACCGCCATGGATGTCCTGACAGTGACGGTGATGGATATTCTGATGAAGACCTCGCTGGTACAAATGGACCTGTTTGGACATTAGCAGATGGTGCTGATCTTTGGCCTGCAGATAATACCCAATGGGTTGATGGAGATGGAGACGGATTTGGCGACAACCCTAGCGGGACTGATGGCGACCAATGTCCTGGATTTTTAGGTACTTCTACCGAAGATAGAAATGGATGTCTTGACACTGACGGTGATGGTTATTCCGATGCTGATGGAAGTTGGACTATTGCCAGTGGAGCAGATGCATATCCTGCAGATGCAAGCATGTGGTCTGATACAGATGGAGATGGTCTATCTGATCAAGTTGGAGAAGATGATTGTCCAAATCGTTCCGGTACTTCTACTATCGATAGAAATGGTTGTCCAGATACAGATGGTGATGGATACTCCGATGCTGATTCAAACTGGACATTCTCCGATGGCGCAGATGTTTTCAACTCGGATCCTACACAATGGAATGATACTGATTCAGACGGTTATGGAGACGAACCTACCGGTAATCTTGCTGATGATTGTCCAAATGTTTGGGGCGATTCTTGGAGAAATAATACTCTTGGATGTCTAGATACTGACCAAGACGGTTGGGCGGATATCGAAGATGCACAACCCAATGAATCAACACAATGGTCTGACATCGACGGTGATGGATTTGGTGATAATTTAGCAGGAGTTCTTCCTGACGCATGCCCTGGACAAGCAGGAAATTCCACCTTAGGAAATAGATTAGGTTGTCCTGATGATGATGGTGATGGCTGGGATAATATAATCGATGAATTGCCTACAACTCCTACTCAATGGCTGGACCAAGATGGCGATGGCTATGGTGACAATGCAACGGGAATCGAACCAGATGCTTGCCCTGGAGTTGCCGGAAACTCAACAATCGACAGATATGGCTGCGTGGACAATGATGGTGATGGAATCTCAAATGAAAGTGATTCTTTCCCAGATGACCCAACTAGAAGTCAAGACACTGATGAAGATGGATTTGATGATTTAGAAGACGATTGTATCAACGTAATCGGTAATTCCACAATTGACCGTACCGGATGTCGAGATACCGATGGTGATGGATACTCTGACGTAACACTGCCTGTGGGCAATTCATCGGGATGGAATACCTCTAATGGAGCAGATGCATTCCCATTAGAACCATCACAATGGAGTGATAACGATGGCGATGGTTATGGAGATAACGCATCAGGGTTTGAAGCAGATGATTGTCCAAGCGTCGAAGGATACTCTAGCATTGATTTATTCGGCTGCCCTGATGCTGATAACGATGGAACCTCTCAAGGTGATGATGCATTCCCTGATGATTCGACTCAATGGTTAGACACAGATGGAGACGGGTTTGGCGATAATCCTAATGGAACTAATCCAGATGCTTGTATTTCAGTTATTGGAACCTCTACAATCGACAGATATGGCTGTCCTGATGAAGATGGAGATGGCGCTAGCGACCTTAACGACTTATGGCTAGGAGATAACTCTCAATGGTTTGATACTGATGGAGATGGATTTGGCGACCAAGAGGACGGAACTATGGGTGATAGTTGCCCGAATACATTTGGAACATCTAGTCTGGGTACCAAACATGGTTGTACTGATGGAGATGGCGATTCATGGGCTGATATCGAAGATGCATTCCCAACTGAAGAAAGTCAATGGCTAGATTCTGATGGTGATGGATGGGGAGATAATCAAACAGCTGGGTCATACAGACTAGACCACTGGCCAAATGATGCTTCGAAGAATGCAGGAGAAGCTGATATGAGTTGTACCCTCAGTTCTCCAGTTGTCGACCTTGCAAGTAGTGGGCAATTTACGTTCACTTGTAGTATCACAACTGAAATGAGCAATGCAGGTGTAAGAATTGAGTGGCAATCCATGGCATCAATATCCGCAGATTCCAATATACAGGTCCTGACTTTCGACTCCGAAACAGGTAATACCCAGATTGCTTATTTCGCCGGTAATGCAAAATCACTTGGCAATTATGACTTGGTCATCAGTGCAAAAGAACCAGGATCAAATGTTGCAATGGATACAGTATCCATTTCACTGAAGGTCAAAGATTCTAGAATTGTAGATGGGAATGTAGACGACCAAACAGACCTAATCAACAAGGTGTTAAGGGAGCCTATTGCACAAGCTGCACTTGGTGGACTGATGCTATTTGTTTTGATGGGGGCACTAATCATCCGTGGAAAGGCTAACACCATTAGAAGAAATACAGAACGCAGAGAACATGCACAGGTTGTTTTGAAAAATAGAATCAATAATCAATCTGTCTCCGATGAAATTCGCAGATTAGAATTTGGATTAAACCGAGACATACCACCTCCTCCACCTGGTTTTGAATGATAATTTTCAACCGATTGACTCAAAGAGGAGATGCT
>QQRY01000013.1 GCA_003602575.1 Candidatus Poseidoniales archaeon
ACACCGAGTGTTAGGCCACCACGGCCATTTGAACGTCCACGTTGTCCACGGACTTTGTTACCAGTTGCGTGTCTAACGCCACGGTAACATTTCATTGTACGAAGACGATCGATGTCGTCTTTTAGAGTTAGAGTGACTTGTTGTCCGGTCAAATGAATCTCATCACCGGTCTCCAAATCTCTTTGGCGGTTCAACATCCATAGAGGAACTGTCTCGTTGTAACCTTCGATTGCTTGGCGGAGTGTTTCTTGGTCTTCAACAGACAAGTGTCCGGCAAGGGAAAAAGCATCGAATCCTGTGTTCTTACAAATTTGAACAGCGGTTCTAGCACCTATTCCTTTTACTGCGGTAAGGGCGGTAGCTAGCGTTTTTAGCCCGTCCATATCAGTATCTGCCATACGCAGAATATATGAGAAATCTTCACCAAGTTCTTCGGTCTTAGGTTGTGCCATATTGTTTCACCATCTTGCTTACACAGAGTGTGGAGCAGGTTTCCGACCAACCTCCCATATATCAATACCGCGATGCTGCAAACAAGAATGAATGGTTCAAATAACGATGAAAAAGGGTTATTTTTGCTCTATTTTTATTCATTCAACAACACAGAGCATACTCATTTCTGAATTGGGATGTTGAATGATAAATCCTTCTCTCTTGCCGCTACGGCGTGCCAATTGACGGTCGAAAGAGCCTTGAATTTTAGGATGTAAAGATGGTTCAAGGGGAGTTCTAATTGTTACCTTTTTGATATCATTAGCAATCGCTTGTTCTACAAATCCGTCGACTGTTTCCGGAGTCAATTGTTGGTGGAAAATTTCAATGATTCTTCCCGAGGCTTGAATCAATGTTCTCTCTGATTTATCATCTAAAGTCAACTTTTCTTCATGGTGTATTTGTGGCCTTCGACCTGTAGACTCTACCCAGAAGGTTTTTTCTGGATCTATTTTTTCTGCAAGCCAATATTTTGCCAACCCGCATTCAACTAATGCTGAATCTAATATTGAAATATATTCACCCCTCTTAGGCATTCTATGGCTTGATGCAGGAATATCTTCACCAATATCTAATTTCAATCCGCCTTCAATGATGAATGGCTCTTGCTTCAAATCTGGCGAAATGCGAACGAAGCGCCGGGCTATGGCCTTATTGGCAAGGCCCCCTAACCACAATGCAAGCCTGTCAACTCTCCCCTTTCCACGGGATGTCCAAGTCCATGTTTTGGTTATTTCCGGCCAATATCGGTCCACTATGCTCTCGACTTCAAGTCTCTGATTATGCGAGAGCCGTGGTGAAAGGTCAAGCAGTATGCAAGGACCTGATTTAGTCTCAGCAAGGTGTTCTTTCCAACCGTCAAATATCTCATCTAATCGAGGTTTCATTTCATCAAGTGAATGAGAGCGGCTGTTTCTTGGTCGTGCTGGGTCAAGATGTAGAAGGGCGATTTTTGCTTGCCCATTATTGGCAGTTGACAGTTTTTCAATAGCACCTGCGCCATCTCTACCATCCGCTGCTAGAAATATGCTCTTGTTCAGTATATTTTCTGTATTTCCGCCCCTTAATTTGAAAATATTCCTAAAATTAACTGCACTAGCTCTGGCTCTCTGTGGATTTAGTTCGATTCCTAAAGCAGGACGTTTGAATATCGCAGAATAAGCAGCGATTTGAATCCCGCTACCGCAAGCACAATCTAGTATATGGCCATCTGGTATTTGGTTTTGATTAAGTAAAATCGCTCTTGAAATTGCAACTTGCCAAGGGGTTGCAAGTGGCTTACCTTCATCTGCATGAAAAAATATCATCCCTTCAGCAGAAGTGGGGTCTTTCATAGATTCAACTAGCCCGTCGGACTTTACATCTAAAGGGCGCAATATATCTTCCATTTTCAATCCTCATCAATTAGCAACATCGCTGCGTGTCATGATGCTTTCGAAGTGTATCCCTGCATCGTTAAATGCTTTGGCCGCCCCCTCTTCTCTATCAACAATACTGATTACTGCAATTACTTCACATGAAGTATCATTATGGATTCTTTCTACTGCCTTAATTGCAGAACCGCCAGTTGTAGTGACATCTTCTACGATTACTATTGAGCCACCGCTACCAAGAGAAGTTCCTTCAATTCCAGGAGGATTATTTGTCTTTCTTCCTCCACGACCTTTTGGTTCTTTACGCACCATAAATCCGCGTCTTGGTGAATTCTTATCTGATGTTGCAATTGCAATCGCCGTAAGTGGCACTGCGCCCAATTCCAAACCACCAACATAATCCGCTTTCATATCGTCCATGCGTAGATTTAGTAATTCACCTAGAAGGTGGCTTGCTTCAGGATGCATCATCACGGGCTTAGTATCAAAAAACCAACGTGAATTGCGACCACTGGCTAATGTGAATGCATCATCAGTACCCCCATCAATAAATGCTAATTCCCTAACTAAGGAAACAAGACGTGGCCAGTTAGGGTGCTCACGCATGGAAGTATGTACGCTCATTGAATGCTGGTTAGGCTCTAATGAAATGAACTTTCCTTATTTATTGTAAATTTTTCAAACAATAACTCTTTGTTGTGTAGACTAAGCGATATGGTGGGGCACGATTGATTAACGAGTGTTCAGCAGGAGTTTTATTGGCATGTCATCTGAAAATGGTTCATCTGGTTTGAGCGCCCACAATCCGCTCATTGGACTAGATATTCCTAGATTGGAACGTGAAATGGAAAACTACCAAAGTTGGATGGACGAAAGAGCAGACGATGCTTACAGAATCGCTGAAAAAGCTCGTGCCTTAAATCTCGATCTTCAGCCATTTGTTGAAATTCCTAGAGCATCGGATTTAGCAAGTAGGACTGAAAAATTACTAGTCGAATACCTAGGAGACTACAAAGTAGCGGACGATATTCGAGAAATGTTAGAAATTCATGATAGAGAAACTACATCGATAATGATGGGCCAGTCTGTTGCAAAAGGATTCAGAGAACAAGGGTTTGATTTGGTTACCGCAATAGATGCAGGGCTCCGGGTAGGTCTAGCAATCCTTACAGAAGCTGTTCTTGTTGCGCCCTTAGAAGGTATCAGTGAAGTGAGGCTATTGAACAACATAGATGGTTCACAATTCGTTTCCGTGCACTTCGCCGGGCCTATACGAGCCGCAGGAGGTACCGCTCAGGCATTAGCAGTACTGATTGCTGATATGATAAGGCGTGAATTAAATGTTGGAAGATATCAACCTACAGACCCTGAAGTCGAACGTGTAAAAGAAGAATTTGGACTATATCGAGGTAATTTACAGTATAGGCCATCTCCTACCGAAATAGAAGAAATTGTTCGTGCTTGCCCTGTAATGGTAAACGGTGAATCGACTGAAAGAATTGAATGTGCTGGTTATGGGCGAGTAAGGAATATTGATGAAGCAAGAATACGAGGCGGAGTATTACTTGTTATTGGTGAAGGATTATGTTTGAAAGCCCCGAAGATCCAAAAGCATACTGAAAGGCTAAATGTTGCAGGATGGGATTTTATCTCAAAGTTTGCCAATAAAGGAAAAGAGAAAGACATCAAATCGGAAAAAAATCCATTCAAGTCTAGAAAGGTTAAACCGATTACTAAATTTATGAATGATATTATCGCTGGAAGGCCTGTATTTGGAAGCCCTCAGGCAGCAGGGGGATTTCGATTAAGATATGGCCGGAGTCGGCCTTCTGGGCTCGCTGCTGCTTCAGTCAATCCGGCTTGTATGTCTGCGATGGATGATTTTATCACAATTGGTACACAGATGAAGATTGAACGCCCCGGTAAAGCTTGTGCAATTACTCCATGTGATGACTCTGAAGGGCCATGGGTAATACTAGAAGATGGGCGATTCCTTAGACTTGATGATATCAAAAGTTTCTCCACTATCGCTTCAGATGTAAGATGTGTTTGGGACAATGGAGAACTGGTTATTGGCTATGGAGAATTCATGGAGAATAACAAAACGCTGGTCCCCGCTGGTTATGGTTTTGATTGGTGGGCAAGTGATCTAATTGAGGAAATAAATTCTAAAGATGCTGTCTCTGATTTCTGTGAAATCATGAATATTGATGCGGCAATTCGCCCTTCTGGGATTCCTGGAATCGATAAAATAAATACTGAAAATGGAGATTTGCAATTTCAAATTAGGCGTAAATGGCATAGGTTCCTAACCAAATTGACTCCTGATTGGAATCAAGCAAAAAAAGTATCTAAACGCTTCAATACCTCTCTTCCTCCGCCCCATAATCCATGGTTTTTAGACCTCCCAATCGAATGGATCCCCTCATTATTAAAAATAATTGAGAATTCTAAGATAGAAGATTTTGGCACAAGTAAAGAATCTATCAAACAATATGATGGCCGACTACAAGCATTTCCTCTTCCTGAATCAAAACAAATGAGAATAATTAATGGTGCTAAAAATTGGTCAAATAAGATGATGGATGAAATCCCATCCGAAAATATCACCAATGAAATGTTAGAAAATTGCCCAGGTGTTGGAAATGAAATAGTTCCGCCTATTTTTTCCGAAGTTGTTGATGAAGCATGGACATTAGTGCAACATGGATTAGCTAAAGGTTCCGCGTTAATCTTAGGACTGGCGCACCATCATGATGGCGATGACCTTGTAATAACCTCTGGCTGGCCTGCTGTATTGGAAGCATTCGGGTTCTCTTTGGATGGAGAACAAATAATAAAAATTGCAAATACTGAAGAAATTTTTAGTCTCAAAATAAATCAACTCCGAGAAGCTAAATTGGTTATTGATGAAGAGAACCTTAGAAAAAGCGAGTTGGAGAAAGTAAGGGCTACACATAGAATAGCAGCAGAGACCGATGCTAGACAAAAAGGGTTCAATATTGCTGAAACCGATAAAATTGGAGTCGAGGCTGCTGAGAGTATTCCGGATGAAGGGCCTCGAGATAAAGAAAAATATCTTGCTGCACAAATACACGAAGATGATTATTCTGTAGATGGAATTATGGCTCAAATTAGGAAAATTTCTCCATTGAGATGGGAACACTCTGCGCCAATTAGAGTTGGCAGTAGAATGGGGAGACCTGAGAAGTCTGCTCCACGAATTATGAATCCTATGGCTCACATTCTTTTCCCAATAGAAATGAATGGGGGCAATCAAAGATTGATGAGTGTCGCTTCACAAAAGAAAGATATTCGCACTCAGCTAGGCCCTAGAACGTGCACAAAATGTAAGAAAAAATCACCATTTATCATCTGCCATCATCGCAAAAAGGACAAGTATGGCGAAGGTCTTCCTGGAGAAGTGTGTGGAGGTAGAACCGAATTTGAAAGCGAGCTGGCTCAAAATAGAAGAAGAAGAGGTGAGTTGATGACTGTGCCAATCGAGTCAGCCCTTGAAGATGCTAGAATTAGACTGGGGATTGATCGTCTTCCCAAGACGATAAAATGTATGAAAAAGATTGCCAGTAAAGATCAAACTCCAGAGCCCCTTGAAAAAGGAATCCTACGCGCCAAGTATGACTTACCAGTGTTTCGAGATGGAACTATCCGATTTGATATGAGTGATGTACCTGTCACTCATTTTACTCCAAAAGAAGTAGAAGTATCTTGGAAAAAATTGGTCAACCTAGGATATACTCATGACTTTGAAGGCAATGAGTTAACAAGCGATGACCAAATGCTTGAATTGTTTCCACAAGATTTCATTGTCGCTAAAAACGCTGCTAATTATTTTGTAAAAACTGCTCAATTCATAGATGAACTATTAGTCAGATTTTATGGCATGGAGCCATACTATAATGTGGTATCTCCAGATGACTTAATCGGCCACCTAATATGCGCATTAGCGCCTCACACTTCAGGTGGGGTATTGTCAAGAATTATCGGTTGGACCGATTGCTCTGGAGGATATGCGCATCCATTATTCCACGCTTCTAAAAGAAGAAATTGTGATGGTGATGAAGATGCAATCATGATGTTGATGGATGGATTACTGAACTTTAGCAGGAATATTTTGCCTGCCAATCGTGGTGGTCAAATGGACGCACCTCTAGTATTGACAACTAGATTAAATCCTACAGAAGTCGATAAAGAAGCTCTTAATGTTGATTCGGGATGGTTCTATGAAAGAGATTTCTACGAGATGACTTTGAATCAACCTCATCCTAAAACCTGTTCAGAGAGAATGGACTTTGTCGAGAGAAGATTGGGGAGCGTAGCAGCGGTGAGAGGTTATGGATATACTCATGATTGCCACTCAATTTCAACCGGCCCTGCACTATCTGCTTACAAAACATTAGACACGATGGTCGATAAGATGGAAGGACAGTTAGAATTGGGTCTGCGACTTAGAGGTGTTGACGTTAGAAGAGTCGCTTCAAGTGTAATTAGGTCTCACTTCTTACCCGACTTAAGAGGGAATCTGAATGCTTTCGCAAGGCAAAAGGTTCGGTGTCTAAAATGTGGCCACTCATACCGAAGAATGCCGTTATCTGGTAAGTGTATCCAAGCCAAGAAAGCATCAGGGAAAGGATTGAGTTCAGTTGGCGTATCAAAGTCTGAAGGTGATTTGTGCTCGGGTAATTTAGCATTGACTGTTTCAGAAGGTGCGGTTAGAAAATACATCAAGGTAACTCAGCACGTAATGGAAAAATATGGAGTGGACACATACACAAGACAGAATGTCGAATGGTTGTCCAGTAGCACGGATTCTTTATTCATGAATGATCGCGCTAAACAAATGTCGCTTTCTGATTTCCTTTGATTATTTTGAAGGGCCTATCATTTGTTCCGGCCTTACCCATTGATCGAATTCTTCATTGGTCAAATACTTCAATTCAAGGGCGGACTCCCTTAGAGTAAGCCCTTTTTCATGAGCGTTCTTTGCTATCTTTGCCGCCTTATCATAACCAATATGGTTGTTTAATGCAGTTACTAACATTAGTGAATTCTCTAGATGAGAAGCAATATTTTCCTGTACCGGCTCAAGTCCTTCAACGCAATTCTCTCGCATTGAACGGCATGCATCTGTTAGTAAGCGGATTGAATGGAGTAAATTATGTATCATCATAGGTTTGTAGACATTCAATTCGAAGTTTCCTTGTGACCCGCCTACTGTGATTGCTGTATGATTACCCATAACCTGACAACAAACCATTGTCATTGCTTCTGCTTGTGTTGGGTTGACTTTTCCTGGCATTATTGAGGAACCTGGTTCATTTGCTGGCAGTGCTAATTCTCCTAATCCACAGCGAGGGCCTGAGCCTAACCATCTAATGTCATTAGCGATTTTCATTAGGCTTACTGCTAGTGTGTTTAGTGCGCCACTTACAGCTACTACAGCATCATGCGCCGCTAATTGGGCGAATTTATTCTCTGCACTGATAAATGTCAATCCTGTGATATTAGCTATTTCATCTGCAACCATTTGAGCAAACAAAGGGTGTGTGTTGAGTCCGGTTCCTACTGCTGTACCCCCCAATGCAAGTTCAAATAAATCATCAAGAGAAAAATCAATTCTTCTTAGGTCAGCGTCTAATTGAGCGACCCAGCCTGATGCTTCTTGGCCAAGGGTTAGCGGAACCGCATCCATTAGATGTGTTCTGCCAATTTTAACAATATCAGACCACTCATTAGACTTAGCAGATAGTGCATTACGCAACTCACGTAGGCTTGGTAGCAGTTCATGGGTTAGCGCTTCAGCACCGGCTATGTGCATGGCTGTAGGGAATGTATCATTGGAGGATTGAGCCCTATTTACATGGTCGTTAGGGTGTACTGGAGACTTTGAACCAAGAACTCCTCCAGCAATCTCAATTCCACGATTGGCAATTACTTCATTGGTATTCATATTAGATTGCGTACCACTGCCAGTCTGCCATATTCTAAGTGGAAAATGGTCATCCAAGTCTCCTCGGATTACTTCTTGGGATGCAGCGATAATCAAGTCCCCAACTTCCGGATCTAATTGCTTCAGTGCAACATTTGTCTTTGCTGCAGCCTGTTTTAAAACTCCAAATGCTCGAATTACTCCTCGAGGCATTCTATCCTCTCCAATATCGAAATTTATCAAAGAGCGTGCGGTTTGACAACCATAATAGCGGTCTGCTGGAACCTCAAGTTCACCCATTGTATCGGACTCGACCCGGATTTGTCCAGACAATGAATCTAGAGAGCTTGTGGGTGATTCTTTCTTATTCTGGGTTGGAATAGTTGGACTTAGTGATTCCTCAATCATTCGACTGATTGTGGCGCTGCGTCCTTGTTTCCCCTTGCCGACTTTCTTATCTAATCGAAGTGCGATCTCTTCAGGAATGCTGATGCTGATTATTCGCCTATCGCCTGCTCTATGCTTTGACATAGACAAGGGATAATAATTAATTATTAAATAATATCGACTTGTTGAATAATGAATTATAATAATTAATTAATAAATAACATTAATTCATGACTGTACATCTAATAATTTGTTGAGGAGAAGCAGGCCTATCCCCTGGCATCTTCTGGCATCCTTCTATCGCCTTAACAACGTCCATGCCTTCAGATACTGCTCCAAATACAGCGTGATTACCATTTAACCATGGAGTTGCTACAGTGGTAAGGAAGAATTGTGATCCTCCGGTGTTTCGACCCGCATTAGCCATTGAAAGGACGCCTGGTTTGTCATGCTTGAGTTTCAGAGCTGATGGTTCGCATGGTATCTTCCAGCCAGGCCCACCGGTTCCTGCTCTCCTAGACATTGGGTCTTTTGAATATGGGCAGCCTCCTTGAATCATGAAATCTTCAATCACTCGATGGAAGTGTAATCCATTATAGTGCCCCATATTTACGAGTTTGACAAAATTTGCAACCGTGTCGGGTGCTTCTTGGTCAAACAAATCAATCGTTATATTTCCTGCTGATGTCTCCATTAGTACTTGCATAACACTGCCAGCATTAGGCAGGTCATGAGCATTGCCGTATACTATTCCTGCCGTATTATTGCTTTAGCCAAGGTCTGAAATGTTGATCTGCATATGCACGAGCGTAGTCCGCAGGATATCCTGCAGCCATTAGCTGTTGTTCATAGGCTAATTGCTCTGGAGTTATGTTTTGGTCTGCTCCAATGCCTGCTACAGCTGCATATCCTGCCTCAGAGTAAGCCTTTTCTTGCATTGCAAAAGCATCACTCTTGGAACTTCTTCCACGAACAAATAGTAGAGTCAATAAGACTAGTATGACTATTCCACCAATCAATCCAAGAGTGAGCGGAGACATACCTAAAATCTTAGATTCGGATTCAGCATCATCAGTGGAGTCAGTATTAGCATCACTTCCTCCATCGCCACTGCCGGTATTATCGCCGCCATCGGTGATATTGCCTGTTGTATCTCCTACGTCGCCAGGATCGGTGACATTAGTTTGGTCGTCGCCGTCGCCTGTTTGGTCGTCGTCGTCATTACCATCATTCAAAGGACATCCGTCTGGTCCAACTAGTTCGCCAGCAATCGTATCATTACATGCATCGTTTTCGTTTAGTACGCCGTCTTCATCAACATCCATTATTGGGCATCCTTGTCCAAGGTCGCCATTTAGAACTCCGAATTCACTCGGACAGTCGTCTCCATTTGTACCACTTGCATTATCACCAAAACCATCGCCGTCTGTATCATACCATTGAGTTGGGTCGTTTGGAAGAATGTCGTTTGTGTTGGAGACGCCGTCTCCGTCCAAGTCTTTACATCCATATCTATCAATTGTAGAAGTACCTGCGCTTGCTGGACAATCGTCTACGATTCCATCGCCTGTATCTGTCGTATTGAAGAAATCTCTATCGGCGTCGTTAGCCCAAAGTTCGTCCTCATTTTGAACGTAGAATGGGTCTGTCTCGAATACGTTATTTGTTTCATTGGTTTCGGCTAATTGATCATTTGTATCAAGAGTTAGTTTACAAGTATAATCTCCAGATAAAGCATCGTTAGGGATGGTAAAGAAAACATAGTCTTCACTGACTGGTGTTTGGTTATATGAGGCAGTTGTAGGAACTCCAACTGAAGTAGTAAATACTTCAGCTTGTGTTACTCCCTGTGAGTCGATAAATTCGATTGAAACCGAAACAGCCTGACCATAGCCGGGGCCTCTCAAATTATTGAATATCCAAGAAATTTGGACTTCTTCTCCAGTGAATGTCTCTGCAATTGTTGGACAAGTCAATGACTGCACTACTAAATCAGGCGATGCGGGTTGAGTAGAAATGATTTCTAAATCATATGTTCCTTCCCCACCTTGTCCATTGATTACAATGGTGAATGTTTCATCTTGGCCTTCATAATCTGAAATATTTATTGATTCAAATAATAAGCCATAACTTGTGTTATCTGCACTTGCAACAAGATCGCCTTGACTATCTGTCAAGGTAGCGGTAAATGGCAGGTCTGTACTTGCATTAAAGTGAACTTCAGTGTTGTAGTAATCATTGATAGTAAACGAGTAAGCATCTTCGGTATCAGATATGCTCAAACAGCCTGAACCGCTAATTCCGTTATTAGTTCCAAGAGGGATTCCTGATGAATCTGCATCTTGTCCAAGACCAAGGTCGTTTTGCGCCCCACAATCAAACGGTGGAACGTATGCGGTTTGGTCTGGCTGTCCAATCAATAGACGATATGTGCCTCCAGGATTGGTTGTAAAGCCACCAAAGTATGTGACGTTCAGATAGTAATCTCCGGCTACTCCTGCAAGGTCTGTATCAGAAAGAGAGACGAATTCATCGCTAGCAGAAGATAGACTTGAGTCAATTACAGTCCCATTAGGAGCAAGTAGTCTCAAATCGAAATCAGCCCCATCTATCGGTGCTGTCACCATAGTTACGTTGAGTTCTTGACCAGATGTGACTGTAACTTTATACCAATCATAATTGTCATTATCATCCACACAGCCTCTGTATTCTGCAACAGGGTCTGTTCCCGTATCAAATGCAGTAGAGATCTGATCGCCAATATCTCCTCCTGAAGAGGCATCGTTTTGAACGGTTTGACATGCGGTGTTTGGTGTTCCAACAGTCATTGGGTTATCGGATGCTGCTGCATTATCTAATTCAGACTTTTCAATAATCAAATCTTCTTTATCTAGAGTTACAAAGACGTTGTAATTTCCTTGAACAATATTTGATGGAATTGTTCCAGTTATGCTAAGGGTTTGAGTTCCATTGATTACTAATCCACTAGACCAAGTGGCGTTTCCTAAGTAATGGTCGACCCAAGTGTCTGCATTATCGACACTCAAAACAGCCTCTGCTAAGAATGAGTCAGTGAGGTCTTGTGTACCATCGTTGATGACTTCCACGTCAACAGTTACTGTATCTCCAGGATTCTTAGCTGCGGTATTGAACGTGATGTTTTCAATTGCTAGGTTTGGTATCGGTGCACTCCAATTTGTCCATACTTCTAGAGTCCAATTAGAATTGCCAGACCACTGAGAAACGTTGATGAAATATGTTCCTGGTTGATTTTCAAAATCACTATCTATTGAGGTCACCTTTTCCGGATTGGAGATGAGGGCGATATCAATAACAGTACCATTCGGTTGATGTAATCGCAAATCTAAATCATCACCTGTATCGAAGGTCAATACTGCATCTATGGTATGATTTACAGGAACGTCAAATGCAAATACATCGCTTGAATCTGTTGAGTCTACACAGCCGGTGTAAACCGCTGTAACATTGCTTCCAAGGTTGTCAGGAGAATCTGTCCAATTAGCCGTTGCATCGTCTCCTTGTCCTGCGTCGTTTTGGGGATTTTGCCAATCCAAACAAGTCTCAGTATAATTAGTCCATGTCTCTATGTCATAATCGCCATCACCAGAATATTGGAAAATTACAATCCAATATGTATCTGCTACGCCATCCTTAGTAGAACCTGCACTTGTTACCAGTTCTTCTGGGTCATATGTCAAAGATGAATCAATGATGTAGTAAGAACCATTGTCCTCGAATACAAGATATAAATCATAGTCAATGGTTGTTCCATCGCCGAAATTATCGAGAGTTACATCTATGTTGTTGTTAGCAGACATTGAAAATTCATACCAGTCTTCCTGATCCGCGCTGTCTACACAACCAGAAAAGGTAGTTGTAGGGTCAGAACCGATGGATTTTGCTGTTTGAGCAGTTGCGTTTCCTGTATCGCCTTGCGAGCCTCCATCGTTTTGTAATACGGGACATGGAGCTTTTGCTCCTGCAGCCATTGGTTGCTTTCTGACCTCGTCGAGAGTTTGATACTGATCGTTCTCCGAGGGGGCGTCTTCTGAGAAAATATAGTCACTAACTGGTGTGTCAATAGAATTAATCATTGGCGAAAGTACAGTAAAAATAAACATCAATCCGACTAGAATTCGTAAATTACGCATAGGGCTCACATTCTAATGTGCGCGCCGCTAAGTTATCAAAGTACGGTCTCAAAGCCTAATTTTAGACTACCTTGGGGCTTGCTGAATTTACCGCATCAGAAACTCCACCTTCGTATCTAGCAAAATTTTCTACAAACATCTTTGCTAAATTATCTGCAACTAAATTGTATTGTTCACTATCATCCCATGTTTTAATCGGTTGCAGGACATCTGATGGAACACCAGGGCATTGTAAAGGAACTTCGAATCCAAAACGCTCGTCTTTAGTATATTCAATATTGTCAAGTTCTCCGTCCAATGCAGCGTTTAACATCGCCCTTGTGTACTTTATTTTCATCCTATTACCAACACCATATGGGCCACCAGACCAACCAGTATTTATCAGCCAAGCAGTCGCTCCATGATGGCTCATCTTTTCTGAAAGCAGGTCAGCATAAACGCCGGGGTGCATGGGCATAAATGGTTCACCAAAACATGCAGAGAAAGTTGCTTGTGGCTCTTTTACGCCAATTTCTGTTCCTGCGACTTTTGCAGTATATCCGGAAATAAAGTGATAAGCTGCTTGTTCTGGAGTCAAACGTGAAATCGGAGGCAATACTCCAAAGGCATCACATGTAAGGAAAATTACGTTTTGTGGGTGCCCTCCCTTAGAATCTAGTGTTCGATTTTCAATAAATTCAATGGGATAAGACCCTCTTGTGTTTTGAGTTTTACTAGTATCATGGAAATCTGGCACCCCGTCACCATCCATCACGATGTTCTCAAGAACTGTTCCATACTTGCGAGTAGTCGCAAAAATTTCTGGCTCGTCTTCTTCTGAAAGATCAATTAGTTTAGCATAGCACCCACCTTCAAAATTAAACACGCCATTAGCGCCCCAGCCGTGTTCATCATCACCGATCAATGCACGATTGGGGTCTGCAGATAGAGTGGTTTTTCCTGTGCCAGATAATCCAAAGAATATGGCTGTATTTTCCCCGGTCGTATTAGCAGAACAATGCATTGGGAGGATACCTTTCTTGGGCAAAATTAAATTCATTACTGAAAATATGGACTTTTTTATTTCTCCAGCATAACGTGTACCGCCAATGATGACTTCTTTGGCTTGATAATTCACGATAACAAAACACTGGGAATTTAGTCCGTCTGCTTCGGAATCTGCCTCGAAATGCGGCGCATGAAAAACAGTAAATTGGGGCTCATGAGACTCCAGTCTTTGCTTGTCGGGCCTGATGAACATATTGCGTGCAAAGGCACTATGCCAAGCGTTTTGAGTTATCACCCTGATAGGTAATGCTTCTGAAAAGTCCGCACCGCAATAGAGGTCTTGAACAAATAAATCATCTTGATGAGCCAAATAATCAACAACTTTGGCCCTCATTCTGTCAAATGTAACGGAGTCCGTAGATATATTTACATCGCCCCAGTTAACATCTGAAGAGGTTGTTGGTTCATCGACTATGAACTTGTCATTTGGTGAGCGCCCGGTTCTTTCTCCAGTTTCAGTAACCAGTGCTTTATGGGCGCTAAAAACTCCTTCATTTCGCTGCACTGCTAAATCAATCAAGTCTTGAGCGGAAAGGTTCCAATGGGTGTTTCCTGAACACTCCAATCCATGGTTTTCGAGGTCGCCTGACGGCTCCCCATAGGTCTCGGCCATGTCAACTCGTCTAGTCGACCGTCTTTGTGATTTTCGTATACTCCAAGTATAAATTAGAAAAGGTTTGGACTTTCGCTAATTGATTAAATGATTTAATTCAACTATTTATGTAGCAAACTGGGAGAGGTTTCAAGTTCTGTAATTAACGGAGAGGGATTATGTCTGATGACTCAAATCCAAAGGATGATGGAGTCGAAAGGGATGAAATGATTCGAAAAAAGAACTTCTCTAGAGCGAGAGGGTTGGACATTTCCTCGTTTATGATAAATGAGCAAGAGGAGGAAGAAAATCCTGAATCCGAATATCTAGAGGAAGAGCCAGTCAAAGATATCGATAAGGCAATGGGCGAAGTAGTAGATTTATTTTCCAAAGGCGGAGATGAACACAAAATCGCTGGGGCTATTCAAAAAGATGGTACGGTGATTAAGCCCCCTGAAAATGATAGTGTGACGGACATGTCTATTCATGGTGAGAAGCGCCTCGGTTTTGGTTTACTGATCGCCATGATCTTCATTTGGTCGGCAATTGGAACTATCGTTGGAACTGTTTTAGCTCCAACAATAAGTGCTATTGGACTAATTTCAATGGTTATTATCGGGCTTCTGCTTGGTGAAAAATGGATTCCTAATCCAAATATGAGAATCTTAGGTGTGACTTGGGTAATTATCTCAATGAAACTATTCTATGGTCTTGCCATAGATATGTGGCGCTGGGATTGGTTGGCTAACCTCCCAATAGAAGAAGGACAGGCACTCGGAATCTTTCTTCTTTCTGCGGTAGGATTGAATATATTCTTGGCTCAAAGGCATGATGAGGACGCAATTGCTGCTCAAGCAACCCTAATTCTATTGATTATCGGAAGCGCTACCGGTGCTTTGTATGGCGAACTTGGCATAGCATTGATGATAGCCGTGGGAACAATGTTGCTCCATGGTCTAGCCATATTACGTAACTCTGGAAACTTAGCAAGTCTTGGAATAGCAGTCTCTTATCTATGGATTGGTGCGCACGCCATATCCAATAACTGGAATCTGTTCGGATTGGAAATTATCCCATTTGAAGATGACCTGATATTGTTCTTGTTGATGGTATGTATTACTGCCGCAAATGCAACAATGGCTGCTAAATTCGTGGATGCTGACAACTGGTTCTCCTCGGCCTTCAAGTCATTGGGATTGGGCAAACCTGGCCTATGGTCTGTATCTGTTGGACTAGGAATGATTGGTGCACTACTTGCAATCGCTGCTAATCGACTAGAAACTGGATATGCATTAGCACAATTAGTATTGTTATTGACTGCTTTTAGTGCTTCATATCTTGTTGTAAGAGGAGTTCCTTGGACTAGATTGGCTCCATGGGTATTGGTTCCAGCTCCATTTTTACTAGCAGGATTATCACTAATGGTATCAGGGGCATTTGATAATGAATTGGAACGTTTCAATTTACAACCTTATAGCATATATGCTGCTTTGACGGCTTTGTTCACCGCTAGCGCATTGCTACGTTACCAAACTGCGGTTTCCGATCACGTTCTTTGGGCTGGCGGGTTAGTGATTGTAACTCTGTTGACACTGTTAATTCCTGCTGATGACCAGAGTACAGGTTCTAGAACGCTATTAATTTCTCAAGGTATAGTTTGGGTCGGACTTTCATATCTTGCAGTACAAAGAGATTCGCCATCTATAGCAGGAACAGCGGTTATTGCTCCTTGGATTTGGTTACTATTCTTCGCCACGGATGCTGAAAATAGGTTGATATCTGCTGATTTTATTCCCGTAGCAATTGCTGAATATGATTTAGCAATGTGGATGGGTCTGCTATTAGTACAGCAAGTTTGGGTCAATATAGAACACGGTGAAACTGGATTAAATATAGCATCTAGGCTTGCAGGATTATCTGAATTTAATGCAAGATTGAGGGATTCTGCTGTGCTTCAACTTTGGAATCTGAGTTTCTTATTGACATTGTTTGTAACCTGGGCAATAACGAGGCCTGGCGCTTTACCTGCTTATGGATTATATGGCATTCTATGCGCTCTTTTGGTGGGGCACGTCGCAATGGTATACCTGGGCAAGCACAAAGGAAAGCCTAGATCTCTGATGACTGTTTGGGGTATTTCTGCTGTAGCGTTATCGTGGACATATGGACAGGCTGCAATTTGGGCACTTACCCTAGTTGCCGCGTGTGGAGTATTATTACATGTGTCTGATAAAATGAAAGCATCAGGCGCCAATGAATTTGAATTGAAGAAGGCCGAGGCTTTACCTGGACAATTATTGACTTTAATGATGGGTTTACTTTCGGGTTTCTTCATTATAATTGCTTTAGATCCACTGAACATGACTTTTCTAACGGGAAGTGAAAATCTACTGTCTAGTGAATATAATTTGCTTATACTGACCATTATTACTTTGGCTGCGATTGCGCTATATCTTGTACGGGCTTCTAAGTTGGAAAAATTATTGCCTCCTGCCCTATCTGCAGTTGGTCTTATGGTCGTCATGATTATTGCAGGGCAGGTTCAAGATTCGGGCATCGTTGTTTTACTGACAGTTGCCGCATTCATCGTCTCGGGAGCATATCTTGCTCTGCAAGGCGAATTCCGCTCTGGAATGCGGGCATTGGCCAAGAAGGAAGAGCGCTTGTCAAGAATTGAAGAGAAGCGCCAGCGTATGGCTGATTTTATCTCTCAAAATTCTGAAGATGAAATTCAATCAAATTTGGATGAGGGTGATGAAGAAGCGATGAAGAGGTCAAATTTACAATTGGTAGATGTAGAATTGCTGGATCTTGCCGAGAAACAAAGAAAGCGCGCAAAGAGGGCTGGGAGTATTGGCCAATATGACCTTGAAGTTGGAGACATTCATCATCGCCCCGTGATTGTTATTTCATTCTTAGTTACTGTAATATTAGCATCCATGTTCTTATCATTCACAACAGGAGACGCATTCCTCACATTGGCTTTCTGTGTGATGGTATCGATACTATTCATTACATTAGCACGGCTAAGAGCTAATCAAATTGGTTTACGTCTACCAGATATCATGGGTATCGAATTACCCATTGCTATTTCTATGGTAGGGCTTGTGTTGGTCCATATTTCTGGAAGGATTTCAAATTCTGTTGTCGAATTGGATGATGCTAAACATTTAGCAGTTATTGCAGTTGGTTTAACGGTACTTTCGGGTGTTGGATTACTCGGTAGAAGCGACTTAGGGCTTAGAATCCCTAATGCTTTGGAAGGTATTGTTTACCTATTAGCATTTGATAGAATAATATGTGTAGTAATTGGTGGCGAAGTCCCACTTCCGTTCCAATTCGACCCATTCGATGGCTCACTAGTGGATTGGATAATTCCATTGGTTTTCATCGAGATAATTATGATCGGGTTCCTATTTGGATTTGATTGGGTTGAAGGTGAGAGAATTAAACGTAATCTTGCCGACCATAGAGGTTCTGGTGGCCGGTCCGCATGGTTGATTTTAGCAAGTATGGTATCCTTTGGACCTGCTGCAATTTTAGCGCTATTATTTGGCCTTAGAAGAGGGTGGTCTTGGCAACAACCAGCCGTCGTTATGGTGGCATGGATAATGCTCCCATTACCGATTCATGGCACACTATTTTGGGCTAATGACTACGCCGGAATTCCAGACTTTGGAATGAATATTACGGCCGCAATACTTGGATTTGCTTCAATTCTTTTCGTAGTATGGAGTATTATTGAAAGCAAAGGAATATGGCTAGCGTCGGCTCTATGGTCCGTACATATCTTGTTATTATCTGCAGGAATCGGTTGGGGAGATTTGGCAATGCTGTCTGTGTTTGTCATGATTTGTTCTACAACCTCATGGGTCAGTGGAATTATCACTCTAAGAAAAAGCTGGAGAGTCTTTGGTGCATTGGATTTGGTTATTGCTTGGATCATTGCCTTTGTCATGTTAAGCCAGGGCGGAAATGTCGAAAGTTTGCTGACAGTCCTTGTTGCTTCGGCGGGGTTGCTTGGGCTTGTAACTTACCTAACACAAACCTATGAAGCAGAAATGGAAAAAGAATGAATTACTTCATATTGGTTTTCAAATGATTTACCAATTTGTTAACCAGTTCATCTAGCCCCTCAATATTGATACTGGAAGATAGTCTCAGAGATACACTTATTTTTGCTTGTGTCCCACTATTTCTAACTCCCAATGATAATTCTTGGTTATTGAAATTGGCATGTATCAGCATTAGGTTTTTCTCGCCTTCTAATCGGCTTCTTTGCCAATTATTCACAGAGCCAAGGCTAAGTAATTCCTGATGAGCCATTTGTTCGATTTGGTCAGAAAGAGAATTCACTCCATCCCATAAATCACGATTTATGTCAGTGGCTGACTTGCGTTTCTTCCAACCTCTTTTCATCGTGTTTGCAGGATTATGATTTGAGTAAGCCAATAAAAATGCAGTCAATGTCGCGGCTCCGTCGCCAACTAAACTCCATTGGCTTTCATTCAAGGGATGACGAGACGGCAATACTAAATGGCCTGAATCTTCAACTCCAATAATTCTAGGTGAGTCATGTGATGAGATTAGAGATTGCTTACCCTCGCTTTGACTCAAGCAATAGGATAGCCACCTATCTCCAACTGCAGTTTCAATCGTGGACACTGGGTGTGGAAATCTCTCTAGACCTGAAAGTAATGATAAATCGGATTCTATGCTAGCGGCTAGTGTCCAACTTTCTCCATTATTAGTTCCAGCATTAACAGCCATGTCAGCGATGGCATCGCCATCTATTACTTTGAAACCTACTTCTGTCGCCTGAATCACCAAACACCTATCTCCATCACCATCCAAGGCTGCTGCCACTATTGTACCAGGTTCAGCAGGTTTCAACTGACTAAGTAGTAGGTGCGACTCTTGTTTTGCTTGCTCAAAAGTCCAAGTTTGTGTTGGTGACATGTCCCCTGCACCGCAATTAAGATTCATAAATTCGGCATCATGACTTACCTCTAAACTCGCTATCCCGAGATTAGTCTCGAGCCAATCGGCAAACCAATTTGATGCTGAGCCTTTTGATGAATCGATTAGTAGGGGTTTTGCAAGTTTCAATTTACCAGATTGATTTAATTTACCAAAAAGCCTTGAGAAATTTTCTAACCGCTTCGTAAGCCAATCGATATGTAGATTTTTTGCCCACTCTGAATTGGCATGATCGGTGTTTGGAGCCGACATTAGTTCTTGTTCTATATCATCTATCTCTCTTTCCTCTTGAGATAGTTGCTCGGCGATTTGAGAAATTTCATTTTCTAAACTAGGGGTCGTCTTAAATCCGAAAGCATCGAAAATTTTGAGGCCAGAATCACTTACTGGATTATGGCTTGCAGTAATCATGCACCCCATCCTAGCACCGCTTTGTAGGGTTGCATAATGAAGAAGGGGCGTTGCGCAAATTCCTATTTGAATCACCGTACATCCTGAAAGTCGAAGACCTAAAGTGAGATTCTTGGCAAGTAATTTATTGTCGGGCCTTTCATCCCAACCAATCACAACTTTACTTCCTTCACCAGGCATAGTGTCGTGGATTCTGCCAAGGACTTCCCCAATTAAGCGCATCAATGAGGGCGATACTTCTCTTTTTAGATGTAAATTCTCAATGGCTTTCTGCTCACTAATAGTATTACAATTGACCAGTCCACGAATACCATCGGTGCCAAAGAGATTCGATGTCATCCAATTCACCTGTGAATTGACTGTGCAGGGTGTACTCCAGTCACCGTAACATTGGGCCAAACAACACTATTACAGCCCAAAATAGTTCCAGGGTTAGTTACAGCATTACACCCTAACTGACTGCCTTCGCCAAGTATTGCCCCAAACTTCCTAAGGCCACTAGCGACTCTTTCACCATCAATTCTGAGGAATACTTCTGTTCCATCATTTCTTAGATTGCTAAGTTTAACGCCTGCACCGAGATTTACTCCTTTTCCTAAAATAGAGTCTCCGACATAATTGAAATGCGGCGCTTTCGCACCTGGAAGAAGAATTGAATGTTTTATTTCGCTACAGTGACCAACTACTGAGTCTGAGCATATCCAAGAATTCTCTCTAATGTATGCCCCGTGTCGTATTTGTGCATCCGCACCAATGTAACAAGGACCGATGAAATGAGTTGAGGGTTCAATAATAGCTGTTGGGTCAATAATTACAGGGCCATTGCTATCATCAATTGTAACTCCAACCTGTTCAAACTTAGATGGTGAATCTATTGAATTAATTAAATCCTGTAATTGGGATTTTAGTGAGTTCTCAGAATTAGGATCAAGGATGTCCCAAACAGGGAGACTAGGATTAAAATAAGGTTGAGAAATGACATTTTCATTGTCAAAACTAGAGAACAGGGAAGATATTTGAGTATAACTTGGCCACTGCATATAACTTGCCAAGAGGTAATCTCGAATGAAGTTGCCGTTATATTTAGCAAGCCATACGGTAAAGTCTCTTACCTGTAGCATTATCAAGACGGAAGCCAACCATCTCTGAAAGATGCCTTGGAATGAAAAGGCCAACCTTCCTAGTAGTTAGGCCGTGATTTCTCATCCTTCTCTCATTGGAAAGATGGTGAACTATATCGGCTGCTGAACAGTCTGGAAAGACCGAAACATAATCGATAATCTCTTCTTTTAGGCGCTCGAGTCTTGCTTGTTTCTGGGAACCTTTTCCTCTCATATCTATCATGTTATATTTGTTGATTAAACTATATCAACAAAACAGGGGAAGTCCATGGGCTCCCAAAAATATCATTGAATTTTCAAGATTTCTTGCCATTTCTTTGATGAGCCCCGACGGAAATAATTGGTATGAAAGTCTCGCTGACCCACCAATGAGCTTCTGATTATCTTACCTCTGCTATCATAGCACCCCCATTTGGTATGAATTGGGGTCATGATTTCCTTTAACTCAATAGCCGGGCCTGTTGGCTTTGGAGTCTCTTGTTTTACAGTTTCAGTGACGCCGTCCCAATGTAACATATCCATCGAAGGACATTGAAGTCCTGAATCATTTTCAAATCTTATTTCCCCTTCTGCAGGCTTTACCGGCTTCCAATCACCTGACCTACGTCCATTGTTCAACCAAGTAATCATCGCCTTCATCTGCTCAATAGTAGCCATTGCCATGTGTGCCTTTTCCCACCAACCCTCACTCCTAGCCAAAGTCATATGATGAATCCCCGGATTTATCATTCTATTATCCAAAGCATCTGCATAAGTGCGGCATATATTTTCTAACCTGATTATGAAAATGGGCATTGGGCCAATGTTCAGTCGGTTCAATTGGAACGGATTTGCTAATTCGCCGAGAAGCAGGAATGGTTTTCTGTCTTGTAATAGTTCTGAATTCTCTTGTGATAAAATTGAATCTATTGATTCTCCATCACATGTAAATTGCGAGCAGTATTTTTGTATCCCGGAAAGATTCAGAGTTTCTTTAGATTCCATATCTCCATTTTCACTGGAAAGATAATGAAGGGATTTCTTTGTTACCAGAATAGGGCCTTCTGGCAGAGGTAATGGTGAATTTGCAGGAGTATATTGCCATAAATTAGGTGATTCTGGCTGCATATTAATTCCCACATGCTCGTAGTTCTTAAAACGCCACTTATGAAGTAAATGTTGTTTCTTGCAAACATTGAGGGCAGGTCACTTTGATTGGTCTAATCGCTGGAATCCCTAATGCAACTCCACAACTAGGACACATTATTGCTTGATCTATATTTTGTCTTCTTTGTGATACTCCTGGCGTTGGATCATATTCAAATCTAAAGTTTGATTTATTCACAACTTGGGCTGAAGAGGTATAATCCTTGTAGTTATTATCGACTAAGGGGGGATTAGATGTTACCTTGGGCGAAGGGTCATAATCTTCAAACCGATTTGATTCTGTTGAGTTTTGTGAAGGTAGCATTGCAGCTATTGTTGCCTCAGGAAGTCCGTATTTTGCGGACATTTTAGTTACTTCCAATGATAATTCATACCCTGAAAGAGAACGTAATATGGCCATATCGCTCGCTTCTAATGACATCATAGACGGCCCTGTGCGCGAATAGGTTTTGAGCGTTGACCCTCTGTGTTCAAAGAGAAATTATAGTAAAAAATGTCATTATTGTATATATTCTATGTCAAAGACTTCAAAAGAGGTTGGCGTCGGGGAGCAAATGAGGAGGGGAGTAAATGAGTAAGTCTAAGACACAAAAATTTACGCGAGAAAAGTTGCAAAGAATGAATTCGCAAGAACGTTCTCAAGTCGTAAGAAAGCTTAGTTGCAGAGAAACGATGTCCAAAGCACATTGGGTATTTTCAAGAGATTCTGTAGCTGATGTAATTGAGGATTTAACTGAAAATGATTGGGACCATGTATTTGTTGTCAATAGTGAAGGAGTCCCCACTGGAAGAATTCATGCTGTTGACGTTCTAAAACTAATAGCAAAGAAAAACGTTGAACGTTCTGTTGCTTGGATGCATGGAGTTCCTGCACAACAACTAGTCAATTTGCCACCTCTTACTGTTAGAAGCGAGACTCCATTGCTTAAGGCAGGAGCTTTGATGCTAACTCATGATTTGAATCAAATTGGCGTCATTAATGACCAAGGAATTCTAGTTGGAGTAGTTGAACACAAGACTATGGCTAAGCATATTCCAAAGTTCATTATTTGAACTCAAATTCCCCAATAACGATCTGATTGGGCCTGTTTTGCTTGAAGAGTGCTCTTAATTGTCGTCGCCATCCACAACACTACTACCCAGATTAACGGATAGCCAAGATCTGTGAGAATTTGAGAAACGCTAAATTCGTATGATTTTCCTTCGAGGACATCTGTTGAAATGATTAGAGCTGCATTCACAAATGAATAAACCACCATTCCAAAAATTCCAAGAACGATTAACCGTCCTGAGAAAGACCCTCTTCTCAATCTTAAGAACATGAAGCCAGCGGTTGATGTCAAAAACGCAATGACCATCCAAGCAAGTGCAGAATGGACTACTTCAAGCCAAAGTATTGATGTTTCAACTGTTGAAACTAAGTCATCATATGCTCGATACCCTTCCGCCACAGCGAAAATAGCGCTAAACAAAGTTGCTGTCCAAAGTAGAGAAGAAAACATAGCAGCGTCTGCGTTATCTCTCATCTCTTGAATTACTCTGTTGACAGTGTTTTCAATCCCTGCTCCTTTACTGAAAATGTATAGGCCGGTAACAAGAGGAAGTGCTCCAATTACGACTCCGCCTATCTCTTGAGGAAGCATGATTCCAAGACCAAGAATTGCCAGGACTAAGCCGAATGGAATCATAATCTTTGCACGCCATTTCGGGTCTTCAAGGGCTTTAACAATATAGTAATAGGTCCCCTCGATACCTTTTGATTGTTTGACTATTATCTTTTCGACATGGTCGATTCTAACTTGAGACTGAATGATTGGTAGGACCGATTCATCTTCAGCCCCATCGGTCACAAGTATCGCTTTATCTGGTTGAAATGCTGCGACTACCTCTTCTAATTGGGCTGCTATTGCTCTATCAGAACGAATCCCGACTTTTTCATCCCCAGTAAGGATTGCAATTTCAACCTCATCGTCTTCTGATGAATTTTCACTCAGATTATCGTGCTGGGATAAGGCCCCAAGTATAGCATTTGTATCGCTTTCCTCTGGGTCGGCAATACCTAATTTTAACGCTGCTGTCAATACTTGACGTCGTCCAACAACTGGGCCTCTAATCGCTGTCTTAATCCCAAGATCATTGTCTCGGTCAACAGTTAAAACAAGGGTTCGAGTCATGTGGATTCACCGTTTGATGTTCATGCTAACTCGTCCTACATTTCAAAGGCTTCGCGCGAAATCCCTTTACAATCGAAGTTTTTCTCAGTGTTTTTACTCGGCAACAGAGTTTGTCTCGTCCTTGGTAACTTCGGCTTCGAACTTTTCCTCCGCAGCCTTATTTTTTGCTTTCCAGCGCTGTGTTGCGCGGATATATTTGAGCGGATGGTCGAGCCATGGCTGGTCACATAATCGGTCATCTCCTGGTAAAACTGGGCAGTTATGATTTACTTTCAAACTACTACACTTAGCCGGAGTATATGCATTATCATACAAGTGATTTACTTGGTAGGTTGTGGTTCCTTCGCTAAAATCTGGTGCACCACTGAAAAAGTTTACACATGACTCTCTAGGAATCGCCAATGTCGCTGCCATCGCTCCAAGAAAAACCCTACCGAAATGATTTACGTTAACTCCTTTCGACAAATCAGAGACTACTCTAATCATACATGGCGGCCAATCAGACTCATCGGCCCCGACAAGTGCTATCGCTTCACTGGCCTTGTTAGCCATTAGATTTCGAACCATACCTACTGGTTCAGCAAGACGGATTGCGAGATCTGTTGTCACCTCTGCCATTTTTTCTAATGCTTCAGCTTCTATCGAGGCTTTAATTCGTTCACGTAAAAGTCTAGATAATTTTTCTGAAGACGTGTACTGTTGCTCTTCAAACAAGGTAATCCAGCCGCTTTGGATATCGTTATTTGCAAGTCTCCACCGACTGCCTGTAATTTTAGGACAAATCTCGATAAAATCTACCAGACTGATTCTCCAAATCTTGCCTTCTCTCTTTTTCTTGATGCTCTGCATTGCCCCAGTGCCGGAAGAAAAATCATAACTCTCATCTTGTTTATCTTCAAAATTAATTCCAGTGATGTAAGTCTTAGCAATTTTTTCTAGATTCTCATTATCCTTGGCTAAAATCTGTTCAGCACGAGCCGCCTCTGCTTGAGACCATCTTGCTATGAGGCGTTCATCTTCAGATGCGCAGACAACCAATCTTGCATAATAGAAAGAAAAGGCTTCAATCAGCCTACCTTCTTCGGTGTGGATATCCCCTCCTACAACCTCTACTCCGTCTTTGGATTGAACTGAATCAATCAATCTAATTCTTGCTCTTTGTCTTGCTTTTTCCATCCACTCCCCATCTAGTAATTCTTCTAAATTTATCTCGTGTTTCTGCGCCATATTTCTAATCCATTCCGCCGCCTGAGGCAAGAAAGGATAACGCGAAAGCGTGACTTCATCGCTTAACGATGGGGGGTCACGAGGAACGGGCATGTAATATCCACACAGCCAACAGCATATGAACTCCTTCATGTGGATGTTTTGATGATGTAGAGGGGCTTGGGCAGTCTATGTCAGGGGGTCGCCTAAAGCGCCTTATTGGATTTCAAGATGAGGTTAGATTGGCGTTTAGTTGGGATTATTCTGATGATTTAGAGAGTGCTAAAACGATGGAGTCGGCGTTTGGTCAAGATTTACCATTTGGCGTAGAACATTGGGATTTAAACTCAAGAAATAGGTGCTTACAAGAAATACGGGAAGAATTAGCACTCTGTGATAAATTAATTATTATTGGAGCGGGGGTAGAACAACAGGAACTTTCTGATATTGACTTTACCAATGCTGCAGTTATTGCCGCCGATGGTTCTGTTGGTGCAATGGAGGATTTCAAAGCATTGACTTGTGTTGTAAGCGATTTAGATGGTGGAGAACATATCGATTTTGCTGCCTTGGAAAATCAACGCTTCATCATACATGCTCACGGAGATAATATTTCTAAATGGCAAGAAGTGGTCAAAAAATGGAGTGGTTATTCTAATCCTCCAAGCCTAATTCTGTCTCATCAGATAAATGAAAATCTCGATGGTATGATTAACTTTGGTGGTTTTACAGATGGAGACCGTGCTGTGTGTTTTGCGTTGTGGGCTGGAGTTGAAGAAGAAAAGATCAAACTAGTGGGGTTTTCTACCCAAAAAGTGGGAGTGTGGTCTGGAACAACTAACCCAGAAAAGAAAATTAAAAAATTATCTTGGATGAAAAAGATACTTTCCTTTTTGGATTTGCAATCTCAAATCAAAGATTAATTCATTTATTTCTAAGCGATCTAAGTTTTTCTTTTAATGCATCTCTTTTTGATGATATTTCAGCTTGTTGTGAATCATTTGATTGGTTTCTACGACTAAACATTTCTTTCTCCCAAACATGGATTTTCCCATCTTCAGAGCCGATTACGACTCTAGAATCATTGCTAAAAATTGTTCTTGTTTGGGCGATCTGTGAATTAGCAATTAGATTGCCGTTGATTAGGTCTCTAACCTCTAATTGGCCCTCAATCCCGCTCCATCTAGTCGACCAATGAGTAATTATTTCAGATGATTGAAAACCAATTGCTTGAGTGCTTATTGGCATACCCTCTTGAGTCCAGAGAATTTTATTTGATTTATCTGTAGCAGTCAATGAACCGCCCTCCAAAGAAACTATACGGATTTTTTCGGAGGCTTGTAGGGTCTCAACGGATTGCTCAAATTTATTCTCTGTTGATTTTAAATTGCTAATAGTTCCATCTGCATGCCCGACTAAAACTTCGTTTTTAGTCATAGTTCCGCACATTATCGGTGAAGTGGTTTCTAATTGATGATTAATGATTTTGCCCTCTGAGAGAATCTCTCCCCAACCAGACATGGGCCTTCCTAATCCAACTATTACTCTCGAGTTATGTGCCATTATGAACCATGGGCGCTCATTCATTTTAATGACCCATTTTTGTTCGCCTTCAAGAGAAAATTTCCAAATTGCTGATTCTAGAAAATCATTATGCTCGATATCATAAACTGACGATGTGACATATACTTCATCATTCTCAACAATTACGGAATCTGCACTACCCTCCAAGGGGTGTTGCCAATTAATCTGGCCTGTTGATGAATCTAAGTTCACTATGTGTAGACCAGAAGTTACGATTATCTGATCTAAATGAAAAATGATTTCAGTAATTCTATCTGGTAAGGTTTCGGACCACAGTAAATCACCATCTTGATTCCACTTTCTAATTTGGCCATCCCAGCCTCCGGCAACCAGATTATTTTGTTCATCAAAAGAAACCGAAGAAACGGATTGTTCTAAAGAACGGACCATCCAACATGCCCCCATCAAGTCCATAATGTGCCATGTTTCGCTCTCCGTCATAATAGAGACGCTTGTTTTGCATCAAAAATATCAATTATTGGGCAATTATTTTCAATCCAAAGTTATCTTTGGCTTTTTTATTGAATATGTTAGAATGAATGCCACTAGTCCAAAAAGACACGCTGAATAATAATGCCCCATTGTAAAAAATGATAATACTGCGCTCGTCCTAAGTAAGGCTATAGAGCCTGATTTCATCGACCAAACTGCAAATCCTATCGATATTAATGCCAAAGAAATAAATGCAATTCCAACGGTTGTGTACAGAGTAGAAGCGCCCGGGTCCATGAGGGGATGATCCATTTGCTCTGGCGTCTTATCTATCTCGCGTATCTCACATTCATCAGCTCCGTCAGAACACTTTTGTTCAGCAAAATCCTCCTCAGAAGGGACTTCAAAGTCTATTGTGGTAAATCCAATTGGTTCAAATAGCGCTGGTGGTGAAAGAAGCACCCTATTAGAAAATACATCTCTGTGCCCGTTTCTACTAACGATAATATCAACCCTTACCATACCAGGGTCTAGTTCTTCAAATTTGAAATTACCATCCAAATCAGTGTATACCTCACTTGAATTCCAAATTCCATCTTCTAACCACGAAACATAGACTCTAGAATTATTCAATCCGTTTTCTTCATGGTCATATACAACTCCTTGGAATGTCGCACTATTCTCCGGGGCGTTGTGAGTCATGCTGTAAACAAATTCATCTGGCCTAACAAGGCCGGATTGCGGAGAAGTATAGTCAAGGCCATTAACAAAACCAAGCAGTGCAATAATAATTACAAATATACCAGTAGCATTACCGATAGGTGGCATGTTTTTTTGCTCTATTGTTAGTTTTGCTTCAGAAGTTGCAAACATTATATTGTGATTATTATTTTCTTGAGATGTCATCTCATCGATGTAATCCAAATCTTGGGTTTGAACATCGACCTCTGCGCCCATAACCATGCTTAAACGCCATCCTACTTGACTTCAATGCGTCCATTAGAACGAGCCAATAGTTTAGATAATGATTGAGATTGTATCCAAACTTGGATACAGATTGTACCATCATTATTCTCTTTTTTCACAGTAACAAGGCCCGTTTCATAAACATCTGAAACATAACCTTCAATCGCCCTACCCGTTAAACTCGGATGTAATATTAGACTAACGGGGGGCCCAAACAAGCGCATCAATATGGTGTCTTGTAATTCTGCCAAGCCTCGTTCAGAAAATGATGATACAGTCATCGGTTGCGAGAACCCTAGCTGCTTGATGATTTCTGATTTTTCCTGTAGTGATTTATCGTCGACTAATTCTACTTTGGTTAAAACTACAAGAAGAGATTTTTCAGTTAATACATTACTTGTTAATTCCTCTTCGTTGCCTAGATATCTAGAAAATATTTCACTCTTCGAAGTTGATAACTTTCTTTCTAATTCCAATATATCATCACTTGAGTCCACTAGCAGTAGTAGTAAATCGCATTCCAATGCTTCTGCAAGAGTTGCTCTAAAGGCATCTAATGTTGAATTTGGTAATTGATCGATAAAACCGATAGTATCTGCTAGGAGAACTCTAGGGCTTGCAGCCATACGCCCAACTGTTGTTTCCAAAGTGGAAAATAATTTATCTTCAACCAATACCTCTTTGCCTGATAATTTCAGAAATAAACTGGATTTGCCAGCGTTTGTATATCCTGCAATACCAACGGTCATAGCTCCACTACGGGTTCTTTGTTTTCGGCGTTCAGCTTGTGCATTAGCATGTTTTTTCTGTCGTTTACGTAAAGATGTTAATTCTCTATTTACATTTGCAAGAATCGCTTGCAATGCTGTTACTCCGCCCCCACCAAATCCTGCTCTCTCGCCTGTAGTGGTTTGATTTGCTACTTCCCTAAGTACAGTTCTATCGGAAAGCAGTCTAGCGATTCTAACTTGGGTTCTTGCCTCTAAAGAGTTAGCATGAGAAGTAAATAATGAAAGTAAAAGTCTAACTCTATCCCATACCTCAACTTGTACAGTGTCACTGATTGTAACTATTTGACGAGGAGTTGCATTTGTATGAATCAAAACTAAATCAATGCCATACCATGGGTGATTTGGTGTCTTCGTCTTCAGTTCATCGCCAACATCTTGTAACCTCCCCTTACCAAAATAACCTCGAGGATCAATTTGACCTGGTTGAGTCAAAGTTTCGATTATCTCAATACCCATCGTACTAACTAGGCCGCAGAATTCAGAAGTATCTTCATCCCCCCGAACTAGCAAAATTGCTTTCCTGCCTTCATGGTTCGTCCTGGCCTCTCCTAGAGCAACTCCGCCAGCACCCGCAAGAACTTCGAAGTGCTCTTGCTTCGCCATGTTTTGTCCAAGAGTCATCCTCATATCAGCCCACCCCTTGGATTGTTCATGGTCGAGTCTTATCAGGCTACAATAGAATGGTCTGGTTCTGTTTCATTGGCCACTACATTTCTGGCTGCTGCTTCTAGACCAGGTTGCTCAGCAAAAATGACTGAAGATGGAAATGAAGCAACTCTAGTCATAATTGTAGAAGATTCCTCGATTCAATCTCTAAGAAATAGAGTGGATGAACTATTAGTGGCACTATCGGATATCGAAGAAAATTCTGCTTAATATTCTAAATCTAGAATTACTGGCGCGTGATCAGAAATTTCTAAACCGCCCTCTCTTTTAATCGATACAGATTTCACCATTTTCTGAGCAACTGGATTTAGTAAGAAATAATCTATTCGCCAACCTCTATCCTTAACTCGGGCTTGACCTCTATTTGACCACCACGAATAAGTTTTGACGCCCTCGCCGATGAATTCTCTAAAAGCATCTTGCCAACCATCGTTTAATAATTCGCTGAACCACTCTCTTTCATGAGGTAAAAATCCACTTTGTTTAGCGTTACCTTTAGGATTCCAAATGTCGTCTTCGGTGTGTGCTATATTCAAATCTCCACACACAATAACCGGCGTATTCAAATCAAGATATGGCCGAATAAATTGACGCCACTCCTCCATCCAAGACTCCTTGAATTCTTGACGCTCTGCCTTATTTGAACCGCTCGGAAGATAAGTATTGATACAAATCATTTCACCATGTTTAGAAACAATCACTCTACCTTCACTATCGGTTGAATCATACTGGCCGCCCTTACCAACTTGAACTATTTCCATCGAGTCTTTTGATAAGGTTGCAACTCCAGAATAACCTTTTTTCTCTGCAGGGTGGAGGTGTAATGAATAACCATCTGGCCAATCCCAATCCTTTGGTAGTTGTTCGGGTAATGCCCTAACTTCCTGTAACATCCAGATGTCTGCATCGAGCGACTGAAAATAACTATCGATGCCTTTTCTGATAGCCGCCCTAATTCCATTTACATTCCAAGACACTATGCGCATAAAAGACTCCAAAGGTTGACAGTGGATAAGTTTCAATGTTGGGCTTTACCAATATTTTGTCCCGCCGTTCTTCCAGAATGAACTGCGGCATCAGCTAAGATATAGTCTGATTTTACCCAGGAGCCAGCCAAAATAATCCCTACATCAGAAAAAGCGAAACTATCAATTTCTTTCTCGCAGTATTCGTGAATAGTGATCTTTTCTTGTCGCAAATCTGTAACTACATGATCTCGCCATCCACCTGCTTGTGAGTCAAGAAAGTTCTCAAGATATTGCAGCCTTTGCTCTGAAGAGTCAAACTTTGTTTCTCCAACATCACCACTTAAGCCGCCGACTGTAATTGCAGATATATGAGAGCCATGAGCTGATAGGCGAGGTTGTATTGCGACATAATCGATTGCTGCAGTGTTGTTTTCAGTATCGATTATAGCATGCCTACCTCGTAATGACTTAGATGTTAAGCCTAATTCGATAATACTAGCAGTGGTTCTTGAAGGGTTTGCAAGTACCTCATCTGTGCGATTTGGATAAATATCTGTCAATAATTTCCTCGCACCGTTTAATCCGCATGCCAAAATGACTACATCTGCTTCAACTTTTTTTCCATTGTTGAGTTTTACACCATAATCATGTAAAGAGTCAACCTTCACTCCGCACTCTATCAAAACCCCTATCTCATCTAAAGCGGCTGCTAGCCTGCCCACCAATCCAATCCAGCCTTCGTTAGAAACTAGTAATTTTGATTTTGATAACGCCTCGATTCTAGACATATTATTTGAATTCCAACTGGAAAGAAAGGACGCTGCTTTAACAACTGGGTGCGCGATATCTTTTGATTTCAAAGCCTTCTTGTTCTCTATTACCTTTGATATGTTGTCCTTTGGTCTAATCATCCCGCTCCCTAATATTTCGGTTTTATCCAGCCGGATGGTGGCGCTTGCAGGTTTACGTTTACTGAGGCGTCGACATAATTGCCAAAGAGGGCCTTTTTTGTGAACCAGGTGAGGGCCAAATGTTAGAGAAAAGCCTTCTTTATTTTGAGAAGTCCCTTTACCGCCAACGGTTTTGGTTCTTTCAAGCACTACTACATGGTGGCCATTTGCTGAGGCGTCGATTGCAGCACTCAATCCTGCAAGCCCTGCCCCTACAACCAGTACCCGCGCCATAAATAGAGGGGGGGAGTATTATGGCATCAAACCATTGATTATTTTATTCTTGAATCGATGGGCTTTTCTTGTGTGCATGGCCAAAATTCTGTTCACTAGGCCAACGCAAGAACCAGTAGTCATTTTCTCGTAGATAGGCGCAAATTAGCCATAAAACAAGTGGGATTGTTGCAACAGAAATAATTGTTTCAAAATCCCAAGCCCAAGCATCAAACCACCCTTCAAATTGATAATTAAATGGATAAAACGGTTTTGAGCTCCAAATTCCGGTATGAGAGGGTAAATCGAGAATCAAGTGAGAGAGATAGGCTATAGCGATTAGTAGTGGTTGTTTGAAGTAAAATATGATTGGAACTACAATTAAGGCCCAAAATAAGAATGAATGGGTAATTTCCCAAGGCATCCATGTCCAATGATCGATAATCCAAGTATTGGAATAATAATCTTCAGGCTTAGCGATTGGTATACTATGTCCAGCCCTGATTCCAAGATAAAAATAAGTAAGTAGATTGAATAAATCTGGAATCATTCCAGCAATAGCGCCTTTAACTCGCCTATTCTTTATTCGTTTTGGGCTGAGTTCGCCTATTGTAGCACCTATTAGTGCATGGGTTAATGGATCCATAAAAACACCTACGAAGTAAGCGATTGAGCAGTTATTATAATTATTTGTAAATAATCAAAATCAACCTTGTCTACCTTCGATTGCAGAATTTAATAGCGCGGTTGCGACTACTATTCTTCTATCGATAGGATGTCCTTGAGGAATTGTGACCATAGATTTCTTAATGAATGGATTGAATTGTTGGTGAAGAGTAATGCCATTATTACCTGGTATTTCAAAATGGTATTTAGCAGGAATCAATCCACCAAATGGGACCAGTCTTCTAAGAAGTGCGTTACTGTCCTCTAGTAATTCACCATATTGCTGACCTTGTACGTCGAGTAATTTCCAAGAATCTCTAATTATTGACTTCATTCCTTTACGTTGTAATGAACCAATGTGTTCGCCTGTGTTTGGGTCTGTTATGTCATATGTCGCCCATATATCAATAATCGAACGAGCCTTGATTTGTAACAATGGTTGCGTACAAGATTCATCAGTATACAAGACTATATCTTCTTTCAGTTTGAAACGCTTTTGCTTAGAGTAAGCAATTATCTGGTCGTTCATATCTTTGAACCAAAAAGCACCACCAAAAACCCTCCAAAATTTAGTTTGAATTAGGTATTGGTCCATTTGAAAAAGTTGGGACATGGCCCTAGGATAGGGCGCAAACTGATATAATTAACTGAGGGAAATTTATTCAGCCTCGGTTGGGATTCGGTTTGTGATTATATCTGATTTTTCAGCCGGTAAAAAGGATGCAAATGTTGCCAATAATGCTGAAAGTAGAATGCTTATCGATAATAGTTGGCCTGTATCTTGGGCTGGAGGGAATTTACTGAAAACAACCAATGCAAAAATCGACAGTGAAGTCAATGCTGCTCCCCAACGAGCATAATCATCTGAACGATCACGCTTTTCATTAACGCTGGCATGGGAAAGATAGTCTGCTGCAAATCCCATTCCGAGTAAAACTGCAGGCGCTGTGCTAACCTTTCTTCCTCCTAAATGGCTTGCAAGTCCATCCACTGCTATCCCGATTGCTATGGTTCCAATTGCTATTCTCAAGGCTTTTTGATATGAGCCTGTAATGAAATAAGCTGTAATAAAAACAGCAAAACCGGCGAGTAAAATTTGTATTATTCTAGAATTTTCAAATGATTTTGCCAACTCAGCCCCTATTGGGAGGTCTCCTCCTATAACTCCTGAAAAATTGTTAATTTCAAGTAATTGCTCGACATCGTATTTGAAATCTAATGCTGCATCTGCGTTTTCACCATCGATAAATGCTGCTATGGCTACGCCTTTAGTGACATCATCCTCGATTAGCCTAAAATCATTCATTAAGATAGAGGTGGTAGAATTTTCTATTACTGAATCTAATGTATCAGACTGATTGGAATCAAAATTAGACAATCCCATTACTAATTTAGTTTGAATCAAACCGGTGTCATAGGAAATAATGCTAGGATGTTGAGATATTTGTTGCTGCAAATCGAGAATGTCTTGTAAGGCCTGAGGGTCGTCTCCCTGTACATCAACTACAATCCATACAATAGTTCCTGAAGCAATCATGTAGTTATCCCTTAATTCTTGTAAGTCATCTAAAGAGCCTTCATCCTCGGGTAAGAATTGTTGTATGTCTAAAACTTCGACTCCGGCAGGTGCTGTAATTGCAATACATAGCAGTACAATTAGGCTAGCTGGCCAAAACCAAGCAAAAACCGATATTGGTTTCTGTATAGTTGGTTTCAACACCGGTTTTTTGATAGATTTCTTTTCGCTCAGATAAATATCTTCTAGCATAAATCTAGTCATCGCCCAATCTAAAACTATACCCATAATCATGACCAATGCTAAACTCCTTTGCGCTTTTATTTGGGAGAATAGGGCGATTGAAACGGCGGCAACGGTAGTAAGCATAGCAATAAATAATATTTTTCGAATCTGTTCTTTGGCTTTAGATGAATGGGTATACCAAAAAGCGCCATCGACAGCTACGCCCATTATTATTGGAATCGCTATACCATCAATAACTGAAAAATTATGACCTAAGGTCGATAACAATCCTACTTCAGCGAACAAGACCATTCCAACGCCCCCCAAAGTTAGTAATGTGGATTTCAAACTACGCAAGCCAATAAACAAAAGAGTACCAAGAATAAGTATCGAAGGTAATATCATTTTATTTAGGTCGTCTTCGGCAATATTTTCTGCTTTCTTAAACAACATATTTACGCCAGCAGGTTCAAAATTATATTCTGAATTCTCCGATGCTTTTTCACACCATACTGTCAATTCTGACCAATCTGTAATTACGGACTCCGAATCAAGCCAGACCAGCCAAAGTACCTCGTTTGATTGCGGAGGCTGGGTTGGAGAAGACCCTGAAAAAGAGGGGCAAGCCACTCCAAGATTGGTTTGTTTTGGCAATAGAAGTAATGTCGTCTCAAGGGCTGCTTGTTCTTCATTTGTTGAATTTTTACCGCACCATCCTTCCTCTATAGTAGGCTGTAAAACATCGCTCCAAGAAGATGCATTTTCAATGTCTCTACCTTTAGAATCAAATGCCTCAGACCAACTGTTGAAAGGAGTTTCCAAGCGAGTAATATAGGTCGTAGGTGAATCGTAAGAAAGATTCTGGTTTTCTCCTGAAAGAAGGTCTTGTTCTATCGAAAGTAAGTCTTGAACTCTTGAAAAGTTTGCAGTTAGTGGCCCATTATCATCATGAGATATTGTTATGATTAGTTGCTGGTTTGATTTCCCGCCATCAGATTGTTCATTTATCCTAATACTTGCTTCATCATCAAAAATTACCTTTGTGGAGAGTGAGGGGGTTGGCGGATTTATAATTGCCAAAAGGCAGCATGACAGAAGTAATGTGATGATTACCTGTTTAGCACGCTGTGCCTCCATAGCATCGCCTCGAATACTACGCTTCATCATTATTGCCTAAATGTAAGTAGGGTTTTATCTCCATTCCACCCATTGACCTGAATTCGGGTCACGATAGAACCACAATCCTGTACCAGGCGGGTATTCTATTGCCTCATAGCCATCAATCATTTCTCCTCTTTCGGTAACTGCGGGCCTCCCCGGCGGGCTAGAAACTGGCCCTGGGTCATCGAAAAGGGAATCATCTGATTCTAGCCATTTATTGGACTCTGGGTCGCCTCGGCCTCTCATGAACATTAGTAGACCTGCTATAATTACAATAATGGCTGCTGCAATAGACCCACCGATTACCATCATGTTACCTGAGGTACTATCAGAAGTATCTTCACCTTGATCGCTAGAATCGCTTTCTGAAGTTTGATTAGTATTATTATTTGTTTGATTATCAGTTTGGTTTGTTGGGTCGTCTATGTCTCCAAAAGGAGTCTCATCACTATTGTCGCCAATGCCGTCGCCATCACTATCCTTCCATTCACTAGAATCGGTAGGGAAGGCGTCTCCTTCTATGCAAACAGACTGCACTCGGATTGCTCCATCACAATAGCCGTCGCCATCTGTATCGGCTTCAAGAGGGTTGGTTTGTGGGTTTGAGGCTATCTCGTCCAGATCTAATAGGCCGTCGCTATCATCATCAGTGTCAGCGTTATTACCGATATTGTCTCCATCTGTATCTTCCCATTCTGTTATGTCGTTAGGGAATGCATCCAGTACGTCTCCAACACCATCGCCATCCATGTCGCCTGGAAGAGAACCATCGTCAATTCCTTCTTCATCAACTACAATGGTGAATTCTACAGGATAATATTGCCCTCCAGAAACCCTGACTACAATAGTTCCAAGCGGTATTGCGAAAGAACCTTGACCGTTTTCATTAGATAAAAGGCTGGACAATGTTTGATTTTCTCTAACTAAGGTAATGGATAGCCCCTCTACTGGATTATTGTCCTCGTCGGTTATTGTTACCAAAACAATATCCCCAGGAGAAGGGTTTTGTAGAGAGAATACTAAGCTCAGATTTTGAAGTTCTGGTGGCTCTGGATTTGTTTCAGAAAGAGTAGTACTAACTGCTGAAACCATAGTGGCAGATGTTCCTGAGCCTTGTTGAGCAACCCCGATAACCGTGTACTCAGACAGAGGAGAAGATAAGTAAGGTAGGCTAAGGTCTGCACTCGAACCTTGGCCCCAAGCAATAGAAGATAGGCGGCCAACGTACTGGTCAAAGATATCGAATATTTCTCCATCTGTCAAATCATAATCATCATTACATACTGAATTTTCATTGAATTCCTCCGGCCGTAATTCGCCATCGTCCCATTGCATTTCAAATTCTATTGTTGATGCATATTCTGTATTGGTTTCAAAGGTAAATGATTGACCTTCTGCCCAATTAGAGGAATCATAAGTCAAAGTGGTTTCGGTTGATTCTGAACTTGTTCCGCTCGTCTGAAGTGGTTGGATTTCATTACCATCTGAATCGAATAGTTGCATATTATCTGGACTTGGTGGAGGTGTTAAGTCTGGTAGATAAGGGTGGATTTCTGATTCATGAATAACTCTAACCACAACTCTGACATTCTCTTGTTGAGTATTTTCATCCCAATGTGAATCATTCCAAACATCAATGTTTTCGCAGTATCTTTGTGTCTTTTCTTCTGCTTCAATCCATCCCATTTCAGGCCTTATCGCTTCGTCCCAAATTAACTCAGATACAGTAGAAAAATCTACTGTTGCAGTATCGAAACCTTGACTTGGTGACGCTACTGCAAGCATTCTTGTTGCCTGTTCTAAGTCCGCATCTAATGCAATATTGGTGGTTTGGCCTGGTCCTAATGTTCCAGTGATATCCAGTTCTTCGGGATTGGTTAATACAAGTCCTATATGTAATGCAAGGGGTGATAATTGATTTTCAACTTCCCCGTCGTCAGAGGTTGCAAATGAAGTCGCTGCTATCAAAGATAATGGGGCTTCAAAACGAAGTTCTTGTGCCCTAGTTTGATCTGATTCGGTGAATTGTAAATCATTGGTTTCAGCCTCAGACCAAATTTCAGAAGACACGTCGGGGAATGGTATAGAAAGATCTAGGGGCGCTAAAGCAATAGTAACTTTGTGATTTTGTCCTAAGAGACCTGTAGCACCAATATTTACAGTTTGTAATCCAGATGCGCTAACGTTAGCAGCATAAACAGGTAATCCAGCAAAGTGGTCAATTACATCCATTCCACTAAGTGAAATTGCACCCTGTGTCGCTGCACCTAGATTCAATCCTATTCCGGTTAATGTTTCACCGTCTGAAGAACGAATTATTTCAGATTGAACTATTGAAACATAGACTCCGGTATGTGGAGGAGTTACTGTAAGGCTTGCTTTACCCAAACTATCTGAAGTCGAGATTTGTTGTGCCATTACTTCAAATGGTCCATCGGTAATGAATTCATTTATTATTGAAGGCCCTGGAGTGTAGGTTTCTTGCCTACCATTTAGTTGACAATAGTTCCATTCTTCATTTGATTCTACATAACCCTCATACCGAGTATTACCGTCTTCATCGGATTTCTCTATTCCTTGATATTCTTTGAAGACAAATTGGTAACTTCTTACTACGCTATGGTCAAAATTATAATCCATTGTAATCATGTATTCATCGATTCCATCTGTTTGGGAATAAGTATGTGAATCAGTCCATGATTCATCAACTAGAATTGGATTTAGGCCCAATGTTTCTGAGATCCCATCGCCCCAATCAATATCGATACTGTTCAATGAGGTTCTGTCAAGTTCCATGCCGTTACTATAGAAATGTCCGTATTTCCAACCAACTCTGACCTCAAAATCACTTTCTTGATTTGCCTTAGAAATTGTACATCCGGGGCTACTTGGCAAAACTATTTCATCGGTAATCTGAAGATTTAGGCCCGATTCTGTTGTAGCACTAGTGGTTATGGTTGCAACGCCTCTTTGGTCATATGGCAAGGCATTGATTGTTGAAGATAAATCCCAACCATTCCCATCAGCGCTGTCTTCAGAAATGTATCCTTGGAAGGAGTATTGGTCTTCTGACATGTCTCGGCCTTGTTCGTCTTCTCCCCTAGTATCTATTTCAACTGAAAATACACCATCGATGTCGGATGAAGAATAACTAGCGAATAGAGTCGAAGGGTTAGATGCGGTAATAGATAATTCGCCATCTGGCGATAATGTTGATACTGCCGACTCTGCTAAACCTGGTGAAATTCTGAGGATTGCGGTGTCTACGTTAGCACCTGAAATTGCACCCGTAACTGCATCATAAGTTGTCGAATTTACTGTTAGGCTTTGTCCTACTTGTGTGACTTCATCTTGTTCCACCAATACTCCAATGGCAGATACTAAGAATATCTCATCTAGGACTTCTACAGGCATTGTTTCAAGCAGTGATGGCCGTAGTGAATCTATGTCAAGTTCGGCGCGGTCAACATTGCAACTATCATCTGCTTTACATGGAGGATTGTAATTGGACATTGGTTGTGAAAATGTCAAAGTATCCAGTTCTAGTGTTGGGGCAGTATACCTTCCAACATATTGCCTATCCCACTGGTTATCTCTGGTTAATTCGATGGCAGTTTGTGTGCCTTCGGAATTTGTGACAGTGATATTGAAACTATCTGGGTAATCGTTTTGTGTATCATATGAGCCGTCTAAATCGAAAGACAATTCAAAGCCTAAGTCGAGGACATGTTTGTCATAAAGTGAATTCTGTATTGGGTCAAGATTTTCAAAAATTACATCCTGCCATTGAGTCGAGGAAGAAGAATCGTCATCGTCGTCATCATCTGAAGATTCGTAGTTATACTCCCAGTCTGCCCCGATATCTAATGTGGCATTTCTAACCCAAGATCCGAATTCCGATACTGCGTCTGATGCGATGTCCCATGCTGGGTCTTCTGTAGTTGAAATCAAGATATCTAAAATTTCGACGTCAAAAGAGTTGAAATCGTCAAATCCGTCAGAAATATACGGATAGGTCGTATCCATTTTTGCTTGCCATTGAAGGCCTTCTGTAGTATTTAGTAGTAATTCGTATTCCCAAATAATCTCATCAGGCACATCGTCGCCGTCTAAGTCTTGGAATGTTACTTCCATTTCAGACCAACTCGAAACTAACTTTTGGAATGGTGTCATATTATCAAAATCGCCATCACGAAGAGGAGCAATCCAAGCCTCAACGCCATCAATAAGTGCCTCGGGGTGAATAGATACCGAAAGAAGTGCTATGTTTTGTAGCACCGTTTGGAATGATTCGAAAACCATAGTATTGTTTGCCAAATTATCTAATGCCACCTCGAGAGTTGCCCACTCATTACTACCTAACATTGCATCGTAAGCGGCAGAAAAGTCATCGGTTCCTGAGAATCTTGTAAAATTCTCAATAGGATCAAAACTACCGATATAATCTGCTACTGCTTGGAATTCATTGACTGTTTGTGGAAGTGGGAATTCATTTCCATAAGTCATTAAACCAGTCAAAAATGCCATTCCGGCATCTAAATCGGATGATTCTAAAAATTGCATTAGACTTTCTAGGAATTTTGCACCGCTTTCCATTTCATAGTTGTTATATCCAGCATTGATCATGTTGCTCCATAATTGCCCACTCTCACCGATGCCTGGTTGTCTCGAGGCATAATTGACCCAATTTGACCAACCTCCAGCATCCGCACCGGAAGAATTGAGGTTGTCGAAAACAGCTTTTATCTCCATAGTTGGATTAGCAGTATCCCAAGTTGTATCGATTGCAGTTAGAACTTTTTCTATTTCACCAATCAATAAATCTGGGATTTGAGTTGGATTGTCTGTTGCCCTTAATGCGCCCTCTTCTGCAGTTATGCTAGCGCCATAAACTCCTCCTAATGCATTGATTGGAATGATGTACTCGCCTTCCCAAACCAAAGTTGATGAGTCGTTGTCATGAACACCGACTGGCTGCATTACAACAGTATCAATGATCACTGGGTCGCTGGGTGTTTCTCCTTGAGTAATCACTCCGATAGGGTCGCTTTCAGGATAATGAAGGATGTCGGCGGTTACGATGGTGTTTGTGGCTCCACTATTAGAGAGAGAATGCCCTCTAGTCAATGCAAAAATTTCCACTGAGTCTCCAACGCTAGAAAACTTGGTTGTAACATAACCATCAACACTTAAAATAGAAGTCTGTCCATTGGTTTCTATCGTATCGTTGGGTGCGATTGAGTCGGCAATTACTGGTTGTAAAGTCATAAAAACTAACAATACGACCAAAATTATTGGCTTTTTGCTCATGTGAATCGGTTAGCATGCTACCATATATGTGATTTGGTCATAGTTTCTTTCAAAACTATTGAGAAAAAATCCCTAAATTTAAATTTCCATCGTTGTCGGTTAATGTTGAGCAAGTGAAATCTGCATATTCTGCTTCACTCCAAACTTCACCAGTTGGAGAAAAAGAATTAGTCGGTATCGATAGCGCATATAGCCATGAAGAGAGTGGCGAAATAGTGGATTGGGAATAAGAAACTTCCCAAGATTTACTATTTTGAATTGGTTGGTCGATAATTGGGCACCATGACGCCGTTTGATCTAATTCTTGTTCCAATTCAAATAAATCTCTAATCGACAATTTTTCTTGTGGCGTTTCGCCTGTTTGAGAAATATCATATTTCGTCCAAGTTTGTGGATGGTTGATTTCTAATGATTGTTCTAATGGAACTGATGACGTCATCAAATTGGCATCTGGGGATGTTCCGCGACAAAGGAAACTATCGGGGAGGCACCCGCTAATTGATGTTTGGTTTTCAGTCAAAAATTGAACTATTATCTCTGGGCCGGAACGAGTAATTATTCCGTTTTCTGTTTCGATAAATGATGCATGATTATTGGTCGCTGGGCTCCACCTAGGAGGATTATGTACTATTTGAATTTCCAAATTACTGGAAAGGTCGCCCGCATTCCAATCGAAAATTAACCACTCTCTATAGATTAAATCTTGTGAGTCAATCTCCCTCAAATAACTCAAATTCAATATCGCCTCGACCCTGCCTTGCCTATTGTCTTGGTCTATCAATTCTGTAATAATGACCTGCCCATATACATTTATGCCCGTCACTGGAAATTGACAATCAAGACAATTTTTAGAAATCACTGGATTGGAAATCAAGTCAACCGTTGCTAAAGGTCCTAACTTAAAATCGTCTAATCCCAAAGAGTTCATTGCCGAGCGCGTCGATAGTTCCAACGTGCCAGTAATTTTTGTACTCTCTAATTCTACCTCTGCCGGTTCTTCGGGCGTCGGTTGAAGCGATAAGGTCGCCACTATTACGATGGCCAAAACAAACCACTCGACTATCGAGAATGTCTTGATTTTGTTTCCTGCCACAAGTTAACCAGTACATCTTGCTTGAAGAGTTTATCTTCAATAATCTAAAACATAAGCAAAAATCAATGGGGCCACGATTGTAGCATCACTCTCGATGACAAATTTTGGAGTCTCGGAAGATAATTTTCCCCACGTTATTTTCTCATTTGGAGGGGCTCCTGAATAACCTCCATATGAGGTGCTTGATTCACTAATTTGACAGAACCAAGCCCAAAGCGGGACTTCTCGTTGAAGGTCTTGGTTTAACATTGGTACGACGCATATTGGGAAGTCTCCTGCGATACCTCCGCCAATCTGGAAGAACGCCAGAGGCGTCTCTTGTGCTTCATACCAAGTTGCGAGTTTGGTCATGTAGTTTATTCCACCAAGAATTGTATTGGATCGGACGTTTGAATTGATTACGTGAGAAGCAAATATATTACCCATTGTAGAATCTTCCCACCCTGGAACAAATAGCGGCATATCGGTTTGTGCTGCAGCTAAAACCCAACTATCTTCTGAATTTCCGTCAATTTTTAATTGCCCTGATTTCAAAATTTTATAGAAAAACTCGTGCGGCAAATGAGGCTTCCCTTCGTCTGAAGAGTTTTTCCAGATTGGCAGGATTGCCTGTTCTATTTCTCTAATAGCAGCATCTTCTGGAATACAGACATCAGTAACTCGATTTAATTGTCTAGCCAATAACTCGGTATCGTCAGAACTCGAAAGACTCCGCCAATCATCTATTGATTCATATTTTGATTCTGCTACAAGCAAAAAAATATCTTCTTCGAGGTTCGCTCCAGTACAGGAAATACCTGCTACTGCCCCGCTTTTAATCAGTGGCGCTAGAGTTTTTCCTAGTCTAGCTGTGCTCATTGCGCCGGCTAATGTGATGAAAATTTTACCTCCATTGTCAATGAACTTGGTCAAAGAATTAGATGCTTTCTTTAATTCTCCAGCATTGAAATGTTGGTAATTTGAATCTATAAAATCTCGAATTCCCAAACTATTCACCGCCATGTAAAAATCGATTTGTCGTAGTCCTATTTTCCAATTTGATATTTGGAGAAAATTTGAGTAGGTGTTGGTGGATTTCATCTATTATCGCTTCTGCATCGGTCCCTCCGCAGGTAAAACAGTCAATTGCAAGCCAGCCTTTATCGGAGTAGCAATGTGCCGTAAGATGGCTTTCATCAAGTAAGACAACTGCCGCAAATCCTGGAGGAGAAATTACCCCATCGAACACCTCCACATGGGAATGAACTCTTCTTGCTTCACTATTATCTATGGCCTGTTCCATAATCGATAGGAGTAAATGACCTATGTCTTTTTCTGAGGCGAAAAAACTTGTATAATCTACCAAAATATGACTGCCGTGAGAATTTAACATCATTTCACCTCAAATATTCATAACTTTTGAAAATAGTTTTTATCAAAAACGTAGTTGTGTTGGCCGTTATCATTCTCACTGGCGTCTATCCAGTTGCCGTTTCTTCTATTATTGATATGGTGGATTATTCCCTTTGTTGCTATCATAGCAGCTGTAAACTGAGTTAAGGGGGTGTCTTTTTGAGGTACTATTTCGTTAACGTCCATGCTAATTACTGTCGCCTTTGATGCACTAAATATTTCTTGGATGGTTTCAACTATTTGCCAAAAAGACAGTCCGCCGGGGACAGGGGTGCCTGTGGCTGGAACTAAACTACCATCTAGCCCATCGATGTCGATTGTCAGATGAACTGGGCCTTCGATAGATGATAATGTTTCAATCCAACTTCCCCATGAAGAGTTAGATGTTTTTTGAATCTCGGAAGCAAAGAAAGTTGTAATATCGTTATCGCTTTGAATTCTATCATATTCATGCTTGGAAAACGCCCTTATTCCAGCCTGGTAAAGGTGTTTGAGTCCAAAATCCATCGCTCTTGACGCTGCGCAAGCATGTGAAAAGGGTTCTCCATTCAGTTCTTGGCGCAAATCGGCATGGGCATCGATTTGGACTACGGTTAATTTTGAAAAATCGCCGTTCAACAATGGATGGTTTCCAGCAGCATGAATTATCGATGGAAGAATGCCATGCTCTCCGCCAAGTATCACAGGAAATTTATCGCCATCAAACCAAGGGGCGAGATAGTTCGATATTCCATCTAGTTGCTTTCGGAGATTGCCTCCCTCGCCATCCCATGGTTCGATGGTTTTGATTTTATAACCGGCTGGTAAATCTTCACCTAAAATCGGATCGAAAAGTTCTACCTGTCCGCTAGCCTCTATACATGCTGATGGCCCTAATGCTGTGCCTTGCCCATAAGAGGTCGTTAGTTCATATGGCACTTGTAGAACTACGATATCGGGACTCTCGCCATCTTCTGGGAGACCCAGAAAGTTGCCTTCAACAAACTCCTCTGCCACAAGCGCGGGTAGGCTCATTCTGTATTGAGGGTTTGGTGTATTTTTGTGTAAAGGATTTACCGGATAATAGGAGAAAAAGGCCAATTTAACCGATGATTTAATATGGGTCGGTGTACAATATAATTACTGTTCTCGGGCATTAAGTGCGCGGGCGGGGGTTTTCAAGATGGGTATGACACTAAGAGAATTGACGAAAGCCATTCAGCAACACATCGATTTGGAGATGGAAGATGAAGTCGCTCAAGGTATGGCTGAGCACGCCTTAGGTTTCTTTGGTTTTTACAATAGAATTATCGATAATGCACTAGAACCAACCGATAGAAACCTATTCTATATGTTCCAAGATTACAATCTATTGACTACAGAATCAGAAGAGACCACCCTTTGGGACGGGCGTGAATGGAGAATCCATTACTGGAAATTCAAACCGGACCTGCGTGAAAGTGTCGAAGCATACATGCAAAGAAACAGAAAGGCAGAAGAAATCGATCCCTTTGCTGACTTGTACGGTGGAGGAGATGCAGGGACTATTTGGACCCGTGAATCTGAAAAGGTCGTCAATCCTAATGCGTTCACCTCAGAGTGGTAGTTTAATTGAGTGAAGTACTTCGAATTAGATTATGGTGAAGAGCATGCGAGTCGCAGTAAGTTTGGTCTTATGCATGATGCTTGCAACAATCCCAGCAGTTAGTGCTCAAAGTGATTCACGCGAAGAAGAGATGTGGCCGGGTGATCCAATCGATAGCCACGTCCACATGACTTGGGCTGCGCTAACTCTTGAAGTAAATGAGTGGGCAGATGATTATCCTGAAATTGTCGATTTAACCAGTATTGGAGAATCTGAATTGGGTAGGTCTCTATGGGTGGTTAGGCTATCTGATTGGTCTAATGATACTAAATCGGACGGCAGCCCTAAAGAAATCGTATATATTGATGGAGGCCACCATGGAAATGAATACTTGGGCACCGCACTAGCGTGGTTATCAGCTAAATGGTACATTAATGGCTGGGCAGAAGGCAACCAAGAGGCTATTGATGTATTACAGAATTCAGAAGTTCATGTTTTGATAATGTTAAATCCTGACGGTAATGACATAGATACTCGCTGGAATATCAATCAAGTAGATCTTAACAGAAACTATGACCATTTTTGGAATACTTGCCCCACTACTCAGCCAGGAAGTAGTGCCTTTAGCGAATCTGAAACCTTAGCAAACTCGATTTATATGAATACTGAAGTTCCTGATGCCGACCTATATGTGACCATGCACACTGGAGTTTGGATTATGCTTTACCCCTGGGGTAAATGGCCTGAGCAACCCGCTGACTGGGAATTATACCATCAAATAAGAGATGATGTAAATGACAATATTTCTAGCATCCCTATTCAAAATGCTAATCAAGGTCTTTATCCTAATTGTGGAACTAGTAGAGATTATGGATATGGGGTAATGGGTTATCCAACCTTTACATTTGAAACCGACGATGAACAATTCATCCCCGGGTCATTTGAAAATCTAAATGACCGTTTAGAAGAGGAAATGGATGTTATGAGGTACTTGATCAACAATGTCTGGTACTGGCGTGCTAGATTGGATGTTAAATCTCTTGAGGTCTCAGATGATGAAGTGGTTCTCGAAGTTGATAATCATGGACAAGCGTCAACGATTAATGCCACATTACAACATGTAGATGAAAATGGTGAAGTAACTTGGACCTCATCGGCTTTCACAGTTAATGCAACCAACTCCACGATAGTAGATTTAGATGCATCCAATCTCAGTTATTCCGGCGAAGGTATGTGGCAGTTATATTATCAAGTTAGAGTGATCAATGCATCAAAATGGGTTACTGAAGCGATTGAAGTGCAGGCTATTGAAAACACAGAGGATGAGGAAGCCGGATTTTTGATTGGTTATGGGCTATTTAATTCACTTACCACTGTTCTTTCAATTATCGGTCTAGCGGTTGTTTTGAAACCTGATGAAGAAGAATCTGATGAGAATTGTGATTCAAAAGTACACGATAGTTGAAATGCTATCAAGAATACGGGCCAATCGGTGCCCCTATGGAACTGAATGTAAGCGCAAGTGAAAATATCAATGGAACTCTAGTTTTACCTCTTTATGAGGGAAGTGAATCTGTACCTGAATCTTGTGAAGTTGGCATGCCAACTTCATTAAAATCTCAAATAAATAGAATACTATCTGCTGGTGATTTCAAAGCTAAAAAGAAGTCAACGATGACTCTGCTTGGTGGCGAAGATGGAAAAGCAATACTAGTTGGATTAGGTAAATCTGATGATTGTACTTCCCATGATTATCGCAAAGCCGGGGCTGCTGTTACGGCAGGAATTAAGAAATCTCATGGTAATGAGTTAACCGTCCGATTCGATAATGCTGGAGTAACCAATATGGGAGCATTTGCCGAAGGGATGATGCTACGAGATTATTCCTATGACAAGTACAAGAAAAAGGATGATGATGAAGATGATAAGACTGAAGTTTCTGTACGAATAACATGTTCTGAAGAAGAAGCTAAAGAATTGACCAAATTAGTTATAGAATACAACGGAATATGCAAAGGAGTCCACCTTTCAAGAGATCTTGGCAACTGCCCTCCTAATGACATGTACCCTGAAGTTTTTGCCGATATGGCAAGAGATTGGGCCAAGGGTTACGATAATGTTGATGTCACCATCATCAATTATGATGAGGCTTTAAAGGCTGGAATGGGGGGCCTTATCGCAGTAGGAAAGGGTTCTGCTCGTAAGCCATGTATGGTCATTTTTGAAATGAACAAGAATGTAGAGGGGCGTTGTCCTCTGCTAGTCGGAAAAGGAATTACCTTCGATACTGGTGGAATCTCCTTGAAACCTGGTGCAAATATGGATGAAATGAAATACGACATGGGCGGTTCTGCCACTGTATTTGGTACTATGGAAGCCCTTGCTCAAACCGGGCATGAAGGAAAAGTTGTGGCAATCACATGTATGGCTGAAAATATGCCTGCAGCAAATGCAACAAGGCCCGGCGACGTAATAAAGGGCCTATCTGGAAAAACTATTGAAGTTTTGAATACCGATGCTGAAGGAAGATTGGTTCTTTCCGACGGTCTTTGGAAGGCTGGAGAATTTGACCCTGAATATATTATTGACTTTGCTACTTTGACTGGTGCTTGTGTTGTTGCACTCGGTCATGAGGCAACCGGACTTTGGTCTAACGATGACGACTTTAGAACAAGAATCCATGAGGCAGGTAATGCTGTTGACGAGTTGGCTTGGCCTATGCCATTGCTGCCTGCATTCGAGAAAGAAATGACCAATTCCAAGATTGCAGATACCAGAAATCTAGGAGCGGGGAGATACGGTGGAGCAAATACTGCTGCCGCTTTCTTGAAGCAATTTGTACCTAATAGAGGATATGAAAAAGATGGTGAACAGATTACTTGGGCTCATATGGACATAGCAGGAACCTATTGGGGTTCAAAAACAAATACAATGGTCAAAGATGGAGCAACTGGAGTTCATGTTAGGACAATTCACCACTTGATCACTAAGTCTTGATTTTACTACATCTAGTTGTGCTCTTTTGAACCAAATTTCACGAATACGTTCTTTTTGAAGTACATGAACCATCCAAATATTAGTTGGAGGATGCAGAATCCTATTACATACCAAACCCAAAAAGAAAAATCAAAATCAAAAAACAATGACAGGATGTAAGTTATAATTATCAATCCTGGGCCTTCATAGATGAATAGTGATTTTGTCGAACTAATCCTATCCTCTAAGGGTGTAGTCATTATATCGTATTCGGTATCATAACCCGAGCCCGTGAACTTCAATTAACTCCCTCGGACTGTGTCTAGGAGATAGGTTCATATTTCTTGGTATTAATCTATCAAAAAATTAGGTTGCTTAGATACTGTTTTAGGACTTCGTAAAACTCTTCTAATCCTCAATTTTTTACCATTCTTACTGATTGTTTTACTCCTACCGGTGTGAAGTAGGTGAGAATTGAACTCTGGTTCAACCAATGGACGGCTAGAGGTTTTTCTTGTTGATGTGGTTTTTCTAACCTTAGTCCTACGAATCGGTTCTTGTCGCCTCTGTTCAACTGCTGTTTGATTTGAGTCTAAATTCCACTGGACCATGTTGTAACATCTAGATTTACACTATAAAGCGTTGTTTAATACAATGATTATTATCAATCGTCAAAAACTTCTACTTCGACCATCTTTTTGACAAACTCTGTCATTTTAGATTTGAATCTAGTTGCCCTAACTATGTGATTGTCTATCCAGTGATAGTTTCCACCACGAGGTTTCCCAAATAGGCATGAATGCCACTTGAAGCCGTGTCTAGAAAGCCACTCTTCTGTTACTTTCCTGTGTTCTTCAGCTCTGGCTGTGAAGAAACATATCTGATGTCCTTCATCATACCATTTGTTGATCTGTTCTGCAACGCCCTCGAAACATTCAGCCGTAGCCATTCGCTCGGGCTCCTCATTTGGAATATCTTCGCAAATAGTGCCATCGATATCGATTAAAAAATTCTTACATTCTTCAGGGAGTGTTGGGGAAATTGCAAGCCCTCTTTCATCGACTTGGTCAACTAAATCAGTCATGCTTAATGCTAAAGCCCAAGGCTCTTGAACAAATCGTTATTGATTTATTCATTATGATGGTGGATGAAGGCGTTTCCGCAAACACGACACCAAACCTTGGTCCCGTCTTTTCTTGGTGTTGTTCCTGAAATGTCTATTTCAACCCCGCAGTCGCACTTTGCAATAACGCCCATGATAGACCCGAAGTAGTCGGGCTTGATGAACTAAACGCTTCGATTGAAGATTTGCCAGGACTCAAAGCGCATGAATATCTTACTAGATGAAAATCCTTTTACTTCACTGGTTTTGATTGATTCTACTTTGCCGCCTGCTGATTTTATTTGACCTGCAATTTTTTCCTCTTGAAACGAGAGAGTGTCTCTGTCGATAATTGCCCATCCACGAATAACAGTAGGGTGGCCCCTAGAAATCAGTGGCAATAATTCTGGTAAATGTTCAAGAGTTTGATGAGGTAGATTGACTAGCAGATAATCTATTTTTTGCTCCCCGTTCAATTCGTCTTTCCATTTTCGTGCATCGATATTCTCTATTTTTAATTCTCTAAGTGGGTTAGATGATTTTGAAATGAAGTGGGCTATATTGTGCTTTAACAACTCAAATGCATCAGGATTCAAGTCTCCAGCATAGCACTCAGAAACTAAATTATCATCTCTTAATAGAGATGCTAAGCTTGGGCCTACTCCTGCGTAAGGGTCACAAATCCTGAGTGGTCGAGAAAGTTTTTTGCTGAGTATTTGGGCTACTGAAAGATTGGCTTTTCTTTCTTGAGACAGGCGTGCTGAAAAATATACCTTGGCAGGATCTGTGGAAATCAATACGCCGTTTTCTTTGATTTGAGTAACTGTCGAGATATCTTCGTTTCTCGAGGCTAGTGGTTCAAGGTCTCTTACGCGGAATTCACCACTCACTCCATTATCCGCGCATACCAACCTTACGGAAGGTAATTGTTTAAGCATGGCCTCAGCAATCGCTTTTCCGTATTCAAGAGTTTGTTCTTCTAGTTTTACAATCAATATATCTCCTTGAATTTCATATGATTTAGGTAGTTCTTTGCCGATATCCTGAAGCAGTTTTTGATCGAGGTGTTCGCTCCAATGCTCCGGGCCTTTGGTTAGGCCTTGTGCCGAAAAAATGCTATTATTCGACCAACACTCATCAGTTTCAGAAGGTGCGTTTTCCGATAAAGGGATTCCTTTCATACCATCTTCTAGAGTTATGACTCCTGCACCCTTTTGCAACCAATTTTGGCTACGACAAAGTTCGAGCCAATGTTGGGTTTCCGCACTCGGCACTCTCAAATGACGCATAGGCTTCGCCCTATCTAAGCAAGGGCGAGGTTTGAGGATGACGGCTGTAAATAGAGTAGACTTGCCAAAAACCGGATTAATGTTAGTCGGGATGGGGCCTGGAAAGATTAATTCTATGACTATCGAGGCAAAAAATGCTGCTAAATCTGCAGACTTTAGACGCTATGAGGCCTATACTGCGCTATGGCCGAAAGGCGAGTTAGCAAAATTGGAAGAAGAGATTGGAGATATAGAAATGGTCATGAGACCAGAAGTTGAAAGTCCTACCGAATTATTTGAATTAGCTAAGAATCATTTGGTGGCGTTACTAATTGTTGGAGACCCTTTGCAGGCTACCACGCACGTCGATATTCAATTACAGGCAATTGATGCGGGAATTAATTGTATGGTGTTCCATGGAATCTCGATTACAACATTGGTAACTGGAGCAGTTGGGTTGTCAAATTATCGATTTGGAAGACAAACTACAATCACGTATCCATATGGCGGTTGGGTCGCTACCTCGCCATTGGAAGTTATTGCAGCGAATATCTTTCAAAACCAACACACTCTTGCATTACTGGACTTGGACCCGACTGGAGCTGGTACTGGAAAACAAATCCCAATGCAACCGAAGGATGCATATGAGTCTCTAGGTTTAATGAAAGAAAAGTTGTCTTCAACAATATCTGATATGCCTGAAGACAATGCTGTTGATTCATTGAAAAAGTTGGCTTTGAAGAGTTTTGTAAACACCGACTTAGATTCTATTAAAGTTGTAATTTGTGCGGACATGGGGACTAAAGATGAACAAATCACATATTCAACGGTTGAAAATTTAAAGAATATTGCTGGTGGAAGATTAAATTCTCTTATTTTCCCTGCAATTACGAGTGAAGTTGAAGAGAAGGCCTTGCTTCGTTGGCAATAGAGAGGTGTTAGAAAATGTCTGATGAACTGATGATATTATTCTCATTCCTACTTTTCATGACGTTTTTTGCAGGCGTTGGACTCGCTTCCATGAGGGTGAAAAAAGATACTACTGATGATTACCTTGTTGCCGGACGGGGTATGCATCCAGCACTTGCTGCTCTTTCGGCTGTAAGTACTTGGAATTCAGGATACATGTTCATAGGTTTTATTGGATTTATTTTCATTAGTGGATATTCCGCAATTTGGATCGCTGTAGTTTCTACTATAGGTCAATTAGTCGCATGGATTTGGTTGTACAAGTATATACAAAAAGAAGGAAATGAAAGAGGATTGCGTTCTCTATCTTCACTGGTTTCAAATGAAACTGGGGCTCCAGAAGCAAAATTAGCTGCGGTTCTATCTGTATTTTTCCTTTCAATATATGCTGCCGCCCAATTAACTGCCGGCGGAGTTGCGCTAAATTCAATGCTTGGTTGGTCAGAAATTGCTGGTATTCTAATCGGTTTTGTTCTGGTTGTTGCATATTGTTATGCTGGCGGAATTCGGGCATCAATTTGGACTGATGCAGCTCAATCGTGTGTAATGATAATTGGTTCTACGATTCTTTGTCTCGTTGCTTTAGGCAAAGTCGGTGGCTTCTCTGGCCTTCATGATACCATTGCAGGAATTGATCCAAATATGGTCAATATGTTTCCCTCCGGCTTGAAATTCGGAGCCACTCTTTGGGTTGCTGCTTTCTTCTTAGGAGGATTAGGTGTTGCTGGACAACCTCAAGTGGTTTCTAGAATTATGACATTGAATGACGATAAGGACCGAAAGCAAGCCATGGTTTGGTTTTTCGTCTGGCAAACCCCGTTTATTGCACTTATGTTTTTGATCGGTTTGGCTTGTCGAGCAATATTCCCAGAAATGCTAGCGGAAGACGCTGAGTCTGGTTTACCAAAACTCGCTCAAAGCCTCAATCCATTACTTGGTGGAGTTATCCTAGCTTCAATATTTGCTGCTACGATGTCTACTGCTGACAGTCAAGTTTTGGCTTGTACTGCTGCTATTACTGATGACGTGAAACCCGAATGGAATCAAGACCATGGTAAAACAAAGAAGGTTACTTTGGCTGTCGCTGCATTTGCTACAAGCATTTCTCTAGTTGGTCAACAATTCCCAGGATTTGGAGATTCTGTGTTCGCATTAGTTGTCTTTGCTGTCTATGGCCTAGGAGGAATATTTGTTCCACTAATTCTAATTCGAATGATGGGCTATGAACCAGATACTAGGCATACTATTTTGATGATGATTGCAGCATTATTAGGTGTTTTAATTTGGACCGTGTTAGGCTATGGAGAATACGTTTTCCCGTCCGTTCCTGGAATGGGGGCGGCCTTTGCCGTACACTTCTCATTATGTTGGAAGCGTGAAGAATCCATGGACAACCCATTTGGCAGATATGCCATTCCAACGAGAAAATTTACAGCGATTGGCGCTGTTATATTGTTGGCTTTCGTTGGCGGGATGGAAGGTTCTTACCAAGTATTCGCGCCCGACTCGGCTAGTAGCGTTAGCAAAACAGGTTCTTACCAAATAACAGGGGAAATTACGTACCATGAAATTGCTAGTGATAGCGAATATATTTTGGATGGTGAAGATACAATGAAGGAAATGGATATTTCTGGACCTGAAGATGATGGAGAGTTCTCTATGCTGAATATAGTTGGCGTAAGAGCCACGTTAACATATACTGATGATGAACAATCTCCAGCCGGATGCGGGTCTGATGAAGATAGTGTTTCTGGACATTTGATGTATTCTGATAAACACGCCACTGAAGAAGTAATTTCGGGCGATGTTGTGGAAATATTGTGGTATAACTCCAGCATAATTGGTGCAACTGTGACGGACATGAGTGAGTCTGATATAGTTGAGATGTTAGAGAATGAAGACTACAGTGGATTTGGTGAACATTATCTTCAAATCTCAGTCGATGTAAATAAAGGCAGCTGTATCGACCCATTTAGAGAAACAAATGATGATGGTGAAGAGGTTTCTTACCTATGGGAATTAATCTCTCTTGACTATACAATAACAATGGTTTAATCATCAAAATTATAATTTGATTTTCATTCCTTGTACAGCAACTTTCCAGCCCATTGATTCTACGGTTCTAAAGGCTGAACTAGATTTATCATAAAGCGGATTGGTGTGATTTAGATGAATAAAATGAATTTCTACATCACTAGGAAGCCTCGTCCCTAAATGTGCAATCGTTTGACTCACTGGGGGATGTGGTACTTCTGATTGTAAGCGCCCTGAAAGTTCATGCTGAGACCAAAAAGTTCCATCAATAAAAGCGGTATCGATTTCTAATTTGTCGAACCATTCTCTAATCAATTTACATCCGTATGAGGAAAGGGTTTCTTCCCATGTATCATGGTCAGGCAAATAGAGTAATGATTTATTCTCGCCTCTAATTATGAAGGCGTGCATATCTGATAATTCGTCTCGGTGTGGAACAATGATTGGCTCTATACTCTCTGTGCCGAATTGAATTATATCCCCTGTCTTAAATGGAATTATTTCAAAAACGCCTTGATCTAACATCAAAGACCATTGTGGGGTTGCATGTATTAACTCAGCCATTTTCTGAGATACGTGTAACTTGATGTCTTTTGCGCCAATGGTTTCTCGGCCAAATAATCCAAGCCCATCGACATGACCAAAATGAGCGTGTGTCAGCCAAACGTGTTTAGGGTTATTTTCCCCCCAAATCTTGAGTTGTTCTCCAAGGTTTCTAGTAGCGTCAAAAAGATGATTGCTTTCATCGCTCATTGATAGTCCTAAAGATGTAGGATATGCTACCTCATCAGGCTTTACATCCATGCAGCATGGCTTTTGACATGATGGTTGTGGGCGGCCTCCATCTTGTGCGATTCCAAGGAGTGTTGCCTCGGCCATGAGCATTGGACTGGTTTCTATTTGATGAATTGTATAGTAAAAATTACTTGAAAATATAATAAGAATAAATCGAAGAACTCAAACCATATCCTATGTTGGAACTGATGAGGGGAGTTAATGGCAAAACCAGCACAAGTGGAATTCCCTGGCCAAAAAAAGACCAAGGTTCGCATGCGTGGGACT
>QQRY01000014.1:0-17089 GCA_003602575.1 Candidatus Poseidoniales archaeon
CCCTTTGACGGTGGACCACTTGGTGGTGCACTTTCAGGCAAGGATGGTAGTATTTTTTCATCCTTTTCAGACTCTGGCAAGTCTTCTTCGGAAGCGTTATCAGCATTTTCTTCAATATGCCCATCATCGGCTTCGGGAATCACTACTTGCTTTTCTTCTTCAGATGCTACCGATTCTGGATTTTCATTTTCCTCAGGTTCAACTTCTAATTCATCAACGGTCTCTATTTCAGAACTGCTTTCTTCCGGTTTATTGGTTTCAAGACCACTCAGTGTGCCAAAAGCGCCATCGAGCATGTTCTCAACTTTCTCATTTTCAGCGTCTTCACGTGCTTTTTCAGCAGATGTTTTTTTCTTGGCCATGAGTAACTCTCCGGTTAGGCCACATAGAGCGGCTTAAATAGCCGTTGCGCTCCGGTGACTCTGCTAAGGCCCGCTTGGTGTAGAGGTTATCATGCAGGATTGTCATTCCTGCGACCCGGGTTCAATTCCCGGAGTGGGCGCCAAATGTATCTCCTAGTCTATCTTAGACTATTTTCGCGTTTTATTATATACACTGGAATATCTATGCTTCCGAGGAAGTATTATGTCAGATAAGAAGTACATTGTAGAGATAGCCGATTCAACTGGACATTCAGTTGTTGAAATGACCGCACGAGAAATAGTAGAAAAGACCAATGAAGCCGCAGGCTCTTGGGTTTTTGTCGACAATAGATTGGTCGAAACCAAAGAAATTGAAAACATGGAAATCAGCACTGATTCCAAAATCAGAATTATGCCTGGTATTGTCGGAGGAGTTTCTAATGAAGAAGAACTCTATACTGTTGAAGTTGCAGATAAAACAGGACATTCGATTATCGAGATGTCTAAGGAACAATTAGTTGAAACAGCAAATTCTGGTGGAACTTGGTTGTTTGTCGATGATAAAATGGTGTCAGCTGCGGAATTAAAATCGATGAAAATCGAACAGAGTAGTCGTTTGAGAGCTATGCCAGGATTAGTCGGCGGCATTTCTGCCGACGAAGAAAAGTTCATCGTTGAAATCGCAGATGAAACAGGCCATTCTCAAGTAGAGATGACAAAGCCTGAATTGATTAACCGTGCGTCTAATTGCGAAGGAACATGGGTTTTTGTTGATAACAGAATGGTCGCTACTGCCGACTTAGCCAAAACAGACCTACTGGGAGCCCAAAAAGTACGATTAATGCCTGGATTAGTAGGCGGAAGATGCTGATTTCCAACATTTTTACGCGTAGGACAGATTAAGAAAGAGTGCTTTGTCGGCTTGACTGGAGTTGGACTTAATGGTAGAGTTAGTTGACTATAAGTGTGCGGTTTGTGGCAGTATCGAATCTTTTCATCGAGAGCGTAACGGGATCAGCTGCAAAGCTTGTGGCTCACGCGTCTTCATGAAGTTGCGTAGGAAAACTACCAAACGTCTAGTCGCTGAGTGAAATTTATCACGCGTAGAGTTGAAAGACCTCCGCCTCAGGACTAATCTCATGCCATCTTGGTTAGAGACAAAAGCACCTTTGCTTTTCCGAGATTTGCTAGCTCCAAAGACTGTGATTGAAACAATAGAAAAAGCATCGCTTCAGTCAAACCCACCACATCTTTTGATTTCAGGACCTTCCGGATCTGGTAAAACTGCTATTTGGCGGTTGATAGCAAGACAAGTTTTAGGCCCCGCCCATAATTCAACAACTCACGTACTCAATGCGAAAGATTTGGCTCGAACTAGCGGTGCTATGGGTAAGTTTGAAACATTTCTACGGCCCGAAGGAAGCAACTCGAAAGATACGTTAGCTGGTAGAACGAGCTTAGACGCATATGATTCGTCCATAATGAATATCGAGGGAGATAACGGTCCACCTGCAGGTTTTGAATCTAGTAAGGATTCAAACAGTATACCGATTTCTAGGATAATTGTAATAGAGGATGCTGATTCATTAGGCAACATTAGACAATCATATTTACGAAGAATGATGGAGAAGAGTAGCAATAGTGCTAGATTTATTTTTACAACAACAACTCCATCTAGGCTGATAGAAGCCCTTAGAAGTAGAACTCAGCATATTAGAATCCCCAAAGCAAAGAGGCAAGATATTGAAATTATTTTAGAGAATATCTCGAAAGAAGAGAAGTTAAATCCTGCTAGAGGAATCCTAGGCGATATAGCACACGTAGCAAATGGAAATATCCGTAAAGCCATATTTTTACTTGAAGTATTGAATCATAGAAACATGCTGCAAGAGCGTAAGAACCTACAAGATGTAATCGCGTCTTCAGCACACCGAGAAATCCAACTTATGCTTGAGGAGGCCATGCGTGGGCGAGTCCATGACTGGAAATGGGAAAAGCAGGGTAACAAAAACACACGGGTCTTGAAAGGAGCCATGGGCGTTTTAGACCAGATAATGGAAAAGCAAAGTCTTGAGGCTGAAGATGTAGTTAAACATCTTCACAAGTTATTGACCGAAGGAAGACTTCATCTGATGGATAGTGATTTATCAAAATTAATAATTTCTTTAGCTAAATGTGAAGTTGCCATTCAGAAAACATCGCAGCCAAGAATCGAGTTAGAGAAATTCATGATGAACGTTGCAGAAATATCAGCCGAATAATCGTAACGCTCATTGCTGAATGTTGTCAGGGCTGTTTGGGCGTGTAGCATAGTTGGATAATGCGTCGGCCTCCTAAGCCGAAGATCGCGGGTTCAAATCCTGCTGCGCCCGTATTGCTTGATTGTACCAATTCACAAGGCAAGAAGTAAAGGTTAGGACCTCCTGAGCGAGGATGAGTAAGATGTCTAAAAGGAATTCTTCCAATGATTTCCGCAGTCTAGAACTCCCAGATCCTTACGGCCATGGTTTCGAAAGAAGCGAAGACCCTCTAGAACATACCAGGAGCCAGTGGGAGAAATTGGAAAGCAGGAGAAGACTGGCGGGTAATATAACTCGTAATCGCCTCTTACTATTTTGGCGTTCAATTGCAGGTTTAATATTAGCATTCATTTCACTAATGGGGGTACTATTCCCTCAACAGATATCAGAGAAGTCGAATTTGGTATTTTTACTTCCAGTTCCTATTCTATTAGCGACATTACCCAGTATTATCGCCAGTGAGTCTGCATGGCATGCTATGCAAGCAAGATTGTCTTTAAGGGAACAGGGCGGATTTAGTAGTGGTAGTAAGCACGCACTTAGAGTTCAGCCTGGGATGGATAGAATATTGGATGGATTGAAAGACCATAGAAGAAATAACTTGGTCAGTACAGTATTAATTGGACTTGCACTGGGTCTAATGTTACTTTCTTTATCGCCTCCGCCAGGTTCAATTGCATGGAATCTTGCATTGGTTATAGCAATGAGTTCTGGTTTTTTGTATACTTTCCATGCCCAGTACACTTTAGATTATGTCCGTCAATTGGGAGATAAATTTTCCAATTTAGTATTCCACGCCCCAACTCACCACCCCACACAACTTGGTAGTATTCTAGGTGATTTATTGGTTACACATTTAGATCCAGATTTATATCTCGAGTGGAGAGAATGGAGAAATGAGTTTGATAAGTCATTGATACCAGGTTATGATAAAAGTCAGGCTTTGGAAAGATTGCTGTATATTTTGTATCTACACAATGAAGATGTTCTATCAGCAGATAAAGTCCCTGTAGAGTTATCAGTTTTCATGAGACATGATAGCATACAACAAATCCTTCTCGAGGAAGATAGTCGATTTAATTGGAGGACCTTACAGAGGCTCATTTCACATGCCAAGGCATGGCAACCAAGTGCTTTCGAATTATTAGATAGATTGCAGAACGACCTTTTAGCAGGACAACCAGAATTAATCAGATCTAAGTGGAGGATGGATGTTTCTATTGACGAAAAGAGCATAGACGGATCAACTAATCTATTCATTGCATTAAACAATCAAACATTTGAGCCGCGCCATGTAAAAGTCGAGGTTTTGGTTCCAAATGGAGAGCCCAAATCTAGAGATCATCGTTTTGAATTAAAGCCGTGTCCTCCTCCGAGACAAGAAATAAAACTTTCAAATCCAACAGATGAGGATGCTCTTGATTGGATACCAAGGTATCTACAGAAAGGAGTTGTATTGTGGATAAATGTAGCATGGAATCGTAGCTTTAGTGGTAACTCTAACATACAAGTTATTCTAAGAGATGATGACGGAATTATACTTGAATCAAAAGTTCTGACTACTATTGTAGAAAGAAACTCCGCTGATAATACAAGAGAAAGAGTCAAGCGATTAGAAGTCGCTAGAAAGATAGGCGAACTGGCAATTCCCAAGGTCGATTTCAGATAGAATTGCCAAAATCATGAACAACTTGTAAGCGCTTTACTTATGGCTGTTCGACGCTTGGCTTAATTTAACGGGTGAAAAGTAATGGAAGCATGGGATGTTTTAGTCATAGGTGACGGGCCCGCAGCATTGCGTTCAGCAGCATCAGCAGCAAAACAAGGAGCGCAGACATTGATGCTTTCAGCAACCGCCTTAGGCGATGGGGGGGTTGTAGCAGCAGACGGCCTTTCTTCGGCAGTTCAAGAGTCTAATAACAAGGGGCATAGAGAAGACACAATTATCGCTGGAGATTTTCTATGCGACCAAGACATAGTTTCCTCAAGAACAAGTCAATCAATAAGAGAAATGGATTTGCTTGAGAGACGGGGAGTCATTTTTCAAAGAGATGCTAAAGGTGTGCCAATCGCCCAAACAGGAATAGGTCATTCAAAGCCTAGAGTAGTAAACTCTGGCGATGGTCTAAGTCAAGAAGTCCAACAAGTATTGGAAGAACAATGCATGAGACATGGTGTTGTAAGAAGAGGCGACCAAGCCCCTGTAATGATTGTACAAAACAATAATTCTATTTGTGGAATGATAACAGCGGATATGATAAATGGTAATTTCGTTGCAATCCAATGCAAGTCGATAATTCTGGCAGACGGCGGTTTCGAAGATATATTTTCTATAGGTAAATCGAACCTTGGTATGGATTTAGCCCTTCAATGTGGAATACCCCTGCGTGGAATGGAATTCATTTCTAAGACTCCTCTATCAGTCAAAGGTACCAAAATGGTTTTGCCTCAAGGCTTGCTAAATGCAGGTGCTTCTCTACATCAAGTAGATGGTACTCCACTTGAAGGTTCAAGCATTTCAGAGTTATGTCAGGCTTCAAGTGAAATAGATACTGCAGTGCTGGATGCAAGAAATATGGGAGATCAATCTAATTGGTGGAATTCTATATTTAGAAATGTCAAGCAAAGAACAGGAATTGATCTTTCAAAACAGACAATAGCCGTGGAAAACCAAGTAGATGCTACATTAGGTGGTTTACCTGTTGATGAATTTGGTAGAGTTGTAATTGGCAGCTGGTCGCGATGGTTCACTGGGCTATATGCAGCAGGCGATGCATCATGCTCTGGATTACATGGGGCGGGATTACTTCAAGGTAATCGCCTACTAGATTCTTTAGTTGGAGGAAATGCAGCCGGAATCCATGCCGGAGATTGGGCTAGTAAAGCAAAATTCACCGGTAATAGTCTGATAAAACAAGCACTGGATTCCACAATTTCCAATCATGAATCGATGTTTTCAGACGATGATGAGGCCACTACAGTAGTAAGGCTTGGTCTAGTTTCTGATAAGTTAAAGGAAATCGGAAATAACTTTGTAAATAGAGACAATGATTCTTCAGCATATGAACAATATCTAGAATCATTAGAACATTTGTCCATACAGGCAGAAGCTATTCACCTTGATCAAAAGTCTCTAATTTCAAATACAAACATGCTCTCAATGTTACAAAACCAAGCAGGAATTAGGTTATTGACATGCTCAATACAAGCAAGCCTTGCTAGAAACGAAAGCAGAGGACTTCACCAAAGAACCGACTTTCCAGAAAAAGACCAAGAATTATTGCATCATATCACGGTTGACCAAGAAGGAAACACTGGAATACTTGCATTAAGGAAGAGCGAGACTGGGAACTGGGTACTTACTCCACAGTGAGGAATCAAAAACCCCCTTGCTTTGGAATGGTTATGGCCAGCCAAACTTTGTTTGAGCGCATCATTAGTCAAGAGATTCCTTGTCATAAGGTATCTGAGGGTGAAAATTGGTTCGCATTTTTGGACATTTATCCTCGTAGAGAGGGGCATACTCTAGTCATTCCAAAGAGAGGTGTCAGCAATATTTCCCAGTTAAGCGAAAAAGAAATTTCGGACCTATTTATCGGGATGAACACAGTTCAAAATATCCTTTCTAAGTATTTTCAAACCAATGATTTCACCATCTGTATTCATGATGGCGAGATGGCGGGACAAGAGGTTCCACATGTCCATATTCACGTGATTCCAAGAACTTTAGGAGATGGTGGCTTAACATTGATGTCAATGTGGCCTAATGGTGGGCCGATGGGCGGAGAGCCAAATCATGAATCACTAAGCAAATTAACATCAAACCTTTTGGAGGCATAGTAATGAATCACCCCGATCCAAGTGAACTATATGATGGAGCAGTAGACCATAGAGGAGATGCGTTACCGTATCTTTCCAAATCGGCTAAGAATATGAAAATGGAGGAATTATTGAACACGCCTATGCCAACATATTCGGGTTCGACACCGGGTTCTTACTTATGGACTAAAATCCTTTATTGGATTTGTAGAAGAATTGGTGCAGTCCAGTTTAGGACACAAGAAGCCACCGGTGTTTCTAATATTCCTTCAGACCGAGGCACCTTATGTTGTGCTTGGCATACAAATGGACTTTTAGACGCATTACAAATCACCCTAAATCATCCAAAATATTTCGTATTAGGTGCTAGGCATGATTTGGTTACTAGGCCAATGCTTGGCTGGTGGACAAGAAAAATGGCAGTTCAACCTGTAGTACGCAAAGCGGAATTATTACGAGGAGGTTGTTCTGAAGAAGAGGCTAATTTCTTGAACGGTCGTTCACTATTGACACTTGCCTCTGGAATTGCTCATGGATTTGGTTGTGTATTATTTCCTGAAGGAACTAGCCACAATAACTCATACATGTTGAGATTTAGAACCGGTCCTGTAAGAACAGTTCTTGCAGCAGGAGCACTGGCCAGTTCTCTAGACAAAAACTTACCAGCACTGATTCCAATAGGTCTTCACTTTAGGGTAAGGGAGAACTTTAGAACCGATATTTGGGTTGAATATGGTCCACCGATTCAGGTCACTGAAGATGACGTACCAGATGAACTGATTTCTGCAGTCTCCAAAGGCAGTTGGTCTGAACCGCCTGCTGAGATTGTTTTCCAGTTAAGGGATAAACTTAGGTTGGAGATGGAGCCATTGACTCCCAATGTTTCAGAATGGAGTGAATATAGGGCCTTGCATTTACTAGGCCATCTTGAACAGAGAAGAAACAGTACCTTGCCAGATACTTGGAGAAAAGAAGTTCTGGCCGCTAGGGACATTCGCAATAGATTGGTAAAACAAGAAAGGGTCATTGTAAATGATGAACCAAAGCCAGAAAAAATAGTTCATCCAATAATTAAACCAGCAATTAGTGCAGCACAAATATTACATGAAAATAATTTGGATGGGCGCGATATAAATCCTAAAGGGACAGACCTTAGGTTCGCCAATCTTCCCAAACTTCCAATTTCTTTAGCAAGAAGTTCTGCATTTATTGCTCTGCTTCCTCTATTTTTATTATCTCTTGCCCCGCAAGTAATATTGGGCCGCCTTTTAGGTGATTCAACAGATGAGGGAGTTGATGCAAGAACTTCTTACCAATTCCTTGCGGCTATGTTTGGTTCACTTTTGATTTGGCCAATAGCAGCTACTATTGCCGTCATAATTATTGGTTTACAGGAAGCTAGGATTTCAGAAATCATTGAACATAATTGGACTGATTTACTTGGAAATGGAACTTTTATGAATGTGATAATGTACATTTTAGCTTGGTTATCTTTCATGCCTCTATTTTGGCTATCTGGTAGATTGGGCTCTTTAGCTTGGGATGATTACACCTATTTGCGAAAGTTTGTAATTAGGCAAAGGATGAAAAAGAGCACACGTCAAAATTTAAGGGCACTATTGAATAATATACGCGAAGAACTTCCTAAAATCTAGGATTTATGGGTTTGCTTCAAACGGGATGAGTGTTTGGGCTATATGTGTCGCCAGTCGATGTAGCAGCCACAGTTCGTAAGTGGCTTAGTAGTGAACGTTTGATTGTCAAAGAACAGGAAGATCCGAGGGCAGTAGCACATATATTGATCAAGTATCCACAAGGGCCCCAAGGCCATATGTTCGCCGTAGTTATTCCAAAGAATAGAGATTTAATCGCTATTTCAAGTATGACTAGAGTAGATATGGGGCAACAAAAAGAGATGGAAACTCATATGAAAGAAGACGCTGATGGTTGGGCTGAATGGATTCATGAGGGGCGATTACAACTTATTCGATCATCGGTTGATTGGGGAATTCATATGGGCCATGAAGGAGCCCAAAAACCAGGCCCTTTACAAGCATTCAACGTAAGTCTGCCACTTTGGTTTGACGGCTTAACAAAGAATGAGATGATGCATTCTTTGCGCAAACTATGGTTGGCAAAATTGGGCCTTATTCATGAAATAAAGTATTCTTATGGTCCAGGCGTAGGTAAGCCGGGCCCAGTTGATGATTGGGCTAAGAAAAAGGAAGCAATGGAAGCAAAGGGAGCCAAATCTACCAATGGCGAAATAGAAAGCGAACAGATAGAAATTGAATTTGATGAAAAGATGTCATTTGGTTCAAGTTTTGACCCTTCAGAATGGGCGTAGAATTCAATTTCTAAAATCATAAAATTGTGACCCGAAAGAGTCGCGGTTAAGTATGAAGAGAGAATGGTTTTGTTTATCCTATCTGCCAGAGGTCTATTTATGAGTGATAAAATTAAGTCAGTAAGTCTAGTTTCAATAATGTTAATCGCAGCAATGTCTGCTATGGTGATGTCTTCAGTGCCAGTTACAGCAAACACCGTTGTCATAACAGAGCCGCAACAGATCGTTGATGGAGGATCTTCTTCTGATACACAAGCGTCAATCGTTGCAGACAGTGAAGGAAATGCGCACATCATTTGGGCGAGAAATAATCTTCACTTGTATTACTCAATGATAGCTAGCGATGGAGAGGTTCTAATCGATGCGACTCAAATCACGAATGCAGGAATACACAAAATCTGGCACCCAGATATGGCAATTGATGACGATGATAACTTACACATTGTTTGGACAGATAAGTCTGGAACACATAAAATCATGTACACTGCTATTTCTCCATTCAAGGTTCAACCTTTCAGCGGTCAATCAAGCGATGATGCATCCTTGACATCAGTAGATGACATGGTGGTTTCACAAAGAGCACAGGACAGAGATTGGCCATCAATCGATGTCGACAGCCAAGGCAATGTTCACATTGCATGGGAAGATGAATTCGATGAATTAGGTCGCTTTTTCAACCAACCCCAAATTTACTATTCCATGCTCCAACCAGACTTGATTGCTCAAGATGCAATCGTATTGTTTGATGATACATTACTAACTCCAATCATTGGACACAAAGGACATCCTGACATCGTTGTTGATGCTAATGACTATGTTCAAATCGCATGGGATGATACCCGAGGAGGCAAAGTAGAACTGGTTTTCGTAGTAGATACCTCAGGTTCAATGTACACTGAATGGGCCGATATTTGTACTGTTATTTATGGTGGTAACTTCGCATCAGGAGGGCAATTCCAAGGAATAAAACCTCTACTTGAAGTTGCTAATATGACTGTATTCGAAACAATTTATGGTCTTGATGGCGGGTTTGGACTTCCTGGTGCTGCAAGTAGCGGTAACTGTGCTGGTTACAACATGAACGCAGGACCTAGAACTACTCCTCTCGATGAAGGAGACAGTTCTGGCGGAATACGCTCTCTGCAAAACACAATCTACAATGGTAACCCATACTCTGGTAATTCTGGAGAAGATTGGGGCCCAGGAACAAATTGGGCATGCCTCTCATGGAAGGATGTAAACGGTAATGTTCCAGGAAATCCAGCAACATCTGCAGATCACAAATGGAACCCAAACTCCACTAAGATTGTCTTGCCAGTTTCTGATGAAGGTCCAAAAGATGGTGACCCTTCACAGCAAGCAGATGATATCAGTTCTATTGATGAGGCACACGACAATTGCGTTAGAGCAGGAGTTGTCCCAATTGGATTGTATGGGCAAGGATATGGCGGTGCTGGAAATATCCAATCTCACTTTTTAGATTTAGTCAAGTGCCCTAATGGAGTTGTCTCGACACAAACAAGGAATTGTCCAGGAAACGATCCTACTTCCAATGCTCGAACTGTTAGTGCAGGAGGACAAGCTTATGAATTCCCTTCCGGAAGTGGTGGAGCAGGTGCTATGGCTTTACTCGTTGAAGCAATGGTTTACATCGCTACCAACAATTCTCGTGAAATTTACATGACAGTTCTAGACCCTTATGCTAAGATGAATAATGACCCATCTTGGACCCCTGGTGCACCAGGTCACTCGGTAAGTGGCGGCACATATTATGAAGACACAGGCTCGGGAGAAGATGGGCATTTGGTTGTAGTTAACGATACTAGAGTTACAATTGACGATGCATATTCATTCCACCCTTCAATTGCAGTTGACATGCAAGGCAATACCCACATTGCTTGGATGGATGGAAGAGATTATGGTTTCGAGAAATCAACAAATTACGAAGTATACTACACTAAACTTCGCTTGCAAGGAGCAGGTGCTTTTGATGGCGCTGAAGACGGTTTGTCGACCTATGCTATCAAGAAAATAGACGATACTCCAATTTCTAATATCGAAGGGCCATCTGGACTAGTGTCTGCTTATTCAGGACATTCGATATTCCCTGCTCTTTTGACTGATAACCAAAATAACGTACATATTTCATGGGTAGACTCAGGAAACACAAGTGCAGGAGAAGAGATTCAGTATACCCGTTTGAATCAAACAGATATAACGGGGCCAGGTGAATTGGCGCTCGATCCCTGGGAGATTATTTCTGTAACATCTTGGTCCAGTAATAAATTAGGTACAGATACTGGAAGTAGGCCTGATTTAGGAATGCCACCAGCATTTGCCAATGATCTAGGAAGTGGGGCACATATAGGATGGTCTGACCAAAATAAGTGTAATGATGAACAGAATAACGGTAGATATACAATTTGTTATTCTCACGTCTTAACAGGCCAGGTAGATGTCGAATTAGATGTAGGAGAGACCTACTATCACGTTATTGAACCAGGCGAACAAACCATATTCAATATGACTCTAAACAATTCTACTCCTGGTGATAAAGACCTTGTTGCAGATACTTATGGAGTAAATGTTTCTGGCGTACCACAAAATTGGACTGCAACATTATTCTTTGCCGATAACCAAACACAGATATTGCCTACAACGCCAATTTTCCTCGAGGGTGGCGACTCGACTAGGTTCTATATCAGAGTCAAAGCACCAACTATTTATCAAGCGAATGAAGACCAATTGGCTCAAATTGTAGTAACTGCGAAATCATACAAAGACCCAGCCATACGTTCAGATCTAACCACATTGACTTTGATGGATGTTGTTCACGGAATTAGTTTAGATACTTCACACAGTGTTCAAGATATTGAACAGGGCGGTCAAGCTACCTTCTCTATCACTATCACAAATACAGGAAACGTGCAAGATAGTTTCTTGTTCTGGGATCCAAATACCCTAGAAGGTCAACAAGAATGGCTCCTTCCATTTGGTTGGGAAGTAACTTTCCCAATGCGTGTTGAGTTAGATCCAGGGACCTCAACAACTAAGATTTTGACAGTCAAGGTGCCAACATCCGAAGATCCGGGTGCTTTCGTAATTTATCTGAAGGGTTGGTCTGAAGGCGAACCTATCAAATCAGTGGATAAAGGAACTTATGATATTCTTGAATTGGGAGTCTATGTTTCAATAAGATCATCTGGAAACATCGTCTTTGAAGCGACAGATAGTGAAGCATTTGTCCAAGCAGGAGACCCTAATGATTCATGTCATGAGTATGAAGTACCAGTGACAAAGAATTACGATTCGGGTGATTTAGTTTTCACATTGCCAGGTGCACCCGAATCTAGGCCTAGCGATATTGATGTCTCCACATGGCGTCAAGATAATTGGGACATATCTGTTGATTTCAGAGATGCTCCGGGTACTAATGACCCGCTAGGCCAATCAAGGCCATGGACAATACCTCCAGGCCAAGACTACATCAGACATACCGTGTATGTTGAAGTATGCGCCCCCGATAATGCTAAGGCTGGACTTGGCCCAACTATTATTCTCAAAGCCTATCTTGATGGATACCCGAAAATATCAGATTTCATTAAACTCGATACAACAGTAATCCATGAATACAGTTTATCTGCAGAAACCAATTTATCTACTGATAGAATTATTTCAGTTGAAGGCGATAATGGCGGAATGGTTTCAGCATTCTCAGTATATCCTGGTGAAAAGATAACATTGCCAACTACTGTTACTAATGATGGAAATGGCCCTGACAGATACGATTACCGTCTAGCTACAGTTATCGATCCATCCGGAGTCCCGGTCAAGAATGGACATTGGGACATTATAATCCCACGTGATTCTTTACAAGAATTATCGAGAGACACATCTCAAACCTTCGATGTTTTGATGAATGTTCCAGAGACTGATATTGGCGCTGGTTTGTATACGATTATTTTCCAAACCTACTCAGAAGAAGCATATCCTGATTCTCAAGGAAGGTCAACCAAATTAAGAGATGTTCAAACAATGATGGTTTATGTTAACGAGTTTTATGATATGGAAATAGTAATGGATCCAAGAGTGGATAATCCGATTAAGACATCAGCTCCTGGTAAAATTGTTAGTTTCACTGTAAATATTACCAATAATGGTAACGTAGAAGATTGGCCTACATTGAATAACCACACTTCTTCACTTCAAGGCAATGACCGTATATGGGAAACATTGCCTGGAATGGGACAACTAACCGGTTGGAGCGTTGAGTGGAGGACTGTTAAACAAATCGGAAATGATTTGACTACAGATGAGGCCTGTCTCGAAGTAGCAGCAATGCCTGACATGACATCGGATGAGTATTCTTCTTGGCAAAACGATTTACAAGAAACCCAAGATGGCGAAAGATGTGCAGTCACTCCAGATGGCACTTACATTATGCCAAAGATGGCGCCATACCAAACTATTGAGATGGTAGCAGTTGTAAAAATTTCAACCGAAGCAAAATTGGATACCAGGTATGTTGGTTTGAAGGTGGTTTCTAAGGCTGGAGATATGACTGAAGGAGGAGATTTCGACTCTTCTCCATCATGGCAGGGAGATTTACTTGACAGTAATGAATTGATTCTCCAACTTCGTTTGAGAGCGCCAGACTTGGTGATTAAAGAAATTATCAACCCTGCGTCTTTTAGTGGCGATATTGATTCTACAATTCCTATTGGAATTATTCTACAGAATACCGGTAATACGCATGCTACAGATATCGAAATAGTTCTATGTCAATATGATGATGCTAATGAGCAAGATATTATTGATGAAATAGAAAGAAATGGATGTGCAGAAGACAGTATAGTGATGCGCCAGGTTGTTGGAGCATTATTAGCTCCTGATGCATCTGAAGACGCACAAGAAGTCGAGATTTATCTGCTGTACCCGGTTGTTGCTGGAAGCAAGGGTATTTACGTTGTAGTCGACCCTATGAATGCAATTGTTGAAGCAAGAGAAAACAACAATATCAAGGCAGTATCAGAACCATTGGAATCTCCAAGTCCATTCCTCGATGTTGCTGGACAAATAGTTGGTAAAACAGCACTTCCATTTGTTGTTATTCTACTAACATTGTCATTACTAGGTGTTGTTTACTTTGTTGGTAAAGGACGAAGAGCAGAGGTTAACAAGAGATTGAGCGAACAATCATCTTTGATTTCTGTTTTAGAATCTAAAGAGTGATTTCATTCTTTAGGTTTGTAGTCGCCTAGCCACCAGTGTAAACTAGAGTTTTCTAGGCCAGCAACAATGTGACCTGCTCTTTGTGAGAGTTGTCTTTGGAGCCTACTACTTACTTCATCCATCAATTCATTCATTTGTTTTTGACCGAGTTGAAGTTCCTTGCTCAAAGCGGTAAAATCGATACGTTTTGTTGGGGCTTCAATGATAGAATGAACCATCGCCCTTTGTTCATAGATGTCGAAATCTGCATCAACAGCAACAGAGATCCTATTTCTGATATGTTGATGTAATGATATTATTGCATCTCTTTGGGCATCCATCTCTTCAAGAATATTATTCAATTCAGCCAAATGTGAAACTCCTTCGCCCACAGATATTTTCTTCCTCCCACTAACTGATTCAGCGACATTCAAACTGTTTTCAGGTAGTGATTTGGATAGCCTCATTGGACCCCCGGGCGGTAATTTACGTTGTTCACAATGAAATAAATCAGGTCCTAAATCAATGCGTAGAGAAATTGACTTCTGAACAGAATAAATAGTTCTAGGCGGGCCACCTTTATCACTCGGAACTTTCAATTTAGCAACAAAATCCCCTCGTTCTAACTCTTTCAAGTGCTTCATTATGGCTTGTTGACTTACGCCGATTAAATCTGCTAACTGCATTGGGTAATGAGGCTCTCTTACAAGTCTCTCTAATATCTGCCTACGTACCTTATTTTGAAGAATAGATAACGCAAGGTCCACATCAACCATACTGCTCAACCTGAGGTTACCTAGAGGGTACACCCTTTTGAATGCGTCGAAACATTAGAAAAGTGTGCCTCTAAATATCGAGTAACTCAATAGACCAATTCCAATTAACAATAATGGTGTTGTAATTCCACTTTTCAGCGTGGCTTCATAGCCCCAATCTACGGAAAATTGTTGCAAAGATTGAGAATCATCTCCTCCTGCTACAAAGCGATATTCTCCCGGTTCGGGCGTCCATTGAATTTCCCCGTTAGATGATTCTCCACCTTCAATTAGGGTTACAGAGTTTTTAGCACATCTATAGTACTCACCACTTTGATCCAATTCACAATTCGAGATTTGGTCAGCTTCAGCAATACCAATCCAGACGCCATCTTTAGCCCAAGAGATGTCAACAGTCACGTCTGCTGCAATTGCTTCGGCAGGAATTTCGACAGTTTCAACCGACATACCCCAGTAGCATGTCACTTCTTCATCTCCTGGCCATGGCATTCCATCATCGACTGTACAAGGTGGGAGCATAGCATCGACATTATCGGATTCTACTAATTCGTTATTCATTCCAACAAGTGAAATTATCAATAGAATAGCACCGATAATACCTGCAGCGATACGAAAATATTTTTCCATTCTAATCACTCAGAGTTCGTCCCAATCTTTCCACGCTCCAGACTTAGATTGACCTTCTTCAACTTTAGATGATAATTTTTTATCTGTATTCTTAACGACTTGTTTTGTCTCATTTGAGGTGAATTGCTTGTCGTCTCCCGAATCCCAAAAGGCGATATCTTTGGAATTACTAGTCTTTTTTGGATTATTTTCTTTTACCTTTGTTTGATTATAATCAGCAAATGGGTCACTGACTCGCTTTTGTGCTTCATCAACATCGCCTTTCATCAAAGCAAATACTTGCTCTGTAGTTAGTAGAGTGCCGTTTTCGACACTTTCACGTCCATCAACAAAATCTTCTGATTTAGTGATGCCAGTGTCGGCAAATGGATTCTCCACTGATTGTAAATTATTTGCATTTTCAATTTTATTAACCGTATCAGGAGTTAATTCAGAAAGTGGCATAATCATTCCATCGTAATCGATCATCATAACCTTTGATTTATTCTTATTTGATAGATATAAAATTAGAGCAATAGGGAGGGCTATAAAGCCAAAACAACACATCCCGCCTGCAGCTATCAGTCCTAATTCACCAAAAATATTCCATTGAGCCTCATCTACATCAACCAACCAAATCGTCGCATTTTGGCAGCCATTTTGCTCCAAACACTCCATTTTTAGAACATACTCACCTTCTTCGGTAACTTCCCATTCCTCGATAAAATAATATTCTTGTCCACCGGTATCCATTGGCTGCCAATCGGTAGGGCAAGATGAGGCCTCCAATGGTTCAGTTGAAGGGGATGAACCTAGCATTTTTGTTAATGAAATATTGCCATATTCTTCTTGATTAATTCCAACGGCAATATAACAACTTGAATCTAATTCACCAATTTCACTATCATCGCCAGTCAAACTTATGTCACTAACATTTCTAGGGCTGAATGCATTATCTATCGCATCTGATTGCCCAAATAGCATCACTGAGCCTATAAAAATACAGATTAGACCAAAAATAGCGACGCGAGCAGACCAAGGATTTGCCTGCCCTGACGCCTTCGCCATGATAATTCGTTTTCATCTTCCCAAATCAATCCTTGCACAATATTATCATGCAAGTCCTAATTCAGCCAATTTTTCTGGCAAGTAAGTTTCAGTGACGAAATCTAGACCATATTTGGCGAGAGATTGTTGCTCAGCCTTCTTACCCAATTCTAACATCATGTTAATTTGGTCTTGCCACCAACTATCTGCAAATCTCGGGTCAGATAGTTCTGCATTTAGTGCTTCAATATCCTTTTTCGACAAATCATCACTAGGAAGGTCATAAGCTACTATGTCATCAGCAGTAATTCCAAGATAGGTCGCACTTGGAGTCGCCAAATATTCAGAAATGTGAGCGGTCTTGATTGCGCCATATGCAATGGAAGCAAAAATTCTGAATGACCATGGGTCCCCGTCGAGGAAGACGACTACTGGTAAATCCCATTCCTCACTCATACGTTTTATGATTCTACGAGTTGATCTAGCAGGTTGACCTTTCAAGTGAAGTAATCCACATCTAAAATCCTCATCAAATCCATTTTCAATCAGTCTGTCGAACATTCCACCCGTCTCGATAGCCATGATGAAATCAATATCATTTTCTAGCAATTCAATTTTTTC
>QQRY01000014.1:17162-67373 GCA_003602575.1 Candidatus Poseidoniales archaeon
CCCCGGCGATTTCTTTCTCGTAGAGTTAGATTCCCAATCATTCTAGCTCCGTCTTCTTCAGGACGTAATTTGAAATCTTCACGTAGACATTTCGTTACAATTTCTAAATCTTCAGCCAAATTATTAGATTCATTTTGACTTCCAAATTTGCCTAACCCCCAAGACTCTGAAATATAGTACATTTCTCTCAGAGTCGATGATTTGCCAGCGTCAATCATCTCTTCGATGAATTCAACGACATACAAGGCCCGAAGCAGTTGCTTTGCAGAACCAAGGCTAGTAGCATCTCGAATCGATCTCTTTTTACCATATTTGTAGACGCCCAACTTCTTATCAAATCCGATATTGGTTTTGGTCCTAACTGGCAAAGTCATCGTAGGCGGCTCTCCATCTACGATTTTATCGTACATTTCCTTGACAACCAAATGCATAGCCTTCTTTGTTTCATCAGTTGTAAATCTTTGAACCATCACAAATCACCTCCAAAAAGAGTACTTTGGCCACTTGGTGGTGGAACTTTCGGCTCTCCAAGAGAAGCAATTATTTCATCCAAATCAATTTCAGGGGCATCAGAATTACCTTGTTCAGTTTCAATAATTTCTGTTTGTTTCTCTTGATTATTACTCTCAAGATTCATATCTTTCATTATCTGTTCTTGTTTTCTTATCTCTTCAAGATATTTTTCATCCATTTTCATTGCGCCAATGACTTCTTGTGAGCCTCGGTAGAATATGTCAGTTTCACTCCAATCACCCTTTTCTAATCCACTAAGGCTGTATGATATTACTACTTGTTCACCAGGCTCTAAAGTTTGTAACTTCCATGCCCAAACCCCCATTGCTTCTTTTCTTCCACCGGTTTCATTTCCAATCATTTTGGCGCCAGATTTTTCAGGCCAGGTTGCCAGAATTGTATATGCTCTTGACCGCGAAGTGTAATTGTATAGAGTAATTGAAACATCGGTATTTTTTGTTTCCTTATTCCAAACAGTACTCGTTTCTCCAATTACTGCAGACATTATTTTTGTTATTGAGCCGGAAAGATTGGGAATAGGTTTATCAAGAATTTCGGCGGATTTAGCTGCAATCGCTGGTAAAATATCATTTATCAACTCAAATTTCTCTTGAGTTTTAGCCATTTTCTTTTTCTTCTCTAAGTGCTTTCTTAGCCCTCTGCCCATTTCCAACATAGCCTTTCTTGCTTCTTCAATAACTTCCTCATTTTCGGCTAATGCTTCCTTGGCTTCAGAAGTAAATTGGACATTTGTACTAGCAAGATGAACTAAAATTGCTGCAGGCCCCTTGGGGACTCCCTTAGCACCAGGCTGGTCCAATCCATATTGGCGCCAATCTACACTTTCAATCGCCTTTGTTAGAAGACACCCACCTTGTTGATACATCAATGGGACACGATTTGCAAATCTTAGTACTTCAACAGCCTTATCGCTTGGCATATCGCCACCAAAAATCAATCCAACTTCAATCTGGTACGGATTCCCCTGTGAGACATTTGGTGCTCTTGTCATAGTTGTTACGAATCTTGAATCGATTGTTTTGGAAAGTCCTTTTTTGATCAACATTTCTTCGATTGGGGAAAGACAATTGGTGGGGGGATTAAGCATTTTTACTGGCTTTCCATTAAACATTCTCTCTCCTTGAAAGGCTTCAAGCAATGCCCTAATATCGTCCGGTTTCATCTGTTTTGGTTTTATGCTGACATCTAGTTCGGCTGCAGAACACAATTCTTTTGCCGCCCTATTAGAAACTCCAGAAAAGTTCATTCTGAGGAAAACAGACAACCTTGAATCTGTAGATTCACTGAGCATGCGTTGTAACTGACCTAGTTCAATTCCATGGGGGTGGGGCTTAATCGATTCCACCTTTGTAGGTAATCTTTCAGTGACTCTAGGCCAATGATGAGTTTCTCCTTCAGGGTCAATAAAATTTATTTCAGCATGAGGGTTTACGATACTTGTCATTCTAAGATATTGCCAAACACTCTGTCTACCTTTCTGATATTTAGCCTTCAACTGAGTGGTAACTTCCAATCCATGCTGCTTCATAGTTCCATCTTTGAGTTCCCAAAGTTCCCGCCCTTGGTTACTCTTAACCGCTTTATTTTTCCTGGTATCTAAACCAATATCTACGACCGCGGCAGTTGACTCTGTTGCAATTTTGGAACGAACATGTGTTGGTTTACCAGTAGTCAACTGGCTGTACATAACAACCCCAGTAATTCCTATTCCTTGTTGACCCCTAGACTGTCTGATGGCATGAAATCGAGAACCGAACAATAATTGTCCAAACACCTTTTCAATACTTTTTTGTGGAATTCCTGGGCCATTATCCTCAACCTTCAACTCTATGATGTCTTTTTTCAAGTCTAGTTTTTTTATCTGAACATTTATTTCCGGAAGAATTCTTGCTTCTTCACAAGCATCAAGTGCATTGTCAACGGCTTCTTTGACAGCGGTAATCAATGATCTTGATAAAGAATCAAATCCTAAAAAGTGCTTATTTTTTTCAAAAAATTCAGATATTGCTACTTGTTTTTGATTCGACGCGAGTTTTTGTGCAATTCCAGCCATACTTAGACCTCCACCTCTGGTCCTCCTTCGTCCCAATGACGTCGGGCCAGTAGTGATATTGTTCCTCGCATGTCGACGGTTCTTAATCCTAATACTACTGTAAATCGCTGATAGCCGATTTCAGGACCTTTATTCATTTTCGAATGAAGCTAGGGTATTGGAGATTTTTTTGCTCCTAATCACTAGCCATATTGTCAATAAAAATGAAATCAAAATACTAATCGTATAACTCGAACCTTTCTCTTTTGTTTCTATTGCTCCTGCAATAACCCTTGTCTGTGAACCCCACCATGCATACATTATTGACGGTACAATCATAGCAAAGTTTCCAATAATGTAATCTTTCATCTTTAATTCGGTAGCCCCAAATGCATAGTTTAACACACCGTAAGGGATTATCAAACTCACTCTAGAGAGTGCAACAGTCTTCCATCTATCACTCGAAATTGCATTTTCTATGCCTTTTAATTTTGGATTTTTATCTAATAATTTTTGAGCGAAAGGATTGAACCATTTCTTTGCTAATAGAAATGGAATGATGGCGGCAACCATAGAGCCAATCCAAGCAATTAACACACCGAGTGAGAAACCGAATAGAATTCCAGAAAGATATTTGTGGAAACTAGCAGGGATAACTAAGATACCAAAAATAATGTACATTAGAATGAATACTAAAATCCCTATTATCCCTGAATCTGTAAACCAAGATAATTGTTCTATAACTTGTGTGAGTAAAAATTGTGTTATACTCATCGAAAGAATGATTCCGCCAATAACTATCAGTATTCCCGATGACGCAATTTTCATCTTCATTTGAATCATCCAAACAGGCTTTCCTGCCATGACGTTATGACTCCGGTGAATGCAGATGCTGCTACAGTCAAAGGGCTTGCCAAGTATAGTTTACCGGGTCCTGAACGACCTTGAAAATTCCTATTGATTGCCGAAACACTGACTTGGTCCGGGTTTGTTGAAACGCCAGGGCCAGCTCCTATACAAGCACCACATCCCGGGTCGATTAGTTTGACACCTACTCTTTCGAATAGGTCATGCCATCCTTTTCTCTCTGCTAATGCTTTGACTATCCCTGAGCCATATTGGATAAAGAATTCAACTCCATCATGTACCTTAAGGCCAGCATTTTCAGCCGCTTGACACACTTCTGCATAGTAAGCGATGTCATCTTCCTTTCCTGCAGTACAAGACCCACCATATGCAATATCTACTTTGACACTTCCAATTTCGGAGATATATGCTCCGTTAGTTGGATCGCTCGGTATTCCTTTGTCAGGATTTCCGGGGTGTGCTACCATCGGTTTGATTTGGTCAAGGTCGATAAAATGAACTCCACCATCGTATACAGCACCCTCATCTGGAGATACGCTCATAGTTTTCTGTTGTTCGATATCTAGGTTAGGCTGTGATTTTTTCATCCAGTCATATAGAGAACTATCAGCTTCACAAATACCGGTTCTTCCTGAACATTCAGTCGCCATATTACAGAGAGTTGCTCTTTCATCTATTGACAAACTAGAAAGTCCCGAACCACCAAATTCCATACTTCTATTCAAAGTCAGTTCCTTTCTTGCATGGTCTGCAAGAATATACAGAATAACGTCCTTTGCAGTGCACCCATGGGCTAAGTTGCCGGTCAATTCAAATCGAATCGACTCAGGGACTTTTACGAAAGTAAATCCAGAACTGATTAAATTCGCATACTCTGTTGCACCAACTCCCCATGTAAGTGCGTTTGACGCTCCACCCATACAAGTATGGGAATCAGTTGCTTGAATAAAATCTCCAATTTCAATAAATTCCTCTCTGGCTACTTGGTGACAAATACCCGGTGAAACACCGTCTACTGCGGAATAATCTCGTACGCCTGCATGCTTTTGGAAAATATTTTGCAAGTCCCTAAGAGTTTGAACTTTATGCATGAATGGGACGAATTTAGGGTTATGATGAGCATACAGCAAGTGGTCTTCAAAAACAGCATATTTATCGGGATTAGGCAGACTATATTCTGCCCCATATTCTTCTTTTAAGAAAGTGTGAACTTGTGCTGTAGTAAATTCATGAGAATAGCCTCCTTGAACTTGAGCGATTACTGGATCATTTGGTTTTACACATTGTCCTTGACTTTGTCCAACTAAGTTTCGAGCAATAATTTTCTCCGCCATGTTCATCGGGCGAGCAGTTGTTTCTATTGGTGGTAGTACAAATTCCTCATTCTGCAAGGCTTTAGCGAATGGAAATAACCCTCCCTTTTCAAGAACCAATTTTGTTACATTATCGTATTTAGTTGTAAATTCCTCTAGAGGTATTTCTTCCCCATCTTGTAATCTTTCAAGCATGGAATAATCTCCCATCAATTGACCGAGATTGATATTATTTCTTTCATGAATTGGAGCAAATGATGATGCTACGACTATATTTATTCCAGCCCAACGTTCGCACTGTGCCGCAGTTTCTCTACTTGAACCAGTTCCTTTTCTTTGACCAGACACTATGACTTCGAAGTTCCCTTCAATCAAAGCATTCTCCCTAAATACACGTAATCCATTATGTTTCAAGCCAGCATAAGCATTTTTTGCAATTTCAGAAGGTTCGTGGTCAAAGCATACCCAGGCAGGAGTCATTACATCTGTATTGATGTCATCGAGTAAATCATTAGGGTCAATATCCTTCATTTTGAGGTTTAGACCTTCATATAATTGTTTTTTAATAAGGTCTAGATCCTTAGTGAGAAATAGTACGCGCTTATCTTTTGCCAGCGCAACTTTTTGGGGAGGCCAATTTTCACGCATAGCAACCAATCTTCGGCATAAAGCAACCATGTATAACCGTTCTTCCTTGATTTATAAATGAAAAAAATAAAATCCTATTTTATATTTGAGCCAGTTAAGTAATTTCATTAACGATTGAACTTTTTTGTAGGATATACTTTTACGCAATCTTCATATAAGTTCGTCTAAGGGGTTAAGAGTGTTGCCCTAAATATAGGGTGATTTAATGAGAGAGGGAATAATATGGATGAACAACAACAAGTAGAAGATATTGTAAAATGCAGTGACTGTGGAAGTAGAAATTTGACACGAGACGAAACACGTGGTGAAGTCGTCTGTGATGACTGTGGTTTGGTTTTAGAAGATAACGTAATCGATCAAGGAGCAGAATGGAGAGTATTCTCTCCTGAACAAGGTGACCAAAGAGCTCGTACCGGTGCACCTATGACTGTGATGCTTCACGACAAAGGTTTGTCAACCGATATTGACTGGCAAAACAAAGATTATTCTGGGAAAACAATTAACTCAAGATATAGATCTCAATTCTATCGAATGAGAAAGTGGCAGAAGAGAAGCCGTGTTTCCAATGCTACCGAGAGAAATCTAGCAATGGCTTTAGCTGAGTTAGATAGAATGGCAAGTCGTTTAGAATTACCAAAATCCGTTAGAGAAGCAGCGGCTGTGAATTACAAAAAGGCAGTAGATAAGAGATTGATCCGCGGTCGTTCCATAGAAGGGGTTGCAGCAGCATCTCTATACGCAGCATGTAGGCAATGTGGAGTCCCAAGAACTCTAGATGAAATAGGACAAGCATCTCGTACTGGCAGAAAAGAAATCGGTCGAACATACAGATTCATGGTTAGAGAACTAAAGATGAAGATTATGCCAACAGGTCCAGAAGATTATATCTCAAGATTCTGTTCTGGTTTAGGCTTAGATGCTGAAGTTGAAGCTAAGGCATATGAATTGATCAAGGCAGCACAAGAAAAAGAATTGACAAGTGGAAGAGGGCCAACAGGAATTGCAGCCTCAATTATTTACATTGCATCTGTTTTGTGCGGTAAGAGAAGAACACAAAGAGAGGTTGCTGAAGTTGCTGGAGTAACAGAGGTAACAATCAGAAACCGTTACAAGGAATTGATTCAAAATCTAAACATTGAATTAGATATTTGAGTATTAATTCAAAGATTTCCGTTGGTGTTCAGTTTATGGGCAAGAGCAGGGCTAGGCTATCGCAAATAACATTTGAGAGCGTAGCAACATTACTCGTGGAAGCTTTGGAAAGAGGCACCCAATCTTGGCCTTTACCCAATCCTCCAATTATCGATAGCGATTTCCCACCAATACATCCAATTTCTCCTCAAGATGTCATTGAGCAAGGCTTGGGATTACTTCATTCAGATAAGGGGATGTTTGACTCAAAACTTAATTCTGTAGTTGACTTGATAGTTCCTCACAGAATGAATCTTACAGATGATCCGTTTGAAGTTCATCAGAAATGGTTGTCCAAAAGAGTCGGTGCAGTTTCTGAGAGAATGGTTTTCTTAATTGCTACTGAATGGCTTGCTCAATCTCTTGATCCTATTGCACCCAATAGCGATAGATGGTGGGTTAGTTTGTGCTTAATCAATGGGATGTCAACAGTTCCAAGAGGACAACCAGTTCACCAAGGATATCATTTGTTAGAATCAATCGCTCTTGCTGAAAGACCGGGAACATGGCATACTCAGCCGGAATCAGGGCCTCAAAATGTAGATTGGAATCCACACGCAAAAGTACCAAGAGTGACTAGCGTTGTCGCTCATCAAGAAGGTATAAAATCAGCTATATGGCTTCTTGAAAAACTTGAGCAAGGTAATGATGACCGTAGGGAGTTGTTGGTCGAATGGACAAGACTACTGTTGGAAAGGCCAGCATTGATAGAATCTCTAAGACTTCCTGAAATACTGATGCGTAGAGCCCTTGATTCATCAGTAGAAGTAGCTGTAAAAATAACATTATGTTTGGCAAAATTAACCGACTATAATCGAGATATGGGACTAGCTTTGAGCCAGAGGCTTGCCCAACGAGAAGAAGTGGAAGTTAGGCGTGCAATGGCAGATGTGCTTACGAGATTATTCCGTCGCCTTTCTTCAGATGCTTTGCCTTTTTTTGAGAAAATGCTAGAAGATGATGATGAGATAGTTCTTGCCGCAGCAAGTTCTACAGTTGGAGATTTGAAATTTTTCAATACTGAACTTTGGGCTGATAAAATGTTAGAATTAAGCCAGCACAGATTACCATTAATTAGAAGAAATTTAGTTCAAGGACTTAGAGATTATATCGAGATGTTCCCAGAAGATGATAGAAATATACTGCCTCTCTTATGGCAAGATGGTGATGAAGTAGTAAGGACTCGAATGAGGGAACTACTAATTCGTATGGAAGAGGTTTCATCTGAACATTTCTCGGGTAGGATAACTGATTTACATGAGAAAAAGTGTTCACTAGAACCATTGTGGGAACAACTTAGACTTAGACGTCCAAAAAGAGCAGAAATCTGGATCGAATGGCTATCCAACGGCGGAGAACTGCCAACAGTAGTGGTATCTGAGAGACATAAGAGTACCATGGAAGCACCATCAGAACTTCCTGAACTTGGAGATGCACTTGAAACACTAGACCAAGAATTAGGCTTCTTAGACTAATTATTCTTGTTCCATCGCTTGATTATCAGATAGTGGCCCATTAACAACTAGCCAAACATAGGAAGCGTTCAAAACAGAAAGGGAGCCAATAAGCATTACAATCATCCCAGTTGTTTCAGGTAAATATTTGTCAATCTCAAAACGATTAATTAAAAATACAAATGTATAGCAAATAATTCCAAAAACCATCACATATAGCCAACTTTTCTCTGGTTTTTTCCAAATTTTAATTATTGGAATCAGCCCTTTTCTGGCAAAGGTAAATCGAAACCAAGAAACATATAGGCACCCGACTCCAATTAATCCAATAACACCTCTAGTGAATGAGCGAGAATCCCAGGGGCCTTCAGGAGCGAGGTCAAAGAATGTTTGAATTACGCAAACACCTCCAATCAAGGCTAGATTCAACCACTTGATATCTTCGCCCATGGTAAGGCATGATGGGTTATGCTTGAAAGCATGTGCCCATTAGCACGAGTTATGGCGGCAGTTGAAGATGCTTTGATTGTAGCCGGTGGACTTGGAACTAGGATGTATCCAGTAAGCGCTTTTCTGTCCAAAGAATCGCTTCCATTAATCGACATCCCTGTACTGATTCATTTAGCGCACGAGGCTAAAGCAGCAGGAGTTAAACGAATACACATAATATCATCGCCAAATAAGGATTTATCTCCACTTCTAAAAGACATTAGAGACTTACATTCTAACAGGCCCGAACTCGATGAAAAATTATTTTCTTCATTTAGTGATATTGAAATTAAAGTACACATACAACAACAACAATTAGGACTAGGAGACGCGATATCTTGTGCTTTAGATGAGATAAATGGTCCTTTTTTAGTTCTTTTAGGAGATAATGTAATTTTAGATAACCATGCATCAACAAAAGATTTCACTCCCTCTAATGCAAGTAAAATTTTAGTCCAATGTTATGAAGAAAACAATCTACCTTGCGGCGCTATTTTACCTGTAAAACAAGAAGATGTATGCAAGTATGGAGTTGTTGAGTTAGACGGCGACAGAGTCACAAAAGTTGTAGAGAAACCTAGTGTAAAAGATGCGCCTTCTAATCTAGTATTATGCGGAAGATATCTATTTACTTCAGATGCTCGAGACTTATTGGAAAATGTTTACACTGCTGAGAAATATGGCGAATTACAATCGATTAAATTACAAAATCATTGGATGAATGGGAAAGGATTCATTGGCGTAAGGTTAGAAGGTTTTAGCTGGTATGATTCAGGTAATCCATATTCATGGCTACAAGCCCAAGTAGACCACGCTCTTCAAAGGCCCGATTTTTCAGATGATTTTCGAAACTGGTTAGAATCTAGATTGAACACATAATCATCTTTGACCAGGTTTCCAAAATGAAAGCGGACTTGGAGCGATTCCTTGAGCACAACGTAAAGCCAAATGGTCTGCTCTTTCATTCCAACGATGTCCTCTATGGGCTTTGACATGTTCCCATTCAACTTTACGAATCGAAATAACTTCTCTCCAAAGCGTTTGAAGAGTCTCGACTAATCTTGTATTTGCTTTAGCCTTCCACTTTCCAGTGGCTAGATTTCCAGCATACAATGAATCTGTTCTAATTACAGCAGGCGTATCGTCGCCTTTGACAAGTAACCACCTCAATGCTTCAGCAAATCCAGATAATTCAGCAGTGTTATTCGAACCTATTTCTGCGCCTAAGTAATTTTCACTTTCAGGACTTGTAACAACGACCCCTGACAATTCCTCGAAAATTTCTCCTGTTCCTTTACCAAGCCCATTATCGCCTTTTACAACAACTAGGCCCCAAGCAGCGGGTGTATCTTTGCTAACATTTTGATTTTCCAAACAGGAACCATCAACATAAAGACTGATCATTTCTGTACGATTCAATATTCTCACTCGCCAATTTCAGCTCTATATCCGCTAGCATCCATCAAAGAGGAAACTGCACTAGCATCATCAAGCTTCATTTTAACGATCCATCCTTCTCCATAAGGACTTGAATTCATTAATTCAGGAGCATCATCTAATTCATCATTAACAGCAGTAATCTCCCCTGCCAATGGAGCAAAAATAGGTGATGCAGATTTGACGGATTCAACAATTGCGAATTCATCCATTTCTCCCATAATCTGGCCAACTTCTGGTAACTCGATATACACAATATCAGTCAGAGCGTGTTGAGCATGGTCGGTAATTCCAATAATCACCTCATCTCCATCAACCTTAATCCATTCATGCTCTTTAGTATAATACAAGTCTTCTGGAATCTCACTCATAACCATATCTCCTAAATATTGCCAACGTTAGGTAATTGATGAATGTTCGTAATCATATAAATCGGTTATTCTTGTTCTAAACCGATTTCTGTTTCTAGTACTTTTGACTCTAATTCAGCCCATGCATTGCCCACGGCAGAATCATTTTCGATTTCTTGAATCTCCTTTTCGATTCTATCAGCCATCTGTTCTTCATCTTCATCAGGGAAGTATTTACTAAGATAATTACTATTTTGCTTTAGCAATATAGCGGAGGCCAAACAGATCAAAGAGATTAGTAAAAAGACATGCCCAAACCCAACAACCGTAATTTCCATTCTACCTTGAATTAAACCGAAACCACATGCTAAAATCAATCCAAAACCAGTCCCGTAAAGTAAACGAGATGCGGCTTTGGCTGGTTCGTCCATAACATGTCCAACCTTAACTAATGCATGAATTAAACGCAAATCAATATGTTTCTCGCATCAGTTTGTGAATTTTATACGGTAAAAGGGCGCGATTAACAGGAGTAACTTCTAAAATTCTGCCATCGTCTCTTCTTCTAATGTCTTGAAGCAATGGATGTCTACTTTTTTTGTGCAATGTTAGCAATGTTGGCTTATCGACTTGCAATGCGCTTCTAACACAGTTGACGAATTCTTCACTTTCAACAGAAAATTTACCGATTTCGTCAATTACAAGTACTTCACATTCTTCTTTTGCATAATTTATTGCCGGAATAGCAACTTCTTCTAGAGCCTTTAGATCTAATCCATATCCAAGGACTCTCAAGCGGGAATCAAAGGTTTTGTGAGCGATTACTCCTTCTTCTTCGGTAATTATATTGATTACTTTGTAACCCAATCTTTCACCATTCTCTAAAATAGGTTCAGTGCGCATACCGCCAACTATTGGCTTTCCAGAAGGATTTCCTCGAATATTAATTTCCCGAGTTCGCTCATCCACAAGCATCTCAAGGACCTTTTCCATTACAGCGGATTTACCACTTCTCGGCAAACCTGTAATTCCTATCTTTGGATGTATTCCCATCTTAATCAACCTTGACTACGCAGTACCCAGTGGCTTATCAGTAATAAACAATGTTGTTATCAGTAAACATAACTTGATTTTCTAAAAACTTATCAAATTAGACAGAAAACTTCCGGAAAACAACATTAGCGGTATAGAAAGAGTATTTTCTCATCAAACCGAGAGTATTGATTCACCATTATTATACGATTTCCAAATTTCTTCAACCCATTCAAATAGCTTTGACATGGTATCTTTTTCGACACCAGCATGTTTTGCAATTGACGATAAGATACGCAATTCCTTTTTATCATATTCACCATCGACAGCAGATAGTAAAGCTCCGTCCCTCAATGCAAGTTTTAATCCAGTCTCCGATAGAAAACTGATTGTCTTTTCAAATTCAGGTGGATTATTCAACATATTTCGAATATCAACTCGCATTTCTGGGTGGAGCATTGAAGAGCCCATTATCGATTCAATCAACATTAACTCCTCCTGAACCAACGCTCCGTCTATTGAAGCTATAATTACCATCAATTCAGCATGCGCTTTGCGTTCATCTAAACTCAATTCATTGAGCGAATTGGGGAACAAAGACTTCACTCCGAGAGGTCATTTAGTAAATCATAACCGCTCTGCATCCATGAATAGCCTTCCACAGTCCAACTCAATAATCTGTCAAGCGATCCTTCCGATAGTCCAAGATGGGTAATTATTTCTTCCAAAACTTCTCTTTCATCATCATCTACTTCACCATCGGCAGCTGCCATCAAAACAGCATCACGTAGAGCCAATCTTCCTGCCTCATCACTAAGGCCAGCCAAGCATTCATCTAACGGTGGCGGCGATTTTAGTGCTTCTCTAATCATTGAGCGTTGATTTGGAGAGAGCAGCGCAGTTCCCAAACGTTGTTCAAACATTGCCATTTCATCTACTGTTAATTCATTGTCGACTCTAGCCATAAATGCGAGTAAGCGAGCATATGAGAAGCGTTCCTCACGAGATAGCTTGTGGATTGTATCGGGCAACATGAATCAAGCGTGTAGTTCATCACCCATGAACTTCACGCTGATTTTGGACTCCTAAGGCTTGAATTTCAACATAAAATGTCAAACCGAGAATTATTATTCTTCATCGGTATAACCGAATACAAACCATCTCATCGCTGCCCACGTAAAAATTCCCCAAATGCACATATTGATTAAGAAAATTAACCTTATCGGCAATTCAGAAATAATCAATAGAGAGTCATAACTTAGAGTTGAGGCAACTAAACCGAAAGAATAAACAGAGATTGCTCTAAGTAAGGTTTGCTTAATATCTCTTCTACCATCAAAGGTGAACCATCTATGAACAAAGTGTGCAATGGTGCTTGAAAATATCCAAGAAATCGTCCAAACAAATGTTTCGCCAACATAATCTATTACTGGTGTTACTCTGAAAATCTCCCAAGAAATCCAGAAAATAAGAGTGTTGAAGCCCCCTGCTGTAGCAAATCTTTGAATCGTCCCTCTAGGAAACGCCTCTTCGATTTTCACTTTTTTCAAGAATAAACCCTCCAATGGTTAATCATCTAATGTGGCAAAATCACTCGGTTTACCAGTTGGCATCGTTCTTAGTCTTGAATTATCTTTTTGAATTGCATCAAGGAGTTCATATTTACACCCTAATTTCTCTGCTAAAACTCCCAGAGCCATGAAATCTTTAGGTAAGCATTTACCTCCAAAACCGCGCTTTAGCCCATGAAGCGGTTCAAGATGAGAATCACCGATTGTTTGAGTATGTGGTACAGTAATAATTTCTCTAATTTTATCCCAATCTCCGCCAAGCTGTTGGCTTATATCATACATTTGATTAGCGAAAATAACCTTTATTGCATTGAATGAATTTTTTGTATATTTAACTAGTTCAGCTTCAGTAGGGGTGACTTGAAATAGATTCTCAGTTCTAATTACGCCTGCTTTTTTGTGTTGTTGAAAGACTCTATCTGCGACATCTTTATGATGCGTTCCACAAACCAATAAGTCTTGGTTAGCAAAGTCTTCTAAACTCCTTCGTTCAACTAGGAATTCAGGAGAATGTGCGATTTTCAGGTGCGGATATTTATCATGAAATTTTTGTGTAGTTCCAGGTATAACAGTGCTTTTAATTACGGCAGTAAAGCCATCAGGTAGAGAATCTAATATTTCTTCAATAATCTTTGTATCACAAGCTCCAGTTTCAGGATGTGGAGGCGTCGGTACTGCTATGTAAGCAAAATCCACATTATCGACAACTATTGAGAGGTCAGTACCTCTTGACGGGTCGTGAATAAATAATTCATGGTGGTCTGCAAAGCAATGTTCGATGGCTCCACCGACCATGCCTGCGCCGATAATTCCCACTTTCATATATTGAGGCAAGAAGACATGATGTATGGTGATTTCTATTATTCAATGAATGAGTGACGATAAAGTCGACTACTATGTCCTGTTAAAAGTAGAATCACCTTTCCCTCTAATTCTCCCTTGCTCATTTAATCATCATCAGAATATAATTCCTTTATCGCTCCGTCCTTAGCATTGTGTTCGAACCAGTCAGTTTTTACCAAATCTCCAAGTTTTTCAACTCCCGCCTCGATTAAATCTTTATCTTTTGCTTCGGCTTCATGCCATCGCTTTTCTGACATTTCAGCATATTTTTCGTCTGCTTCTCTGATCAATGATTCTCCAGCAGAAATCTCCTGTTGTAAATCATCATAGTCATTATTTTTCATAGCATCAATTCTTTGATTATCCTTGTCCAAAGGTTCAGATAAAATTCCTCCTGTCGGGCCTTTTTCATCAAAACCCCTAGAGCGACGATATTTTTTATTGGTAAATGCTGCCTCTATTTTTTCAAATTCTCCTTTCTTGTAAAGTGCAATTGTATTTTCGAATTCGGAATAATCGCGCTCCAAATCTATTTCGAACTTTTCTGCAAAATGATTTATTGCGCTATCTTTTTTATTTTTTATCACAATGAAGTTTAGTCCAAAAACAATCATTGTTAATAAAATAGTTAAAATTCTGAAATTTAATTCCTTCAGAAGATAGAGTGAAACTGAACCGCTTGAGAAAATTATGATTATATTACAAAACAAGAAAAGATTCAATCGATTAATGAGTTTGATAAATCTGTCATATTCCGAACTATAATCCATATTCTCAACCTTTATTGATTATTGAATTTAAAGTTTCTATAATGTCATCATTTTCTAAACTATTTTCTTTCCATCTTAGGGACTTAATCGCAGTAATTTCACTCGCCTTAATCGAATTTTTCATCCTATCAAAAGCGAATTGAATAAGTAAACCCATCAGTAGAAATGCAGCTAAGCCGAAATGCCATGAAGTGAAATAGCCGACTAGGATTGAAACAATAATCGCTTGAATGATAGCAAAAATCCCACGCATATACATTCGCTTTTTTGACTCCATAGAGTCTAGTAATCGTTGAGCAGCCTGTTTACGAGTCATCGTCATAACAAATCCTCGAATGCGCTTGACTTATTTTAGATTAAAATGAAACAATCATCATCAATCTCAACAATTGAGCCATTCATCAGCAAATGTTCCAAAGCCTCTTCTATCTCTTCATACGAAACTCCTCTAGAATCCATTTCAATAACAATTTTTTCTAGAGTAGCAACAGGTTCTCCTTTTGCCACTTCTGCTTCAATAGCCATCAACAATAATTGGCAAGCAACCGCTAATAATGGATCATCGCCCTGACTATCAGGTAATAATTCGAGGAACGCATTAACTGGGTGAGACTCACTGACATTGGATTCCTCATTGCCGATAGCTCTTGATCCAAGGCCAAGTATTGACTTATCATAGTCGAGGTCGAAACAATCGAACAGGTTTCGTTGTTGAGAGTCAATCAAATCAGTAGTATTCGGGTTGAGTCTTTTTGCAATATCTTCTAATCTCTTCAACCTTTGTTCAGAACTCTTCTTTTCACGCGCAATATCCGAAGAAATTAGCTCCATTGTCATCTTTGCTTGCTCTTTTAACCAACTTTCCAGAGTCCACAGTGGGTCAAGGCCACTCATGACTCCGCATAGACGTTGAATCTCTTCGGGCATTGAATCAATGTGAAGCGGCTCATCTCTCATACACATGTTTGATTGGTGGCAGCCTATGAAGGCTGGGTTTGAAATCAATCATTAAAGTGATTACGATATACGGAAGAATAGATTTTAGAAATTAATTCTGGGAACGGTTTTTCCACTCTTGTTCAAATTGAGCCCACATTTCCTGCTCAAGTTGAGCGCGGATTTGAGCCTCCATCTGCGGCTGTAACTCAATGATTAACTGCTCTTGTATTTCATACGCCATCGTTTGTCTAACATGGGCCTCTGTAGATCTGATAAGTTCTTCTCGTTCCAATTCCAGTAATTCTGGAGAAGCCCCTTCAGTCTCACTTTTGTTTCGATTAATTTCCGCTTGAACAACACGTTCAATTTCACTCATCAATCTTTTTACTACAGCTAATTCCCATTCTTCTCTGGGTGTAGGCGTTTTCATTCGAGAAGCTTCATTTCTCAAGGTTTGTACGATTCGAGCCCTTACAGGGTTGCCAATTTCAAAATCATGTGCTCCTGATACAAAACCAACCAAGGCGTCTAACCATTCTTGTTCCCCTAGTTTATGCCCACATCCTGGGCATGAGATTTCAGAAGATTCAGTTGCAAGTAGATTTTCCTCTTTTGTAGATTCTTTTCTCCCAACTCTACGCTGTGGGGCGGGCTTTTCATCTAAATCAAATGAAATACTAGTTCCAAAAGTACCTTTTTTTGGGCTTATTTCAGGTTCACGAGCCATCTTCTTCATGATTTAGTTATAATGCATAAATAAAAGTTTTCCGCCGTCAAAATTTTACAATTTGACATTTAGTCGACAGATGAAGACAAATCACTTAGAAATTCATTGATGTGTTTTAGCGTAAGTTGTAAATTAATATCATTATCAAATGGAAACTCTAGTTTTTCTTCTTGAAAATCAAATCCAGTGACGAGATTTTTAGCTACACGTGACACTTCATCGACTATTGTTATACTACCCATCTTGGCTGATCTTGAAAGAGGATTTAAATCGACAACAATAACAATTTTACCCATGGCTACAAGTGCTTCACACCTATCTCCATCTTCTAAAGGAACTAGTATAACATCACTGGAATAAATGCCATTTTGACAACATTTTGCTCTAGGTCCTTCCAGGCCAGGGATTAGAGCATCGGGCGAAGCACCAAGAATTTCTACATTTAATCCTAATTTACTTTTTATTTCTTCGAGATGATTCAGCAATACTTGCATTCTTTTTGCAGTACGGTAAAAAATATTCACTTCGATTGGACAATTTAGTAAAGATGCAAGCTTCAATAGGTCTTCTCCAGCAAGTGCAGTTGTATTTCCATTGACACTGATTACTGGATTTTTTGCATTTTTCAATTGGTATAAAGCATGTTTAGTTGCTAACATTGCAGAATCGATGGTCTGTTCCCCAATTAGGTAATCGTAAGCCTCACCTCTCCCATGTGCGATTAGGGCACTCCCTGCCAGCATTCCTTTTTCTGCAGCACCCTCCAAAATATGCCTCTTCAATAGAGATTCATATCTAGGATGGCTTGGGTCAGCAGCGAAATCTTTCATATTATTCACCTGACTAATCTAGTAGCATTGAAAGGTCTAGTGGAGCGACTCCTCGATTCAAAGCACTTGTAGAAAGAACATCTAGCCCACATTCATACCAATCAGTCAATTTTTCAAAGATTATTCCACCACTCGCTTCAAGAATTATATGTTCTCTTAGCCCCATGTCTACGAGTTGAGAAGCAATATCATTACTTCTCTCAGGGCCAAAATTATCCAACATTATTACTAATCTTGGTTTGTCTTCAATCTCTCTCTGGTTCCAAATAGCAGCAGCTGTAATTGCTTCCTTATCTTCCCGAACCTCAATTTCAAGGAATGCTCCAATTTCAGAAAGTTCGATATTTTGAAGATAACTGGCGATTCTTGAACTATTATCGTCTAGTTCAGGCATCATGGTTGCAAGGTCATTTTCCTTAATCATTACAGCGTCAAACTTATTCAATCTGTGAGTAAACCCCCCACCCATATGAACCGCCCATTTGTCGAGCAAACCCCAAATTGTTTTTCTTGTACAGGCGATTTGACCTTTGGCCAAAGAAGTCCAACGTTTTGTTTCTGTTGCAATTCCAGAAAGTTGCCCTAGAATATTGAGCATACTTCTCTCAATGCCGAGTAAAGTATCTCTATCACCATTTAATTCAGCGATTTCATCGCCGGAAGATACTTTCTTACCATCTCTCGCAAACCATGAGATTTGGATTGATGGCGCCCAAATTTGAATTAAGTGATCAATCATTGATGTACCAACAATCAAACCATCACCTTTGGCGATAATTTTAGCAGTAGCCGCATCATTAGATCCCATAAATGGCATTTCAATACCGTCATCAATCAGTATGGTACTAACCCATCTATCCATGCTTGATAGCAACATTCGACTTGGACCATCTTCAGCGGTCCACAATAAATGCCCGCGGTCATGAGGTAATTGGTTACTACCCGCCATAATGTATGCTAGAAGTTCTTGACTTTCAAATCCTCTATCGTTGTAAATGTCTTATTTTACGCTTATTTTTTGATTTTCAATCATAGTATTCATGCATGTAATAGGTTTGCCTATGTTTGGGAAGGATATGTCAGATACACTGATTGGCGGACATATTACTCTACTATTTACTGTAGAAAAAGATGGTAGATTATTAAGAAATCAGGGTAGCAGAGGTGCTGGATTCAATGTTGAGCATGGTGTGAGAGCATCGGTTTTAGAGATAAATAAATCAGGCCAAAACGAGCAAATAGGGCTTTCAGCAGGTGCTTCATTAGATGACAAGATAGATATCGAAGAAGGAGACATAGAAGTTACTATATTTGATATGGATGGTAAGGAAATGAAAGATTCTTCAGTAATTTATCTTGATTTAGTCAATGAATTACGCCATGCAAAATTACTCGAAAAAGGCGACTCTTATTCCATTGAAGTAAACCTAGACCTGCCAACAAGTCAAGGCTTTGGAATGTCGGCAGCAGGACTAGTCGCAGTTGCATATGCTTTTAGAGAATTAACCGGAAGGGGGCTTGCAGGCCAATATTTACGCTTATGTCATCGTATAGAGAGAGTACATGGTTCAGGATTGGGTGACGTCCTAGGTATCTCTGCAGGAGGTGTAGAGATTAGACTTCAAGCAGGAGCTCCAGGAGCTTCAGGACGGGCATTAGGGTTTGGATGTCCGCAAAATATTCTATTGGCATGGCAACCAACTGAAAAGCGCCACACGTCGAGATATATCGATGATAAAAATTGGCAAAATAAGATTACTCTAGCAGGTCAAAATGCAGTTAATAATCTGAAAAGCGAGTCATGGGGTCATTCACAATGGAGTGAGATTCTCAAGCAATCAAGAATTTTTGCTGAACAATCTGACTTGTTAGATGAACCAGAAAGAAAACATTTACTTGGCACTGTAAGAGAAGTTGTTAGAGAATTAGATTTACAGGCAAAAGTGAGTATTAGACTTTGTATGCTTGGAGTCTCTTTGGCCATTTTACCTCGAGAGTTGTCTAAGCCCCTAGGTAAAGAAGAATTAGACTTAATTTCAGGCGAATTAGAAAAACTTGAAATCGGGTTTAAATTAACTAAGATTTCGGGCTGATCAAATATTTAATCGTGATAAGTCAAGTGTATCTGCATCTAATAATGTACATCCGGGGATGAATAGATTTTCACTAAACCCGTGACGATAAACAATAGCACCACTGCCCCACTCTTCGATATAGCGATTCATTTGTTTGACCATTTTTTTCCTTTGAAAATCAACATCAGCACCATAGAAATGCTTTGCATCAATCCATGCTATCGGCTTTCCATTGATTTCTACCAAGTCAAGAAATAGGATATCGGGAGTCTTTACTGGCCTGCCTAGTTCTTTCTTCTGTTCAGAGACCATTTCCGGTTGCCTTCGAAGTCTAACTCCTTTAGATTCGAACCAATCAGATAGAATATCTTCGAATAAATCTGCACGTACATGCGTCTCGGTTTGGTCAACATTTGATACTCTATCTGCCGCTTCCGCCATTTCAAATTCTTCTTGTTCTCTTTTGGAAAGTTTACTTGGGGTGCGCAATGATTCTTTTATCCTAGATTTTGACCATTTCTTTTCTGCTAGAATTACCCTGAAGATATTCATAGGCGGAAAATCAAATTTCTTTGATAAATCTACGACATTAATACCTTCATTGTACAATCGAAGTAATGCTTTGGAACGAGACTTTAATCTGCCATGTCCATAAACAGTTTTTTGTTGAAGAAGTGCTGAACGTAACGATAGAACTTGGTCTAGAGTCATATCTCTATTTTTGACAAGGTCTGCAATCTCATCAACTCTCGCATCATCAAGCCAGCCAAATTCACCTTTTCGGATTACTAATTTAGCCATTTCAGCCTCTTCTTTTAGAGGGACAGGTGATGTCGGCCAAGAGAATGAAAATTCACGCGGTATTATCTCTTCTTCTGGGAAACCGATTAACGGTGGAGTAACAGTAAATCTGTTCAATGCTTTTTCTTCCATCTCATGAATTACTTGTTTATTTCTTTCGATCCGGTTTTGTTTAGGCGTAGTTCCATAAGGTCTACTCTTCGAATTATTTCTGTTGCGGCGACTGGAGTTTTTATTACGGTTAGTCTTGCCTTTTGGCGGAGATTTTCCTGGGTCTTTTTTCTCTGCCACAATACGAGGTTATTGACGACCCTCCATGAATGCTACCATTGATTACTCTTCTTCGTATGCCTTTTGAATGATAGGTTTCATTTCGATAATTCCATTTGTTGATAAGTCTGTTAACCATTGCTTAGCAATTTGTTTGGCGCTATTTTGAACTTTTCCTCCAAATAGTTTTGACCACTTACTGGTTTGCCACCATGCTGCAATCTCTATACCTCCTTCTTCTTTGCATAGTACTGTGACTTCTAGAGTCAAAGTATTCAATGCAGTGCCACTTTTCTTGCCGTTAGAAGTCTGACCTAGCCAGTTGAGTCGAATCTCGGTAAATTCAGGATTTTGTCCAGTACGGATTTTGCTGACTTCCCACATTTCTTCAATTAATTGTTGCCTTTCAATACGGTGTAAATCGAATCTATCTCCCTCATTTAACACACCTCTAGTTTCAGATAAAATACGCTGTGCGGTAGAATTCCACTGCGGCCAATTATCCAAATTTATTAGATTAATAGATACATTACGAGATTCCTCAATGCTGAGGATTTTTCGCCAAACACCATTTGGAGTTTGCATATTATTCACAACCATTCACGAATATATTATTGCAGGACTTAACGGCATTGCAGAATTTATTCTTCCAGACTGGTCGTCACTATCTTCACTCGAAATGACAATTACATCATCTAATTTGAGTTCTGATTTTATGAAATCCTTTCTTTTTGAAAGCAGTTCCAATTCATCCATTGACCCAGAAATGAGTAATTTTGATTTATCGTCCCACTTGAAAATTTGAGGTAACATTTTCTTGCCCCAGAATCCGAAAACCTCGCCAGAGTTTTCCAATTCTGCTAATTTTGATTGTTTCAATTCTCCCATGAATGACTTGACATTACCGCCATTGCCGATATATTCTATCGCCATAGTAGCAAGACTCCTTTTCCATTCAGGGGAAATAGTTAGTGTGAGCGTTGTCGCTGGGCCATCTAGGTGGCGTTCAGCAATTGATTTGACCTTTCTAGCATTTTCTAATATATTTCTCATTACATACTCATTATCTAAAGATGATTGTTCTAAGTCGGTAAGTTGTTCAAGTGGAGAATAGACAGTATCTGCAATCAAAGTATCATTGCCCAATCTTCTCCACCATTCTTCAGCAAGGTGCGGTGTAGAAACAGACAATAGATGTGACCATGAAGAGAGTAATTGTTTTCCTAATTCTCCATTATTTCCACCACGTCTAATATACCAGTTCATATCTTTAATTAGCTCATAATGAGATATTTCAACCGCTCTTCTTAGGTCATAATTGTCCATAGACTTTTGAAATTCTTCAACACGTTGTTTCATTCTTGCTTCCAACCATTGGTCGATATAATTTTCATCATTACCCCAAGAGAGGATTTGGTTTGGAATTGTTAGCAGTTGTAACATAACTCTATGATTTGCTTCTAAAGCAGTATCCGACCAGTCCATTCCTGCTGTAGGGTTTGCAGCAAATAGAATGAATAATCTAACAGTATCAGCACCAAACTTTTCAATCATATCTTCAGGAGATACAGTATTTCCTAATGATTTACTCATTTTAGCCGAACGTAATCCCAACTTATCAGAACATTGAGGGCAGGGTTTACCAATATATTCAACAGGTAATGTTATTGAGCAAGAATCACACCATGGCGCTTGTTTATTGACCATCCCTTGACATAGTAATTCATTGAATGGTTCATCGATTGAATGCAATCCTAAATCACGCAGAGCCTTTGTCCAAAACCTTGCATAGATCAAATGCATTTGCGCATGCTCAATTCCTCCACAATAGAAATCAACATTCATCCAATGATTGACAATATCTTTAGAGAAGCATTCAGAATTATTCTGTGCATCAGTATAACGCATAAAATACCAAGATGAATCAACGAATGTATCCATTGTATCGGTCTCTCTTCTAGCGTCAGAGCCACATTTAGGGCATTTGACATTTACGAATTCTTCACAAGTGGCCAATGGATTACCCTTTCCAAAAACAACATTCCTTGGTAACTCTACTGGTAATTGGTCTTCAGGTACAGGAACAGCACCACACTCCTCACAGTGAATAACCGGAATAGGCGTCCCCCAGTATCTTTGTCGTGAAATCAACCAAGGCCTAATTTTCCAATTGATGGTTTTATTTCCATTACCTTCTTTTTCAAGTGCTTCAATAACTGCTGATTTAGCCTCATCTCCATATAAGCCATTGAATCCTTCAATGGGTGAGTTCACCATCCAACCCAAATCTGTTTCAGCCTTATTCATCGTTTCAGTTGGCTCGGAATTTTCTTCCATCACTAATGCTCTCTTAATATTGATATCGTATTTATTTGCGAACTCATAATCTCTCTCATCATGAGCAGGTACTGCCATTACGGCACCAGTTCCGTAAGACGCAATAACAAAGTTACCAGTCCAAATTGGTATTTTTTCACCCGTCAATGGGTGTATTGCATTTTTCCCAAGAGGAGCGCCCTTTTTCTTATTCATGTTTTTTATTCTATCAAATTCAGTCATGACTGAAACTTCATCATACAATTCTTTCCAACCAGATTCATATTCCGTGCCCTCAGCAAATGACCTCGAGAGGTCATGCTCCGGGGCGAGTGTGATGAAAGTGGCTCCAAAAATGGTATCAGGCCTAGTCGTGAAAACTTTAATTTCTTCACCAGAGTCCTCTACTGTAAAAATAATTTCAGCCCCTTCTGACCGGCCAATCCAATCTTTTTGCATTGCAGTGACATTTTCAGGGAATTCAATATCATCCAATCCATCTACTAACTCCTGAGCATATTTGGGTGTATCTAAGAACCATTGGTTCATTTCTTTTTGAATAACTGGGTCATTACATCGCCAACATCTTCCAGCTTTGATCTGTTCATTAGCAAGTACAGTATTACAAGGAGTACACCAATTTACAGGTGCAAATTGTTGGTATGCCAATCCATTTTCCATGAATTTTGTAAAGAACCATTGGTTCCACTTGTAATAATTAGGGTCATGGCTTTTGACCATCCTCGACCAGTCATAAGAAAATCCCATTCTCTTAATTTGCTGAGTAATTGATTCCATATTTCTTTCAGTAATATCGTGGGGGTGCCCACCTTCCTTGATCGCTGCATTTTCAGCAGGCATTCCAAATGAGTCGAAACCCATTGGGTATAGTACATCATACCCCATCATTCTCTTATACCGGGCAACAGCATCACCAATCGAATAATTTCTAACATGGCCCATATGCATTTTTCCAGATGGATATGGGTACATTTCTAAACAATAAAATGCCGGTTTATCACCACTTATTTTGGCTTCAAAAATTTTGGAATCATTCCATTTTTTTTGCCAATAGACTTCATCAACAGACATTTCTTCTTCAGTCAAAGTTACCAACGCCTATCTCCGAGATGATACCTCCACGAAACACCCCCCTTTCAATGACACTCTTGATGAGGGGGTAATCATTCAGATAGTACATGGCCAAGAGAATCTCTGTGCGCGCCCCCGCCAGAATTGATTTGGCTGGTGGATGGACAGACGTTCCTAATTATTGCAATATCAAATCAGGAGAAGTAGTAAACATCGCAATAAATCAATACACCAATTGTATAATGGAAATTGATGATGAAAGAAAAATCAATCTTTCCTATTCTACAGATATGCCAACAGGTTCAGGTTTAGGGACTTCTGGATGTATGAATGTAAGTTTAATTGGCACGATTATGGGTTCGGAACATGATTCAGAAGAGATTGCTGAATTAGCCTATCAATTTGAGGCTTTATTGGGCAATAAAGGTGGTAGGCAAGACCAATGGGCCAGTGCAATTGGTGGTATCAGTCATTTGACATTTAATGGGGAAAATGTTGAACATAAATCATTGAATCCATCTGATGAATTTATCACATGGTTAGAAGATCGACTATTGCTTTTTAACAGTAAAATCACACATGTATCTGGTGATTTACACAAGGGAGTTTGGCATAGATTCCATCAAGGTGACCAAGAGATAGTTAGTGCATTGGATAAAATTAGAGATGCGGGTTTATCAATGGCAAGTGCCATTACGGCTGAATCTAAGGATGGAGTCATCGATTCATTGAAACTAGTTATGAATGGTGTAGATCAATTAGGTTTAGAATTACATGACCCCTTTAGAGAAAATCTAGATCCTCATTTTTCTGCAGGTGACATTTCTGCATGGAAAGCAATGGGCGCCGGTGGCGGTGGAGTTGTAGGTGTTTTAATCTCTGAATCGTGTAATCGTGATTTTATAATTCAGGATTTACAATCAAAAGGTTGGACGCATATTGATTGGAAAACCGATAAAGTCGGCCTTCACAGACAAGAAATTAGTCTTTGAATTCGATATCCGTTTCTAGAAGGAATAAAGCCTCTTTAGTCAACTTATATCTATTTTTAATTCCCATTTTTCTCTTTTCAACCAAGCCGAATTTCTGTAGTGTACGCAGGTGGTGAGAGATCAGTTGTTGACTCTTTTCTAACTTGATGGCTAATTCTGCTTGTGTAGGGAATTTTCCATATTGGTGCTCATCATCAAGTAGACTCAGAATCTTACCTTGTAGGCTATTTGGATCAGGAGATAGAGGGGGTATTGGGAGTTGCTCAGGGCTCATACCAGGATATAGGGAATTATTCAATGGATAATATCTAACCAGTCTTCCATCTCTTAACCTCCAGATTAATTCTTGTTGTTCTAATAATCTTAGGTGGTGAGTAATTTGACCATTACTCATTCCCAATGCAGCCATTAAAGCTCTGAAATGACATCCTGGATTAGCAGTTAAGTACCCCATGAGGCGACCTCTTTGGAATCTTCCATCAGTAGTCTCTTGTGTCTTTCCGATTAGTCCTAGTAGCCATAGGCCAGCTGCGGTTGTTGGGATTCTGAGCGATTCAGTATTGACTACAAATAGCCCTAGAATGGCAAACATCGAAGTTGTAGATACAATTACTATGGCTGTTTGAGCAATTTCTTCTGGAGTCACTTGTTCACGTTGAATTTGATCATTTTCTTTAATTATCACTTGCTCTTCAATAATTATTTTTTCTTCACTGTAAACTGAGTGAATCTCAATTTCACCCAAATCAAATTGTGCCTGACAGAGTTCATTGGAAGTCTTACTTTCAGAGACTAAGTAATCCCCTTTCCAGTTATTTTGTGGTTTCCAAGAAGGTAATTGACTAGATTCTCCAAGCAAGTATGAATTTTCATCATTTGAAATCATCCAACATTCAACTTGCCCAGTTCCAATATTTGTCCATAAGCCTTCGAGTTGCCATTTTTGAATTTTAAAAACCTCTTGAGTATAATCATAGATATGTGTGAATGAATGACTTTTCACACCTTCATCTCCAAGCGAATGTTCCGCCATTAGAATTAATTCGATAGAATCTCGTTCCATCAACTGGGGAATATCAATGGTGGATTGGAAATTAAGAGAACCGATAACGCCATCATCGGAAATAGGTAATTCAAAATAGTTTCCAGATTGATAATCACAATAAGTATTAATCGAATCATCAAACTCTATGTCTTCGCCAACTGGAGTGATAGATACCGAAACTATACACTGCTCATTTATTTTGATTGTAGGGTTGCTAGGAGTGAGAGAAATAAAAGAGGTTATTTCATCGCCGCTGATAGTGTATTGACTTTCAAAACCAATCATATCTTCAGAACATTCAGGATTTCTATATGCTTCTGAATATTCAAATTGTTCAATTGCAGTAACAGAATACTGTACTATTTCTAAAATGAATGTATAAGTTCCTGAATCAATATAGCATTTATTTTCATCTTCAAGATACCACTCTGGTAAATCAAATGTTAATACTTCTCCAGATTCGATAGCATGAGAGGTTTGAATATCTTGACATGTCTGTTGTTCTGTTGTATCATATATTTTTCTTGCACGGTCATCAATGATATACATCTGGAATTTACAGGTGTCAGTAAACGTAAGTTCTGTCAGTTGGTCATCGGTATTCTCCAAATTTATAGAATAAGAAATGAAGGAAATGTGGTCACTCTCAAGACCAATATTTTGACTAGTACTTACCAATATTTGTTCATCTAGTTGAGCATAATTATCATCGATTGGGTTGTTATTTTCAATAATTAGTTCAGAAATCAAATCTTCTCCAGGTGTAGTAATTTTGATTAAATTATCACCTTCAAGCAAAGAGCCTTTTTCGATAAAGATTCCATCTATGTATGAATGCTCCCAATTATTTAATTTTAAATTTTCACCAAAGCACGAATTTAGCATTTTTTCTTCACCGTTTAGTGAATAAATAAGTCTACAAGAGTCTTCATGAGGTAGTATTATTTCGTTACTTGTAGGGTTGGCTAGAGTGACTCCAATTAAGTGATGTCCATCTCTATCTTCTAAATCCCCTAATGTGGTTAGGTCTAAAATTAATTCAAGGCTATCATCAAAAACCACATCTTGCTGAAAGTAAATATCTTTGCTTGACATGATTTCTGTCTTGCTATGTATTAGATTTACAGAGTACATTCCGGAAGGAACTAACTCTCCACTTGAGTCAGTAAAATCCCATTGCCAACTTTGGAAATCTATTGTTTCCATTTGTTGGATAATCAATTGCTGTTCTTGATCACGACAGTTGTTGGAATTATCAAAAATGGAGTTCATCTCGAGGTCATTGATTATGATATAAGTTCCACAAGAAGGGTCGTTAGGGATAGTAATTTGGTCTCCAGAATTAGTCAATATGGGGTTTATGTCTAGCGTATCGCCCACTTCATACCATTCATCAAATTGATTATCAAATGTTAGATTTAATTGATTAAAATCAACCTCTTCTTGACCAGATGTTTGTGGAATAGCAGAAAGAATAAACAGGCAACAAACCAGCCCAATCAAGACTCTCGACGCCTCCGCCATGGATATGAGATAATGTCATTACTTGAAAGGTCAGCGGTGCATTAAATGTGTAGAAAATAACAAGAAATACAGCAATACTATCTTTACAAGCCCAAATCATCAAGATTTACCATGGTTGGAATCGCAGCATCCTGCTCTGCCTTTTGCTGCAGTTCATACTGCTTCCATTGTGGTGCTTCGGTTGTTATCGGTTCAATCCATCCCAGGGCTTTTGCTTCTTCTAATTGGCCACTTGCAACATAATGATCGATCCAAGCCAATCTTCGGTCTTCTTCTTCTGAAAATGCTAAGTCAACCATTTTCTCGGCTTCTCTAGCCCTCATTAATTTCTTTTTACCAGCAGCTTTTGCAAATTGAGCAACAATAATTATCGATAGTAGGAATACAATCACTGCAGACATAATGATTAGTGTTTGATTACTGGAATCAGAATCTGATTTACTTGATTCGCTTGAAGAATCCTCTGAATTTGGATTTGAAGTGATGCTACAAACTACCGAGCCTACTCTACCTTCTGAAACCTCAGGGTCCCAAGGGCATGGATCGACTAAATCAGATGCCCCATCTCCGTCTGAGTCGATGCAACCCCATTGGCCATTATTGGTAGTTTTTCTTGACGTGCCGGCAATGTCTGGGCAATCATCAGGTTGGTAGGCTCCTAATGTGAAGTTATCTCCAAAACCATCTCCATCATTATCGCTCCATTGGGTTGAGTCGAGTGGGAAGAAATCAGGCTTGAAATAACTACTAATATTGTCTCCATAACCATCCCCATCAGTATCATTCCATTGTTCAATTTCTTCAGGAAAAGCATCACCATATTGGTCTCTATAGGTTATTTCTCGACTTGGATCTTGCTCATCAATAATTGTCAGGTTTGTCCAGTAATAATTATCACCATATCCGTCATTGTCGGTATCAACCCATTGATTTCCATCATTAGGAAATACGTCATCGACATCAGCCCAACCATCGCCGTCAGAGTCAGGACAACCAAATCTATTCATTTCTACTGACGTTCCATACTCTGTCAGGCAATCATCTCCTCCTGGGCGATTGACTTCATCGCCATATCCATCGCCATCTTGGTCAGCCCATTGCAATGGATTTTCGGGAAATGCATCTTCAGGGTCAACAAATCCATCACCGTCGGTATCAGGACAACCTCTTGTAGCAGGATTAGGCGAAGACCCGGCACGAAGTGGACACATATCGCCATTTATCGCACCAGATTGGTTGTTATCGCCAAAACCATCTCCGTCACTATCGCTCCACTGCGTGGGTTCAAACTTAAACGCGTCTCCGTTATTACCTGCAGAATTATCTCCATACCCATCACCATCAGTATCTCTACATTGTGTTGGGTCATCAGGGAACATGTCGGGATTATTTCCAGATTGATTGTCCCCGCCACAATCTAAGGAGTCACCATCTCTGTTCGCCCATTGAGTACTATCATTTGGAAATGGATCGCCTTGGTCAGAATATCCGTCTCCATCAGTATCAAGACAACCCAATCTATCGATAGAAGATGTACCATATACATTTGGACATTCATCAGGATTATTTCCAGTTAAATTTTCACCATAGCCATCTTGGTCTACATCGCACCATTGGGTTGGGTCTAATGGCAACCCATCAGCCTGACAATACCCGCTGGAATCAACAGCTCCCCAATTTGCAGTAGGGTCTGACCAACCATCTCCATCGGAATCTATACAACCAAATCTATCATACTTAGAATCCCCGAATGTTAAAACACAACCATCCCCAACATCACTCTGAGGATTATCGCCATACCAGTCTCCATCACTATCGATCCATTGAGTTCTATCTAGAGGAAAAGCGTCAACTTCGGTTGCTGTTGCAATCAGTTCGCCTGGCCATGTATTGGGCCTTATTTGAATCCAAGAGGAATTAGCAAAATTATCTCCATAACCATCTCCATCGGTATCATTCCACTGTGATGGATTGTTTGGATAGGCATCTCCTCTTTGATTTAGGTGGAAGAAATTTTGATCTTCATCATACAGATAATTATCGCCATATCCATCCCCATCACTATCAATCCATTGTTCTTGATTATTTGGCGCCCAATCTCCTCCATCTGACCATCCATCCCCGTCTCCATCAGGGCATCCAAAACGATCTTCAGTAGAAACCCCGAAAGTAAGAGGGCATTCATCTGGTTGGAAAGCAGGGGCAGGATTGTCTCCATATCCATCGCCATCACTGTCATCCCACTGGGTGCCTTCTGTAGGGAATGCATCAACGACTCCATCGCCTTGGTCAGTAGTATTGTAGCCATCATTATCCTCGTCTATGTCAGCAATCCAGAAATGTATTCCTTCGTCATTTCTACCATAGGTAGTTACTAGTTTCATTCCATCAGAACTCCAACTTAGTCCGTTTACTTGTCCGCAATTATTGCCACCACATCCATTTGGTGCAGGTGCCCCAAAGAAGTCTACAAGAACACCTGTATCAGTGTAGAAAACCTTGACAGATCCACCGTCTCCTTGATAGTATGAATGACCATTCGCAATCTGTCTGCCATCGGCAGAAAAGTCGGCCTCAAGACACGAAGAAGTAGTACTCTTTTCCCATATCCGACTCAAGCCAGTAGAAGTTAATTCGTACATATCAAAACTTGCACCATTTCCTTCCCAGCCTCCGCACATAGAAATATAATTTCCATCAGGTGACCAATCGATATCATTTATCTGGCCAGGTGGGCTAGTGGCAGTAAAAGCAGTGGCTCTAGAAGAAATATTAACGACATAGAAGTCGCCATTTGCTGCCACTGCGATATGAGTGCCATCAGGGGAAAAAGCCGCTGAGTAGAAGCGGTCTTCTCCATTAGGATTGATTCCATTTCCTAATTGTTGGCCATCAGACACCTTGATTAAGAGTACTTGGCCATTTGTATTTCCGCTACCTGAACGAGTAATAGATACAGCAACAAGACTACTGTCGGGTGAAAACTCAACATCATTGACAAGGTCTCCACTTCCAACATCGACACTTATCGAACCGTGAATAGATGTAATATTTGATGCATAGTAAATATTAATCGAATCATCTTCAAGCCCTGCTGCAACATAATTTCCGTCAGGAGAATAAGCCACTGAAGTTACTTCTCCATTATTTATTGCTTGAACAGATTTTAGATTTACGAATGACGAGGCATTCCAAATTCTAACCCATCCATCTTCATCACCAGTAACTATATTGATTCCATCCGAGGAAAAATCTACATCATTGTAATCTTGGTTCGACGAGATAGTAAATTCATTTTCAAAATTAGGATTATTAGCTGCCCATCCATCATTAAAGTCAGAAGTACCATCATTATCTCTATCTGGGCAGCCGACTTTGTCAACCGAAGAAGTACCATATGACCATTTACAATCATCGGAAGAATCTGCAATTCCATCGCCGTCAGAATCTGCAGAAACCAAAGGCAGAGCCATCATTAACAAAAATAGTCCAGCGATAAAAATGCTCGACCATCTATATGTCATAAAAGTCCGTACTAACATTATTAAAAGGTTTTATGGTTGGTTTGTGTAAACAAATAGGTGCTCCAATAATAGCAATCGCTTAGATGTAGTGATAAGTCGCAAACATGTGAGCGCAGGCATCCCTAAGGTCAATATTGCTGTTCAAGACCGCGTATTGCTTCATTTATTGGAACACGATGAGCAAGCAGACCGTTATCTTGCTGATGTTGCATTGACAAGGCCGGGGGTCGCTGAATCATGTGCTTTACACCTCCCTAATGTAAGTAGAACGATGAGAGATTTATTGAAGAGACAATATGTTTCAGAACATACTAGGAATATACGTGGTGAAGAAAGGCGGCAGAAAACTTGGCAACTTACCGAAGAAGGTAGGACTGAGGCACTACACGCCCGTAAATCACTCGGTAAAACAAAGGTTGTTCTAAGAGATAGTGGTGGAGAATTACTAGAAGTAGAGGCGTTAAATGCTGCAGAAAGATTGGCTACAGATATTTCTCTGTTACAAATTTTAATGCATGCTCAGCATGAGGGGGTTTTGACTTATGGAGATATTAGATTTGGTAAAATCAAACAAGCAAAACAAGAAGATGTGGCCCCTCCAGGGCGGTTAACGGCATTAACAGGCGTCCATTCAACTTACAATAACGAACCACCAAATACCCGGCCAGTGCACGGGCGCAAGGAGCAATTAGAACAGTTAGACACTTGGTTTTCAAGCCGAAAACCCTGTGCAGTCGTGCATGGGATTGCCGGAATAGGTAAATCTACACTAGTAGCACATTGGTTGAAACAAAATATGACGCTGAATCAAGGACTCTCTGTATGCTGGTACCCTTGTCAACCATGGGATAGAGCATTGGGTATTGCAACTAGTTTACTACATCGTTTTGGCATAGATGATTCTCATGATCCGTATAACTTAATTGAAACATTACCACTTCAACCGGCTGGGAAAATCGATGTCGACACCTGGAGGAGAAGATTAACCGCTTATTTGACAGATGCTGGAACGATTCGTGAGCGTTTCAAAAATGAGTCAGGAGGCCCTCCTCCATATTGGCTGATAATTTTAGATGATGTCCATCATATTGAGGCTGAAGCTAAAGATCTACTCGGCGCATTACTACAGATTTCTAGTAAAACTCCTTTGAGATTATTACTTATTTCAAGGACTAAGCCAACCATATATGACCGGAGGGATGTTCACACAAGAGATATTGTCACTGAATTATCATTGCAAGGTTTGACTAAGGCAGAGATTAAGAATTGGCTGAAAGCCTTCGAATCGAGTGATAAGTATGAAGTTGAACAAGTTCATGAAAAAACTGGAGGGCACCCTCTTGCCCTCGAATTATTCGAATTATATGGGCAAGAAACACATATAGATTGGTTACAATTCCTCGATGATGAGATTATTTTACGCTTGCCAGAGTTAGAGCGCAAATTATTGTTAGAACTTGCCAAATCCGATGCGCCAATGGAGTGGACAAATTTGGCCGGATTAGTAGGTTGGAAAGGCAACCCTCCGAAGGATTTGATTCAACATGGTCTACTACTAGAATTAGAAGAAGGCATGTGGCTACATGAAGCTCTAAAGGAAAGACTTCTTCGCGATGTTAACTGATTTTCTGATTAAAAATCATCAGCAGTCATGTGGTCATCAATCCACTTGAGTAGTTGAGGTTTAGGCATGGCCCCACTTTGTTTTGAAACTATACTTCCATTGTGATAAAGGAATAGTGCAGGAATTCCACGAACTCCTAGTTTTGCTGCATTGGCAGGATTTGTATCAGTGTCTACTTTAGCGATCAAGATTTCTCTCTCACCAGCAACCTGTTCCAATACAGGCGCTATGGCTTTACATGGACCACACCAAGGCGCCCAAAAGTCGACTAATACCCATTCGCTCTCATTTACAGAGGATTCAAACTCTCCATCGGTAACTGCTCGTACTTCTCCCATGTTCTCACTAACACACCCTAATGCAGGAGTATTATGAGTCTTTGTGAAGAAAAAAAAACTAAAAATATACACAATACTCATGAGAAGGGATTGCTTGGGTTAAACAGGTCAGAGTATGATAATCGCACCGAGTGTACTTACTGCCGACCTCTCAAATCTAGCAGTAGCTTGTAAAGAAGCGGTTGACGCAGGGCTTGATTGGCTTCATTTGGATATCATGGATGGTAATTTTGTACCAAATTTGACCTTTGGCCCACCAGTCATTAAATCACTTCGTAAGGCTCTAGGGGATGGGCCAGTCTTTGATGCGCATCTGATGGTATCAAACGCAGAAGATTGTTACATGGATTACATAGATGCTGGTTGTAATCATCTATCAGTTCATGTTGAGGCTGCAACACATCTTCATCGCCTAGTAACTGCAATTAGAGATGCAGGGGCTTCGGTAGGGGTTGTAATCAATCCAGCCACACCTATAGGTGGGGTTTTAGAGGTATTATCTGAACTTGATTTGGTATTGGTCATGAGTGTTAATCCCGGCTTTGGCGGGCAGTCGTTCATACCGAGTGTAGAACGTAAGATTAGAGCATTAAAGCAAGCCATCGATGAACAAGTATCTAATGGCGGACGTCCTGTACAAATTCAAATCGATGGTGGCGTAAAAGCCCATAATATTGGAGAAATCGCATCATGGGGCGTTAGCAATTTCGTTGTTGGGTCAGGATTGTTCAATGACCGAGCGACAGTAGCGGACAACCTGTCAGAAATAATGTCCAACTATGAACAATACAATGGTTGAAATCAGTTAATTGATTATCTGCAGTGATAGATATGCGAGTTCTTGTAACCTCACTACTATTCCCAATTCCAACAAATGTATCAAGGGGCACTTTTGTTAGTGACCATGTTGAATTGTTAAAGGATAATGGGCATGATGTGAGAGTAGTAAATCCATTGCCAAGAATGTTCCAATATCAAGAATTCAGTCGTTCAACTCATACAGGGGTTGCTAGAGCGCCTAAAACTTTCAAGCATGGAGAGATTAAAGTTTTCAGCCCACGGTTTTGGGGTTTGCCAGGACACCCATTACCGATTTTGACTTCCACTAGTATCAAGCGCAGTATTGGTAAAATTGAGAGATGGCTAGAAGAGTGGCGTCCAGATGTGATAATTTGTCATACCTTGTGGCCTGTTGCTGAACTGGCCAATAAATTATCTAAGAGGTGGAAAGTTCCTTGGGTTGCAGTTGTTCATGGTCATGATTTTGATGTAGGAATAAATGATAAAAATATTTCTAAATCTATTAGAAAATTGGCCAAACTACCAAATCATTTGGTTACTGTGTCTAAAAGACTGGATGATATTTCGAGTCGAGTTAGAGGGCATGACCATTCGATGATTCCTTGTCATAGTGCCGTAGAAGCCGAATGGCAAAAACCAATGAAAAGTATTGGAGGAAGGTGGCGTAAAGATAGTCTTGACATTCTATTTCCATCCGACCCTAGAAGGCCAGAGAAGAATCATCTTTTAGCATTACAAACAGGTGAAGAATTGGAAAGACGTGGCTGGATTATTGGAATGACGACCCTTCGTCAACAGCCAAGAAGTATAGTATGGGATAGAATGTTAGTTGCAGATTTGACACTTATTACTTCAAAGAGAGAATCTGGTCCTTTGGTTGCTAGAGAATCAATACAATGCGGCACTCCGGTTGTTTCGGTTGATGTTGGTGATGTTGCGGAATATCTACCCGAGTTTTGTATCTCTTCATCATATGACCCAATACAATTAGCAGATACTTGTGAGGCTGCATTAAAGAATGATTGGAGTGAAGGATTTGAGCTACCAGATCGATTTACTCCTCAGAAAGTGGTCCAGCAGTGGGAGACATTGCTTGAATCCCTTGTGGGATGAAATAGAATAATCCAAGTCCGCTCAATGCTAGCCATGAGCCTGTGGAAAAACCATAGCAAGAGACCATCGATAGAGTGATTGCTAGTAAGAAATCTTTCTTTCTATTTCTAAACAAATTCCAGTTTGAAGAAAGATGTACTGACAAGAAAAGCAGAAATGAAGAAGAAATAGTTGATGCTAATGCAGCAGCAAATAGTCCTGAGCCTTGGGACTCATCTGCTTTCCAATCGATTAACAAGTAGCCGATTAATACAGCAAAAATTACAACCAGTGTGATAAATATAGTAAAATTCCATGGTTTTTCACCTGCTTGTAAAGCGGTATAAGTCGGTGTTGCTAGTAATGTCAAACACCACCCTGCAAGTAAAACCATGAATAGATCAACTGCAGATGCACCTAGTGAACCATCAATATATTGTTCAGGAAATGCCATTGGTAAAAGAAAGTAAACAATCCCTGCACCAGCAAATAAACCAACGGGTAGAACTCCAAGGCATAGATTCAATGAATCCTCTAGGGCAGACTGAAACTTCACTGAGTCGTCCCTAACCTCTCCTAAAACCGGCAATAATGCTGCTCGTAATGCTTGAGGAACAACAAGTCCTGCCAACCAAGCGAGTTGAGCGACATGGAAAACTGCAGCAGCATCGACGCCAATCTCACCAGCAACAATGAATTTTTCAATTCTTATCACGTATGGAAGAACACCAAGAGTAATGGCGAATGGAAGCGCTTGAAGCAGCAGTGTTTTGTTATCTATCCAAGAGTCACCCAAATCAGACCAATCGCTAATCTCAGAAAAACTAACTCTCGGAAGAATGCTGTATGAAAGTCCAAGGGCGATAACTAAGCCTCCGATTGCACCGATTAGAAATACTGTTGCGAAAGCAGTTACTGAAGTACTGCCGAGTGAGTAAAGAACAAAGTAACCAGTTACAGTAACAACTCTTTCAATAACCTTTGACCATGCTTCCAACCTTGCTTGCCCAGCAGCTCTTAGTCCCGAGCGCGGTGCATATGATGCGATATGGACAAGGGCAATAGCGCCACATATCACCATCAATTCGAAGTATTCTTTCCAATTATCAATCAACAGCGGAGTCCCAATTACGGCCAAAAGAATGAATGGAATAGAACATAGTAATTGCAATTTGTATACCCTAGTAATCGAAGGCCATATTTTGTCTACTGAATTAGCACCATCTCTAGCAATTATAGTTGGCAATCCTAAATCAATCACCAAAAAGAAAGTTGCAAAAGCATCTAGCGCAATAATGTAAATTCCATATGACTGAGTAAGTAGGGCCTTTGTCAAGACGATTTGTCCAGCCAATGCTAAGAATATCGCAATTAAGTCTGATCCAATCAGCCAACTAGAGTCACGACCCATCCGAGGTTTTCGGGTCTTGGAAGAGATAATTGCCTCGCCCATGTTTTGCCTTCATATGTTCTAAACTTCAACCATCCGTGTAAGCACAGATTCAAAGCGGGGTTTCCCTACGGCCTAACAGGTGCGGATATGGTAGCGGCTGATTGGGTTGAATCTGAAGTTCTCAAAGCAGTGCCAGAGGCATTGGTTGAAGTAATCGATTTACACGGCTCAGGCGACCATTTCCATGTTCGAGTAATCGCTGAATTATTCGAAGGAATGAGGCCACTACAAAGGCAAAGAATGGTACTAGCAGTAATGAAGCACCATATTCCTAGACCAATACATGCACTTGATTTGAAGTGTATGACTCCAAAGCAAGCAGAAACTGCAGGCGATACCGCATTTGACCCCCATGGCGGAGGCCAAGGGATACATATCAAAAGAATAAATAAACAAAAAAGAGAGTGAGAAAATGGATTGGACAGAACAAGAATTACAAGCAATAGTTGATGAACACGCCCTAGTGTTGTTCATGAAAGGAACACCGAATGAACCACAGTGTGGCTTTTCTAATAGGGCAGCACAAGTTTTACAACAACTTGGAGAACCATTTGCAGCAGTCAATATTTTGACCGATCCAAGAGCAATTCCATCGGTCTGTAATTGGGCAGACTTCCCAACAATGCCTCAGGTATATGTTCACGGAGAACTCATCGGCGGGTCTGACATTGCTCTAGAGATGCTTCAAGATGGAAGCCTTAGAGAAATGTTTGATGCTGGACGAGACTCCAATTAAACTAATTATAAAATCAATCACGGTGATTTGATGGGACAGGAATCAAGACGCTTAGTAGTCGATGGCGGACAGCCAATAGTCGACTTCGATAATAAGGCGTTCAAACCTATACCTCAATCCGGAATTGACCTAGCTGTAAAGGCGATGAGCGCTGGAGTAATGTATCGTTATCAACCTAAGAGTAAGGAACTTTCAATCACTGCAAAACTTGAACATAGTTTCTCAAAGTACATGGGAGTAAAGCACACAATCGGTACTAATTCATGTGGTTCTGCAATGTTCATTGCACTAAATATAGTTGGAGTTAAACCAGGAGATAAAATTCTAACCAATGCTTTTACTTTCCATGCAGTACCTTCTGTTATTGAACATGCCAGAGCAATTCCAGTTCTTGTCGAAAGTAACCGTGAGTGGGCTATGAGCGCTGAAGACTTGGATAAGAAAGCCACTGAAACCGGTGCTAAGGTCTTACTAATGTCATACATGAGGGGGCATGTTCCTGATATGGACGCGGTAATGGAAGTCGTCAAGAAGCATGATTTGATATTCATCGAAGACTGTGCACACGCATATGAAACACTATGGAATGGAGAATTCCTTGGTAAATTCGGCCATATTGGCTGTTTCTCAACTCAATCTTCCAAGGGAATGAGTGCTGGAGAAGGTGGATTATTCATCACAGATAATGATGAATATGCTGCTAAGGCTGTACTTTACGCCGGTTCATATGAGAGACTATGGACCAAGCACTTTGACTTAGATGCCGAATTGATGGATAGATTACAAAATCAAGTTCCTGGATACTCGATGCGAATGCAAGAAGTCACAGCAGCAATGCTGACTCCACAAATCGAGAGACTTCCTAAGATTAAGAAAATCCATGTCGAAAATTGGAATCTACTTCACAGTTTAATTCACGACCATGAAAATATCGAGATTCCAATGCCACTGCCTCAAGTTGACAGTTTCTGCGATACAATGCAATTCCACTTGGTTGGGCTTTCTCGAGAAAAGGCAGACCAGTTTATCGATTTGATGAAGATGGAAAAAGTTCCAATGCAAATCTTTGGAGCCAAGCGCAATGCCAGAGATTACCGTCAATGGGAATATGTTGAAGCGCACAAAGAAGAGTTAGGAGAAACCATTGCTAACATTGAATTTGCTTGTGATCTGTCTCTTCAACCACATTTGACTCAAGATAACATCCGAGTTATGGCTCAAGTTATTGGCGAAGTTCTCGCTTACATCAATACCCAATAATTTATATTATATTTCTAACGTATTCGTATGTTAGATTTTTTATCATTTAACACTGAAAGAGATATAATTTTAGCAGTGGAAGTTCCTGCACCAGGGGGATAGTATCCAAAGTCATTGAGTCTTTCTTTTGCGGAGTCATTTGCATTTTGATAAGCGGAATCCACTTTTTACCAGTTATTTTACCTCAACATCTTCTAAATGGCCCAAATTATGAACTCGATATATTTTTTAGATTAATTGTTTAATGACAGTTTCCCCGTTATTTTACTGGAAATATACTTTTATCAACTATTGTTCAAAATCTAAAGTAAATGAAATCAACAGTTTCTGCCGGTCTAAATAAGAAAATAGCAGTTAGTAGAAAACCACAGCAGATTCCCCAAATAAAGGAGTTTTGTCTCCCTATCCAATTTTTGAATCCACCGATTTTTCTGCTTATGCCATGCATTAATACAAATATTATTACTAAACCAAAAGTCATGAGTTTAATCTCAGGTAGAGATTCTTGAAACTCTAATTTGTCCCAATGCGAATCATAACCGATAAATGTCTTTAAAGATCTTAATAGCATTGAAGTATCTTCTACTCTAAATACCAACCAAGTCATAAAGATAAAATATTGCGTAATAATCCAACTGACAAAAATCATAGTTTTTGGAGCGATTTCAAAAGTCTTGTTTATGATATTAAATTTAATTATGAATCTATGAGATAGTAGTAGTAAACCGTGCATAGCACCCCATAGAACGAAATTCCATGATGCGCCATGCCAAAGTCCTCCAAGTAGCATAGTCCCCATAAGTGAAAATATGAGAACCCGTGTACCTCCTCTACTTCCTCCCAGCGGTATATACAGGTAATCTCTTAGCCATGTGGAGAGTGAAATATGCCATCGTCGCCAGAATTCTTGAGGCGATTTAGATGTGTATGGAGATTCGAAATTTTCTGGTAAGTCAATCCCAATTAAGTGTGCTGAACCAAGCGCAATATCAGTATAAGCTGAAAAATCACAATAAATCTGAATTCCAAAACATAATGCTCCCCACCACACCAGTCCAATATTGTCCAAAGGTGCACCGTCAATAAATATCGAATTGACATGTATTGCGACATTATCCGCTATTACTAATTTCTTAACCAACCCATACATTATCAAAGTTAGCCCTATCCTAAATCTATAGGAATTACACTTTACTGGAGACTTAATCTGTTCTAGGAAATGCTGAGACCTTACAATTGGCCCTGCTACTAGCTGTGGGAAAAAAGCAGCGTAACAAGCGAAATCGATAAACCTGGCATATGGGTCATGTTTCTTTCTATAAATATCAATTGTATAAGACATAGTCTGGAATGTATAAAATGAAATTCCAACAGGTAATAATAGACCAAAAGAATCTAGTTCTGGGGCTCCAGTAAATCGTAGACTAACAAAATTCAATGATTCGATTAGGAAATCTAAATATTTGAAAATAGCTAAAATCCCTAAGTTTATTGTTAAACTACCAATCAACCATCTTTTCCGGACTTTTTGATTGTCAGTATTGTGAATTTTCTTACCAGCAGTCCAATCAATAATCGTGGATGTTAGTAGTAGTAATATGTGCCAACCAGATGCTAACCAAAAGAAAATATAACTCATTGCTAGCATTAGTAAGACTTGAATATCTCGGCGTTGTCTTCCAACAAAAAGAACTAATATTACTACCAAGGGTAGAAAAATTTTGTAATAATCTAGTGTTACGAAATCCATATAATCACCAAATTTTATTTATCGCACTCATTACTAATACTGTCTAATGGTAGTTTAAATTCACTTTTAATGATACCTTGATCAATATATTCTTGTAATTCAGTAACTGAAACAACTTTATAATCACTAGGTAAAACTTTCAGAAATTGAGTAAATAACTCTAACTTAGAATAATCCTCTAAATAAAAATAATTACTTTCATTTTTTGATAAGAAAGAAAAACTGTATAGAACCATCGTCATCACTCTAGTATCTTGCTGATTTGAAAAAAATCGTTCGAAGGTTTCACTAATTGGCCATTCTTGTTCATATACAGATTCATCTATTCTTGAATATACAATAATTTCACCATTCTCATCTACAACATAACTTACAGGAAATTCCATCACACCATTTTCCCATTCAAAATTTTGAACATAGCCATAAGAAAAATTTTGTGTCGAAGTAAAAAGATTATAGTTATATGATTGTGTCAAACCGTGTTTGGCCATTGAAACAATAATTGTATCACAATATCTGTATGCTCCTGCCCTAAATGCTATAGGTTTATCAATGCCTGCCAAATCAAAGATTTCCATCGATTTGGTAAACCAATAATCAGCAGTTTCTTGGGTCCAACAAGACATATAATTATCTTTAACAGCTCCGCTTTCGATCCAACTTTCACTGATTAAAATCTCACTCCAACTGGAAGAATTTACCATCGAAGGATACATACGCATTTGGACGTCATGGCCTCTCGAATCAATATATTGCATTACATCAATAATTTCAGTACTATAGGAATAGAATTCTAATACATCTACAAAAAATGATATCTTAACACCTACATCATCGGCAGCGTCCATCATTTCTTTTATGCCAGCTCTTTCATCCCCAAAAACGCCCCACATGCATCTTGAAACATGTTCACTTACTCCTTCGTCACTATCTAAATTAGCGCACTTAGACCCAGCTTCAACATTTACACTAATGACTAGTAATTTTGGGACTTCCATTATTTCTTGGTGAATGACTTTTTCATCTTGAGTTGAAGTATTTTCTATTATTGAACGATCAAAATTAATTTTTTCTCCACTTTTATTCAATACTTGATCGATTACGGGAGCTATCCTGTTACAAAATTCTAGCCTTCCTTCATCATCTAGATGATTACGATCATAAAAGTGTTGATCTTGCCATCCTGTTTCCCAAGTTTGATCAAAAATCGTGACACCAGGCCATTCACCATAGTATTCTAATGTTTGATTTAACCCATCCCATTTTCCATCAGAAACATAAGTCATAGACATAGGGTGGTAAGGAGGAGTGACAATTATGACTTTTATTTCATTTTCCAGTAAAGTCGAAATTTGATAGTCTAGTGCAAGATGTGATTGAGAGCCGTAATATGAGGGTTTGTAATTGCCAGTTTTACTCATTTGTGTTTCATTATAAGTTTCCCTTTCTTCAGTGGTGTCACCGTCAAAACCGTACCTATCTGCAGGAAAAATGGGCGTCTGCAGATAGTTTTCCCAATCAGAAGATGATTTATCGGGTATCCAGCCATATGCTCCAGTTTCTCTTGCAGTAGTTTCGTTGTAAAAAAGTCGTTTTAATCTTTCTTCAATAGCACTTGGAAAATATTCTTGCTTAAACTTCATTCTATCATACATATCTAGTGCAATCCATTCTTTATGTTCGGGATCTATGATATCTACCCATCCTCCAATATCTAGAGCGTCTTGATTCATGGAATCTAATTTGAATCTTAATTCTACATACTCTTCCGATGATTTAGAGGTATTCATAAGTAAATTTGGAGCGATTTCAATTAGTACAATTTCAGGGCTTGAATCAACAATTCTTGGTATGTGTAACATGTCCGTGTAGGGTCTTGATGAAGGCTGAGCAATATTATAGACATTTGCCTCATTAAAAAGTATATCACCTATACATCCTCCGTCTAGACCCTTAAACATCTGTGAAGAACCAGTTCCAATAACAGAATTTGTATCATCTTCACCAATTGTAATTAAGGCATCTTTAGTAATGGTATATCTCGTTCCAGTAAGCATTGAACCATCTCTCATTAGAGAATCATTCACTAAAGATAGAACAGAGTTAGAAAGAAAGAAAAAAACTACCACAGTTACCATCAAAGAGGGTAATAAATGAGTCTTTTTTGCATGGTCTGCTTCAGTTTTCACATATCTTCTAATAATTCACGATTTATATATTGATGTGGAGATATTTGGCAAATGATTTAATTTTGAGAATCTAATCCTCATTCCAATTATCATCTAAACAATATTTTTCAAACATATCACGAACTTCCCTAATGCCTCTATTCTTATTATGTCCTCTTGTAGGAATTATTTCTAAATGATAATTTATATTATTTTTTAGAAACCAATCAATAAGATATAATGCATGTTCATTAAGATAATTTGTTGTTGAACTAAATCTATTCTCACAAATAAAATAGAGGGGATGATTTTTTTCGATTGTATCTAAGTATTTTGTTAAATCATTATACTTACTTTCTTCATTTTTTCCTAATATAGCTTCAAAATGTGGTTTCATTCCATTTTCACTATATGTTGAACCTAATAATTTTACTTGAGGTACATTAGCATAAATAGCGGTAGCGCCCAATCTACTGCCATGTAAAATCGCACCATATCCGCCCATACTTGAACCATAAATGAATAATTTAGAATCGTTCAATGAATTTATCATTTCTTTACTTTTTTCGACTACTAAAAATAATAGATTAGATGTGAAAAATTCATTATTTTCACCAAGCCACCAAGAGCCTTTTTGTTCATGTCCAAAAGAATCAATTGGTTTTATAGTGTTCCAATATTTTTCAGCATAAAAGGAGGGTCTACTAACATGTCCTACTCCATGTAATACCAGCATAATTGGTGCTTTCCTTGCATTAATCTTAGCAACATCTAGTCTGAACCACATTTTACGTTTTTTAGAATCAATTACAAAATGAACGTTCTCATCATTTTGCCATTCCAATCCCAAATCTCCCAATAAAAAACCTCCATTTAGTTAAATTCAAATAAATCATTCTATGACATGAGAGGGTTTTCCAATTGCATATACTTTCCAACCTTTTGAAGCGATATCTTTGAGATTTAGTACACGACGACCATCATAAAGAATAGGGTTTCGCATTCTATTTGCCAAACCTTCCCAATCAATCGAAAGACAGGCCTTGTGTGCAGTAACAAGTACAACCATGTCATACCCATTTGCCTGTGATAAATCAGTAACTACATCAATATCATCAGGGAAATCATTCACATCCAAATGTGGATCCCATGCTCCAACTTTAATTCCTTTAGAGATTAAAGTTTCAGCCAGTGGCTCAGCAGGAGTTTCTCTAGGGTCTCCAACTTCAGCCTTATATGACCATCCTAAAAGTAAAACTTTTCCTTCACTAGCTGGTACCCCAGCATTCCACATCAAGTCCCCTAACACACCAGCAACATGGCTTGGCATTGAGCGATTTACAGCTCTAGCAGCGGTAATTAGTCCTGCAGGAACTCCAACATCTGCCGCTCTTTGAATCATGTAATATGGGTCGACAGGAATACAATGCCCACCTACTCCAACTCCCGGAGTATAGCGATGGAAGTTCCATTTGGTAGCCGCAGCAGAAAGAACATCTTCAACATCGACATCAAGAGCAGGGAAAATTCTAGCAAGTTCATTTACTAGGGCAATGTTAATGTCACGCTGAACATTTTCTATTACCTTAGCAGCCTCAGCCACTTCTAACTTCCCAACATAGCGAACATCTTCAGTGGTCAGTTTACTGTATAGCGATACTAATGCTTCACCAACTTCCGGATTTGAACAACCAATTACACGAGCAACTTGTCTAACTCCATGTGCAGAATCTCCAGGATTGAATCTTTCAGGACAATAAGCGATTTCTAAATCAACGCCAATCTCCAAACCAAGTTCTTCAACTTCGGGGATCCAAGTTTGTGCAGTAACTCCTGGATATACCGTAGATTCCAGTACAACAATTGTACGAGAGCCCTTTTCTAATGATTCAAAAACTGCACGACCGGCTTTTTGAACATAACTTAAATCCGGTTTCAGGTCTTCAGTAATAGGGGTTGGAACAGTTACTAAAACCACATCACAATGCGGAACAGCCTCTGAAGTAGATGTGGTAATATTCCATCTTTCACTATTAGGCGCTGGAATTATATCATCAACATCAGGGTCTCCTGTAGGATTTTCTCCTCGTTTAACCATGTCCACAGTTCTCTGAGAAATATCAACACCCCATACCTCAAAACCAGCATCATGAAACCCGATAGCTGTTGGAAGGCCCACATAACCGAGACCAATTATTCCAACTGTCAAGTTCCCTGATTCAGCATTAGATGAAAACAAATCAGTATATCCCATACTACAAAGGACAGGCCACTTACAATTCAATATAGCGGTAAATTATTATTCACTGGCAATTATTAAGCAGTCGAATAAAGTATAGAAAATTTTCAAAACATAGGTTTCATTGAAGAACACCTTCAGTCCACACCGTGTTATGGGGGGGGAGATAATGCAGTGTTAGAATTACAAGCTAAAACCCCATTTTTTTCTGCACCTTTCAAAATGTATGGTAATTTAAGAAAATACAAAGAATTACTAAAACATTTTATTTTTAGGGATTTAAAGGTCCGGTATCATAACTCTTTCATTGGATATGGGTGGTCTGTATTAGAGCCATTAGCGTTAACAATTACCTTTTACATTTTATTTGCCATATTATCAGATGATGTTGATCCATACAGACCACTTACTATTTTACTCGGAATTTTAGCTTGGTCTTTATTCGCTAAGACCCTTTCTTTAGGTACTATAGGATTGCAAAGAAACGCATCACTAATTAAGAGAGTATATTTCCCAAGGGAATTATTCTTGTTTTCAAAAAGTGGTTATCAAATAATTCAAATTTCGTTGAGTTTATTTGTAATAATTCCGTTGTTAATAAAGTATGAATTGGCACCAACTAGAATGTTAATTCTTCTGCCTGTGGCAGTTATTCTAATTTCTATGCTTGCATTGGGGGTCGCATTTATTACGAGTATTTTACAAACTAAAGCCAGAGACATCGAGCATATTGTAACAATATTCTTGAGAATTAGTTTTTACTTATCACCGGTATTTTATCCTTTAGATATGATTACAGGAGGCAGGGTGCCAGAAGAATACGCAAGCATTTATTTATTGATTAATCCAATGGCTACTTACATTACTATGATTCGTTCTGCTTTTACGGGAGCACCTCTCGATATACCAGTTGAAAACCTTGCTTTTACTATAAGTTCAACAGTTGTTTTATTTTGGTTAGGGTCAATATATTTCATGAGAAATGAAAGAAAGGCGGTGAAGAATTTATGATAGAAAATACCGCCATTTTCATTGAAAACCTGGCTTTAGATTACCCGCGTAATAAGAAAGGAGTCGGAATGCTTCGGGAATTCCTTACTGGTAGGTTTAGAAAAAAGAAAAGTAAAGAACATATGTTTAGGGCTTTGAATAATATAAATTTGAAAATCAACAAGGGGGAAGTTGTTGGAATAATGGGGCCAAATGGTTCGGGTAAAAGCACATTGCTAAGGGTGATAGCAGGAATTTATGCACCTGATAATGGGTCAATAAAAGTTAGAGGCAAAACTACATTATTGGCAGGAATTGGCGCGGGATTTCAGCAGGATTTAACAGGAAGAGAAAACATCAACTTGACAGGTAGCATTTACGGTTTTACCCAAAAGGAGATCTCTAATATGGAAGAACATATCATTGATTTTTCAGGAATTAGAGACTTTATTGACGACCCAATTAGAACTTATTCAGCAGGAATGAGGGCAAGATTAGGATTCGCAATAATTTCTAATTTAGAGCCTGATGTCTTGTTACTTGATGAAGTAATGAGCGTAGGAGACCACGAATTTAGAAAGAAATCTAGAGAGCGAATTGAGGAATTGATTAAAGGAGATGCAACAGTTGTAATAGTCTCTCATTCTAAATCGATAATCAAGAGTATGTGTGACCGAGTTTATGGTGTTTCTAACGGAGAGATAGTTACAGATGGAGATTTAGAATCAGCATTTGAATTTTACGAGTCTGAAAAGGAGTGATTAAATGTCAGATTTCGATGAATCAATTTTGTCGACAGATGAGGAAAATTTGACTTTCTCCAAAGAGCAAATTGAATATTTACGAGATGAATTTGAAAGACAAAGGCGATGGGTTAATCTTTTATCGACAAGAGAAAAATTAGCATTAGAAGAATTAGAACAAACTCAAAATTCTATTAGTTATCGTTTTGGTAGAGGAGTGACCTGGCTTCCTAGGAAGATTATCAAATTATTAAATCCCAATAGGAAATCTAAGATTGTGTATTTTATTAAAGAAGATGAGGAAGAAAAAGAAGAAGAATTATTTCCATCTTCTCTTCTAATTACTCCTGAATTACTGCCCACAAGCACCAGTGTTAGGAAAGTTGACTACCTGGTTGAAGAAGTAATAATCGCCATTAAAAGAGGCAATATATCAGTAAATCAAGCAAGAGATATGTTTTCAGAAGGCTCATTTGCTTTTGATGATGAACAAAGTCTTGACGCAGCAAATAAGATTATGATTCACATACTAAAGGTAAAAGAATATGCACCCAGTGTAAAAAATATCTATGTAGGTATTTTGAGATCTTTGGCTCAAAATAACAGTTTATCAGCAATAAATTTTGGTGAATCTTTTCAAGAAATAATTAACGATGAAAGAGCCCTTAGGGCCCTTGTACAAGCACATAGCAAGTGTGGAAATTTCACTAAAGCCTTACAATATTTGAAAAAAATGCCTAAGAGTTCATGGAAAACCACTCTAGAAGGGAAATTTAAAACAGCCGCTCGGATTTTTGATAAAGGCTTGAAAATTAAAATACCTAAAACCGAAAAAATTCAATCAAAACCGAAGTCAATTCTATATCATGCAAGTCAAAGTATGCCACACACTACTTCCGGTTACGCGATAAGGACGCATGGGCTAATTTCTGAATTAAATTCACAACAATTCAATCTCCATACTGTACTCCGTTATGGATATCCTTTGGATAGAAACGATTTTCGCTTAAAGATAATTCCGAATCAAGAAAAAATTGATAATGTAGATTATCATTTTTCACATTCAGAAAGAGATAGAAACCTAATTAATTATCAAGACGTATATAATTTCAATAGTATAGAAAAATATTTGCGTAGATCTATCTCGTCGATTTTTTCTTTTTCACAAAAGATGAAGCCAGAAATTATACATTCCGCATCAAATTTTGTAGTTGGAATGGCTGGCGCTGAAGCTGCAAAGGCTTTAGGCATACCATCTGTTTATGAAATTAGAGGGTTTTGGCATTTGACCCAGTCTACAAAGAGATTAGGCTATGAAGGTTCTGACCATTATAAGTTGAGTGAAAGGTTAGAAATTCAAACTGCGAAGATGTCTGATCATGTTTTTACCATAACTAAGGCTTTGAAAGATATTTTGATTGAGAATGGAATTTCAGAAAGTAAGATTACTGTACTGCCAAATGCTGTAGATCCATCGAAATTTAAAATTTCTAAAAAAGATAAACTTTTAGAAAAAGAGTTAGATTTCCAGGATAAAGTGGTGATTGGATATATTGGCTCCTTTGTAAAATATGAGGGATTAGACTTATTGTTGGAAGCATGCTCAATTTTGAAAAATAAACTTGGTGATTGCTTTAGACTATTGCTAGTTGGGGACGGAGATATGATGACTCATTTGAGGAACATGGCTCGATTTTTACAGTTAGAAGATATTATTATTTTCACTGGCAGAGTTGACCATCAAGAAGTAAATCGGTATTATTCATTAATTGATATCGCACCATTACCTCGTAAGGGTTTCAGAGTTTGTGAATTAGTTTCTCCGTTAAAACCATTTGAAGCGATGGGGGCAGGAAAAGTTTTGATAACCTCAAGCGTTGAAGCTCTCGCAGAAATTGTAGATGATGGCAAAACTGGATTTGTCTTTGAAAAAGACAACGCTCAAGATTTAGCAGATAAATTAGAACTAGTAATTCTAGATAAAGAATTGCGTAAACAGATTGGTAATAATGCGAATAAATGGGTCATAGAGAACCATTCATGGGAAGTAATATCTCAACGAGTTATAAACGTATATCAGAAACTTACGGAGGAAAAATAATGACAGGACCAGTAATTTTAGTTGTCGGTGCAAGACCGAATTTTATGAAAATAGCACCAATACATGCTGAATTAGAAAGACGCGGAATTAGCCAAATTCTCCTGCATACAGGACAACATTATGACGAAAACATGTCAAAGGTTTTTTTCGATGATTTAGGTATGCCTCAGCCAGATATTTACCTCGGCATCGGGAGTGGTTCTCATGCAACACAAACTGCAAAAGTAATGGTAGAGTTTGAGAAAGTCTGTAAAGAACATAATCCAAGTATGGTAATTGTTGTTGGTGATGTAAATTCAACAGTTGCCTGTAGCATGGTTTGCGCTAAAGAATGGATTCCATGTGCACACGTAGAGGCTGGTTTACGTTCTTTTGATAGGGAAATGCCTGAAGAAATAAATCGATTAATCACAGATGCAATTGCAGATTATTTGTTAACCCCTTCTCCGGATGGAGATGAGAATCTTCGCAATGAGGGTGTTAGTGAAGAGCGAATAAAACGAGTTGGAAATGTAATGATTGATTCCTTATTCAATAATTTAGAGCGTTCAAAAAATAGTACAATCCATTCTGATTTGAATATTGAAAAAGGAAATTATGGCGTTTTAACACTTCATCGGCCAAGTAATGTTGATGAAAAAGACGCCTTTACTGGAATAATTAGTGCATTGGAAGAAATTGGCAGCAAGATCCCATTGGTATTCCCATTACATCCACGAACCAAGAATCGAGCAGAACAATTCGGATTAACCAAACGTCTCGAATCTGTACCCAACATTGTCTTAACAGGTCCCGCTGGTTACCTTGATTTCGTGGCATTAATGGCTGAATCAAAATTAGTTTTGACTGATTCTGGCGGCCTTCAAGAAGAGACAACTGCATTAGGAATTCCTTGTCTAACACTTAGAGAAAATACCGAACGCCCAATAACAGTTACAGAAGGAACAAATACAATAGTTGGAAATGATCCCCAAGTGATCATTGATGCAGCAAATGAGATACTAGAAAATGGCGGTAAGGCTGGTAGAATCCCAGAACTATGGGATGGTAAAACAGCTCAACGTATTGCAGACTTAATTCAAAACATCATTGAGGGATAATAATGGGGAAATCACATTTTCCAATTGATTTAGCAATAATGAGCGCGATTAGACAACTTGTTAAGCCAGGTTCTACAATAGTGGAATTGGGTAGCGGTAATGGAACCAATAGACTAACTAAAGAATTTACAGTTTACTCAATTGAAGATAATTTAAATTGGATTGGATATTGTGAGGATTCTAATTATATCCATGCACCATTGGTTAAGTTGGACTATGACGAAGAAATAGTAGAGTGGTATAATCCAGATATAATCAAAGAAAATTTACCAGAAAATTATGATCTGATTCTAATTGACGGTCCGGCGGGGAAAAAAGGTAGATCTGGGTTTCTCGCAAATCTAGATTTGTTTAATCTAAATATTCCAATAGTAATAGATGATACACTTAGAGAACATGAATGTAATGTTGCTCGAGAAACTGCCTTTTTACTTAACAGGCCAATGTATATGTTTTGGAATTTTAGTATCATTACTCCTGAAATTTTGAATAGAGAACAGATTGCAAGAATACAGAAAGTGGCTTTAGAAATACTGGACGGGGAAGAAGAACCTTATTTATCATCTTATTTTTCTTCGGCTAAAGAAAAGGTTGCAAAGAATTTCACAACGTTAGAAGGAGTAATCAAAGAAGAGCAAGAAAAGAAACTAGAGTATAGTAGGCTTAAAGCAAGTCAACGAAAGTTAAAATCAATCGAAAATTCTTTTTCACTAAAGTTAGGTAGAATTATCACATCACCAATAACGATTTTGTTGAAGTTAATTAGAAGGAATTGAAATGGTTGTTTTACATATTTTGGCAAATGGCCCTCCAGATGTCAATGGTTATGCAATAAGAACCCAAATGATTCTCAAGCATCAAAAGTCATCAATGAATGTAATTGGGTTGACTTCACCTTGGTATCCCCAAAGAGAGTCGATGATTGATGAATATCAACTCGATGGAATTCATTATTATCGAACGATTCATCCACTTCACAGAAAAGGAAAAATGCCTATAAGTCATAAAATAATTAGATCTCAAACAAAAAAAGAACTCAATAACGCTTCTCAATCAGTAAACCGAAATAAGAAACCGACTTCCAATATTTTTGTTAAAGCAATCAGAGCACCTGGGTATTTTGCTAGAATTGGCTGGAAAGTTGTAGAAG
>QQRY01000015.1 GCA_003602575.1 Candidatus Poseidoniales archaeon
TGTCGGCGAATTTCAGTAATCATTTCCTCCGCCGCGCGTCCTACTGACTTCATTGTCATAGCTGCTACAACGAATGGCAAAGCGCCACCGATCAGTAGGCCGATTACAACATCAGGGTTGGTAAGAGAAAGATCTGCTGCCTCGAGCCCAGCGCTAGTCTTGTATGCAGCGAACAATGCCAGAGCAGTTAGCGCCGCACTTCCTATTGCGAATCCCTTTCCTATTGCAGCGGTAGAGTTCCCAATTGAGTCTAGACCATCGGTGATTTCTCTGACTTCCTTGCCAAGCCCCGACATCTCCGCAATTCCTCCAGCGTTATCCGCGACTGGTCCGTAAGCGTCCACCGTCATGGTAACGCCAACTGTGCCCAGCATGCCCATGGCGGCCATAGCGATCCCGTAGAGACCAGCATCCCCGCCGCCCATTACGTCGTTAGCAAAGTAAATTCCACCAGCCATCAGAAGAACGGGGATGAATACCGATTGCATGCCTACGGCTAGCCCTGCAATTGCATTTGTGGCACTTCCAGTCTTCGACGCCTCTCCGATATAGGGTATAGCCCGTACTTTGATTCCAAAGACAGGTTCGATTCCAGTGTAGTATTCTGTAACAAGTCCGATTAGAATACCAACCAAGGATCCAATAGCCACTGCTTGAATTACAGTCGTATCTAACTCCAAATAACTCAGGGCAAGATATCCTCCACCGATGAATAATGCAGCGCCGATGAATGTGGTGTTCCGCAAAGCGGCACCGGGATGCATATTTTTCATTCCGCCAATCGAAAACACCCCAATGATCGAGGAGACGTATCCTACAACGGCTAGAGCGATCGGTATCATGAGGTAATCAGCACCAAGATCGGCGCTGGCTTGAGCTATGACCATTGCAGCGATGATCGAGCCTACGAATGACTCGAAAATATCGGCGCCCATGCCTGCAACGTCACCAACATTGTCACCCACGTTGGCTGCGATAACACCGGGGTTGCGAGGGTCATCTTCAGGAATTCCTGCTTCGACCTTACCGACTAAATCTGCACCTACGTCAGCAGCCTTGGTGTAAATACCGCCACCGACACGAGCGAAAAGAGCGATTGAAGATGCTCCCATTCCAAAACCGGCAGCTGCCTGAATATCGACAAGTCCAGTTCCTGAGGATGCTGCATCACCTGCACCAAGCCACCAAGCAATCAGTGAGATACCAAGAAGACCAAGTCCTCCTACTGAAAGACCCATAACTGCGCCACCATTGTAAGACACTGCTAGAGCAGCGGGTTGGCCACCTTGCTTAGCAGCCATTGCGGTTCTACCGTTAGCCGAAGTTGCAGCACGCATACCAGAGAAACCAGCAGCAACCGATGCAAGAGCACCAGCAAAGAATGCGATTGTGGTATCTGCCTCTCCACCGTTGAGGAACCACAAAAGAAGTCCGACAACTACAACGAAGATACCAAGAACGCGGTACTCAGCCTTAAGGAAGGCCATTGCACCATCTTGTATTTCGTTTGTAATATCGGCAACTGTTTCATTGTCAATTTCTACTTTATTCACACGCATGTACAGCATAAAAGCGATTAAAAGTCCAACAAGACCTGCTCCGGCTGCGATTAAGGGTATATTTTCCATCATAAAGAACACCTATTGGGCCGGCGACCAAAGAACCCCTCATAAGTGGTTCGCAGGTTTTAATGACAAAACTGTTCATTGATATACCAACAATCGAAAGCCGACTGATTTAGTTGATTTAATGACATTATTCAAGAATGATGGCTTCAAGGGCCTAACATGGCGATTAGTGCTGAACAGGTCTTGGCAGAGATCGGACCGGTTCAAGAAGTCCTTGATGCGCACGACGGAGTTGTGACGGTTCTGGACACATCAGATGGCAACATTATGCTATCTTTAGACGGCGGATGTACTGGTTGTTCATCCACTCCAATGACTGCAATGCAGATCTTTTATGCTTTGATGAAGTTAGATAATGTCAATGATGTTATTTTTGTCAATGGTGAACTCCCTGAATACATGCGTGATTTCATCAATCAAAAAATGGCTAAGGAAGCGGCTTCAAACGAAAATTCATCATCTGATGAAAGTCAACCTCGTGGAGAAATAATCTGATTACTCTTCTTCGGATTTTTTCCCAATGCTGTGAGGATTTGCTCCAAATGAAACATTTGTCCCTCTGATGTTTAATCTAGCTGAGATTGCTAAGATTATACAAACTAGTGAAAGTGGTTTAGGAAGATAGTTTGAACCCCAGAGTGAACCTCCTGAAAGCGACAACCACCAAAGTACTCCAGCAGCGAGAATTAATGTTAATGCAATTGTATTTTGTGCCATCAATTCGGCTTTTTCTGAACGAGAAAAGGTGGCGATGAAGGTAAAAAGAATCGCTGAAATGCCGCACAGCGCTTCGGCAAGATGTTCGATGTATACTACGTCAACACCTGCCATAGTATTGCCAGCAGGTCGTGGTTCTTAAGCAATCGAGGGGCAAGGTTTGAGAAGTACCAGTTCTCGTTTGGTTCATGGCTGGTGGCGCATTTGTTCTTCCCAAGGCTCGCCCTAACGGACCACCATACTTCTCACGCAACCAAGTTGCTCAAGCACTGCACCAAGTAGCAGTGCTTTTGGAGTTGAATGGTGCGAATGTTTTCCGCGTACGCTCATATCAAAACGCAAGTAGAATGCTTGGTGGACTTACTCAAGATTTAGGAGAATTGGTTGCCAGTGGCGAATTGTTTGAACTCAAAGGAATCGGGAAAGGCCTAGGCTCTGCACTTTCACAAGCGATTGGTGAAGGTCGATGGCCCGATGACTGGATTGCATTACACAAAGACACACCCGAAGGAATGATCGAAATGTTAGGCATTCCGGGCCTTGGTCCAAAAAGAATCAAGATAATGAATCAAGAACTTGGTGTCGATTCAATTGCAACACTAAGAGAAGCAGCAGAAGATGATGCTATCGCTGGACTGAAAGGTTTTGGCGCCAAATCACAACAAAGAATGTTGGATGGAATTGAACTGCTTGCTAGATTTAGGTCGAGAAGAAGACTAGATATTGGGCTGAAATACGGTGAGGCATTCGAACAAAGAATTGCAAAAATTCCCGGTGTTCAGAAGGCCCAACTTGCAGGTAGTGCAAGAAGAAGAAAAGATACAATTGGAGACTTGGACCTTGTTGTTGCCGTCCAGGATAAAGACAAGGAAAGTGTATCTAATGCCATTTTACAGTTACCCGGAATTGCTGACATCAAAGGTGCTGGGGATTCTAAAATCAGTCTAATATTAGACACCAGTATCTTTGACGAAAACTTCTCCATCGGCCACATCGATACAAATGTATTGGACGCAATCGGTGGTGATGACTACGAACAACTCGAGGCTGGTGGAACCATTGATGCTCAAGTTCGTTTGGTTAGCCTCGAAGTGTTCCCATTCACTCTAGCGTACTTTACCGGCAGTAAAGAACACAACATAGCAATGCGACAAAGAGCAATCGATAGAGGTCTGCGGCTTAGTGAATTTGGACTGATTCCTGAAAAGGATGCTGGCGATTTGAAAGGTATGGCTGCTGCTGAATTTTCTCTTTCAGCAGTTGATGAAAATGAGATTTACCAGCATCTAGAACTTGACTGGGTAACACCTGAACTTCGTGAAGACACAGGAGAGATTCTTGCTGCTGAAAATGCAAATCTACCACAACTAATCATTCAAAGTGACATAAAAGGTGCCTTACATAATCACACCACTCTATCAGATGGTGAAGCAAGTTTGGAGCAAATGGCTGATGCTGCAAGAAAGATCGGTTGGAATTGGCTCGGCCTAGCTGACCACTCACCGACACTGAAAGTCGCCAATGGAGCAAGCGCTGAAGATTTATTGGCCCAAGGCGAATTAATTACGAAATATAATGGAGAATGGGCTGAACAAGGAGTAGATTTCAGGCTATTTCATGGTGTTGAGTCCGATATACTTGAAGGTGGAAAACTAGACCATCCTGATGATGTATTGGCTAAATTAGACTACACTGTTGCATCTGTTCATGCGATGAATAAGTGGAAAGGCCGTGATGAACAAACCAATACAGAGGAATTGATGAGATGTATCGACCACCCATCAACAACAATCCTAGGGCATCCAACCGGACGTATCTTACAAGGTAGGGACGGGTATGAAGTCGACATGTATGCAATCATAGAATATATGGCTGAATACAACAATAACGGAGAAATGAAGGCTGTTGAACTTAATGCAAGCCCTTACCGACTCGACCTCGACTGGCGATTATGTAAATTCGCTAAGACAAATGGCGTACCTGTAATCATTAACCCTGATGCCCATTCGATCAGAGGACTCGGCGATATCGCTTATGGAGTGATGGCTGCAAGAAAAGGCTGGTTGGAATCTGGAGATGTACTAAATTCACTTAGTGGAGAAGATTTAGCAAACCGTCTAAAATAGAATACCTTCATGATGGTCGGCGATTTGCACACATCATGCGCCTTCTTAGGACCATGATTATGGGGAGTATGATGGTATTGCCTGGCTTGTTCTTGGCACTACTCATCTGGTATATTGCAGGAAAGCCTGAAACAGAGCCACTAGAATCTCTAATCTGTAATGTAATACCTCTAACATCTATCGGTCTTGGTCTATTCTTCGGTTGGAAAACTGGCGGCGAGTATGCCAATTAGGCTTGATTATTATGTCAACCCAATACTCGATTGAAGATTGGGAATCAATAACCAAACATTTCAAAACTTTATTCCATGGAATGGGCGAAGTTAATCAAAATGAAGAAACGATTAGATTTTCATCGCTTAAACCAAACGTGACGACAAGTATTTCTATCAACAAAGATGGAAGTTTTGATGCATCTATGCCCTTACATGGCATAGGAGGAATTATTGAGAATGTTATTTTCACGGAAAATAGCGTCCAATTAACTGGTGAATCTTTGAATTACACTTATAGAATTCCTCCTGAAATTCTCAATAAACGGAAGTAGTGATTGATTTGAAGCGTTCACAAAAGGCTGAAAAAATCGTTGAGATGTTGGAAGAATTCTATCCCGAAACTCCAGTACCTCTAGACCACGAAAATACATTCCAACTATTAGTGGCAGTATTGATGAGTGCACAAACAACCGATTTGAAGGTAAATCAAGTGACTCCTGCACTTTTCAAAAAAGCTCCTGATGCAAAATCGATGGTCAAATTATCAGTTGAAACGATTCTAAATGATATCCGACAAGTTGGGTTAGCACCGACCAAAGCAAAGAATATTCATCGCTTATCAGAAATGCTGGTCGAACAATATGATGGTGAAGTCCCAGAAGGTTTTGAACCCTTAGAGGCATTACCAGGTGTTGGACACAAAACAGCCGGAGTTGTCATGGCCCAAGCCTTTGGAGTACCTGCATTCCCAGTTGATACTCACATCCATAGACTTGCAGCAAGATGGGGTTTGTCAAACGGCAAGAATGTCGAAAAGACCGAGAAAGATTTGAAAGCCGTTTTCCCTAAACATTTGTGGAATAAACTACATCTACAGATAATATTCTTTGGTAGAGAATACTGTCCAGCAAGGAATCATGACTTGACAAAATGTCCAATCTGTTCATGGACAGCGACTAAAAAACGTATATTAGAAGAATCTAAGCGTTGATTAGAATAATCCAATATTACTTGAGGCCAAGTTGGTTATGACAAGTATTCCACCAATTATGACCGAAATTCTTAGCGCTGTGTGATGAGCATTCCCATCATATCCTTCACGGATCAAAGCATAGCCAATCATTCCAAGGGCCACTGATTGCATCATTGCGCCCAAGGCATCTAAAGTTCCCACTAGAGAAGTATGGCTTTCAAGCGCATCTTCATGCTTATCGGTATCATCATCATAATCACTCAGTACAGGTTCTCCCGTAATATTTGGAATTTCGGTTAGAATTGCAGCTGCTACAATCAGAATTACGCCTACCATCAACCATCTTTGGAATGAGTAAGTTCCATATTTTTCAAGGAATTTAGGTTGAGGCTGATAGGCAGCCATAGGCTGCATAGGTTGAGGTTGCTGGGCTACTACAGGGGGTGAAGGGGCTGGTTGCATAACATTGCATAGGTTACTCAATCTATCAAGGTTTTCAAGTCTAAACCGAGAATATTGACGAGGCGGCATCGAGTATCACTGAAGTAAGTAATGAGGCGAGTCCGGCTATCCAAAGGAGATTTATCGACTGACCCAGTGCACTGGTTTTACCTCCACCTCTTAGTCTGGTAGCAATCATTGATACCGCTATAACTTGAACTAGAATTAATATTGAAACTACAAGTTTGAACATCTTAATATTTTCTTCTACCGAACTAGCATCTTCCATCACAGGTAGAGCAACACCACCACCGAAATCAGATAGTGCTGAGACATCGGTATCGGCAAGTCCGCTTGCGACACCAGCAATAGCCTCTCCCAATTGAAGAACAATTGCTATTGTTACATTGAGGCTTGTCACGCTTGCAATCAATAATCCAATTGCTACACCCCACATAGTATTAGCAGATAATGAACGACGACGCCTAAGGGAAAGAAGACTTCCAACAGAACGAGAAACCATTTCAGCAGTTTCTGCAGGCCTTCCAGATGATTGAGAACCCTCGATGTAAATACGCATATATCTTGAAATTACAGATGAATTAGTATCTGCGTTAAAGTAATCCCAAGCACGGTCAGAATCAATTCTAGTTGAAAGACGCTTCTCTAAACGGTCGATAGAATTGTCTAACATACCAAAATCAATTCCTCTAAGCGCTTTGATTGTAGCGGATGGTTCGGATGATCGTGCTTGAGCAGTACCTCCCAATGCTCTAATAAAATCGGGATATGTTTCATCACGGCGTAATACTTGGTTTTCTTCACGCCCAACCATAAATGCTGGGAACATCAAAGGAGTAAGTGGGATTGCTATAATCAACAGACCATATTTATCCCATTGGTCAGATAATGCATCCCATGCAGTGATAACAGAAAAGACCATTACAACTGCTAAAATAATTGAAATTGAACCAGATATCAAAAATGCTCTTCTAACATTAACTCTAAATGGTGTATCCATCTCATCCCTTGCAAAAGTTTGGTCTTCTGGAATAGTGGCTCTAAAGGCAAAAACAGCACCCGTTTGAACAATAACGAAAATCAAGCCAGCTAAAAGTAGGAAACGAATCCTGCTGAATAATTCGATTGGTGTAGCTTCAGGCGAGCCTACCTCGAATAAAACCATATGAATACCTGCGATAACAAGAGCGAAAAGACCAGCAGAGACCAAAGAAACATAGATTTCTTTTAGTGTATCAACCGATTCTAATCTAGTGTCATATAATGTAGTATATTGCTCTGCAACGGTTTCTTGTTCAGCACGCATGAATTCATCAATTGGTTGCCCTGCTTCGATAGAGAAGGCCATTCTATCGAGAAAATCGGTCCATAACGGACTTGGGCTTTGTTGAGCAACGATTCTTGCAGCCTCTGGCAGAGAAGTATGCCACTTATCGACAAGTGTCTCAATTCTCTTGACCTCTGAAGCCAATTCACCGTAATCACTCATCTGCTTTAGAATGTCGAATATCGATTTTGCTCCAACCTCTCCAAGTGATAAAATACCCATACGGGTGATGAACATATGCATCTCTTTTTCAATACGAGTTGCTGAACGTTGTACTTCCAAAAACGGATATGACAAGGCTGCTAATGCTGAAATTAATGGGAATACTAGAATCATTAAAATTCCGGCAAATCCTTGGAATAGGGCACCATCTCCTAACCCTCCAGTCAGGAAAATTAGAATTATTGCTGTGACAAGACCAATTAGACCTGCGCCACCAACAAATAGAATCAAGAAACGCAAAACTGGAATTTCTAAGCGACGAATGGCCACTTGCCAAATTGGCATTCTTTCCATGATTACACCTCCTAACTATGATTGACTCCAGTCCATGTGTCAATTGCTCTATCAAAGGACTCAAAGCCATTATTATAATAAATTCCAAGTAAATCAAAGACATCATCATAGTGAGTCAAGTCTCTATCTGCCATCTTTTGAAGTGATGCTGCTCTACTGAGCATCTCGTCATAGATATCACGCTTGTTAGAGAAACCTGCCATTGCAGCGATCTTATTTTCCAATAGATGACTTTGGAACATACCACGGAAATAGTGCTTATCCTTGACAGGGTCCCATTCGAACATACCACGAGTCAGTACACCATCGCTATGTTTGTTGTAGCCAATAACTTCGTCAATACCTGTGACACGTCTTGCGATTCCTCCACCAGGTGCTTCGACAACTTCTTGGAAAATTGCGAAGTTCAGGTTATCGAAGAAACGAATTGGAACGTTGATTGGGTCACCAGTAAATCTTTGAATCATTTTAACGATAGAAGATGCGTGGAATGTAGCAATAACAGGGTGACCAGTCTGCATCGCTTGGAACGCCGTTGCACCCTCAACACCACGTATCTCACCGATAATGATGTATCTTGGACGACTTCTCAAAGCTGCCTTCAGTAAGTCGAACATCTCAACTCTTGATTCTTCATTCTTGGAATCACGAGTAACAAGTCTCTGCCAAATTTTGTGACGTACTTTAACTTCAGGAGTATCTTCTGCTGAATATATCTTGACATTGTGGTCAATAAACGGTAAAATTGCATTCAAAGTTGTTGTTTTACCAGATGCTGTTTCTCCAGACACCAGTACAGACATACCATACTCTAGACATATCCAGATATATGCTGCAACTTGAGTGGAGATTGTACCCCATTTGATCAGTTGAATTATTGAAATTGTTTCCTCTGCGAACTTACGTATGGTGAATGACGGACCTAGCATAGATACATCGTCTGAAAATATGATGTTAATACGGGAACCATCGAGTAAAGCACCGTCAATAATCGGTTTGTTGTCAGAAACAGGACGTCCTATACGTTCGGACATTGCTCTTAGATATCTAGACAAAATTTCTCTCTCTCTAAATCTAATATTTGATGTGACCATTCCAAACACTTTGTGGTCCATGTGAATATGCTTTAGGCCGATTGAGTGTATATCTTCCAGCATCTCATCTGAAAGAAGAGGTTCAAGTGGACCGTTTTTAATTAAATCTCTAATGACGATATATTGTAGTCTTGCTCTTTGTTCTGGTGATACGACGAGCCTCTTATCGTCCATCCCAATCATTTCCCAGAATCTTCCTTGCCTACGGACAGTTGAGCCAACTTCGCTATCTAGCATTGTGAATCTATCAATCATCTGTTCTAGGATATTCTCAAATTCTCCATCTGTAGTAAAGGTAGGTGCAGTCGGCGCTTCTTGGAGCAAAGTCTCTACCAATTCACGCCTAATGTTTTCTTCTTCTTCGCTTAATTGCGGTTCTAAACCAAACCAAAGAATCTCTCCTCCGGCACCATCATCATCTTCAGGAGGTTCGTAAATATGAATAAAAATCGGTTCTTTGGCAGAGTAAATTAGGTTATATGGCCTCTCTTTCTTAGCATCACGGTCTAATGGACCATAATAAATCGGTCGAGAACCATACCTAGATTCAAAATCACGAACCCAATCTCCAACGTGTGGAAATGCAGCCATTACGCTGTTGAGGTCGCCCTTTGCAAAACGTGGTTCATCTGCCATTGAATCCCTCCTCAACTTACCGCCGTAATGTCAACGATGAAGCCCATGCTCGGTTCTACACGCCATCCAACAGATGTCTGAACCGGACCTGCAGCTCTTAAGAATCTAGTAACTACGATATTTCTCTTGAGGTCTCCACCGATTAGACTGGTGGATAAATCAAGTACAACTTCGGATGAAGCTCGCATTGAATGAAGTAACTTATGGTCCATTTCATCGGGGTCAACACATAGCATGATTGAACGACCTTCTGATGAAACTTTACGCAGTTTTTGCATCATTTCAAATCTCTCATTTTCTTCAAGTGAACCCGGCATTAATGCACTAGCAGAATCAAGAATTATCACATCTGCTTGCTTAATTGCATCGCTGTTAAGCACTTGCTCTAAGCCTACGTCTGCTTTTGATTCTGCAATGGTTCCAAATCTACTGAAAATCATTAACTGCCCATCTCTAAGGTGTTCGGTGACTCCATATCCAATAGATTCCATCTGTTCGATCCAACCTCTAGTAGTAAGTTCGGTAGTTATGACAAGAATCTTTGTACCATTTTCTAACATACCATGAACCAGTCTTTGGGCGATTAGAGATTTACCTGCACCGACAATTCCTTGAATCACAAATAATGAACGATTAGGGAGTCTAAGGCCCATTGTATCTGCAAGAGAATCTGTTTCTACATCAAATGGGAAACCATCCTCAACTGGCTTGTGAGGGATAAATAGAGGGTCGTCTTCAGACGGCATTTAGCCTCACCTCCTCGGTTATAATTGTCTGTCCTGAATACCCACCTACATCAATAGAAATTGCTAGAACTGTCAATGAAATTTCAGTATCATCAGCAAATCCCCAAGCGCCTGATATTTCTACTTCAAGTAGTTGACCAGAAGCCCAAGTAGCCCCTGATGGCAGAACCGTTGAACTGGTTTCGCTATCTGGTATAACCTCGCCATTTAACTGAATGAATAGTGAGGCTTCATCAAGTTCATATTCTCCTGTATTTTGTAGGTAAAAGGTAATTGTTTCATCAGTAGGTAAAGCATCATCATATTCGACATTGGATAAATCTCCAGCAAACGCCATTTCAGTATTTGTATCCGCTTCATCTCCTCGACGTTGTTGGTCAAAGGACGTAGCCATTTCACCCCATTGTGAAATCAAAACCGCTGAAACGCCGCCAGACACTAAAAGTGCTGTTGCAAGCAAAATGAATGATGAAGCCCCACCGTCTGCCATGAATTACACCTCAGTCTAGAGCCCTCGCCAAATTATATCCATGAGAAGAAACGGCCATTGTATCGAAAGTCGAGGAACCAAATCCTCTCCATTCAATACTGACTGTTTCTCCAGAGTACCAATTTGAGGTCACTCCTGTAGTCAGTATATCCATAGTTCTAGCATTTGTTCCATCAACAAAGAACCATACTTCTTCTTGTGGAAGAGTTACTGGACCATTATTGGTCACATTAGTATGTATGACTGTTCCCAAAGTTGCAGTGATTGTTGCGACAGATGTAACTCCTGGTTGTGGACCATCAATTTGGATAGTCGGTGGAGGGGACGAGTAATTTCCATGACTGGTGATTGTCACGGGATTAACTATTCCTCCAGAACCATCTACATTGAAAGTCGCTGTAAAACCGCCGGCAACTGCAGTACTTAGCGTACCTGCGGTGTAGCCTGCACCAGGATCTACAATCGTCAAACTAACAACTGCTCCTTCCCATATTGTAGCATCATCAATTGTGAATGATGGTAACGGGTCATTGGCCGAATCAAGAGCATCTAATGATGAATCCATCCTAACATCTAATGTGGTAATTGCTAAAGCAAAAACTACCATTAGGGATGTACCCACTATTAGTCCTCCAATTCCGACCGATGCGCCCATTTCACTCTTCACCTCGAAGATTCTTTACTTCACGCCATGATGTAACCAAGGCAGAGAAAGTAAGCAACTCTCGATGAGAGAGATGGTCTTCCAATGCCTCTTCGGTTTCACCAGGGGAAGCAAGTTGAACAATTGCTAAAACAGCATTTCCTTCATCACTAGTCAGCATTCCAGAGTTAATTGCCTTCTGCGCAAAACTGACTGCAGCCATACCAGACATATTGTCTAGAAGAAGTGCCGCAATTGTCGGCGCTCCAACCTGATTTGCCTGAGCCGTTGGTCCCGATGAAGGGGCGACCAGGAAAGGATTGGCTGCTAGTGCTTGAGCTTCGTAAAGTTCCACTAAAGGCGCTTCATCATCACCTTTGAGGCGTTCTACGCCTCCGGTAGTGATTACTTCGCCGTCCGATGTTACAATTCTATCTCCGACATATCCATCGACATCATCTTCTCCAGAAATAATCTCTCCATCTTCACCGATTTTCGGTGAATTTGGATTAACAGAGATTCCTTCTTCGATACGGACTTCGACCATTCTGAGTACATCCTCAACCATGTCGAGGCGACTGCTGATCAGTCTTTCAAGACCTGAAGTGTCAACTTGAGCATTGACAGTAGCTGGCTGTGCAGCAACAGGATTCATGCTAGAAGCAACTGTTGGAACACTACCAATACTGTTCAATTTCGCTCTTGTCGGACCGGGGGAAATCGTCCATGCATCTTCCTCACTCAGTTCTCCCTCTTCAGGGAGAGGCACCTGTTCGATGGCAACATTTGCCATTATCTTCAAGCGTTCTTCACTAAGTTCGGCGTCTGCATCTCTGATATTTCCCGAGTTATTTCCAAATGGCCAAGCCATTGTAGTACCTCCTTGCCGTCGAGAAATAGATCCTCAACAGCAAGCAACATCAGATAATTGGTGAGCCGTCTTGAGCATTGTTGATTGTCAAAGTCTCGTAAGTAGTTCCGCCATTTTCAACGTGGATGAACAATGTAGCTTGTGGAGGAGACTGTCCATTAACACCTGCTGCAGTACATACACCTGGATTAATCATAATCTTGTAAGCGTTTTGAACTGTCATTTGTCCGACACCGCCAGCGAAGCCAGCTACGGATTGAAGTTGTACATCATTAGCAGTTAATTGGTTAGTCTCATAACCCGCACCTGTATTACAGAATAATTGGTATGATACGTCAATAGTATTGATTGCATCGCTACCTGCCCCTAGTCTTACGTAAAGGACGTATTCTCCAGTATTTTGAACATATCCTGCTTGAATTGTAATCTTACCAGATAGTTCATCAGATGTATCGTCACCAGTTCTTTGTGCATTTTGCTGTAATTTTTCAGCGGTTTGTACAATAACGGCAGATGCTACTGCTGCAACTAGAATTAGAGAAATGAATACAATCATTGCACCAATACCGATAGCAGCCCAGTTGTCGTTGACTTGAGTTTCGTTATTAGACTTCAAATAATCACCGCCCCTGTTGCAGTAGATGCGCCATAGTTCATCACTTCATATGTGAAACCAGCGTTTCCTGCTTGGAACATCAAGTAATGTGCAGTATTTGCTGCATGTCCACAATTAACTAAATTCAATTGTATTTCATATATTTCACCTGGGTCAAGTGTTGCTGTTGCGGTTGTACTGACCGGCTGAGAAGCAGTCATATCTCCAGCATCAGTTCCACCTTGGCATACTATGTTCCAAACTGCTTGCGCAGGAGCAACAGACTCAGATCCTGGTGCTAATTCGAATGTTACTCGAATTGTTGCAGCACCTGAAACTACAGCACTTAATGGCATAATCTTACTTGCCATTTGCTGTTGTGTCTGATCACCTGTCGTTTGTGCATTCTGTTGCAACTTTTCAGCAGTCTGAATAATGACCGCTGAAGCCACAGCTGCTACAAGAATCAATGCAATGAAAACAATCATTGCACCAATACCCATCGCAGCGACGGTATCGCTATTTTCGTTCTTTATTTCTTTATTATTTTTCATATTTTTCACCTTTTTTATTTTTTTTACTCGTCCTCCCGCTCCTTGCGGGTGGAATAGGATGTGGGCTAGGAATTACCTCCTCTGCCCAGGTCGATGCTTAGTTGCATTCTAATCACTGCAACCTCATCGGGGGATAGACGTTCCACGAATGGAACCTTAGCCGTAGTATAACCCGGAGGTAACCACGGAGTGAGTACAATATCTGAAAGTGGCTCCATAGAGCGGTTTTGGGCACGAATGGTGACCATTATCTCCCCAGAGCGCATCTCATAACCAGTAGAAACTGCTAATTTACGTGAAAGAGGTATTTCATCAGCACCAAATCTTTCACCAGATTTAATGTCGAATCGAAGAGGAAGATTACCGCCTGGCGCGATAATTGGAAGATCTACTGAATTCGGTTCAGAATACCAACCTTCTGGAACTGGAGGGGAGAGACGCATAGCAGGCATGGCGATTGGACCATCGTTGATTAATCTGACAAGTAAAACTCCTACATCTCCTCCTGCAGGCCATCGAGTATCCACGCCGAGCCAGAAATGTCTGAAAAAGAATGGGTTTAGTGTAGATGTATTGCCACCTATCAAATCGTCGACTAAATATTCAACTTCATTCGCTGCTTGACTGACATCCCCGATTTCAGCAGCAGAAGTAGCGTTTCTCAATCTCAGTAGAATGTTTTCAACTTCATCTCTTTCTACTTTCTTTTCCTTTAGCAGTCTATGCAACATAGCAATACTTCGCCTTAGATATAACACATCTTCCTCTAAAGTGACCAAAGCTTGTTCCGCTTTGAAAACACTCTTTTTTGCACGACTTAATTTATGCATGGAGAGGAATTTCTTAGCCTCCATGATATCGATCTCAGTAGCAGCCAAGGAATTGGTGTCTTCTTGAATTACAGTCTGAACTATATTCTCAAGATTGTTTGAAGCGTTGCGAATACGTTCATCATAATTATCAGAAGCCGGAGGTGTTTGGATTATTTCTTGACTAGGTTCTTCATTTACCACTTCTTCGGTTTCAATTACTTCAACTGCCTCAACTATTTCTTCGGTTATCACGTCTTCTTCTTCCGGTTCAGTATTCGAATATAAATTACTAAACTCAATAGCATCGTCGTCTATTTCATCTTCCACATCTTCCAAGGCAGTAGTTGTCATGGAATTGTCATATAATTGGTCAAATTCAATAGTTTCCTCATCTGGAGATTGACCCGGAATAACGATGTCATCCAACTCAATATCATCTACTTCTTCATCAGGCATCATCTCTCACCTCCTCATCTCCAAGTATTCCGTCGATATTCAAATTATCTAACAGGTTTGAATCTGAACCTATTGGTGCTTCATCGAAAATTTCGCTTAGGTCAATCCCTTCATTTGCTAAATCATTGAGTAATCTAGCAGGATCGCTTAAGTCTCTTTCAATACGTGTTGCTTTGACTTCAATATCAGTTAGCCTTCCATACAAGCCACCATAGAGGCTGTCTGCTCTCTTAACTAGAATCCATACTCCAATAGTCACTATACCTACATAGCCGACAAGGGATATGAGGTTGGATTTATTCATCTCGAGTTGAGGAGGTATACCAAGGACTACTCCTAGCATTCCAAGCAGAGGAAGTGAGAGGATGACTCTTAGTTGTCTTCGACTGTCTGCAAGTGCTTGGAAGTGGTCAGCATAAAGTGTCGAGACACCCTTACGAGCTCTCTGATAGTCTTCATGTATCAATCTAAATTCATCTGTGCTACTCCAAGTCATCTTCCAAACCATCAATGCCGCTACAAGTAATACAAATGGCCCCCAGAAGAGAACATTGATCAAGTGGAAAGCAAATCCTAAGCCAAGAATTCCCGAGTATACTGCAAATAGTCTAAACTTCTCATTTTGGCCCGTCAGACGGCCAAGAATTAGAGATAGAAGAGTGAATACTACAAATGCTACGAAACTTGAAGACTGGTCTGGAGACCAAGAATATACCTCATCTTCGTAAACCAGCCTATCATTTCCAACTACGTTCTTTGACAAGAAGGTTGTATCTAACTCGACAACACAAGTTCCATCGATGGATTGTGCCCACCAATCGATCTTATCTGTGGTCAAATTCCATTCAACTGTGATTTCCTCATCAGGCCCTAATTGGGTAATAGGCATTGGAGATGTATTGATTGTAGAACCGGAACAAATAGCATCTACTTCGAATATTAGGGCTTGAGAAGTTCCTTCATTTCTTATTGTAGCGCTCAGCACAGAGTCAGTACCTTCTTGGAAAGTGCCTTCACTAATCCATACTCTCTTGACGGCAGGGTCAGCATAAACATCTAATTCGAATCTAAAAGTTTCTTCGAACGATTCTGTATAACCTGCATTCTCATCAGGATGGAATAACTTGAACTTTAAGTCCCATCCATCTTCAGTGATCAGATTAGGCTTATCAGGCATATCAACTGAGATTCTAATCAAATTAGGATTCCAGGCGGTTGAAACCGGTAGAGTGTAACGATTATTACCAGATGTTAGCCCACAATCAACATTGATAAGTGGTAATGAGTGAGTTGTAACTGAACCATTTACTTCATCTATTAGCAGAGTGAATGTCCAAGGATAATTTGCTTCATCCAATCCATTTGCATCGAAATCAAATAATCTTGTAGCGGAGCACAGTTCAAATTCATATGCTACTGAAGTGGAAGGTCCTCTCGGTATGTGAGAGTATATCATGTTGACTTCAACAGGGCCACCATCTTGTGGAGGCTGTAATACATAATCACTAATCTTGAAAAATCGCGACATTACCAGAGTAGTATTGAGATATTCAATACCCTCTACTGATGGGTCTTGAGGAGTCAGGGTTACCACCAGATTAGATGTCAAATCTAGGTCTGGAGTTGCATCATCTGATAGAATGATGAACTCAAAAGTAACATTAGAATTACGAGGGAGAGATAATTGGGATGGACCGCTAACAAAGACCCAATCATCGCTGTAAATGTCCAAACTAGGGTCACTCGAGATATCGAATCCTGATTTGAAAATTTCATATGATACATTGACTGTTACATCTTTATTTCCAACGTTGACAATGGTTGCTTCCCAAGTCCTATTGGTTTGTCTACTGAATTCCATTTCATAAGACCAATCTCTAACTTCGAGCATGAACATAGGTGAAATTACTAACTCGACATTAGCAATTCCAGCAGTTATATTTGTCGAAGGGTAAGCTAGTCTAATTGTTAGGTTATGGACCGAACCGTCATCAAGTCCCTCTGCTTCAGAGATCTCCGGGACCGTTACAGTGACACTTCCTTGGATGACTTGATCCTTGATTAGAGACATTGACTGCGTTTCAGGAACTACGTCCCATCCGCCTTCTACTGATGCAATAACATCGAAGTTTTCTGCAAGATTACCCAGATTTGTAACTGTGAAGTTTACCACTTGTTCCTGCCCTGGAAGTATTCCCATTTGTTCGGGAGCATCGATTAGAAGAGAACGTTGTTCGCTGACATTTGCGACAATGTTGGCGGATAAATTCACACCTGTATCTGTTGAAACCCAAACCGTCGCCATATAGAACGAATCTGAATCCGCATCTGCTGCTGCACTCATTCGAATTTTAATCGAATCTTCGATTCCAGGCGCTATTATGATTTGATTAGGCGTTTCAAGGCTGAAGTCGACATCGCCGGATTGAGATTCATCCAACCAAATAGAGTAGGTTGCAGGAGCATTACCGGTATTTGTCACGTAAACTCTTGTCAATGGAGTTTCCATTTGTGAAGCATTTATTGGGACTGTTTGATTGGTTGGAGTGAGTGTTGCGTTGATGAAAGGACCGACCCTAATGTCAACGGTTTCAACGCCGATTAACAGACCTGTATCCTTATCCTCTATCTTGATGTTAATTGGCTGAATCGTATACGCAGGAGCAAATGGATCGGTTGTAACAGTCAGTCTGAAATTAGCAATGTGAGAGTTACCCTGCAATGGATAGTCTGCTACGTCGGCAGACAGATCGTCAATGGTATTGGATGTCGAAGTTGAAGTATTGAGTGAAGCAATCCATCCATTGGGCAAGTCATCTAGAATGGTTAGCCTGTAAGAGGTCAAGTCATTACCAGTATTTGCAAATGCTAAGTCATGTGATTTCGCTTCTCCAAGCGGCACATCGAACGGCCCAGTGTCAATAATCTCGGCATCTTGAATTGAAGGTACTACGATAGTCATATTCCTTGTTACTTCTGAAATCAAGACATTCGGGATTGTTGGACCATTAAGGGTTGGTGTCGCAGTCACTGGTATGGTAATGGTACCAGCCAAAGGATAATCGTCATATGGCCCTTGTATTCCTAAAGAAGTTGTACCACTATCGCCAAGTGACATTCCAGTAAAAGACCAAGGACTCAAGTTTGTGGACCATCTATCGGCTTCGGAGAATCCTCCGCTGTTTAGAGGGCTAAAGGAGAGATTGCCTACTGTCAAAACTGAATCTATCGTATTGGAAAGAGCACCGTCAAGATTGTGCCTAACTTCTACCGATAAGGGCAATAGTTCATCCCAACCAAAACCATTCTTAGCAGCAATTACTTCCTCGGCAGTTAATTCGAGTTGCTCCCCATTAAGCCCAGGGTCGACTACAATAACAGGTCTAACCTCAATTTGGCTCATTGAAGTGGAAGGTAGGCCACCCTCGCTAGGCATAGCCTGTACCCACACATTTAGAACATCACCAGCACGATTGTATTCTGATGAATCTAGAGGCTGTTGTATAGGTGGCACAGTGATAGATACCTCGAATATTATCACTTCAGAAGCGTTTACTATTCCAGTGAAAGGAGTAGAAAGTTCAACCGACCAATTAGTGGCATTGACAGAAAGACCGGCTGTTAAAGAAAAGGAACCATGAACGTTACCTGTATTGGTTAGCGTAGCGGTGAAGTTTACTTCCTTTCCAGGAGTTACCATTGTCGTAGTAGGAGGCATTACAATTGTTGCCTCAAATAATTCTCCAGCCATAACTCTAGCAGTGGAAGAGAGAGTATATGATCCACCAGCAGAAACTAAATTGACTGTGATAGTATCACTCTGGGAGCGAAGGGCATTGGATGGAACTGCTACTGGAACTAATATGGTCGTACTAGCGCCCGGAGAAAATATGCTGGTTGAAGGGCTTGGACTGTGAGGTTGATTCCAACCCAAGACGCTTGACACTGATATAGCGAATGAATCGCTGTTAATCCCCTTATTTGTTACAATGAATGTCAAAGTTGTTGTTAATCCTGGCTCCGTCGTTCTATCTGCAGGAGTGGATATCTCTGCAATGTAGTCCGAGAATTCAACATTTCTCTGTTGCACTATATCCTCATCGGTCCAACTACCTGTACCATTGTAAATCACTTTGGCTGTAAGCGACCAAATACCGGCCATGGCGCCACCATTGAATGATGTTGAAAGGTTTTCACTCGCAGCCGGAATATAAAGAGAACCGGGGCTTAAGATAAGTTCGCCGGACCAAAACGTCTTGACATTAGAAGGATCGAGTGTGTCGATGAATTCAAGTTCGAATACTGCTGAGATATCTTTTACACCAATATTGATGACAGTTGCATTGAATTCTTGGGCATTGTTTGCAATTCTAGCAATTGATGAACCGCCAGAAGGCTCGGGTATGGAATCTCCAGTAACGTATCCCTTCATGAACGGTGGAGATGAAACGTTGAAATCGATACGCTTCTCATCGTTAGCCGAGTTAGGGTCGTTGGTCTGTGCAATTACCCTAGCAAATAGGGTTTGAAGATCTCCGGGCGATGCCGTCCATGCAATCAATACTGGATTAGATGATGATGTGCTTGGAATATTTCCTAAGTTTACGGTCTTAACGATTGTCTCACCAGCAAGAGGAGAGCCTCTGTGGACTAATGAAACCGAAGCGACCCCGTCTGCTGAGCCGGAATTGGAAACAATAATTCGTGCGACATGTGTTGCATTTTCAACCTCTATTCCAGCACCGTCCGTAACAGAACCTGCGCCATCCAAAGTAAACAATGAAACACTGAAGTCGGGAGTGGTACGAGCTGAAGTATCCCCACTTGCACTAACTATAGGAGACATTGCGGGAGCCAAGAATAGCATTATCATGATAATGCCAAAAGACATTTTCGATAGGTTTTCACGCAGATGCGCCACCTCCTGGTGCTTCGAAATTATCAATTCTAACCTTCTTGCCTTGGCGTTTCCACTGAGCCAATAGTTGGTCCAGTAGCCTACCGTGCTCAATATCGGTAATCCCTAGTCTGCGTCGCTCTTCCCAAAGCAGTAATTGTTCGGTTTTGGTTAGAAGAGCATCTCTCAAATATAATTCAAGGGTTCTACGGTAAGCATCTCTATCTGAAATAGCATAGACTATCACGTCACCTGGTAGTTGATCTGCACGATTTTGAATAATGTTTCCAAGCGTTAGGGCCTCGTCATAAGAAAGGTTGCGCTTGTCTAGTTCAGCTTGTATCGAACTGGCTATTTCTTGGAGTTCATACTTGCCTGGGGCGCGCTGAACTTGCTTCAACAACCGGCGGGCCTTTCTAGACATACGTAGACCTACCATGCATTACCCTTGAACACGGCAGTTCTTGAAAGAATCGGTCGCGATGGTATCGCTTACCCAATATGCGCATGTTTTTATTCAATACGCATAAGCGTAATACTGCGAGACTATTTTTTTATTTTTTTGAATGAAATTAGCAAAAAGGGTAAGAAAAATGAAAAAAACTTGTATTTCGAAATAATGCAACCTTTGATGAGTGAGAAATGTCACGAATATCTATGTCCGAAGTAACAACCTTGCAAGTTGACCAGCCTGCTCCTAGATTTTCATGCCTTGATTCAGCCGGAGAAAAACATGACCTTGAAGAGTATATGTCAAAGGGAAAAACGGTCATATTGTATTTCTATCCTAGAGACTCAACGCCTGGGTGTACTGTACAAGCATGTGACTTCAGAGATTCTATGGCCAGACTGAATCAAGGCGATTATATCGTACTTGGGGTTTCCAAAGATTCTGCTAAATCTCATGATAAATTTATTTCCAAGAAAGATCTAAATTTCCCACTTCTAATGGATGAGGATGGCGTTTTGCACGAAGCTTATGGAACTTGGAGGCTTAAGAAAAACTACGGAAGAGAGTATATGGGATGTGCTCGCTCAACATTTGTCATCAATCCTGAAGGAAACATTACATGGGCCAGATATAATGTAAAGGCTAAAGGTCACGTAGAAATGTTGATGAGAGAACTTAGCGTCGAGTGAGAGTGAAAAAATGGGTGAAACTAACCCAGAACCTGAAAATAGGATTTCATTGCCACATGATAGTGTAGCATGGCCGCCTTGTATGATTGGAGAAAACCTATCTCACGGACATAAATGCTCAATTGGAGCATTAGCGCACATTGGAAGAAATGTCACTATGGGCGATAAATGTCGTATCCAAGGCGGAGTTTACATCGCTGATGGGTGTTCATTGGGCAGTTCTGTCTTTATCGGACCAAATGCAACACTGCTAAACGATAAATATCCGCCATCAGGAGATTCAAAATATTGGTCTCCGGTCAAAATAGGAGATAATGCTGTGATTGGAGGAGGAGCAACAGTAATCGCTGGATGCACTGTTGGTAAAGATGCAGTTCTTGGAGCAGGTTCTGTACTTACCAAAGAAATTCCTTCCGGCGAAGTTTGGGCGGGAAATCCTGCTAAATTCATGATGAATAGGGAACAATATGATTCAAAAAGAGGGAACTCATAACTAAATTGATAGGTGATTAGATGGATAGAAAAGGAATAGTAGCAGATTTTCTTCAACGTTGTATTGATTACTCAGAAGCATCGATTTCACGTAAGGAGAAAAGAGGAGATATCGAAGAGATTGAATCGTGGAAAACCTATCAAGAGTTTACCAAACACGCATTGATGGAAATCCATACTGGAAAATTAGATTCATGGTTTGAAAATGATAAACCTACAGAACTAAAACAACCAAAAAGAATCGATGTTCTCGATTTAGAGCATAGAGAAAGGGCTACTTGGCTTTCAGGAATTCTTTCACCAAGGCCACTGGTTTTGGTCTCAACCAAGAATAGTGAGGGTTTAGGAAATCTTGCACCACTGACATCAGCAATGGCTGTTTCGACTAAACCACCCTTGATGATTGCATCATTAAGTCAAGGTAAAAATGGCAGACAAAGAGACACATTGAACAATCTTCGTGATACTAAAAAAGCAATTTTACACATGATGCCTAGCACTCTGGAATCTGTAGATTGGGTCGATAATGCTGGCTCTCCAATTCCACCAAATGAAAGCGAATGGGACTTAACGGGACTAGAAGCAGACGAGAATGAGCCAATGTTGGTTAAGCAAGCTGTTGCTGCAATTGAAGTTGAATATCTCGAGGAAGTGAAATTACCAGATGCTGTCGCCAAATTAGTTGTGCTCAAGGTTACACACATTTGGACATCTCTTGACCAAGCTCCGTTATCTGGGCTGGACATTTTGTGTCAACATGGACTAGATAGATTGACTCCATCGCCAGAAAATTGGGGTAAAACAATTGACAAGCACTATGGATGATTCAATTTTCTGTCAATTCATTCCACATCATTTGAAGGCCTTGTTGTAAATCAACAGTAGGCTGCCAGCCAAGGATCTTCTCTGCGCCCTCAATATCGGGTAAACGCCTTTTTGAATCTCCGAAGTATCCTGTGCCAAATTCAATTTCAGTGCCTTCTTTGCCAGAAGTTGATACTACTTTTTGGGCCAATTGCGAGATAGTGATTTCTTCTGTTGAACCAATGTTGAAAGCAAGTCCAGATAGGTCACTCCCATCAACTCCTTTTTCTAATAATCCAGCCTTGACAAAACCATCGGTCACATCATCTATCCATGTAAAAGAACGGGTTTGTAAGCCATCTCCATGAACTACTATCGTTTCATTATTGAGTAGTTTATTGAAAAATATCGATACTACCTGGCCATAATCATCACCAACTAATCGAGGACCATATGCGTTAAATGGTCTTATTATCCTAACATCAAGACCTTCTCTAACTGCATGTTGACACGCAACTTCATCCAAGTACTTACTAGCGCCATATGAATGCCTTTGATGCTTTGCAGGGTCGGTAAATTGCATCATATTACCATCTCTAATCGGTTGCTGAGGTGCTTCGCCAAAGGCTTCAGGAGAAGATGCCAAAACATACCTTGCATCGTGGGCCATGGCTAATTCTAGAGTCCTAAGGGTACCATTGATATTGACGTCTATTACAGAATGTGCCGCTTCATGAAACCATTTTGTTCCATTCACTGCTGCCAAATGGAATACTAAATCTAGACCACCTAGAGTCTCGACTGCCCCATCTAGAGCCTCTACTTCTCTAACATCTGCGTGAATAAATGTGAAGTTTTCAGCATCCTTTACCTCTGATAAGTTTTCTAAATTACCACGAAAAAGAGAATCGAGAGCAACTACCTTGTGGCCCATTTTAACCAATGATTGGCACAATGAAGACCCAAGAAAACCAGCACCGCCAGTGACGAGTATTCTAAATTCAGACATATTCACACCTAGTTTGAATTACGCTCGAGAATTTTTATTGTTACGACTCCATCTTTACGATTCATCTCAATGAGGTCCCCATCATTTACTTCCATACATGGGTCTTGATCAAAACCATGACCATATGGCACATCGAGCAATGAACATGCAGGAAGAGTTAGAGGACAAACATCTCTGTTAATAATCGCCTTAGGGCCTTTCCCAGTATAGACAAGCCCCATCAGAACAAATGGTGCTACAGTAGAGCCAGAACCTTTTGGATAAATTAGAATGGTATCTTCAATCGCTCTACCATCCAAAGGATGACCAGTTTCTTCAATCACCCCGCTATCTCGATTAACGTATCCAAGATAGGTAATTGGAACATCGCTAACCATAGCTTTTCCAGTGACAGAGAAATCATTTTGACTTTCTAATCCCGAACCGATTATGTTGTTTAGGCCAGTTTGGTGCGTCTTTGCAGATTTGTGTTGAGGTTGGGATTTACTTTCCAAAACTGGAGTTGGCCCTGCTGAAAGAGATGGGTCAAAAGCGTGGGCTACACAATCTTGGATCGTCATAACACTTGTTGGTAAACGATTCAAACCACTGGTAAGATAATGTTCTGCCTTTAGAGAATTAGTCAGTAAGTGATTGTAATGCTCTCTGTTGTATGGAGTGACTTCAGGGCAAGTATCGCGTAGTATTACCGCACCTGAATCTTCAAGAATATCGAGGCTACCATCGCCTTTGGCTAAATCAAAATTTGCTTGACTAGTAAATACCCATAGTCTTTCATCGGGTATTTTTTGACCCATTTCAGAATATGAGCGAACCGCTGAGGCAGTTCTACGAATCTCTTCAGCACTTGCTTGAGGGCATCCAATCACGACTAAGTCGACTTGGCCCTTAGGAGCTAGTTCCTCATACCTTGTTTGCAATTCTTTCTCACCAAAGGTAAGTTCACCTTGCCAGCCACCTTCAGGAGCAGCCCATGTTCCATCTTCATTCATTGAAAGAGGAGGGTCTGCGGAGTGTCCTTGAGCCCAAAGCATTGGAGTACCATAGTTTGCTGCTGCTGAGGTCAATGCTTTTTTCGATGCAAATGAAGCATGAGATGGTAATCCATGGATAAGAGGCATAGGGCCCCAAGGTAGTTTCCAGTTTGGTAAAACCTGCTTACCAATCCAATCTCCAAGAATTGACCAGTCTGAAAGACTGTTTAACTCACATGTGACCTCGACAATGATATTTGGGATACGATTCTCTTCCAGATGTAGCCCCCATCTAGGTGCATAACCTGTTAGTGCTGTAGCAAGAGCCGAAAGTCCAGATTCACGATTGGTAATTAATGAAGTCCAAGAATTTGAAAAACACACTGCATTAGATTCTGCCCAAGAGGCAATACCTGACTGAGATTCAATACCACGGTCATATGGAGTACATGAAAGCGTTGTCTCTATCCCAAGTTGTTCATAGGCGTGAATGATTTCAAATTGTTGTTCTAAGAAATTAGGCCATGCTATATCCATCTGTTTCATTCTCTCTTTATCGCAACCTGCGGAGTTTAGCGTTGTAGGAATTACGACTTTTCCATCTGCGTCTCCCGATAAATCCGAAAGAAATCGGCGCAAACCATGCCCGCCAGTAATTACTGAAACTCCTGAAACATGGGCATTATCAACTTCAATAAATCCATCAGAGTTTGCAGTATGAGCCAAATCAACAACCAGCCGAGCGGCTTTTTGCCTAGTCGGGCCTTCCTCTCCGCGAAGTTGCGCAGAGAGTCTTGCGGGCATGTCCATGTTTGCGGGGAGAGGTCAAGATTGATGAAACCACCCCTTGACAAATCATCTAGAGGGCAAATATCGACCGAAGGTTTTGATAGCATTGAGGGTGTTAGTTGGTTTCATGACTAACCCTCACATACAGGATAGACAAGCCCCTATTGCAGGTGAACCTGCCACTGCTCAGCCATACAAGAGTATCCCCCCACTTAATGACAATCAAGTAAGAAATCAAGACAAAGATGAAGAGACAATTCAAAAGCCTCGACGTAAGTATTTAGTTTTCTTTCAAGTGATTGTCATAGTCCTAGCATTGGCAATGTCAACATATTCTATTCTCCTAGCCGACTCGTTAGAAGCTAAAGAAGGAAATTCTAATGTTGAAGGAAATGAGGTATTGGTTAGAACTGAAGGTAGAGATGCAGACCACATTTGTTCAGAAGGTGGCGCTGATATTTTCATCGGTAATGATAGTAATAAAAATGGGCTCTTAGAAGAATCTGAGGTCACTTCAACAACTCGTATTTGTCATGGCAAAGAAGGTTTATCAGGACCTCAAGGAGCGACTGGGCCAAATGGTTTTAGTGGCATAAATAGCATGATAGAAACTCAAGAAATTGAATTTGGAAATAATACATGTAATTATGGTGGTATTTTGATACAAAGTGGATTGGATAATAATTCAAATGACATATTGGAGCAAGAAGAGATTATCGATCAAGAAATCTTATGTGATGGTCAAATAGGTAATGATGGGATAAATGGCGCTCAAGGCGCACCTGCTCTGGTGGAAAAGAGCAATCCCCCAACTTATCTATGTTCTAATGGAGTGATACTCGAATTTGGCGTTGATGATGGCATAGGTCAAGCAGTTGCAATGGATGGAATATTACAACCTGATGAAGTTCGAGAGAATCTGAAAATATGTTCTCAACCACTCAATAGCGGATTAATTGGTGATATGTTTCAAGGAGTTAGTGATGGAATGAATATTGCTTGTGATTCAATGAACTGGCTAGAGAGTAAATCGATGTTACTTAGTGCTGGAAGTGATGGTTTCAATGGATGTGAATTATGGACAAGTATGGCAACTATTTCCTCAACTTCTTTGTTGATGGACATAAATCCAACAGGAGATTCTACTCCAGGATTATGGATGGGTATGCAAGAAATAATTGGTGAAAATGGAGAATTGGTTTTCTTTGATGCGGATGATGGAGTAAATGGACGCGAGATGTGGGTCAGTGATGGAACATTGAGTGGAACACAGAGAATCAGTTCGCTAAATGGAGCAGGAGATGGTTTGAAAATCAGCTCTAAAATGTCGCCTTGGATGGATGGAATTGTATTTACTGATATTGAAAATAAGTTCATATGGAGTAATGGAAGTATTACTGTAGAACTATTTGATGCACCATTCTTTTCAACCAATATGCAAATGACTCTTGATTCAACAGCATCAGACATTACAGTTCATTCTCTAACCAAATTATGGCCTATTGAAACTGGTTTATGGTTTTCAGCAGCAACGATTTCTGAAGATTTTGAAATGCATTATCTATCTAATAATGGAATTTTAACATCATGGAATCTCAATTCACTTGAAGGAAGTTTACCTGATTCTTTCCTTTCCTATGGCCCTAATAATTTCGTAATAGCAGAAGACGGTAATAATGGACGCCAATTAGCACGCTTGAATTTTGATGGCACACATAGTTGGCTGACTACACTGACTTTACAGAGCAATGGTGCTTATGCAACTAATGTTGGCACTAATTTAGGATTAAATCTCATCGGTGATAACTTGATTTTTGATGCACAGACCAGTGGAGTAGACACTACTCTTTGGGGATTTAACATCACTAGTAATGTCGCTCAAGAACTATCTAGTTCTATTCTTGCACCTGGAGAAGAAACTGGTCCAGTAATACTCGATGGGAAAGTTTGGTTCGATTGTGTGACTTCTACAACAGCTACAGAATTATGCTATAGTGACGGAACAATTGCTGGAAGTAAATTGGCCTATGAATTCCAACCAGGCATCAGTAGTTCAGATATTAGAGAAATCGCTATTGCCAATCAGCAATTACTGATTATCGCTGATGGGGAGGAAGATGGTGTCGATTCAGGTCATTGCTTATGGACGATAAATAGTCAAAGTTTGGAAGCAAGCATCGTATATGACCCATGGCATGGAATAGGTAATAACTCGCAATCTGGAACTTATGGAGAATTAGAAACTTCTAATGAAATAATATTCTTCATTGCCAATAATGGAATTAATGGACATGAAATCCACTCTTGGAGTCCATTAGGGTTGACTGGGGACTGGCTGATTTGGGGCTGAACCATTCTTACGTTCTATACAGTAAGGGCAAGAAACTCCAATCTCATAATGTTCAGATTGCTGGTCTTCAATCGATAAAGGATTTCTACAGGCAAAACATTGAGCAACCTCAGTCTCTTTCAAGTCAGGATTTACTGCAACGCGATGGTCAAAAACAAAACAATCACCGTCCCAATAGTCTCCACCAACCTCTTCAAAGTATCCAAGTATTCCACCTTTCAACTGTTTAACATTAGAAAAGCCAGCATCCATCATTACAACACTTGCTTTCTCACAGCGAATACCACCCGTACAGAACATGACAACAGGAGTGTCCTTTAGTTCATCTGACATCTCACTAACCGCTCTAGGGAAATCACGAAATGATTTGATGTCAAGTTCTACTGCGTTTTCAAAAGTACCAATACGACATTCATAATCATTTCTTGTATCCAGTACTAGGACTTCTTTTCCTTCATCCAACCAACTCTTAAATTCGGTAGGAGTTATTTCTTCTCCGGTATGTATTGCTGGCTTTATGTGGTCAAGGCCAATAGAGATAATTTCTTTCTTTAGACGTACATTCATGCGATTAAATGGCTGATATTCAGTATTAGAAAATTTCAAAGTGATATTTCTAAACCTCTCATCTTGGTCTAGATATTGGATAAATGAATCGATGGAATCTTGACCTCCTGCCAAAAAGAAATTGATTCCTTCGTGTGAAAGTAAGATAGTTCCTTTGAGATTTAATTTCGCACAGATATCTCTGAATGGTTGCCTCAGTTCATCTCTGTCAGGAAGGTCGACAAATCGATACCCTGCGATATTGATGATTTTTCCGACCATGATTGAGCGTGAAACAACTAACTTTTGATTCCATCGTAGATTATTCATTTACGCCAATCATGTTTGGATGCAAGAGGCCTGCGCCATCCTTGTCCAAATGCTCTACTAGAGACTCTCGGAGCGGGAGACATTTGCCAACGCTTGTGTTCATTACGTTCTAAACGAGTCAAAACTTCTAGAACTGTTTCCCGTTCAAGACCTTGTTGAACCATCTGCTCTGCGTCCATAGATTGTTCGATATGCAGTCTCAAAATTTGGTCGAGAACCGAATATGGAGGTAAAGTATCCTCGTCTTTTTGATTTGGCGCTAACTCTGCCGAAGGTGGCTTAGTCATAGTTGAGGCATTGACAGGAGGGCTTTGTTTCATTTCTTTGGCTCTATTGTTGAACTCTTCACAAATAGCATAAACTTGCATTTTGTAAAGATCTCCAAGTGGAGAATAACCGCCCGCCATATCTCCATACAAGGTGCAGTATCCTTGAGCTAATTCCGATTTATTACCAGTGGCAATTGCCATTCTGCCTTGAGAATTAGCGTATGCCATTACGATAAGTCCACGTAATCTAGACTGGACATTCTCTGATGCCACACTATTCCCTTCGCTTAACATTGAGCCGATTTGGCCATCTAAAGTAGTATGAAGTTCGTCGATGGATTCGATCTTAAACTCGATTCCTAATGATTCAGCGGTATATTTTGCATCATCGATTGAATGTTGTGAAGAAAATCGACTAGGCATTGCGATCCCAAGTACATTTTCAGGACCGACTGCTGCTGCAGCAACACATGCAGCAGCGGCTGAATCAATGCCACCTGAAAGGCCAAGAACTATTTTTGAAATGTTAGATTTCCTACAATAATCTGCTAGACCGGTAACTACTGCATCTGTAATATCCTCAATCAAATCAGAACTTTCTTCATGTCCGTCATCCTGTGGAGATAGGAATTTCAATTCTGAAGAACCGATACTCAAAGCGTCTTTGAAAGAGGATTTAACCCACTTTGAATTAGATGAATCGTCAACGTCCACCAGAAGAACTCCTTCCTGCCATGATGGAGCAATAACAACTGAACCATCAGGCCATGCTGCAAGTGAACAGCCATCGAATAGGAGGTCGTCATTTCCACCAACTTGGTTGGCAAGAAGGAATGGATGCCCGAGAATTTTTGCAGCGGTTCGACAGACTTTGATTCTCGTACTGACTTTATCTGCATGATAAGGAGATGCTGAGAGATTAACGGTAGCATCTAATTCTACACCTTGACGACCCCATTCAGCTAGATTTTCAATAGGGTCAGAGCCATACGTGGATGGGGTCAAGCCTGCGGCTTGCCACGCATCTTCGCAAATTGTCACTCCTAAATCCAAATCCCCAATAGTTCGACAAATTCCAGAACGGTTGGATGCTTGGAAATATCTTGTTTCGTCAAATACATCATATGAAGGCAATAATTGCTTTCTTGTTACAACTCTATTGGTTTGTTCACCATTAGGATATGATGAAAGTGGACCTGCCCTAACAACTCCATTACCAGGAAGTTTTCTTTCCCCATCAGGAGATACTGGAGTGCCAACTAAAACTGGTATATCCACAGAAAGAGAACTTGCTTGCTGCTGTGACATTCTAATGAAATCGGGTTGGAGTAACAAATCCCTTGGAGGGTAGCCACTAATTGCTAACTCAGTGGTTATTGCCATCAAAGCGCCATTGTCTTTTGCTATCGATGCAAGATGTTCCAGCCTCTCTGAATTACCGGATAAATCTCCAATTGTTGAGTCCACTTGTAGTAGACCGATGATACGCGACAATTCTCTCACCTATTCAACTAAATTGTACTATTTCGCCATCTTCGTTCTTGTACCACCATTCATCTGTGGCTTTATCGTGATACCACCAATAACCATCTGAGCCTTTGACCCATTCAGATTCTCCACTTGCTCCATCGGTTGCTTCAGTAGAATCGGTAACACCAAGCGCTGATGCTGCTGCTGAAAGAGAGGCAGCTGGGGCAATACTTCCAGTCTGATACTCCTTTTGTGGTTCATCGTATTGTCCGTATTGATCATCTTCATACTCATAATCATCATCCTCGATTTCAGATGAATATTCATCCCAATCATACTCGGAACGTGAACCTCTACGAGTTGTTGCTTTCTTAGCCCAAAGCAATGCTGTAACGATAATCGAAATTACGATTAGTAAAACTGTTGAACCGATAATTGGATTGACATCGCCGAATAATTTCTCTGTGAATGATTGGTCTCTTGCCGGCCTAACATCTATTGTTGGACCTTTTGCAGTCTCGCCGTTATCTAATTCGACATCAATCCATTGAACTCCTCTAGTGGTTGGTGCCCAATCTAGGGAGATCAAGCCAACTCCACCGGCTGGAACCTCAACATTTGTTCTTTGGATTACTTCTGTGGAACCGTCGATTCTAGTAACTGAAATAACTGCATCGATATTTCCATCCAATGAACCAACATTGTTTACTAGAACCTTAACCGATGTTGATTGGTCGACTTCTACCAGTAAACGGGTGTATGAAACTGAAGAAGGTTCTAAAGAAAATTCTGGCTTGAGCCATTCTAAATCCCATTGCCCGACCAATGAACCCGCAGGGGTTCCACCCATTCCAAGTACATCGTTATCAGCAAGATCTCTACCATCGATTTCTATGAATAATATCATCTCTCTTTCCAGCATGGAAGGAGTGATGTCTGTGAGGTCTATTTGTGCAAAGACTTCCAATTGTAAACCATCGATTTCATCTCCTTCAAGACTCATGCTTTCAACACCGTTTCTTAGATAATCACCGGTTTCAGCGTCTTCAACCCACCAAATCAATTGAAGAGAATCAACATCCAATCCACCTTCTTCGTCTAAGGCAACTCTAACTTCGTAAACTTCTGCCTTCAACTCTGAACCAGGTCTTGGATTGAGAATTTCCACTGGTTCAGGCCCAGTACCATCGATTAGAATCCAGCGAACACTAGATTGGTCGGTGGCATCTACGCCTTGCCCAGTAATACATTTCACGCCCCAAGTCAAAGCGATCTTGCCAGAGGTTTCAGGAGCTTGAAGGCCTGTTGACCAAAGTCCATTTACTGAATTAACAATAGTGGATTGTCCATTGAACATCAGTTCAACATTACAATCGAATGTTGGCTTAGTTGAGGTTTCAATAAACAAAACTTCGCCACCAACCTCAAAGGTACTACTTGGTCCCATACGTGCACCATCTGATACGAGTGAACCTTGATTCAAGTACAGAGTTACTGTTTCATCTGGAATAGCCATCTCTGCTGAAAATCTCCATCTGAGTTCAGGGAATGACTTAGTGGCAATTTGACCAGCTCTATCGACCACCTTCAGACTCGGCTCTCTTCTAGTATCTCCCAAGTCGGGTAATGTCCATTCTAGGTGGAATTCTATCCTAAGTGTCAACTCGGTCTCATATGGTCCAGCAGCACCGTCTGCGCCCATCATCTCACAGTCATCGACGACCAAGTGAATGCTTGTAGTAGTACAGTTACCAGTGTAAAAGTCCCATGAAATTGGCAGTTTATCACTGCCTTGCTTGGATGCTAGTTCTACAGTAACAGTGGACAAATCTGAACCACCATTCGGTTCGCTCATTGAAACTTCAAACGCGTAATCCATTTGAGGATGTAGCCAGTTCTTTTTTCCACCATCCCATGAGAAAGAATTTGATGCAATTGAAGGTGGACCATCTGCATTTAGTTGATACATGAACAAGTGCTTTCCTTCTTCATCTGTACCATTGTCTTCCAAAGGATGTCCTGCAGCATCGCTTCCTGTCAGATATACTGCAACTTTATCACCTGTATTTCCTCCCGCATCATCAAGCAAAAGAGTGTACTGACCTACAAGTGCGGTCATGTCATTAGGCATCAATAGCGAGAATGGTTCAAATTCACCTGGGTTTGGCATTCCACTGAAATCATAGTCATTGACCCATTCTCTCCAAACCATCGCTTCAACATTCGATGGTAGAATTGGTTGGTCAGTAATTTGTATTTGGACAGTTTGAGTCGAAGACGGAGTTCTATGGTCATAAGGTGCAACGTTAGACCAGTATACAGATGGACTGACCGAATCTGCGAAAAATACTCTTTCAAATACCGCATCTGATGTGGTTCCTGAACCGTTGAGAGGTGTGACTTCTATCTTCCAGTTTAGAATTCCGTTGGTAAATGGAACTACATCGGTGAAATTCCAAGTATCTCCATCTAAAGAGGTTGTATTTGCTACAAGAGTCGAACCATGGAATAGTTCTACAATAGCCTCGCCTGGAGCGAATGATTCACCACTATCGATGCCTTCAAATCCAACATCGACTGAAATATCTAATTGTTGTCCAGCCGGAAGGTAATACTCGTCGCTTGGTAATTCACCCATAGATGTCGTAAAAGTTACACTCTTCAATTCTAAATCATTCTCATATGCAATAGATGTACCACTTATTGAACCCCAAGAATGAGTTGCTGGGATAGAGATCACACCATTTGCCAGAACCATTCTTGTTGAGACGGTCATATATGTTTCATCATCCCATCCCGGTTCTATTCTAAACTTGATTGCAACATCTACATCATCTCCTGATTCTGTGACATCAAGCCATGTATCTGGATGAAGTTCTATAAGATGAGAATCGCCTTGACCAACTGGAGTTCCTCCTCCGATTGGTAGTAACCATGTTGCGTGTGTATCCATACCAACTACATCTAGTCTAGCCAATGCAGCCGATGATGACAAAATAGAGAAAGAGGTATGCATTGTATGCCAACTTTGACTAGGAGTTAATACTGCAACTGAATCCTGCATATATGAATTAGAAATGGTGACATCAGATGATGAATTGACTCCCGTGAGCGTAACAGAAAGGCCACCAGAGGTATTAGATACGAACTCTATTGGAATTAGATGTTGACCAGAAATATCGCTTAAACTTGAACGTGCATTATTGATACCCAAAACAAATGATGATTGTTCATCCGCATCAATGTCCATAGAAATTGGATAAGGTACGGATAATCCCGCCATCTTCATGCCACCAGTTCCAATAACCTCGAATTCAACCTCGATGAAACTAGCACCTAGGAAGCCAACGCTAGATGCTGTGTTTGTTGCTGCAAATTGTAGATCATCCAGTTGTGATTGATTGAAAATAATATAATCAGATTTAGCCATATCATAACTCCAATTCGCTATAGTTTGACCACCGAGTTTGACAAATAAGCCCGACATTGTCCCTGTTTCCGCTAAAATTCCAAACGAGAAACTTTGGATATTGTCTCTAGGGATCCACGCCTTGGTTGTGGCTGAGCCTGATATCCCTGGGTTGACAGAAATTATCTCTTCACCATTTTGGAAACGGTCTTGCCATCCCCAAGAACCTACCCTTGCATCACTTCCTCCCCATTCCAAGATTCCATCCATCCCGAAATCTACTGCTGGTTGAGCAGGGAATTTACCACTTTTCAAACTATAATGGAATGATTGAAATTGCATTGGTTGAGCCGCATCGTCGTGTATCACTCTAAATTGGAAATTATAAATTAGTGAATCTCCTTGATAAGAAAACATTGAAGGCGAGGAAATATTTGTCCAATTCATTGCCTCGCCTGTTTTAATTTGCAGGATTCCATTATTCAGACCAATCATTCCTGTAATCTCATCAGTAGGAGCTAAAGTAGTATACCAAGGCGAAGTAAAACTACAATCTCCACCACTTTCAATTCCACCTGAGGGGATCTCTACAATATTGCCATTGTTAGGACAGGACAAATTCCAAGCCTGGTCTGAGGCTCCTCCCCTCAAAGATGATGAGAATGAACCATCACCAGAAATAGAATGAAGTACAGGTATCCCCGAGCCTCTTGGAGACCCACGGAATTCCAATAAAACTCTCACTTGAGGATACATTTCATGGTCGATCAAATTTAGTGGAACCATTGCATCATTACTTCCTTTAGCTCCTGCAATAGGAGTCCCTGATGAGTCTACTATTGTCCAATTGAGGAATGCCCCATCCGGAATTGAAACATCGAGATTCAAAGGAGCATATGTGCTTCTACTAACAACCTCAGTTGAACTTGGGTCCCAACCTATGGAAGGGCTTAGCCAATTTGATTCGGGTGGCGAAGCAAGATGAACATCATCAATAAACCAATAGTCGCAACATGTACCAGAACCGTAAATTTGGGTCAATCTAATCTGAGTTGAAGAGTGGAGTGCTGCTGCAGGTAGATTAGTCGACCATTGTTGTGCAGTACCACCTAAAGTAGAACCTGGGAAAGTCTGGATATCAACCCAACTTCCGGATGATGTCTTGTACTGGATTTTTAGATCCTCTCCAGTATCGGCTTCTTCGCCACAACCTGAGGAACCTTGTTTAATCCAAGCATGGAGAGGCATGCTACTAGTTCCTGCAAGATTTATCACTGGAGATGTAGCATGCTCAGGCGTGGATTGAGCCTGTGTTTTGATTGACGCTCCACTAGTTCCGTTGTAACCGCAAGTATTCGAAGTATATCGACCGACATATGTCGAACTAGAGACTGTCCAGCCCTGAAGACCACTGTTAAAATCCCAAATGGTTCCTGCAGTAGTTCCTGTAAGAGATGAACCCGTAACTACTGTTCCATTCTTTGTAGCATCGCTATTTGACCAGATAGCATCACTATCCCAAGTAAATCCATATTGCTTCTGAAGTACAGCTGGTTCAACTTCAAGTTGTAAATCGGTGATAGGTGCTGAGGAAGGAACATCAACAGTAAATCCATTGTATGATTGGTCATTTCCTGGCAAGCTGATGTATGTTTCAGCACCTACAGCGGTGAAACTCGGTGATTCAGTATCTTCAAAATCAAGGCTTATAGGCTGATTTGCAAGATTATTTGCGTTCATTTGTAGTGGGCCGATAATTACCATTATTATTGCCAAAAATAGTGCACTGCGCCACGAACCGGAGCCCGACATGACTACCCGTAGTAATAGAAGGACTTCAAACATACGCTTACATATCATTTTTGTTAATTAGAATTCGAGTCGATAAGTTGACAATACAATGTTATTTTTGAGCGGATAATCTAAAGTTAAGGGTGAGGTTCAAGACAAAAACCATTCTCGCAAGGTCATGGCTCAACCAAAACCCGCTGGTGAATTGGACGCTGTTTCAATGGAAAACGCGTTACTGGAGACGTGGAAGCAAGAAAATGCATTCCAATCTTCGATTGAATCAAGAAAAGATGGAGCGCCATTTATTTTCCTTGAAGGACCCCCTACTGCCAATGGTAAACCTGGAATTCATCACGTTGTTGCTCGAGCATACAAAGACTTGGTCTGTAGATGGAAATCTATGGAAGGATTCCACGTAGAAAGAAAAGGAGGCTGGGATACTCACGGACTACCGGTAGAGATCGAAGTTCAAAAGAGAATGGATCTTATGTCAAATGAAGCAATAGAAGCATATGGCATGGATAACTTCAATCAGGCTTGTCGTGAATCTGTATGGACTTATGAGAGCGCTTGGCGTGAGATGACAGAACGAATGGCTTACTGGGTCGATTTAGACAATCCATATGTCACATTGGATAATAATTATGTTGAATCCTGTTGGTGGGCACTTAAACAAATGTTCGACAAAGAATTACTGTATCGTGGACACAAGGTATTGCCTTACTGTCCGCAAACTGGAACCTCATATTCTAGTCACGAAGTTGCTCTTGGATACAAGGAAGTAGAAGAGCCATCTGTCTATGTAAAATTCAAACTGAACGATGACGATGCTAGCATTCTTGCCTGGACTACAACCCCTTGGACACTTCCTGGAAATGTCGGATTAGCGGTTGGACCAGATGTAACATATGTCAGAGTAAGAATTAGCGAAGATGCTGAGAATTGGTCTGGAGCTGGCGGTGCTTCAGTAGGCGAAGAAGTAATTTTAGCCAAGGATTTGATGAAAGAAGTTCTGAGACATAATGTGGAAATAATCGAAGAATTCCACGGTAGTGAACTTGTAGGACGCTCGTATGAGCCACTGTTCCCAGGCGCTGTACCTGCCGGAGATTCTACTTCAGGGTGGACTGTTTTGGCAGCAGATTGGGTGACTACGACTGACGGTACTGGAGTTGTTCACACCGCAGTCATGTATGGTGAAGATGACTATCACCTAGGTATGGAAGCTGGACTTCCAGCATATCACACAGTAGGAATGGATGGGGCATTCAATAAAGGAACACATCCTAAATTAGATGGAAGATACGTCAAAGAATGTGATGAAGCCATTATCGAATTATTATCAAGTCCTAAAGGAAGTAATGGAAAAGGTCCAGATAGTGGCTTGCTTTACCGTGAAAAATCATATTCTCACGATTACCCTCACTGCTGGAGGACCGACCATCCGCTACTCTACTATGCAATGGATTCATGGTTTGTCAAGATGACTGCTGTCAAAGAAAAATTGTTAGAATTCAATGATGGCGTAGAATGGGCGCCTGATTGGGTTGGTGAAGGTCGCTTTGGAGAGTGGCTACGTAATGTCAAGGACTGGGCTATTTCTCGAGAAAGATACTGGGGTACACCGTTACCTGTTTGGAGAAGTGAAGACGGCGAAATGAAGTGTATTGGCTCTATTGCTGAACTTCAGCAAGAGGTCGCAAAGGCAGTTTCCGCCGGAATCTCAAATCCTGAATGTCCGGATGATGTCGACCTTCACAGACCAATTGTTGATGGATTCACATTGGTAAGTTCTAGTGGACAACCTATGCAAAGAGAACCGTTCGTAATGGACTGTTGGTTTGATTCTGGTTGTGCGCCATTTGCTCAATGGCACCACCCATTTGATGGCGGAGAGAAATTCGATTCTTCTTTCCCAGTTGATTATATCTGTGAGGGAGTTGACCAAACTCGAGGTTGGTTCTATACCCTACTTGCAGTTTCGACAACTGTTTTTGACATGCCTGCTTACAAAAGATGCCTATCCTTAGGATTAATTCTAGATGCTGAAGGCAAGAAGATGTCCAAATCAAGAGGCAATATTGTCGACCCATGGGATCACTTCAATCGTGAAGGAGCAGATGCAACTCGATGGTATATGGTTACGGCTGGAGCACCATGGAGTCCACTCAAATTTGATTCAAATGGGGTCAGAGAGACTTATGCTAAGATGTTCTTGACTCTATGGAACATCTACAAATTCCATGCAGATTATGCTGCCCTAGATGGTTTCAATCCTGAAACTGACACTATGGATGTTTCACAAAGACCAGTACTAGATAGATGGATTCTATCGAGATTAGCCACGGTTGCAAATAGTTATCATAATGATTTCAAGTCATGGAACTTTCACAAAGCATGCAGAGATTTGGAAGACTTCGTTGTTAACGACTTATCAAATTGGTATGTCCGTAGAAGTCGAAGAAGACTTTGGGATGAAGCAGAAAACAACGACAAACTAGCATGCCAAAACACTCTACATGAGGTTTTGACCACTGTGTGTAGACTTGTAGCCCCAGTAAGTCCTTTCATGGTAGATGTAATTCATCGTAACTTGGATGGACGCTCTGTGCATCAAGCCGCATGGCCTCTAGGTGTCCCAGGTTCACTAGAAGGCGCCACTGCTGATAATTGGGATGAAAAGGCTGCAGAGGCAACCGCACAATTACCACCTCAAGACCTATCGCTTGAACAGAACATGGAATTGGTAAGGGAATTAGCCGAGACCGGTAGAAGAATTAGAGTTGAAGCAGGAAGAAGACAACGTCTGCCATGTGGAGAAGGTTGGATTGTTTCTGGACCTGACCTTTCTCAATTCCACGATATTCTTGCTGAAGAGTTGAATGTAGAACATATTGCCATCGAACAAGATCTAGATCGTTTCCAACAAATAGAACTCGCTCCAAACTTTAGAGCTCTTGCTCCAAAAGCAAGAAGTGAAGTCAATGCAATCGCTGGAGAAATAAAGAATTCAAAGGACCCTATCTCGATGCTTGAAAGTATCAAGGCGGGAACTTGTGAAATAATGGGCGTTAAAATTGAAGAGTCGGATATTGAAGTTAGGAGAGTTGAGCGTTCAGGTTTCGCTGCCTCAACTGTACAAATCGGCCATGGGGATGATGCAAGTCAAATCAGTTTAGTTTTAGACATGAATGATACTCCTGAATTGCTTTCCAAGGGACTTGCAAGAGACATCACTCGAAGAATACAAGCCAAGCGTAAAGACCTAAATCTAGAGATTGAAGCAAATATTGACCTTGAAATTTGGATGAGTAATGCACCAGAATTATTTGATGATGACAGGCAATGGATTGTCAACGAGACCAGAGCATCTGGAGTAATCTTCCACCCAGAAGGTGATGTAATTTCCACAGAGGCTGATGAGTTCGAGGTCGATGGAACTACAGTTAGTTTCACCGTGAAATAATAACACCGATTATCGACGCATTCAAACGATATAGAGTATAGGGGATTTCATGCGCCGAGCACTACTGAGCATCGCACTAGTCATCTCCATGATGACTGCAGGTTGCTTTGGTGAAGGTGAAGCACTGGTCGAAACTGAAGTCGAAGTGCCTTTTTGGGATGCATATTCCTTAGTAGATTCACAAAGTCATGTAGATGAAAGAATATTCACTAGTGTCAATTTGAAAACAAATGAAACCACCAATCTATCATGGGCTGTATTTGATGCATCATATGGAGGCAACTGCTGTGAGCATTATTTGGCAACCTCGATAGAAGGACAAATTCTCAATATCGGTGGAGAGTATCCTGTCTGGAGTCATGACAGAGGTCACGAATGGGACACATACATCCCAGGTGTTTTACCTGCACTCGGTCAATGCGTGACCGCTGTTCCAACCAATCCTGGCCAAGAAGGACTTGGCGAAGGTAGTATAGTTCAAGCAACAAATGGCGATATTATTTCGATGTCTTGGTTCCCTTATGTTGGAGGAGATTTGAAATTGGACAAGTTCTATGCTCTACTATATGATGAATCAGAAGATCAATGGAAATGGTGCTACAATCGTATCACTGAACCATTCTACGACCGCTCATGGCAAGTCGAAGTTGTAGGGCCTATTCAATCGACAATGGGTAGTGGAGATTGGGCAAGTATAGTTGTGTCTAACTTTTGGCATCAAAGTTTGAATGCTGGAGGTCAGATAAGCGTTGATGGATTGAATTACTATCCATTCCAATTCCCGGGAAGAGATGGCGGTGAACCTGATATTGAACTAGATTTAGATTTCACCAATGCCTCACTTCCAGAGTATTATGATGTCAATAAACCACACAAGGAGATGCGTGCATTCCCGATGCCGAGTGGAGGATTGGTATTCCCGAGTTACTACAATAATGGTAATGCTGCATTCATGGATACATCTCTTTCATGGAACGAATTAGCAGTTCAATTCCCGTCTGAATATTGTCAAATAGATTCATCAGGAACAATTCATTGTGTAGTTAATTCAGGTAATACATTCACTCATTACATGTCTAAAGATGGCGCTCAATCATGGCAAAATTACACTTATGACATGTCTGATATGGCTTCACAGATAGAGGAATGGGAATTCCAAGCAAATGGGGAATTAGACCTATTTGTTCTAAATGTTAGATATCAAAGTGCGAGTGGTCCTGATGTTGATACACTATTCCATGTAAGAGGATACTCAGAAGATATGTCTCCTGACACATTCACATATATCGGACAAGGAGATTTAGATTCTACTTCAGGTGCGGGCAATGATATTAGATTTGACTTTGCATCTTTAGGTATACTACCAGATGGCGGTGTTATTGTTGCATACCATGATTCGACAGACCCGGACCCGTTGTTTGCTGTAGAATTGAATCTACCTTACTGACTAAAACATCTGTAAGATTTCTCCGAATAGTTCCTTTGCATGGCCACTGCTACGTTCAACCAGCCTTTTGACAATCAGTTCCGGGGTTGAGCGAGCAAGATGATTTCTCTTTGGTGTACGGTCTACGACAAGTTCAAGATCAGCGTCTAAACCACTCGCTTCAATTCCATCAACTCGGAAATCATCACATTGTGAGGCTTTGATGATTGCAGGCGCTAAATGAGTTACAAGCATCATACAGGTATCTGGTTGTGAACGTGCCGCAAGTAACATTCCGGCAATAATTCTAGCACCTGCACCTGGTTCTGTTATCGCTTCTAATTCATCTGCAAGAATCAGTTTTGGAGTTGGGTCACTTACTACATCTGCAAGTTCTACTAGAGTTTGTTCTAGAGCGCCTGCACTCTGTGTACCACCTGCTTTTGCTAAGATGTGTAATGATTCAACACCACCGACTCTAGCCTTATCAGCAGGAACTGGAAGGCCCATATGTGCAAGAATACAAGTATGTGCAAGCAACTCAAGTAGAGTCGTTTTACCTCCAGAATTGGCACCTGTTAGTAATGATAGATTCTGTCTATCTTCTTTTTCTGCCGCATCTCCAAGACCGTAAGTCACTGGGTCAGGTTCGAGTCCTAACATGACATGTCTGCCATTTTCCACCCATATACCATGAGATACTATTTCAGGCATATTACATCTATAATGTTGTGACCATCTGGCTATTGCCAACCATTGTTCACATTCTATTAGGTTCCTAATTGCGTCTTCACATATACTTTTCAGGGGGCCCAATTTTCTTGCCATATTATAGACGTGATCGGCTTGCTGAGCTTTGAGTTTCTCTTCCAGTGCTGAATCTATTCTATCTATTACTTGACGGTCTATTTTAGCTGGCCAATCAGATGTGAAAATTACTGGAGGGCAACGGATTCCAGTTCCTTGAAGCAATTCTGAAAATTGATTGGTTGCCTCTTGCATTGCCTCGTCGATTACATGTCCTGTGACCTCTTTCAGTTTACGTTGAAAACCTGCACCGTCTGAAAGGGCCTCAAGCAACTCAGAACCACTAAGTGCTAATTTAGCATCATTCATCGCTTGTTCAACTTGATTGTGAACTTGAACTTGCAAATTCTTAGTGAATGGCCATATCTGGTCTTTTACTTGTTCTGCTTTTGCGATATCACCTTCATCAAATAGCATTTGGAGTAATTCTGGTAGTTGCGACAGACCTGTAGTAGATTCACTGAGCAATCCAAGGAATTCATGGTCTATTGAACCTGACCTTAGTAGATTGATGGTACTGGATAAGCATTCTAATATTCGCTTATTATTTGTAAACCAGTCTAGTGTTCTTTCAGGAAGTATGACCTCGTCATTTGGAGAACTACCTAGAACTATCCATCCTTCTGGAACTTTAGAAGGAGCGCCACTACCAATCCATGTTACCGATTTGAATACTGTGTAATCTTTCCATGTTTCGCCATCTGAAGGAGTGAGAACCCTGCAATATTTCTTCAGATGTTCTCTTGGTTCATGACTAACTACAACACGCTGATATCTCTCAATGGTATTTCTTGTGGCACCGAGACTTCGAAATGATGAGTTGAGGCCTTTTTCAATTTGAGGAAATGATGACAAAAAATCCATTGCGATTTTTATTTTTTCCCTCCTCGCGGTAATATCTCTTATCGGGGTGAGCAACTGCATTCTGTCCCTAGTTGCAGCACATGCTGCAAAACCTGAGATTTGCTGGATTAACTTCTGATGCAACTTAATCGATTCTTTGGTTGCAAGAAATTGTCCATCGTCGCCAGCAACGCTTCTCGCCAATGATAAAGCACGTTTCGGGGATAGGCCGTCAACCTCTGCAATTCGACCTATGTCTCCTGCTTTTAGATAGTCAATAGCGATCTGTTCTGAACCAAAATGATCTGTAATCTTCTTGGCTAATCTTTCTCCTACGCCTGGCAATAAACTTAGCACCATATGTCTAATTGTTTGTCATCGGCTTAAGAGAATAGTGCTTGAAAATAATATTTCAGCACATTCTAAGACCATCTTCAGGATTACCATAATCTTGCATTGGGGCCTTGAATAATTCATCACAGGTTCTCTTGACAATTGGTATAGTTAGAGTGGATTCATCCCAATCGATTGAATAACCGCCAACTGATGAAGAGGAAGGAACGTAATCTTGTCCTGTTTGGGTCATTACTATGGTAATTGATTCTCCTGCTGAAAGGAAAACATCCATCGGCATGAACTCCATCAATCCTGTTACTTCAACATAAGGAATCAATGCAATTTGTCCATCACGGCCACCAGCATGGAATCTGTAATCCATGACAGCATGACCTAACCTCATGCCATTATCATCTCTCATTTCCAAATAACCATGAGCGCCATTGAGAGTGCTTGGAGTCACTGGAATATGGAATGTGGGCATACCTGCAATGAAGATATCTTCCTCAAATGGACCATATGTCATAGTAATGGTTGAGGCAGCAGAGATTGCGGAACTATCAGGTGATAATTCAGCACCATTGATTACTAGATACTCGGTATCAAGTGCAGGATATGTCGATTCAAATCTCCAGCCACCACGATTATCTTGCATCTCTACACCCAATGTTGGCTCTCTACCTTCACCTTTCAAGTACCAATCAAACCAGTAAAGCATCTCATCAGCCCAGTCCCATCTAAGCGTGTAAGGATAAGCTTCTGCTCCTTCACCAGAGCCTTGTGAACTGTGACCCGAATCTCTATCCGGATAATCATGAGCCCATTGTCCAGCAAGAGTCTTGACTTCAATACCAGCCTCTTCCATGATTTGATGAGTTGGGAAAGCCATGTGAGGATCTACATTCCAATCCTGCATTCCTTGGATGATGTAAACTGAGCCTTGGTAATTTTGAACTACTCTACCTAAGAATGAACGCTCGGTCCAGTAAGTATTTCCGGCAAAGTCTACCATTCCTCCGGTTTGGTATGCTAGAGGTCCGTTGACATATCCTTCAACATATCCTTCACACAGATTTTCAGAATCGCTGACATCACCGTCGATACCAAATGAACCATAAACGCCGTTATGCATTATAGCACCACGTGCTTCCATACTTCCATTTCTCCACATTAATTCGTGAACTCCAATCAAACCAGACATTGGAACTATTGTTGAAAGATAAGGATTGCCAAATGTTGCTGCTTGCCATGGTGTACTACCATCATACGACTTACCAATCATGCCAACTTTACCATTTGACCAAGGTTGCTCTCCAAGCCATGTAACTGCAGCATCTATGCCTCTTTGTTCATCTGTCCCCATCAAATCCATACAATGATTGGAGTTTCCAGTACCAAATACTGAAACTTGAGCAACACCATATCCATGAGGAACATAGTTCTCGATTAAGAAGCGACCAAGACGCTCTGCAGGGGTGGTTGCGGAAACATCGCCATCATCATAGTAAGGTCCAACCTCTGAAATCACTGGAACTTTACATTCTTCGGAGAGATTACTAGCGCTGTAATCGCATCCTTCGATTACTGGCAACCAAAGACCGAGATGGACTTCAGCACCACCAGTAACACCTGCCCCACCATCTGCTGCAGTAATGGATGGTACTGGAACATAAATCGACTGAACTTCGCCTATCTCGTAAAGACCCGGCATCGAAACACGGCTAAATGAATCATTATCTTCATACACAAGGTCCTCTCTATCCCATGGCTCAGGGTAGAAATTGTCCTCACCATTCATCGAATCCATGGCTTCGTCTTCGCCTAAGCATCCCGAAAGGCTTGCGCTAAGCATAACCAAAAGAATCAGCCATGGGCGGAAGTCCATGCTGCAATGCCAACATCATTAATTCTTGAACTCATCGCATTGATGAACAATGGTAATCACTCGGTTTTTTCCTGTTCTCGCTTTGCTAATTCTTCGCGAACCTCGTCCATATCAAGGTCTACTAACATTTTGACTAAATCACGAAGAGCGTCTTCTGGCAGAGCGCCTGGCTGCATGAAAACTCCTATTTCTTCTTTGAATGCGATAGTTGTGGGAATCGACCTTATGTTGAATAAACGACCAAGTTCTGGTTCTGCCTCGGTATCGATTTTGCCAAAAACGACATCTGGGAACTCTTCAGAGACCTTCTCATAAACCGGACCATATGCTTTGCAAGGCCCACACCATTCAGCCCAAAAGTCGAGAATTACCAATTTATTTGATTCAATAGTTTCCGCAAACATCGGTTCTGATATTTCTAAAGTCGCCATGAAACCTACCCTTTTGAATAGAGTCTATCATATCATCGCTAGAAAAACTATCAGCCGTTTAATTCATGTGCTACCCCATCGAGGCCACATAATGCGCAGACCCTTAGTGACCATAGCAATACTCGCAATAATGATTCTAGCACCTTGGTCTTTAACCACTTCTTCACTCGATGAAACCGAGCAAAATATGGCTAATGGTAGAGCGGGTAACATCGTCATATCTGAACTACTTGTCAGCCCAAATAATTTGGTTTCAAACTCAACTTCAGGTAACATGAATGTATACAATGCTACAGATTGGAACGGAGATGGAGATTATGGAAAGTATAGTGACCAGTTCATTGAAATTTGGAATTCTGGTGATGCAACTGTCGATGTATCTGATTGGATTTTATCCACTACAAGCGGTAGTCCTCCTTGTCAATTGGCTTGGAACACTAACATCTCTGCAGATGGAAGAATTGTTGTATTTAGAGCAGATTCGGATTTAGATCTTAGTTACTATGACGGTGAAACCGTTACTATTAGCGATGACTCGGGAAATTTCGTAAATTCAATGACATTCCCTGAATATGATTCGCTTTATGGTAAATCATATGTTGAGAACTCAAATGGTGATTTAGTAAAAGTAACTCCAACACCAGGATGGGGGCCTAATGATACTGGAACATATACAGTTGCCCAAAATATCGTTAAATGTTTCAAAGTATCCAATACAGATTCTTCTCGTGCATTCCTTCTTCAAGGAAGAGTGGTTACTATGGAAAATGAAAATAGTGTCATCAACCAAGGAAATGTAATGGTCAGAGATGGAAAGATAACCGGCGTTTGGTCCTCTGCTGACCAACCTCCTGCTGGAGTTGACTTTTCCGATGTACCAATAATCCAAACCGATGGAACAATCTATCCTGGTTTAATTGACTTGCACAACCATATGCACTACAATCATATCCCATTATGGGACTTTAATGTCCACCTAAACACAAACCAACGTTCTGAAGAAGGCGGATACACCAACAGATATCAATGGGGAGATAACTGGGATTATGGCCCAAGTATCACATGGATGAAGAACAATGTCCAAGATAGAGACCGATGGGATATGGCAAGTGAACAAATGAAATATGCTGAAGTTCAACTAGTTGCTGGAGGAGTTACTGCTGTTCAAGGCTCTCCAAGTTCAGGCACACAAGCATGGGATAGTATTCTAGCTAGAAATGTGGAACTGTATAATTTCGGACAAGATAATGTTCAAACATGTGCTGTTTGTTCATGGAATGAAAACTCATACAACTCACAAGGAAAAATAGATGATATGGCTGATGGAGACCTAGAGGCTTGGTTCATACACTTATCTGAAGGAGTAGATTCTTCCAGTAAACAAGAATTCGATGATTTATACGCCAAGGGACTTGTCAAGGAACAAACAATGGTAATACACGGTACTGGACTAGACAGAAGTCAATTCGACAAGATGGCTGAAGTAAATGCTGACTTGATTTGGTCGCCTCTATCCAACTTACTTCTTTATGGCGACACAACAGATGTGGTCGAAGCAGATAATGCAGGAGTTAGAAT
>QQRY01000016.1 GCA_003602575.1 Candidatus Poseidoniales archaeon
GTTCGAATCCTGCCCCCCGCACCATATTTACTTTCAAGCAGTTGATTCTGCTGCTTCGGCCTTTGCCTCACGCTTCTTACGGTTTTGACGCTTCTTATACCAAGGATAGACTGGCCATTTGGCTAATCCAGTCCACATTACAAGGAAGATAAATGTGGTTGATACAAATTTATCCACATCAGCCGACCAAGTGGTTTCCATCCAGCCATATTCCACGTATGCGATTCGAGAATGGTAGATGACCAAAATTAGGCCTGCAGCCAAATGAATCCATCTCCATATCTTGTTCCAATTTAATTTAGACATTGTAGAGGGGTTTGAAATTTTCCATTTATTTTTTTCTCAATAGTTCAAGGTTATTTTATGTTTAGAAGGTTAAGACCTTCTCGCTGGATTGAACCCATTGTGAACATTCTGCCATGGTAGAGAATTGCGCTCCTTCATAGTAGCCTTGGCCTTTGAGAACTCCACATCTTTGCTGGCAAGTTCCACAAACTTTGACTGGTACTCCTTTGGCAATCAAATCCTTGGTCATAGTAACCATATCTTCTACACCTTCTGGTGGTGTGATTCCATCCCTTGCTAAATCTACACTATCGTTCATCAAAAAGATGCGTACTTCAACACCATCATCGTTCAATTGCCGTGCTAATCTTAACGCATTCCATGTTACATCTGTACCGTCATATGGTTGTTGATTGAGAATCAATAGTGTGGCCATGATGTAGGGTAATTGCGACGGTGCTTGAAACATGGGTTCAAAAGTGTAAACAATAGCGAGAATTTAATGGGGTATACTTTTGATAGATTCACAAAGTGGTATGTCCCGTACCGAAATCGTATCCACGTTGCCGTGTTTATCCTTTCGATACTAATGATTCCTGGTGCTATGACGGCATTGCAACCTATCGATATGGAATCTTATGAAATGGAGTCTCCTGAATTAACTGCTCAGGAAATCATCAATGAAGAATTTGCTAATTCTGAAATAATTCTTGGTTTTGTAATGTCAGCTAGACAACCGGACCTAGTACCGCCTTTGGAAGATTGGGAACCTATACCCCTCTTAGAAGACGGCACTCCTGATTATGCGAATTTAGTCCATGCTTCTGAAAAGGTTGATTCTGGTGAACCATGGGCAGGTATTTCTGCTCCTAAAGGAGGAATCGTAAATTTGTCAATTCTCAGAGAAATTGACAATAAAGTAAACATCGTCCATGAACACCACCTTTCTCCTGCAATGAAGCCCCTTGTAAATGACGTCACAGGCCATCAATACGGCGGCGCAATGTCCCTTTCAGACATTTTTAGAGGATTCATGAATGATACTTCAATTCTTAGTCAGCCCGGAATTAACTCATTTGGAATCGTTACCCCAGCCCCAACTAATTGGACAGATTGTGGAGAATTAGAATGCCTAGAATTTGATGACCCAAACCTCACTCAAGATCACATCGATTTGGCCGCTGCCAGAATGGCTAATGCTCCAGAAAATAATTTCTTACGTTGGCTATCTTTAGACAGAGGATTCTTTCCCGATATCAACTCAAAAATTACTGGTCAAATTGGCGGTGAATTACAACTTAATGGCACTTGGGAAAATGGAGTTACTGGGCTTGGAAGGTGGTCTGCTTCCTCCACTTGGTTAATCGTTCAATACGACCGAGGAATGCTAGAAGAGATGGGTTGGGAAGTAATTTGGAAAGATGCTCATCAAGAGAAAAGTGTTTCATTGTCAGATGATGGTTTGATCGTGGGAGGTTACAGGCTTGCTGAAGGTAGTTTAGTTGTGCATCCGCCTCGGTATGACGTTGAATTATGTCAAGAACTTCAAGATGAAAATGGCGGCTGTTCAAGCGAATGGTCATACATGGACTTAGAAGGAGTTTTACGTTCTAATGACCGTGCTTCAACCACGCTATTAGTCGGCCAAGGAGTGAATGTCGAAGTCAACAGAGAATTGCAAGCGAGTGCTGGATTAATTTTACTGATGGGAATCGTAATTGTTGGATTACTATATGTTAGTCTTAGAAGATGGTCTGATGTGATTATTGTACTATTTGCACTGGGTGCTGCCTTACTTTGGATGCAAGGTTTAATCGGTCATTTCGCTAATTTAACTTCATGGCTTGGATTCTCAATTATCGCTCGTTCTCAATTCTCAAACCTTCTACCCATCCTAGTGCTGGCCTTAGGTATTGATGATTCTCTACACGCTTTACACAGGTACAAAGAAGAAAGAAAGAACGGGGCTTCAACCAAAGAGGCTACTGAAACCACACTAAGCCGTGTTGGTAGAGCAATTATGCTAACTTCTCTAACCACTATGGCGGCTTTTGCTGCTAATTTATTCAGCGATATTGCCGCCTTGCGTTCGTTTGGAATCGAGGCTGCCCTGGGTATTCTTTCTGCATTCCTTCTTACCGGATTGTGGGTCCCCCTAATCCGATTAAGTATTGATGAGTGGATGGCTAAAAGGAAGAAGAGAAGTATCGAAATACATTCTCCACATTTAATTCCAGAACATTGGCTAAAAAATCTGACAGCTACCTGTGGAAAGGCAAAACCTGCACTAATTATTGCAATTATTGCTACCGCGATAACTGTACCTGCAGCTATTGGAATGTCGCAACTGGAAGGAGATTTTGCTGTGGAGGATTTCCTAGATGAGCGCTCTGATTTCGCAATCGGGGTAGAAATCGTCACAGAGAGTTTTGGTGATGAAGGAGAGCCTGCTTACCTTCTAATCGAAGGAGATGTTCTAGACCCTGAAGTTTATGCAGCAATAGATGAATTCAGGGTTGAAATGGGTATTCTACCGGAAGGTGTTGCAGATAAAATAACCCATTTACCAAATGGAGATATAGATATTATGGCTCTGGATGAAATGGTATTTGCTGCTCAAGGCTCTTTGGTTCTAAATTCTACTCCATTTGAACAAGCTGGATGGAATACTACTGAAGAAGGGCATGGAATGAACTGTTCTGATGCCGACAGTGGATTGTTAACAGATACTGGTGACAGAGACTGTCTAGCCTTCTTTTATGGATTCTTATCTATTTACGGCGTCCCTGGTGCTGGCCCAATTCCAGATATACCAGCAAATATAGTCGAATTATACATCAAACCAGAAGTTGAATTAGACCCTAGTAAGCCATGGTTAGACATAAATGGCCAACCCGCTCAATACGATAGAATGCTCATTAGATTTGGAATGACTTCCCCTGAAGATTTCCCTGGAATGGGCGAAGGTTTGGAAGAACTATGGAGAGATCTTGACGTATTTACCAACCTATCTACTGGAACTGTTTTAGAAGCCGGTCCTGAAAGTGATGATAAACCCCTAACTTGGGTTATGCCAACAGGTAGGCCGATAACTCGTTATGTAGCATCGACTGCTATGCAAGATGAAATGCAATCTTCTTTGGTATTGGGTTCATTATTCGTATTCATCACGCTTTCAATAGGTTTCCGTTCTCCTAAGCAAGCCGCGGTAACTCTCATTCCAATCTTACTGGTCGTAGTATGGCTGTATGGGCTTATGAATGCGGCTGGTTCATCGCTGAACATAGTAACAGTAACTATCGCTACGATATCTTTGGGAGTCGGAATTGATTATTGTATTCACGTCACTGAGAGATATAGGGAAAGTCGGGAAAAGGGCGAAACGCATCATGAAGCATTAGTCGCTGTAGGTGGAGCATGTAGCATGGCACTGATTGGAAGTGCGGCATCTGACTCTGCTGGTTTCCTTGTAATCGCCCTCTCGCCAATGGGCCTGTTCAGTAATTTTGGTATTTATTCCGCTGCTATGATTGCATTATCTCTAATTGCAAGTCTAATTTTAACAACTGCAGCCTTAGGATTGCTGTCTTCGATTAGGAATGAAGGTATTTCTACTGCCGATGAATAAATTATCACCAATGTTAATCTACAATATTGATGTAGAGCGCCTTATGACTGACGGAAAATCATACTATGATGGCTTGATTCAACAAGGCTATCCTGCTGACCAAGCATTGACTTACACCCAGCAATATTATCCAGGTTTTACTGCAATGCCTGTAGCTCCTATGCCAATGCCAATTCCACAACCTGTTCAACCGATGATGCAACAACCTATTCAGCAAATGGCTCAACCAATGATGAATATAGCACCTATGGCTGTTGCCCCTATGGGAGAGCCAAAACCAATTATGGCTTGGGCAGCAGTTGGTTGTATTGTAATAGCATTGCTTCTAACCATAATGGGCCAATTTGGGAATTCTTGGCAGGTGTCCAGTGAAGATGATTCAATTTCCTTAGGATTAAGAAATATTGTTCTCGATTGTTCGGAACAACAAGATGAAGATTCCTGTATATCGACGACTTACATATTATTGGCTGAAGATATGGAAAAAGCTGCAGAGGAAACTCCTCCCAGTGACCCAGTGCTAAAGGGTGATATCGAAAACTTTTGTGAAAATAACTATGCGTTTGCATTGGAAGCTGCCGATGATACAGATAATAATGCCCTTAGAACTGAGGCTGGTGATTTTCGAGAAATGTGTTTGGATAATGATGGTGCTGGCGGAATTTCGAGTCTGATTCTTTGGATTGGGGTTATCGGCTCTCTAGCTGCTACTGTCATGTTGGTAATGTCCATGCTTGGGCAAACCTTGCCAGGTGGAGCAGAAAATTATGGTAGAATATCGTCATGGGTTAGTGGGGGGTTGATTCTCTTCGCTGCGATTCTTTGGATGATAATGAAAAATAATATCGATGATACTCTTACAACTGGAATGTCGTTTTACCTCGTTTTATTTGCTGGGTTTTTCGCAGTAGGTGCTGGTGTACTTGATATGCTAGACAAGCGTGAATAATTGAAAAATACTCGCCGATGTATTATTGAAGTAGATGTTTGACGGCAGTTTGCTTTCTTAGGGGTTGGCCCCGAGGCAGTGGTGAGTTTATGACTGAAGAAAATAAAGAAGAAGACTGGATGAAATATGCAAATTCTGGTTTTGGTCAAACCAATTATTCTCTATGGGATGAAGTCGTTGAAGAAGAAGAGGAGGAAGAAGAGGAAGAAGAATCTGAAGATTTTGACCTCACTATTCAATTGGATTCGCACATGGAAGAAATTCCACGCGCACCCGACCCCGCGGGGTTGAAGCATTTGGTAAGAATCGGTTGCTGCAACTCGTGTCTTGGTCGACTTGGAGGCAAGAAGCGCTATGAACAAAGTATAGAGCAATCCGGTGAAGAGATAAGAGGAATTGTCGAAAAGGGAAATTCTCACCTATCCAATGTCCGTGAAGAAATTCCATTGTGCCCATTTTGTGAAAATCTATTCGAAGAAGTTGAACTTTTGACAGACATCATTTATGATTCGATCAGTCCCTACCAATTCAAAAGATTGCAACTTGGTGCTAGATTCCCTAAAAGTCAAATTGAAGAAGAAGATTCACAAAGAAAAAGATACGGAGCAGGGGGTTGTGATGGCCTTAAAACTGGCCTTGTAGCAGAAATTGCTAAACGTTTAAATCAACGACTTGAAGGAGTTACATTGGTAAATGATAAGCCTCAAATTTTAGCCCTAATCGATGTTCTTACTCTCAGTGTAGACTTAGATGTCAGAGCCCATTACTTGTATGGCAGATATCGTAAACTAGAACGTGGAATACCTCAAACTCGCTGGCCTTGTAGAGCGTGTAAGGGTCGAGGTTGTGAGCGTTGTGAAATGACAGGCTTACAATATGCCAAGAGTGTTCAGGATTTAATCGGCAATCCATTGCTATCGGTATTTGGTAGCGAAGAGCATGCATTCCACGGCATGGGCCGAGAAGATATCGATGTTAGATGCATGGGCAGAGGGCGTCCATTTGTCATTGAAATGAAAGAGCCAAGGCTTAGAAAAACCGACCCTATTGAACTGATGAAACTGATAAATGACAATGCAGAAGGTAGTATTGAAATTACAAGTCTAAGAGATTCAAATCGTAGTGAAGTCGTTAGATTGAAAGATACTCCGGCTGAAAAATCATATACTATTCGATTCAAATTACTGCCGCTAAATGAAGCGGAGTATACCGTACTTACCGCCCCACTAGACTTGACCAAAGAAAACAAGGGGCGTTCAAAGAATAAACGGAAGAGGCGTGGAGACAATAAACGCGACAATACAAAGCCACTGCCAACCGAAATTGAAACGGAGAATGTCAAGCCTGGAAAAGACGAATTATTGCAGATGAAAAAACCCGAATTGGTTGCCCTTTGTGTCGAACTTGGTGTCAAGAAATCGGGAACCAAGGATGATTTAATTGAAAGAATATCAAATGTTGAAGAGCCTGAGATTGAGACATTTGAATTACCGGATGATGATTTCATAATCAAATCGATACTTTCGCTTGAAGGGGTTAAGCTTGCACAGAGAACCCCTGAAAGAGTTGCTCACAGAAGAGCCGACCTGGTTCGAAGAAGAACTGTTTTTGAAGTTCATCAACCAGTGATTGAATTGATGGAGGACGGTACTCGAGAGATCGAAGTAACCATGCGTTGTGAATCTGGAACATATGTCAAAGAAACTGTTCATGGCGATAGCGGAAGAACTCAGCCAAGTATCGCTTCATTATTGAAATCAAAATGTGAAGTTATTTGGTTAGATGTAGGGGATATTCATGCTGATTAAGGCGATTGGTGAGCCAAAATCAATCAATAAATCTGTCGCGGTTCTTATATGTCAATGGCAGGTCGCCGAAATGCTCGGAAGATGTCGTAATGCTGACTCGGAGTCAAAGAGGGGAATAAAATGAAGCGTTCAAAAGGACTACGTGTAAGGACAAGAAGCATTCTAAGACGTCGCAGAAAAGAGCGCAGCCGCTTGAATATTAGTCGTGTCATTCATCAATATGAAGAAGGCGACCGTGTTGCTATTGTCCTAGATGGTGGGCAACAGATGGGAATGCCTCATCGAAGATTTAACGGCCGAACCGGATTTATTAACAAGCGCCAAGGAAAGGCATGGGTTGTTTCTGTAAAAGATGGAAACATGCAAAAAACCGTTATCGCTCGACCTGAGCACCTAAGACCTTTGGAGTGAGATTCATGACTGAAGAAGAAAAATTTATTGATTTTGCAACTGTTAGACAAATGCTTGCTGATGCTCAAGAACGTCGCGGCGACCTAACCTATGAGCAAGTAGCTGCTCTTCAACATGCTGAATGGGCTGCTAGTGTCAATCGAAATGGCTACAAGACGATTCCTGATGTGTTTCAATCTTTGAAAGAAGCATTGACTGCTCATGAGAAATTGACTCAATATCCAGATTTAGCTGCAAAGATCGCTGAATTAATGCCAATGTATCCTGAAACTGTCAAGGCTGTTCTAGTTTCAAAGAGAATTGCTATTGACGATAGTGAAGTGAATGAAATTCTAGATATTGTTCGCCAACATGTTGGCGTTGAATGAACTTAATTTGTGGAGTGAAAACCATGAGTGGTTTCCGTCGTGACCGTAATATTAAGATACCAACTAGAGGTAAAAAATCTCAGCCCAGTTCTACAAATTATATGCCTTCAAGACCTGCAGAAGGACGTAAAGAAGTTCCTAAAAAAGAGGAAAAAAAGCCTCAACCTCAACGTTCAAACAATCGAAACAATAGGTCAACACAATCTCGTAACCGGCGTTCCGATAATCGTAGGTCAAATAATCAAAGGCCTCAGCGACAAAAAATCATTAAGCCAACCCCGCTGGATGACGAGATTTGGGCTAGGGTTGTAGAACATGATATTGAGAATAATGTTCTTGTCCTTCTAGGTGAAAGTAAAATGATGATAGGGCGATACCGGCCTAAGAATTCAGGAAATATCCAAACTGTAGGAACAAGGTTGTATGTCGGCATTGACAAACAGAAGCGTGAACATGTCGGCGATATTATCGGTATGGCGCGCCTAGACAGGCTTTCCACCAGTGCTACCAATGATTTACCAATAGTCCTTCAATCCTTTATCGAAGAAAACGAGATTCACTTCATAAAATCCTTTTTCAATCCGGCAGGATATCTCTCCTTGAAACAGCATGCTTACGAATTACTTCATGGAATTGGCAATAAAAAAGCGATACAAATGGTTGAAGAAAGAGGGTCTTCGGGATTTACTTCCTTTGAAACCCTAAACCAATCTTGTAGCATTGATGCCGCTGAATTACTAGCAAAAAGATTCCATTCCGAGATTATTGACCGAAACCTCCAACCACGACTTACTGACCTCCTCCTTCCGGTGAAGGCATGAAAGGTGCACGTTGGCTCGTCGATTCTTTACGTGCTAAACAACCTTTCAACAAGGACTTAGGCCAACATTTCTTGGTCAATGACGAACTTATTGACTTCGCAGTAAAGCATACTAATGTATGCGATAAAGATCATGTTTTGGAAATTGGCCCTGGTCCTGGAGTTCTTACAGAAGCATTACTAAATTTAAATTCCAAAGTCACTGCTATTGAGTTGGACCAAGGTGCTGTAAAGCATTTAACCGAAATATTCGCTCCTGAAATTGATAGTGGCCAACTCGATATAATATCTGGAGACGCCTTAAAAGTTAAATGGCCAAAAGAGATTACTAAAGTTGTTTCAAACATCCCGTATCAAATCTCATCTCCGCTAATTGATAGATTAACAAAATACCTTAGAGAACAAGAGGTTCCGGCATTAGAAAATGTTCTACTTTTGGTTCAAGAGGAATTCGGTGAAAGGTTGGTTATGGAATATGAAACAGATGTTGGCTCATTAGGGATGACGGCCTTATTAGATTGGGAAAGCCAAATCGTAAAGAAAGTCGCCCCGCATAATTTCAGTCCTAACCCAAAAGTTCACTCTTGCTTTGTAGAAATGACTCCTAGTGGAGAGGTGTTTGAGTGTGATAAAAGGCTAGTAAAACAAGTGATTCATACCACTTTTACGCAGAGAAGAAAAAAGATACGTTCTACCCTGAAATCTGTCCCTAAGCGAATAAATAGAATACCACAGTGGCATTCGGGTAGATGGAAGAAAGCTTTTGCTTCTTTACTCGAGGATGAAAGATTAGATTATAGGCCTGAAGAATTAGACTTTGACGATTGGATTGAACTATGTTGTGATTTGACTGAAAATAGTCAAGATTTATGAAATAAAACGGCGCAATAGCCTGTTTTGTTTGTTCAAATAGTGTCGATTTGCATAGTTTTACACGGGAGAGCCTTTTCTTAGGAGTGGCTTCTCGGCGTGACTTGTCGGAGGGGATGCTATGGCGAAGAAGGACACCTATCTTGCTTTATTAAGAAGAGGAATTGACGACACAACTGCACAGCAATTGGCTGATGCTGGTTTGAAAATCGGCGACCTTAAGAAAATCGATAAGGACATGCTGGTAGAAAACTATGCCCTTAAGCCTGATATCGCTGAAGGTGTAATTTCAATTATTACTGCAGGCCATACCACTCACGGAAAAGAGCGTTTTCTTGCAAAGGTTCTTGCTCCTGAAAGAAAGAGAGGCGAGTCAAAAATTGAGGAGATGAAATTTAAGCGTGAGCAAAAGGACGTCTTAACCGAACTTGCAGAAGAAAAAGAGCGGTTAAAAATTATACAAGTTGAAGCATTTAGGGCTAAAAAATTGGTTATGAATAGACTTGGAAAAACAGTTGAACTGATTGTCAAACTAGAGAATAATCTCTATGATGAAGGCAAAGATGATCAGAAAGTAAAAATTCGCGACCAACTAGAAACTCGTGGCCTAGAAGCTGCAAGAGATCATGAGATGCTTGAATTAGAAGGAACTCCGCAAGATATTGTTGACTTCCGTAGAAAATTCGTCCCTGCACTAATTTTCCATGCTTGCCCTACCTGCGGTGATGAAATGGACCCTAGACAAGCAAGGGATAAAGACAGATCAGATGAGTGGGTATTCATTTGTTGGGAATGTGAAGAGAGTTTCACTCCTGAGCTTGCGGTTATTGTCGAAAATAAATTGATGAATGGTAGTAGAATTTCTATCGATGAAAATATGCCACCTCGTAACCCTGTACCGCCTAAACCTGCATCTATGGACTTATCATCTGTAAATGACATGATTCGTAGAGACCTTGAACAAACTGGTGCAACTGCTGATCAAATGAGCAAAGTTGTCGAAGAAAGTGCGATTGGTGGTGGACTAATGGATATCAATGACTGGATTGACCAAACTTTGGCTGCTAAGGAATATATTCAAGCACAAGAAGACCGAGAAGATTTCATTCTACGCACTGGTGCAGGGGCTACCAAGTTCAACAAATGGATGAAAAAGGCTGGTTTGTTTTTCAACAAGCAGACAGGACGTTGGACTCGCCACAAAGATATGCGTTGAGGTTTTACTATGTCGGCAAAGTCCGGTTCAGAAGATGGCTCTTCAGATGACGGTCATGTCGCAGTAGTTCGCTTTCTACAAGGTGCTAAATTACTTGGTCAAACTAAATTAATTAGTGGTGAAACTATTGTCGAACATGCAGAATCTGCAGGAGTGAAAATTCCTACCAACTGTACTTCAGGCACCTGTGGAACCTGCATGGTTACTTTGATTGAAGGAAAGGTCGATCTCCCTGAAATTCTTCCGCCGGGATTGGATGATTATTTAGTAGAGAGATGTGCGAGGTTGGGGTGTATTGGCGTTCCGCTGAATGATGTTGATGTTGATATACGCCCGCCATTGTGAGGTCATGATATGTTCGATAATTGGACTTGGGTTGAATGGTTAATACTGTTCATAGACATCTTTGCTGTTATTGTTGTTGTTTGGTTTCTACGAAGAAAAATCCTACGAAAATTCGCTGAGGTCGAGGCAAGGCATGGTTTTGAAACTCAGCGTAGAAAAAATAAAGATATGAAGTAATGATTTGCAAAGGTGTAAACTACACGCATCATTCAAGAACCGTTGACTTAATGATGAGTCCATGAGAGAGGGTAGTGATTTAACCACTGGTCCGCTTTCGGTTGGCAATTTTGTAAATCTAATTCGTCAAACTGTTAAACAAGATCAGTTATTTCAAAACCAAGCAATAAAAGGAGAAGTCTCCCAATGGAAACAATATCCAAGTGGACATACCTACTTTACCTTGAGAGATAATGTTGGTCAAATGAGTGCTGTAATTTGGCAGGGGCGTTGCTTTATCGACCCCTCAATAAAAGAGGGTTCAGAAGTTGTGGTTATCGCTGGCGTGGACTTGTATACTAAACAAGGGCGGATTCAACTTGTTGTAAATAAGATTGAGCCGGTTAATGCTATTGGGAAGATGGAAGAAGCACTGAGGGAACTGAAACTGAAACTACGTCAAGAGGGAGCATTTGACCGGCCGAGGAAACCACTCCCATTAGTTCCCAAGCACATAGCCATAGTTACTGGAACTGGTTCAGCAGCATTATCAGATATGAATAGATTGATTGAAAATAGATGGCCGGGACTTCGTCGAACAATAATTGGAGTATTGGTACAAGGAGAAAATTCTGTCAGGGAAATCGTTAGAGGATTAGCAGTAGCGAGAAAACTTTCAGACCCTGAAATTGCCAAACAGAGAAACCAACCCCCAGTTGATGTTATCATCGTTGGCCGAGGAGGAGGGTCGCCCGAAGACTTGTGGGCATTCAATCTCGAGCCAGTTGCTAGAGCGATTATCGCATCTCAAATACCTGTTATCTCTGCAGTAGGGCATGAATCTGATTTGCTAGTAAGCGACATGGTGGCAGATGTTAGGGCGTCAACCCCTTCAAATGCGATAGAGAGGTGTGTGCCTGACTACAATGCAATCCAAATGCTCTTGTCAGATTATAATGAACGAATAGATAGTGCTACTATCAGACAGTTTAGTGATGCCAGAAGTCGATTGAAATTACTCACTTCAATGCTTAAAGCAGCCCCTATGGCAGGCATTAATAATGTACGAATCAAGATTCAGAGACTCGCTATGATGCTCAATAACAGCAGTCAATCTATCATCACCCAGGAAAACGCACGTATGGCTAAATTTGAAGCTTCTTTGAAAGCTGTTCATCCACAAAGAGTATTGGAAAGAGGCTATAGTATGATACAAAACGACAGGGGTGAAGTATTATCACAAATTGAACAACTCTCAATTGGACAAAATATCAAAATGAGTTTTGCCGATGGCAAGGCAGAAGCAAGTATCGTGAATTTAGAAAAGAAAGGAAAGTGATAACATGGAAAAAGGAAAAACCTATGATCAAGCAATAAACAGATTAGAAGAAATTGTAGCCTCTTTGGAACGTGGTGGCAAAGGATTAGATGAAACTCTTCAATTATACGAAGAAGGTGCTATTTTATTGAAACAATGTCAAGAGGATCTTAAATCGGCTGAAGGCAAATTAAACGAATTAAGACTTGAAGATATTGAAAAAGAAATCTCTAAAGATTAGGTAATAACAAAAATAAAAACGGCTAGGGGTCGACATGAATGAGCGGAAATTGAAGGCTTTGAAGTTAAGAGTCGTCAAATTATTTGCTACTTGGAAGGAGCCTCATGAAGAAACAACTTACAATCAATCTGACATCGTTCAGTCAATAGATGTGTCAGAACAAGGAGTTGTTGACTATACTATCGCTCCAAAGCATCCTCACTGTCCATGTTGCCTACTTGATGCTGTAGACTTGAAAAATCGAATAGAATCTATCAAAGGCGTAAATAAAGCGATATGCACTGTTGTTGGGATACCGGGTGCAGAAAAGTGGAGTCGCTCAATCAATGGATAAGGCTCGATATCTTCGTAACGATAAAAAAGCGGGAATCGACCAAAGTCCAACGGATAAGAGCCAGGCAATAATTGAACCAAATATGATTCCATAACTAGGAATCGACCACATTACAACCAATGCATAAACTGCTACGCTCGCTCCACCAAGCATCATTGGAGCGGCTGCCCCTTGGGGCACAGTGACTCCTTGAGAAATCCATAAAGCCACCATACTGGTTAGAAAAATAGCAGGGAAAGCACTAGCCAATCCTGCTATCAAAGGTTGACCGATTTGTGCTAGAACCAAAGCTAAACCAATAGCGATGGCGGCGGCGATTCCCCTGACTGAAAGGATCAAAATTGGAACCTTATTATCGCCTTTTGGCGATGGACGGGTCTTAATGTTGAAAAATATGGAAACTAGAATAAGACAAACTAGTCCTAAAATCCCAAGTATTGCCGGACTAATATCGATAGAGACGCTATAATCTGCTATTGATAGAGCGATATAAGCGAAAAGTGCCCATATTAATAATGAGGTTATTGTGGTCAATAATAATGGAGTTTTTTTGTCAGAAACATACTTTGGTAAGATTATCCAGACACTGAGAAATATTCCATTGACCATCATTGCCAATGGCACTATCGACATACTGGACAACAACCCTTCCTTTCCATCTATGTGGTAAACCCCTGCTGCTGCCGGAATTATAGTCGAAGGTATAGTTCCTAATACTCCGCCAACCAAACCTCCAAACTTTTCAATTGCCAAAGTGACCAGAATCGCAACTATCCCAGCAAGTATTGCTGGCAGGATTATGGCAAGCATGAACCTTGTAAAATTATGTCCTGTATTGTTGTTACCATAATCACTGGTAAGGTTTGATAATTTGCATTAGTCTATCTTCATTACCGCCGCTCCAATTTTCATGCAATTCTCCATCGGCAAATAAAACATTGAATGGTAAAATATCAATCTGGGAGATCCATGGGTTTTCTATTTTTATTTTACCAAGGCCTTTTTGACTCAAATTTATTACTGCAAAAGTAATATTTCTAATAGCATTTGAAGATATTATTTTTTCAATCCATTTTTTACAATTTTGGCAGTCATCTTTAGTGAAAGTAACTATCGAAAGTGGAGAGGAAATTATCTCATTCCAATTATCCGAGGTGATGTTAATTATATCCATTTTATATCCAATTATTGGTCCTGAAATTTACTAATAAAGATAACCCACTAAAGATGCTTAAGTTGATATGGGAGGATGTATTGGGAAGATTGGTGAATTCACATGAAGGGAATGGACAATGGCGATAAGTGCCCAGTTATGCACGGCGCTCACAGCACAAGCGAAACAGGAATGAAAAACACTGATTGGTGGCCAAATCAACTTAATTTGGCGATTCTACATCAGCATGACAAAAAATCAAATCCAATGGATAGTAATTTTATCTACAAGGAAGCATTTAATTCTCTAGATTATGCTGCATTAAAGAAGGATCTTCACGCACTGATGACCGATAGCCAAGATTGGTGGCCTGCTGATTACGGTCACTATGGACCTTTCTTTATTCGAATGACATGGCACGCTGCTGGTACCTATCGTATCGGTGACGGGCGTGGCGGTGCTAGCACTGGAGCGCAAAGATTTGCTCCACTAAACAGCTGGCCTGACAATGGAAATCTAGACAAAGCAAGAAGATTATTGTGGCCAGTAAAGCAAAAGTATGGCAATAAAATCAGTTGGGCTGACCTTCTAGTCTTAACCGGAATAGTTGCTATTGAATCCATGGGTGGCCCTGTCTTTGGTTTCGGCGGTGGACGTCCAGATATTTGGCACCCTGAAGAAGATATTTACTGGGGAAGCGAAGATGAATGGCTTGGAGATAACAGATACGGAGATACTCGCCAAGACCTAGATAACCCTCTTGCTGCAGTTCAAATGGGACTTATTTATGTTAATCCTGAAGGACCTAATGCAAATCCTGACCCATTGCTTAGTGCACAAGATATTCGTGAAACTTTTGCTAGGATGGCGATGGATGATGCTGAAACAGTAGCATTAACCGCTGGAGGACACACATTCGGTAAAGCACACGGTGCTGGCGATGCTGACCTTGTAGGTTCTGAGCCCGAAGGTGCTGCTATTGAAGAACAAGGGTTTGGATGGGCTAATGCTCATGGCTCTGGAAAGGGCCGAGACACAATTACTAGCGGTATCGAAGGTGCTTGGACATCTAACCCTACTCAATGGGATAATGGATATTTTGACTTACTTTTCAAATATGAAGATTCTTGGAAACTAGTAAAGAGCCCTGCTGGTGCAAACCAATGGACTCCTGCTAACCCTGATGCTGAAGATTTAGCACCTGATGCTGAAGACTCTTCGATCAAGGTTGCTACCATGATGACAACTGCAGATATGGCAATGATTCGCGACCCAGAATACAGAAAAATTTCCAAACACTTCCATGAAAACCCAGATGCTTTTGGAGATGCTTTCGCACGTGCTTGGTTCAAACTACTTCACAGAGACATGGGGCCTAAGGCAAGATACCTAGGTCCTGATGTTCCTGATGAGGAACTTATCTGGCAAGACCCTGTTACTCCAGGAAGTACTTCCTATGATGTTGAAGGTTTGAAGAAAGATTTGATGAACTGTGGACTTACAATTTCTGAAATGGTCGAAACTGCTTGGGCAAGTGCATCCACCTACCGTGGCTCTGACATGCGAGGAGGAGCTAATGGCGCTCGAATTAGACTTGCACCTCAAAAGAATTGGGCTGCAAATAAACCTGAACAACTTGCAAGGGTTCTTGAAACTCTAACTGGACTTGCAAACTCTCATGGTGCTAGTATTGCAGACACAATCGTTCTTGCTGGTAATGTTGGTATCGAAATGGCCTCTGGAGTCAAAGTACCTTTCACACCTGGTCGAGGAGATGCAACAGAAGAGCAGACAGATGCTGATTCATTTGCTGTACTAGAACCGGTTTCTGATGGATTTAGAAATTTCTTACTAAAGAATTACAATGTCAGTCCTGAAGAAATGATGCTAGATAAAGCACAATTACTTGGATTAACTGCTCCTGAAATGACCGTTCTAGTCGGTGGACTAAGGTCTATGGGAGTAAGTTCGGATGATAGGGGAATTTTCACTGATGGTTCTAAATTATCTAGTGAATGGTTCTCTACTCTAATGGACATGAATGTCAAGTGGACTGCCACTGGAAGTAATTCTTATGATGCTTGCGACCGTTCAACTGGGGACAAGGTGCGTAGTGCTACAAGATATGATTTGGTGTTTGGAAGTAATTCTCAACTACGTGCAATCGCTGAAGTATATGCTCAAGATGATAACAAGGATAAATTCGTTCAGGACTTCATTACCGCTTGGAATAAAGTGATGAATGCTGATCGTTTTGACATCGCGTGAAAACGAAACTGATATACACCACAGATTATTGGCCTATTTATGGTCAATATTGGAGACACTGCCCCAGCCTTTACCCTGAAAACAACTGATAAAAGTGACGTTAGTCTCTCTGATTATAGTGGTCAAACTGTTATCCTTGCTTTTTACCCCGGTGCATTCACTGGTGTTTGTGATAAAGAGATGTGTGCATTTCAAGACAATATGGGTAAACTAAACCAATCCAATTCTATAGTACTTGGAATCAGTGTTGACTCTCCTTGGGCAAATGCTGAATTCGCTCGAAAATATAATCTTGAATTCTCTTTACTTTCTGACTTAGATAGAGATGTTGTCAAAGCATATGATGCTACATTTACAGGCCTAGGAGGAATTGATGGCTACGTTTCTGCTAATAGAGTTGTAATCGTTATTGACAAAAATGGCATTGTACAACACCGCTGGGTTGCTGAAAACCCTGGCGTAGAGCCTGATTACGATTCTATCGTTGATTTTGCTTCGACACTTTGAGAACAGTTCTTGTTCTAAGATTGGTTAGATTCAACAAACTAATCAATCGCCGTAATTCAATTTGAATTTTTTCTCCGAGTCGCTAATCCAGCAAGTAAGATGGAAGTAATCCCAAGTGCAATCCCAAATCCAGGAAGTGGAGATGTCGTTGAATCGCTTTCAAGGTTGACAGTTACTGTAGCAATTAGCGTGTCAGAGCCATCGGTCCATGAGATTGTAACATCTATTGTTTCATTCACACTTTCGCCGATTACAATAAGTGCGCCAGCACTTACTTCTCCAGCTATTGGTCCGATAGTGATATCATTTACAGTTAGAGTAATGTCATCTCCATCAAGGTCGATACAATGAGCAGTCATGTAGTAACTTCCTGCTGGAATAGTTATTACTGAAGGTGTAATCGAACCAATTCCAACTTGAGCCGAAACTCCAGAAAGAGCAGGTATTACGGCATCTCCCTCAAAGGTTGTTGGAATTCCATCAACTTCAAGTGAATAATATAATGCGCATGTTGGAAGACGATTTGCAGGGAAATTTAAACCATCTAGAGGGTCTGTACCTGCAAGGGTTTCATCCAAGTTAAGGTAGCCATCGCCATCGATATCTTCGTCCTGTGCATCACAAATGCCATCATTATCTAAATCCGAAGGTATACTTGCTATGTCATTTGGATCTGAATTACAATCGATTTCATAATTTGAATCAAAACCATCGCCATCACTATCTGAGCATCCATCAGCTTGAACAACTGAACCAGAAGGAGTATTTTCACACAAGTCATTCTTGTCATATACCCCATCACCATCTTCATCTGCAATTGATGCTGATGCCCAACATACATTGGAAACTGTCTCTAATTCAGTACCTCCTGCGGAGAAGACTACTGTAATACATGCATTGCTAGTATCTGGGAGGTCATGGAAATTTAGGATGTATGTTTCTACACCATCATTTCCTTCAACCCAAATGTGGTCGTTTTCCATCAAAACAACAGGTGGCAATGGAATAAAATCATGTACAGTCCAGTCAAACTTGTATTCTTGTCCTGCGTCTAAATCAATACCGATAATTGTGACATTTGCATATTGCTCATCAGCGTGCATATCGACAGATACTGTTATGCTTGCATCATCTTGATTTGCTGTATCATCGATTACTTCGAAATCATTGCCA
>QQRY01000017.1 GCA_003602575.1 Candidatus Poseidoniales archaeon
CCTTGTCCTTGGCCTTGTCCTTGTCCTTGTCCTTCACCTTGTGGGTTTTCAGTCTCTCCTCCAGCATCGGATTCTCCACCACCGTTGGTTCCGCCATTTCCAGAGCCTTGTCCTGATTCAGTAAAATCAGGGTCGTAAGCATCTGGAATACCGTCTCCATCGGAGTCAGAGTATTCGCCATCGTTAGGATCTGTTGGGTAAGAGTCGGTGTTATCCGGCTTACCATCACCATCAGTGTCAGAGTTGTTTGGATTAGTTCCAGCGGCATACTCTTGAGAGTTGGATAATCCATCTCCGTCAGGGTCTGCGTTGCCATCTCCGCCATTTGTTGGGTTCAGTCCATTCGAGACTTCCCAGCCATCTGGGAGTCCGTCGCCATCGCTATCAGCATTGTTTATGTTAGTACCTTGACTTTGTTCCTCAGCATTGGTTAAACCGTCTCCATCAAAATCAGCACCGCCATCAGACGGGTCATTTGGGTCAGATCCAGTACCGCTAACTGCAGTAAATGCAGAAATGGTAAGGAATAAAGCTAGTAGTACGCTTATCATCTTCGTTTTCATGTTTTTTCACTTTCCTATTTTGGTTTGTTTTACATAGAGAACCCGCTGTTCTCTCTTTCCAAATTCAATGCTACACGGATGTGCACTAAAAGTTGGGAAATATGCGATGCTCCGCACTGTGTTTGTAGATTATTAATAACTGTAAAATAGTTTGAATTAAGCATTTTTACATTGCCTAATTGGGCCTCAGTGCCACATTTAACTATTCTACTATTGTTATTTGTCAAGTCCTCCAAAATCATCGCATTTCACGGGTTGTTCTTAGGGAACCCAGCGTTCCCTCTAATATATCGAATAAACTCACACTATATGAATAACGCGACTCTATGATTATTGTGTAAATGCAACTGCTGGCAATAAAATAGATGCATCATGTGAAAGTACAAATCTCGCAACATAGTCAGCTAAATTAGAATCCGCAAACGCATGTAATCGTTCTGAACCATTTCCCTTAGCATCATCGAATAATTTCAATGTCAAGCCTTTTTCTTGGCGAGATAGTGCAATCTTTGCGGCTCTAATGGCGTTAGAACCTTCGATTCCTCCGGTGCCTAGTTTATTCATTCCTAAATAATGAGCAAGTTTGCCCTGCCTTACGCCACTTTTACCTTCAAGCGCTAGCATACCTAAAATGATAAATTGATCTCTTTTTGCCGCATTCCATCGATGGTAATCTCCGGAAAACTTCTCTTCAAATCTGTCGATAATCTCGCTATATTGATCGGGGAGCGAAGTTTTGTCGATCGGTTTGACTTTTTGTTTTGAATTGACGCGAGCATTCTTTGGCATTATATCTGAAAAGGGTGTCCAAAGGCATTCTTTATCCAGCCATGTTGTAAGTTTATCATAAAAAACGGGATCAGTTTTCCGCCAATCCCATACGCTCCTTTTCAATAATTCAGGGGCTAGTGAAGCAAAGCCATCCGGGTCTTGTACGGCCAATTCTTTGAATGCTGCTAGATAACGTTCAACCCTTTTCTCGGTCTCCGCTTGTTCTGCCATCCGTCCGCTGTTCTTTGAAGTCATATAATATGTTTTTTTCTTGTTGGTATTTATTTGTTGCATCATTGCACACCCATTTATCGCAAAAATATCACTAAGAGTTATTTTCTAGTGACTATAGAGATAGTTTAGGGTTTATGAATAATTCATGTTATAATCGCTTCATCATAGACCTATGAGGGCCTATGCCATCTATTGAGTAAGGAGGATCTATGAGTTTCCAACCCTGTGACTGATAGAAAGGTATTGCCTGCTCCCTAGCTTGAAGAAAGCCAAATTTTGCACCAAAATGTTGTTTTGAAACCTGTTCTAAACTAGAAAGGACCAGCCCAGCCAATCCTTTTCTTCTTTCGTCATCCAATGTGCCCATTTGCCTTATTTGTATCGCAGGACGGTATGTATCTACTTCGGATAATGGGCTGAATCCTGGGCACTTAGTAGCCTCTGGCCCTGCGTGGTCTGCCGCTGTACCATCACTATCAGAAGGGATAACATGAGCTCTTCCTACACACAAAATATGATTTTCTTTTTCGATATAGGAGTGTATCGCCTGATTATCATCGGCAAGTATCTCAGCGCCCCTAATGAATCCGAGAGGTTGCCGGAGCACAGCGTACCTACAATCATAATATGAAGTTGGAATGTTTTGGCCTGGAAGAATCACTTTCAACATAAGTTCACCCGAGTTCAATAGTTCGCAATACTGCTTATTTGGTATGGGCTAGAATATCACTGACTTAAACAAAACCTATGATTTCAATTTTATACTTTGAGGTCGCGTTGAAATAGAACATGTTAATCCGACAAACTACTGCACGGATGTCAGAGCGGCTATGAGCGGGATTGCAAATCCTGAGACCTGAGTTCAAATCTCAGTCCGTGCTCCACTAAATAACCTATAATTCAGCAATTTTCACAAAGAGTTGAAATGCGGAATTGATTTGGTCAAATTATTCCTGCGGAGGTACTAGTATGCCAGAAGTCAACAAGAATATCAAAGATGTTGGAACTGGTTTCGCATCATTCCTTTCACCACCCGGGCCTGAAGTTATACGTTTCACAGTCGGACAGCCTGATTTTGATACTCCTGAAGCAATAGTTCAATCGGCAAAGGACTCGTTGGATAGGGGTGAAACTGCATACACGAGAACTCAGGGTAGCGAAGAGTTGTGTTCTGCTGTCACAAATCATTTGAAAATACATGATATTTCAATTCCTTCTGAAGATATCGTGATTGCACCTGGGTGTAAGCAAGCAGTGCTTTATGCTATGATGGCGACATTAGACCCTGGTGATGAAGTCTTACTTCTTGCACCAGCTTGGCCTTCATATGATGGAATGTTGAAGATGATAGGGGCTGTTCCTATTCATGTGCCTGTTAACAGAGAGAACTATCATCCAGACTTTGAGGCTTTAGAAAGAGCAGTAAGTGATAAAACTAAGGCTATTATGATAAATTCCCCCAATAATCCCACCGGCGCTGTATATGAGCCAAGGGAAGTTGAAATGTTAGTTGAATTTGCTGTAAAGAATGATTTATGGATAATTGATGACATGATATACGCTACTTTGGTTTGGGAAGAGTATGGATATACATCTCCGAGTACCTTTGATGGCGGCAAAGAGAGAACTATTACTGTCGGCGGATGGTCCAAAGGATGGGCCATGACTGGATGGAGGCTTGGTTGGATTGGCGGGCCCACTAAAGTGATGGATGCGGTAAAGAAAGTCAATGCTAGCGCTGCAACACATGTTGCTACCTTCCTAATGCCTGCAGCAGTAACCGCCCTTTCTTTAGAAAAAGAAACCAAAGAAATGGCAGATTCATTCCACAAAAGAAGAGATGTTATTCATAAATTACTTGATGATTTACCCGGAATCAATGTACCAAAACCTGAAGGTGCATTCTATGCATTGTGCGATGTTTCTGGAACAGGAATGGATGATGTGGAATTTGCTACTAGGGCATTGAAGGAGGCTAAAGTACAATTAATTCCTGGATCTCTTATGCAAGGTGGAGAAGGTTTGGTAAGAATATCTTATGCTACTTCGATGGAAAATATCGAAGAAGGTGTGAGAAGACTTCGGTCTTGGCTATCAAATGCTTAAACAGTATTTGATAAAACATCATGGTAGTGTAATGGTATGATTGGAGAAGAAGAACTGACAAATAGAATACTCTCTTCGAACTCAATCCATATTTTTGGTAGTGGGTTAAATTCTGAAAAGCCAGCACATAAAGCAATACATGATCTTAATGGCAAAGGATGGAGGTTAATTCCTTTACATCTCAACGATGCTGGTTCTACCATTACTAATTTCCCAATCCGCAAGGAAATTGACGATGGAATAATTCCTGAAATTGTAGTTTTATTCCTTGCACCAAAAAGAGCATTGAGTGTAGTAAAACAACTTCTATTTAGGTTTCAAGCACATGAATTTCCATTAGTCTGGTTTCAGAGAGGAGCTAAAGATTACGATGCTGTGTCTATATTGGAAGATATAGGTGTAGAATTTGTCATTGATGATTGTATTGTTGAATATATCAATCGTAATTCATTAGTGAAGTCTAACAAGATTCCAGTTCTACCATGGTATAGGCAAACAAAGGACACTAGAAAAGATGGATGCTCTATTTGGACTGTTTTCAAAGGAACTGAAACTAATATCGTCTGTCATGAAGAGCTGGAATGGACTGGAGACTTGTGGGAACTAAGGGATTCACAGCACATAATTCCCAGATATATCCGGTCGATGAAAAAACAAGATGAAACACTTCAAGATTTAGCATTAAGATTGAGTTGATGAGACCTTGTATAGCGTGCCTCCATTACCAAAAATAGCATAATATAAATCTCCAGATGGACTAAATCTCAAAGGAAGAGGGGTTCCAAGATCTTTAGCAAATACTGTTGCTTCACTATCCCATCCAGAAAAATTACCTTCTGAATCAAATGATGGCGTAAAATCAACCCTGATTAACTGGTGTCCTTTTGGGAGTAAGGTGTTCCACGAGCCGTAAACTGTGGCATATACAGTGTGGCCACTACCTTCTGAAAGTCCTGGTAGGGTCGAGTTTTGTGGCCTAACATCAATTCCATTAACAGAAGAATGGGGAGTCCAAGTAGCTACTGGACCTTGGGTTCCAACCGGAACGGGTGTTTCAGGTTCATCATCCGGCCACCCATAGGACTCTCCTTCAATCAGGAGATTGATTTCCTCTGGAGGGTGATCGCCGTCAAAATCCCTGCCATTATCAGTAAAAATATAGCCCATAGAATCTATCCAAACCCCATCGAAGGAATTACGAACCCCTGATGCTATTATTTCATGTTCTCCGCTCAGTGGGTCGACCCAAAGAAGGGCTGCGTTACGAGAGTCTTGTTCTTGACAAACGTTGCACGTAGAACCCACATGCCAAATTAAACTACCATTTGGCAAAGCATTAATCGCATTGGTCTGATGATTTCCTATTGGGACGTTATCAATAAGTACAGAACGATTGGTTAATTGCCAATCAGCCCCTCTATCATATCTAGATAGTTTTCCAGCCTCAGAGATAAACAAATATTCGTTTGTTATGTGTATTCCATGAGGATTATCAAGGTCTTCGACTATTGTAGACTGCGAGAAGTCATCTGAAGTGTTGAATAAAATTATTCGATCTCCATCTCTATCACACATCAATAGATTTCCTAATTCATCCCATTCAATACATGTAGGTCCGCCCAATCCGCCAGCGACTTTTTCGATTTGATAGCCATCTACTAGAACATCGTTGGACGGGGTCGAATATGGGTATATCTGCCTTGCAAGCAACAAAAATACCAAGACTAGAGCAATCGGTACAATATGACGGCGAAGACCCATGTCCTTGTGACAAGGGCCTTCGCTATCAAATTTCGCAAAGTCTCGCTTTAGCGAACTACATTACTCGTTTCTATTTCGAGCAAATAAAAGCGCACCGACTAGAGCGATAACTGCAGTCACTGAAACAAAACCAGGAGTGTTACTTTCAGATTTATCATCAGAAGTCTCTGTATTTGTTTCCTCTACAATTCCGCCGTCTCCGACTATGACTTTACCATACATTTCTGCTAAGATGTGAGGTTCACAGACATAATAAAATGTTGAACTATCTTCAGTGAAAGTATATCTAAAATCGACTGTTGTTTCAGCTGCTCCTGAATATACTCCTCCATCAACAAAAATCTTTGACTTATCTCCATCAACCTCTTTGACATTATGTGCCATTGTTTCGTCAGTCCACTGCCAACATACAGTCTCGCCTACATTTATTTCAATAACCGATGGGTTAAATGCCATTCCAGATAATCCTATTCCAACAGTGTGGTCACATGCAGGCAAGTCTGCAGGAGGCATCAATACCTTGTCAATGACGTGGATTACTCCATTTGATGCTGC
>QQRY01000018.1:0-2564 GCA_003602575.1 Candidatus Poseidoniales archaeon
ACAAAAATAGTTGTATGTTCGCCTTTTACCAACTTAAGTTGCTTTCTAAGTTCCCTAGCGATTTTTTTACGTATCGATTTGACTAAGTGTTGCCCACATAGTACACGTCCCGAATAAGCTTGTTCTAGAAGTGCGGGTTTATCGCAACTATCACAACTCGGGATTTCTATCTCCATGGGTGCCAACATTTGCAGGCGAGGGTTTCTTTGGTTTGAGGGCACCGATTAATTTTCCAATTGAAAATTTAAATTTTATATTGAAAAAATTGTTTATTTTATTCGCTCTATGGCACTCCACACACCCAATTCCAGCAGTTCCAAGGCGCGGAAAAAAGGATGCATCATGTCTTCCGCGCATCGTTTTAATTAAAATCCAGTTGGATATTCGATTTCACCTGTGAAATCCCCCTTTAGGGGGATGGGGACACAAAACTTCTTGAAGCCTANAACGGTGAGCATTGGTTTGAGCGGATATGTTGCAACGTGTTTTGGCTGGATTAACGACCATAGAGGGAGTTGACCAAGCCATGCTAATTGACGGCAGAGGAAATCTGATGGCTTGTGTTGGTAATGAGGGGATAGTCCCTCCTATTGAGACAGCTTCAGAGATGGTAAGTCTTGCTCTTGAAACCTGTGCAGCACTTGGTACAGGGCAGTTATATGAAATCTGGTGCGAGGGAGAATCTCGTATGATGGTTGATATGGCTGGCCCTGAGAGAATTGTTGTTCTTTGTGGAAAGGGTGGAAGACTTGCACGCTGGCGCCATGCTCTTGACCGCGACCGTCGTATTATTGCGACAACCCCTCAGATGTGATAACTATGTTTGATTTACCAAACGGAATGCCTGTAGATGAAGAGATAGATGTGACAGATGGCACTATTCAGTCATTTGCACATGGCGCGATTACAACTTGGATCGGTAAAAGAAAAACTCCAGCAGGACATAGAATCGTTCGAGCAGGACGTGTTGTTGGTTGGTTGGCTGAAAGTAAGAAGCCTTCAGAATTACTTGGTGGATTTGAGGCGAAAAATAGGCTTCAAGAAATAGAAGCTGAAGGTGCATGCAGATTTGAAGCAACCAGTTACTCAATGACAGGGCTTGGCAATATTGCAGAGGTGGTGCCAGAGGCTTTTGAACATCCAGCAGATAGACAGGGCTTACTTCCTAGAGGAGATTCTGTTGAGAGATTACTTTCAAGAGACTTATCATCAGTATTATCGAAACTTGTTGAGAATGTAACTGTGAGGGGTGCTATTGCAGTTGATGCTGGAATGCTAATAGATTCTGCTGGGGAATTACCAACTGATGCAGATACATTGGCGAGGGAAGTCGGGACAACTCTTGCCAGCCGAGAACAATTATCATCGGGACTTGGATTTTCTTCCAGTGGACATTGGACACTTCACACAGGAGACGGTGCTTTACTTCTAGCCCAAACCGGGGAGATTGCAATCGCAGTCTGGACTGAAGCCAATGCAGATCACACTCGAATTGTGAATTCAGCGGCCGCTGCTTTAGACGGCGAAATGCCAACTATGGGCGGATTTGGCCAAGCATTGCCAGAAGGTTTTGTCTTGAGGGAAGGAAAAGGTGGTAGCGATGCCATTCTTTCGATGCTCGGCGATGCAATCAAAGAAGAGGTGACAGGACATATACAATCAGGGAAATCCTCCAAGGCAGTATCGCTAGTTCTAGCCAAAGGGATTCCAGTCGCCCTTTATGCTCCGTCATGTGAATCATTTGAAGAAGCAGTTCTGGGGTTAACAGAAGCCAAGCGCGTAATTAGATTACATAGGTTGCCTGCTGGCTCTATTGTGACCAAAGAATCAGGTACTGTTCACGACTTTTCCCTATCATATTTCAGAGACTTATTGGTGACCGTGAGGACGCGTTCAGAGAGTCGAAGAGCGAATCTTAAGAATCGCTTGGAAAATTTGATTGGTTTTGAAATTGGAATGGAGACATTTCGTCAACATCGAGTCAAGGCTAAATTCAAAGATACAGTTGACGAAGTAAGCAAAGGATTGTCCAAGGTTGAGGTCGCACCTGCCCCAGGTATCGATGCTGGCCTTAGACGTAGATTAGAATCAGCAGAACTCAGAATTGATGAGCTAAACAAGGAAAAAGCCTTGCTAAATTCTAAACTAAGCGAATCAGAAACATCTCGTAAGGCGGCTGAAATACGCTCTAGAGAGGCCACTGAAACAAGAAATATGCAGAGTGAGAAAGTTGAAAATGTCAACTCCGAAATCAATTCGATGCAAATAGAGATGGCAGAAGCAAGAAATCGCTGTGAAGATGCAGAACAAAGAGCCGAGAGATTGGTTAAGAGAGTCAATGAGCTAGAACATCAAATCAGTGAGCGTGCTTCAGAGTTAGCAAAGGCCCTTGGTGAATCCGGTTCAAGTGAGCAGTTACGCCAATCCATTGAAGAGATGGCCCTCAAAGAAGCGGAATTAAATGCAGAATTGAATTCTTACAGTGAAAAATTATCCACGGTTAGACAGCAACTCGAAGATGACGACAGAAGACTCAGGGTACTACAAGAACAGGTATCTGTCAC
>QQRY01000018.1:2617-95202 GCA_003602575.1 Candidatus Poseidoniales archaeon
TCAAGACGAGTAGGGCGGAATTAGAAATCTTAGATTCTGAATCTAAAGTAGCAAGGAGAAGAGCAGAAGATGAAAGAGTCCGCTTGAGCACCGATGAGGCGCGACATGCTCAGGTCCAGGCAGAACTTCGAGAACTAATGCAAGAGAGACGTGCATTACTAAGAGAACTAGGAGACTTAGGTGCTAAGAGAGGTCATTCTGAAGCAGAATTGGCAGCTCTTGTAGATAAGGCCGAACAACTTTCACAGGCTCATGAGGAAGCATTAGCAGATATCCATGAAGCCGAGAGAATTCGTGCAAGACTTGCTGAGGAGCCATTGGCACAAGCATTACTAGATGATGCATCGACATTTGATGGATTAGCTCCAGTACTTGAGAGACTAGAGCGTTCACGCAGTTTAGGTTATTCTGTTACATTATTAGATCGTGCTGTAGAACGTGCATTACAAGTGATTCAAACGACTGTAGATCACGTTGCTGCAACTCCAAGACACCTCTTATCAAGTGAAGTAATGGAATTATTAGAGAGACAAGTGCCACAAACAGCAGGAGCGGTAAGAGGTCTTTCACGTTGGTCAGTTCAACAAAGATTAGAACATCAACTAGGTGAGACAGTTGGTAATTTGGTAATAGACCTAGAAAGGCTACTAGAAGACTATGAGAAGTCTATAACAATGCTTCGTAGATTGCGAAATGTTCTAGAGCAACTGGTGAGATTAGGTGCTCCTCCTCATGAAGTAGAGACTTTGATGTCCAATTGTAACAGGCCAGAATCTTTGCCTCATATCGCCCAAGCAACTCGAAAATTGATTCAAATTGCTTTGGATGACATATACCTTGAAGCGGACCAAAGAGATGCAGGAGAAGCGATTTCTTTGGAAGAAACAGCAAGAGTATTAGAAGAATTAATCACTCAATTAGACGCTTCAGGATTGGCCGGTGGAACTCCACAAGGACTTCTTTGGGATTTCCAAAGAGATGGCTTATTACCTTATGAGAGGGAGGTTGTAGACCCGGCACAAAAGACACCTATCGATGACGAGATGGTCCAACATATGGAATCTAATCTTTCAGGAGATGCGGTTATTTCGCAGTCGATAGAAGAGGAATTAGAAGTTGACCAAGATGGTTGGCAAACTTTAGAAGCGCCGATTGATAATATTCCTGAATATGATGAAGAGGTAATAATTCAACAAGAAATGAAGTCAAGTGATGATGATGAAAGAGCAAATCTAGAAGCAGAACTGGCTAAAATAGATGCTTCATGGAACCATCGTAATGAACCTGTGGATGGGGAAGTTGATTCTGCATTACGTGATCTCGAATCAAAATTATCTGACTTAGACATGTAGGTGTTAATTTGTCAGACGAAGAATCAACAACTATTCTAGGACGTAAAGAGACCAGTGGTAAGAAATACCCAATGTTTGCTGAAAGGTTAGCATTATTGGCGGGTATTGTAATCTTTATCTTTACTTTTAATGATGTATTTCAACAATTTGACAATATATTGCTTTCATCATTGGTTGCTTTCATCATCTATCCATTTGTGATACTATTCACTACAGAAATGATAGGGAGAACAATTCAAAGAGTTCACAATGATGCTTGATTAGATTTCAATGAACTCTTTTTCTTTAGTGATGGAAACGTCGTTTTGATTTCTTAAATTATAAATTAGTCCCCAAATTCTTTGCCATGGAATCAAGAATCGGAATAACGCCATTATTGAAAGGAACATTACTGCAGAGATAACCAGTCCATAAGTTAGTGATAATTCAATAGATTCAGACACTTGCCCAGCCCATTGACTTCCAGTAGAATCGCTGACCAAATCGAGTAAAACACTGTGGAATCCTAATGCAACCATTGTAGCAATTCCGGTTAGCCCTAAGAACCCAAACGTATGTCTCAAATGTGTATTGAGCATATTATCCATTTGCTGAACATATTCAGGGTCCCTCTTACAGGACTCAGGTAGTCTAAAGGCGTATTCTAAGTATCTAATTACTCCAAATGCTGATTCTTGGAAGACTAGAATCAGTACTGCAATAAGAATCAAGTCTAATTGTTCATTAGTTACTAATTTCAATCCAAATAACCCAATCGTAGGAGCTGAAACTTGAGACTCTAATGTTGCTAGAGCGCCACCATATTCACCTAACTGAGCCTTAATTAGTGGGAATGTCAGAATGGCATGAATTCCTAAAAACAACAATGTGAAACCGATGGCCCAAGCGATAGAGCGGCGAGAAAGCCCCCAGATACCTCTAGATCCCATGATGACAGGTAATAGATAAACGAACATGATTAGTAATGACATTATCATCAATAAAGGCCATTCCAAAGTCTTTAGTTCACTATCATCTGGTAACCTGAGGTCGAAAGAGAATAACATTCCTGTAACCCATGAGAATAATAATCGGCCAACAAGCATTGTAATCAAGGTGATAATGAAACCTAACTTGATTCTCTGTTGGACCTTAGGAGTTTGAAATGCTATCAAAGCCATTACTCCTCCAACTAATAATCCAATTACTAAGGGTACAAAGAATCTTGACAATCCAGTTCTTCCTTCACCGGTAAACCAGTCGTTTAGAGGTAATTGGTCGCCTATCAGCACCTCTATGGAATCGAAAAGTATCGTATGGTCGATTGAACCGACAACATATGTTGAAACAACTTCTAAGTACATACCGATTAAAGCGACGGTTGCAACAATCTGTAAAGCAATAATTTGCCATTGTTTTCTCAGAGTCTTGAGGTGCAATGTTCTTGCTCTAGCATTGCCGGAGATTGTAACATCACTCTGGAGTTCTACTTCACCTGCCATCTTAGTACCCCCTTACCTGCATCAGAGCTTGTGAAAGATCCATGTCTGGCATCCAGTCAATTACTTGGGCACCCGAACCTGCTAGAGATGTCAATCGATTTTGGCGCTCTAATTTCAAAACCTCATAAGACATTCTTGGAATCCTACTCACCAGTCTTTCAAAGTCTATACTCGAAGGAGATAGAACAGTTACTTCATGCCCTCTTCCTACTAGATCTCTAACAGCTGCTGGAATCGTTCCATCACCCTCACAAGATGAGATTATGAAAACAGGGCTCCCCCTACTAAATCTACCACTGAGTGAATTGGTTACTGCTTGTAATGGCATTTCCCCACCAGCCGATACTCCGGATAAGGCGCTTAGGATTTTGAAGTACTGCTTATCTCCTGTATCAGGCGGTAAGTATGCTAATTTTTCATCATATATTGCCAAGGATACAGAATCTCTGCGTTTGAGGAAAAAGGCCGCAAGACTTGCCGCTGAAACAGTCCCCATCTCCAAAGGATTCTTGAGAACAGTACCGATTCTTGAAATATCTCTACTGTCGAGTATGAGGTATAAATCTGTGACTGCATCCCTACATTTTTCATTGACCATCAATTCTCCAGTTCTGGCAAATGCCTTCCAGTTGATGTTTTTGAATGGGTCTCCAGGGACATATTCTCTTAATGAGTAAAACTCTGAACCTTGCCCAGGTGTTCGAAGTGTTGTAGCACCAGTATACATTTTTGGAGTGCGAGAACGCAAGAAAGCGTCTTCAATCTCTTTTATTTGAGGGAATATCACGATGTCGCTATGGTGGTCGACAAACATCTCTTCAACACCAAGATTGAACGTATTTCTTGAACGTAAAGAAACAGGTCCAATCGAGTAATGACCTCTTAGTGGACAACGAAGTACATATCGAATCCTTGCGCTTTCGCCAGGACTTAGATTTAATCTCATATGATTAAGTCCGCTTCTCAGTTTCATTTCATGAGGAATATTATCGTAAACTTCGAGAAGTTGAGTTTTCCGATTAGAACGATTTGTAATCACTAATTCTACGTATAAATCATCACCCTTGTACAGGTTATCGGCAGAAAGGGTACGCTGTACTTCAACATCTCCGTGGCCCGAAATCCAAGAGTTGACTACAATAAAAGCAATCAAACAAAGACCGAGAATCATCATTTGATTATTGGAAATCATCATTCCAATCAAAATGAGGGCAACGCCTCCAGTGAAAGTAAAAGCAGCCTTACGAGTCCACATTATATCACCTACTTGCGCCCCCACGCCTTAACACGTTTAACAACCGAAACGGTTTGTTCCAATGAGTATTTACTCGGCTCAATAGCGAATTTTGCAAGAACTGGATCGTTGATTAGTCCAACTAGTTCTTTAGCAGGCATCGCATGGAATTCTTCTCTAGTCAAGCCATTTTGATTACGAACTTTGGATAAGAATACCTGTCTAATTTTTTCAGTTTTAGAATAATACGGATATCTATTTGCATCACCAAATCCATAGTAAATAATCGAGAAAACGTGACGCCACTGGTCTGGGTCTTTCTTCTTGATTAGCACTGCTTCAAATGCTATGAAGAGAATCAAGAAGAGTACTAGCATAGCAAGCCCTTCACCTGTAAAGTAAACCAGCAGGAAGTAAATTGTATTGTAAGAATCAGCAATTATAGCATTTTGTGGATGTCTTGACTCATCGAAAATGACCATGGCGTTTTCAGATGGTTGAGCATTCTCGTCATCGATACTTGACATTAGAGCTTCAGCGACTAAGTCTAATGCCCACTTTCGATTATCATTCTCAGGAATTAACTTATCAGTATCTCCATATTCTCCATCAGCAAAGCCTTGATAATCGTATATTGCGTTGATCAATGGCGAACCATCTGCAACAAAGATAACTCTTCCACCCTCATCTGGATTACATGTTACTTTTGCGCATGCTTCAATACTTAGATTGAATTTACCATATAGGTCTGGACTTTCCTCGCTTTGTTCACTACTTACCCATAGTTCACCATCACCATTGACGTCTATACTTGCTTCATTACTTGTTACAGCCCGTATAGATATTTCAGATAGCGGATTTTTATTACCTGGAATTATTTCAAGAGATGTAATATTATTCAGAAGTACTCTATATGTGCCATTATATGCTATTTCTCCATTTTTCCAATGATGAGCACACACTCCTGCTTCTTCCAATGTCATCGCTTGGCCATTCATCAATGCACATGGGTGAGCACTTAGAGGTGAGTTAACATCAGCCCAGCGGTCGTGGGTTGATAGCGTATCGGCATCTATTACACTTCCATTCATACTACAAGGAGTAGACTGTATGCACATCCAAACATAATTAAAATTCAAACTAGGCTCATAAGTGGTGTCAAATAATTGGTATCCACTATAGCGAACTCCGAATGCTTCTGCAATAGTTCCTGCAAAACCATAGTCTTCTAAAATTAGCGCAGTTCCCCCATTTTCGACAAACTCGACTATAGCATCGATTTCAGATGGAGAGTATCCATCTTCGGATGCAATTGTGATAAAACCATCTTCATCAAATTGAGGAAGGGACAGAGTATCTCTTTCGACTCCAGCAACAATGTAAGTGGTATTTCTAGGGTCTTCAATATCTGCTAAGAGCAATGGGCTACTTACCAAAGAGCGTGTTTCTATACCCATATCCTTGATATCTTGACGGAATGCAGACATATCATCCCAGTCATCATCATACGCCGATAACTGATTTGTGTTAGATAGATTGACGAAATTACTCAAAATCATCAGCAAAAGAACGCCCATTACTGCCCAAAAAGCAGCCTGTAGGCCGAATCTGCGATAATTTAGAGACCTCCAATCCACCATTACTTCACCTACTGGTACACATTTCCGACAAGACACGCACAGCACTTAGTTTAGAATGTTGTCTTTTGCTGAGAGAAAAATGCTCAATGACTATTTGATTAAACTACTTCTTCAAATGTATTTTTTTAGAGAATCTAGAAACATCATCTACAGGAATCATAACTTTACCACTATCTTCATCCCAAGGTAGCAAATTAGGGTTTAGGTCTCCTTCTAGGGTTACAATAATTGTAGTAATAGAGCCAGATTGGACATCAAAAACGATATCTGTCATTTTCCCAAGTGTTTCATTATGGGAATCAACAACATCTTTTCCAATCAACTCGCGAGCAAAAATCGCCATAACATCCACTCTCTACTAAATGCTGGAAGATTAATTCACTCCTTGAATGCGTCGATTGAAAAACCTCAAATCACATTGTTTCCATACCATGGCCGAAATCACGAGAACGCTTGATATTAGACATCCCCGATGTTAGTCTTGTTTCCATCTTTTGATAGTATTCAAGCATATCAGGAGTTACAGTAGGTCTAACTCTGCTTATCGCTTCTTCGAAGTGAGTCTTGGTGATTTTCTTCTTGTTCGCTCGCATACAGATAAGAGCTGCTTCTCTGCATACGGCTTCAATATCAGCACCTGTGAATCCATCTAGTCCACTCAAAATATCTTTCATTGAGAACTTAGACAATGGCATTCCTTCGCAGTGAATATTGAAAATTGCTTCTCTTGCACCTAGGTCTGGCGGAGGAACATGCAATACTCTCTCGAATCTTCCGCTTCTAAGTAGAGCGGGGTCAATCATTTCAGGACGATTCGTCGCAGCTACTACGATCACTCCGTCTAGTGACTCCACACCGTCCATACTTGCAAGCAGTTGGTTTACAACACGATTAGAAACATCACTTCCCTCAGAAGAGGAAGAAGAACGCATACTTGCGATGGATTCAAACTCATCTAGGAAGATAATCGAAGGAGATGACTGCTTTGCTTTCTTGAAAATCTCTCTAACTGCTCGCTCAGATTCACCGACCCATTTTGAAATCATTTCTGGCCCTTTAATGCTGATAAAGTTAGCCTGAGCTTCATTTGCTATGGCTTTAGCTAACAGAGTCTTACCAGTACCAGGTGCTCCAAATAGTACAATTCCTCGAGGTGGTTTAATTCCAAAGTGATTGAATAGTTCTGGTTTGGTAAGTGGCCATTCAACAGATTCTTTCAATCTGTCTTTAACGTCTTCTAATCCACCTACTTCACCCCAAGTGACTTCAGGAACTTCGACGTAAATTTCACGAAGGGCTGATGGCTCAATATCTTTGATTGCATGTTTGAAGTCATCCATACAGACTTCCATTTTCTCTAATACTTCAGGAGGTATAGTGTCTTCTTCTAAATTGATTTCAGGAAGATATCTTCGTAGAGCCTTCATTGCGGCTTCTCTTACCAAAGCGGCTAAATCTGCACCTACGAAACCATAGGTATTGTCTAAAATCCATGTGATTTCAAAGTCATCGGAGATTGGCATTTGACGAGTATGGACATCCATGATTTCACTTCTTCCTTCACGGTCTGGAACTCCAATTTCGATTTCTCTATCGAAACGACCAGGTCTTCTAAGAGCAGGATCTAATGCATCTCTTCTATTGGTGGCACCGATTACGACGACATTGTCTCTGCCTTGCATTCCATCCATAAGAGTGAGCATTTGTGCGACAACTCGTCTCTCGACTTCGCCACTAACATCTTCTCTTTTAGGACAGATTGAGTCAATTTCATCGACGAATATTATCGCTGGAGCATTTTCACTCGCTTCATCGAATATTTCTCTCAGCTGCTTTTCAGATTCTCCGTAGTATTTACTTATGATTTCAGGCCCGTTAATACTCTTGAAGTGAGCATTTGTTTCGGTGGCAACCGCTTTTGCAATCATAGTTTTACCTGTACCTGGAGGTCCGTGTAGTAAGACACCCTTAGGGGGGTCTATTCCTAGTCTACGGAAAAGTTCAGGATGCTTTAGAGGTAATTCAATCATTTCTCTAACCTTTTGTAATTGTTGACCAATACCTCCAACGTCTTCGTAAGTAATTCCCTCGGATTGTCCCACATCTTCGTCATCAATCGCTTCATCTTTGATTACAATATCAGTGTCTTTTGTTACTTTGACCACGCCTTTAGGAACGGTTTGAATCACAGCAAAAGGTAGAGCTTCGGCGAACAGAGTCATGCCGGGAATGAATATTCTATCTCCTTGAACAACAGGCCTGTTGGATAATCCTCTTCGAGCAAATCCTTCAATTCCTGGACCGAATTTTACTTTCTGTTTATTCGCCATGACTGGAGAGATTACTAATTTAGTACATTCTTTAGCCTCGACCTTACTTACAGTAACTTTGTCTCGAAGACTAACTCCTGCATTCTTTCTAATTATTCCATCAATACGGATAATTGCCATTTTGTTATCTTCTGGTCGACTTCGCCAATAGATTGCAGCGGTTGAACGCTTTTCTCCTTTGATCATTACAATGTTCCCTGGCTTCAAATCTAGGCCACAATCACCAGAAATTCTCGCTCTTCCATGTCCTACATCTGACGGGATTGATTTTTCTACAGTAAGGGAAATAGCCTCTTCTTCATCACTCATGAACTCACTCTCTTTTTGGGTTGGCCGATTGATTCTAAATAATACAGTCGGACAATCTGCCTAGTTACTTGTTAAATTCGACCTGTCTTAAACCCTACCAAAATAAGAAATACAATTTTTTGAATTGACCATCACCTTCAAGAGTTGAATTTGATTGGCCCGAACATGGTTCATGTACTAGAAGCCGGCCTCGAATTTATGCAAAACGATAACCCACATGGAAAGCCCTGTGTTAATGGATACAATATCATCAATGGACAATTGACTAAAGCCAGCGATGGTGGAAGTTTTGATTCCATCAATCCAGCCATTCTAACAGATAAACTTGGAAACTTTCCACTTTCTACAAAGGATGACATCAACTCTGCTTTAGATGCTGCTCATGCGGCATTCCCAGCATGGGCTGCAACACCAGCTCCAACCAGAGGGCAAATAATCGGTAATATGGGTAGACTCTTGATGGAACACAAGGATGCTATTGTTGCTTTGGAAACAAGAGAGATTGGAAAAACCTTGAAAGAATCTGCAGGTTCAGTCCAAGAAGCAATTGATACCTGTCTTTTCTTCCAGTCTGAAGGTAGAAGGCTTTACGGGCAAACAGTCAACTCAGAATTACCAGATAAAGAACTGTTTACTTACCGAAGACCTCTAGGTGTATGCGGCATAATCAATGCATGTAACTTCCCTGCAGCGGTACCATTTTGGAAAATGATACCGGCTTTGATGTGTGGAAATACTTGTGTCTGGAAGAGTCCTCAAGATGCACCTCTTCTCTCCTTCGCTCTTGCTAGAATTATGCATGAGGCTGGATTGCCAGATGGAGTAGTCAATCTTGTTCACGGAAAAGGAAGCGGCGCTGGCCAACACCTTGTCGATGCCGTCGATGAAGGTAGAGTCAACAAGATTTCATTTACTGGTTCAACCGAAGTAGGAAAAATGATCGGAGAGGTTTGTGGGCGTAATCTAGTCTCTTGTTCTCTGGAACTGGGTGGCAAGAATCCTTTGGTAGTAATGCCATCAGCAGATATCAATAATGCTGTAGAAGGTGCATACTGGGGCGGATTTGGAACCGCTGGGCAAAGATGTACATCCCTTGGAAATTTAATTCTACACAAGGATATTTATGATGAATTCATGGAGAAGTTCATGGCAAAGGTAGAATCGACAAGAATTGGTGATTCATTACACAATGATGGCGTTCTATACGGCCCTATGTTATCGGAAAAGTACGCAAAGGATTTCCTTGTAGGTGTTGAAATGTGTAAATCATCTGGAGCAAAACAGATTTGGGGAGAAGGTAGAATCACCAACCAAAACAAGCCTACTAACTTCCTTGGAGATGCTGAAGAAGGTGTATACATGTGGCCTCACGTATTTGTTGATGTTACTGAAGATATGGACTGTTTCCATGAAGAAGTCTTTGGCCCTGCTATCACAGTTTGTAAGGCAGATGATTTTGACCATGCCCTACACCTTGCAAATGCAAGTCCGTATGGTTTGTCTAGTGCTATTTACACCAATGACCGTCTTGAAGCATACCGCTACAAGACTGGAATTAAAGCAGGAATGACCGGAATTAACAACAGTACTACTGGTGCTGAGGCTCACTTGCCATTTGGTGGAGTCAAAGGTTCAGGTAATGGGACCAGGGAATCTGGAATATGGGTAATTGAAGCATATTCTTATTGGCATGCCGTAAATGATGAATTATCTGGAAAGTTGCAACTAGCTCAGATGGATGTTGAAGAAGTTGAGATGGTTGAGGCTGAAGTAGATTGGTCACAACTCGCTTGATTGCTATTTTTTAAGTCGCGAAACGAAGAGATTCAATACTAGAGTTCAAATATCAAAAAAACTCCCTTTATCTATTGTCGGGCTCAATCTCAACAGTGGTGAATAGTAATGGTTTCAATTTTCCTTCTAAATGAAGAAAAAACGCAGACTATTGCTCAAAGATTAGAAAGCGCGTATCAAGAGTGCGAGATAATTTCTAAAAACGCATCCAGTTCTTTTTACCGTTCTTTCAGGCATCTTCCTTCTGTTAAAAGAAAGGCTGTCAATGCTCTATACGCATTTTGCAGAAGAGTAGATGATATTGTTGATGGAGACTGGTTACCAAATATCGATTTATCTTTCTTAAACGAAGAAGCAGAACGTAGAATCGAAGAACTTTCAGTTATTCACGATACCGAACCAGCCAACAAAGAACCAGGGCACACCAATAGAGTCAAAGCCCTGCTTTGGTTTAGAATGAATCTAGATAAAATTGAAACAGGCGAGCAAATCGACGAGCCAATATTCCTTGCTTTAGCAGATTCTGTCAATCGTTTCGCAATAGACCTCGTACATCTTAGAGATTTAGTATCTGGAATGGAAGATGATTTGTATAAAATAAACTATCAAAATTTTGAAGACCTCCGCCAGTATTGTTACAGGGCGGCTTCAACAGTTGGGTTATGTTTGGTAGAGATTTATGGATATGATGACCCTAATGCTAGAAGACACGCTGTTGAGATGGGTAAATATCTTCAAATGGTCAATGTTTTACGAGATATCCAAGAAGATTTGGACAGAGGACGTGTCTATCTTCCATTGGAAGAAATGGCTAAATTCGGTATTTCTAAGATAGATTTGCATGATGAAAAGTTGCCTCAAACAGAAGGTTGGCAAGAATTCATGCGCCATTACCTAGATCATGTTTTAGCTCACAGAAAGAATGCCATTGGATTACTTTCACTTCTCGATAAAGATTCTAGATACTCTCCATCATTGATGTGTGCAGCATATGACGCTATTCTTGAAGAAGCAATGAGAAGAAATGGTGATGTATTAACTCGAAGACTAAAAATGGGACTATACCGAAAGTTACAGTTTGCTCTAGGCATGATTAGAAAGCCAAGAATCAACCTATTTTCAGGTAATCTTTAGTTGGACTGTGAGCATCAATCAGTTCCATAATCCTAGACTATCTCTTAGAGCAGGCTCTAGTTCGGGATGCTCAAAAACATAGCCAGAATCGATCAATCGTTCTGGTATAACTTTAGTACTTTCAGTAGTTAGTGCTACTCCCATCTTACCAAATAGGAAGCGGATAGCTAGTGGCGGAGTTGGAATAAAAGCAGGTCTTCTTAGGACTTTACCAAGGTCCTTTGCAAATTTCTTCTGTCTTACTGGATTTGGAGAAGAGATATTGTAAACCCCAGAACATTCTTGCTTCATCATCAAATGATGCATGGAATATATTTGGTCATCCATAGAAATCCACGAGTACCATTGTCTCCCTCTTCCAATTGGACCGCCAGCCCCCAACTTTGCCGGTAGTAACATTTTCTGTAATGCTCCTCCAGTTGCGTCCAAGACAATTCCGGTTCTCAAATTGACAGTTCTAATTCCACTTTCTGTTACAGGCTCAACTGCCTTTTCCCAATTTCTGCATATTTGGGGTAAGAATCCTTCACCATGGGAGGAATTCTCGGTTAAGTTCTCATCTCCTCTATCGCCGTACCATCCCATTGCACTAGCAACCATGAATAGTTCTGGTTTTTTCTTCAAGTTAGTAATTGTTTTAGCAAGTAAACTTGTACTGTTTACTCGACTATCTTCGATTAATTTCATTCTTTTCTTTGACCAGCGCTTATCACCAATACCTGCGCCACCTAAATGAATAATAACATCGAAACCTTCTAGATCATCTGAGTTGATTTGACCTTTACTAGGGTCCCATTTCAATTCATTTTCTCCTTTCTTTGGTTCTCTTCTAACCAGACGCCAAATTTCATGACCTCCAGTATCAAGGAATGCTACCAATTGCCTACCGATTAAACCAGAGGAGCCGGCGATTAGAATTTTTTTTCTAGCAATGTGAGAAAATTCAGAATGACGTTTAAGGTCTCTTTCCAATCTGATTTGTCTAGCATAGAACATTCTTTCAATTCGCTTTCTAACCATTCTTCCAGCAACTAATTTGCCGAGTGGCCCCATAGGAAGTCTGTAATTTACTTGGTCAAAAACCACCGATGAACCATCTTCTTTTTGTTGGAATTCATGCTTGTGATGCCATGATTTGAAAGGCCCTTTAAGCATATCATCTTCAAACGAGTGAGGTGGATTATAGGCAGAATGTCTAGCGATCCATTTCATTTTTACTGGGCCCATTGGGAATTTGAAAATCCGCTGAGCACCGTCTTCAAGTGTATCATCAGCACGTACCTCTTCAGCAACTTCCCACGGAGGCATTAATCTACGAAAAGAACCTTTGCGTTCATGCCAAGCGAAGGTCTCCTTTATGTCAGAGTCAACATGTGTTTTATGTTCATAATTGATGGTCATTTTAACGACTCCTAAATTGCTGAAGATAAGGCTTCAATTTGAGCTTTCTTTTGGTATTTTCAGAAGACATGTACCGTATTTTACCGAAAATTGCTCGTTCAGGCCCCCAAGCTCTGTCATGTCGCCCTAGAACCCAAAAAATACCCGTGTAGGAATTGGGGTCTCTACCATCTAAGGCGTACTTATCGTTGAGTTCAATCATCCAATCAGCGGCTTGTTTAGGCGTTTCAGCCCATTCTAGGATTCTTTTACCCCAAAGCATTCTGAGATAATTGTGAATTATCCCAGTTTGAAGTAGTTCTTGTTGAGCTGCATTCCATACTTCATCGTGAGTTTGGGCATTTTCTATTTGTTCAAATGTGTACAACATTCTTTCGTCATCAGAGTGTTCAGAAAGAGTGATCTTTGCCCATTCAGGTATGGATTCAAATTTATCATGATTTGAGTTATGATGTGCATTGTTAAATCCTAATTCTCTCCATGTAATTATTTGGTCAAGGAAAGATTCAACTCCAGCAGATAGACCCCACCATCCTTCTCTTGCACCTTTTCGAGACATTGTGATTTGCTCAGGGTCCCATTTCCTGCTATCTAGAATATGCTCAACAATCTCAATCGATGAGATGTGGCCAAAATGAAGCCATGGTGAGAGGCCAGTGACAGATGGGTTTTCGAAATTATTTCTATCGATGTGGTATCTTTCAAGTCTGTCATTGAAGAAAACAGATAGTTTCTTTGCAGCCATATTTCTTCCACCCCGAATATGTCTTACCGGTTCGACGCTATGGTCAATATCAATTGATGAAAGGGCGATTTTCCCGGTTGAACCGCCTTCAGAGCATCTCCAAAGCCATTCAAATGGAGGGATTTTCAATGAGCATTCTTCGATAATTGAATTGAAGTGTTCATCATCAATCCAGTAATCATGTTTAGTGTCAATTGGAATTTTTTGAGGCCAAGTTTCCCTACATCGAGAGAAGTTTGCGTGTATGAATCTTCTATAACTATGTGCAGTGGTATAAGCACTGCTGGCCCAAGACATTGGGAAAACACCATTTGAATCTACAGCGATTATTTTTCTGTCCAAGGATTTACTTGCAGCGTTTATTGCGATAAGTGGATAGTAGGTAGGGAATTCATCGGTTATTACTAGAACAGACCTTTTACAGAGAGTCTTGAGTAAACCCATTGGGCCGCTTAGAGGAGTTTCTACCCATGGAATAAATCTAATTCTATGCTCTTTGAACAAACTGATATTCTCAACCATTCCTTGGATTACAAACGAGGTAATGCGGTCATTAGCAAACCGATGACTTGTAGAGATTTCTTCAACGACTAACAGCGGCTTATCATACTGCTTTGCTAGGTCAGCTGCATATTCGAGAGATGCATTATAATTGAACCTACGATTGGATATCATCCAATAGAGTACATATTCTCCATCAAGGTTGATCTCTTTGTCATTGAGTTGTTTAATTCTATCTTTCAATCCACTATTCAGTAGAAACACCCCCATTGTGTAGGTGAAGTAAGTAAGGATGTCCCTGAGATGCAGTGTAGTCTATGATTGAAGATTTGATTTCAGGCTTAGAAAATGTTGCAATAGACTTCATAGTTTGACTTATCCAGTCCAATTCATCGAGTTTATTCTTATCTACAAATTTAACTTGGTCAATCTCAGAACATGGCTTTGCGGTTTGCCCTGGGTGTACTTTGATATCGTATACAATGAATATTGCAGGAAGTCCATTGGTTATTTTTTCTCTAAGTGAATTAAGACCAACAACTTCACCATCAAGGCCGCATTCTTCCTTTAATTCCCTGAGAGCAGCATCTCTCGGTAATTCTCCTTGATCGACAAAACCTTTGGGTAGGCCCCATTTTCCTTTGAACGGTCCAGTGCCTTCTTTAACAAGCAAAATTTTGTCATCTGAAGAGACTACAGCCGCAACTCCTAAGTCACAAGATAGCCCTTTCATGCCTCTCAGTAACTGAATCCACCTATAAAGCGGTGTTTTACATCGTATTGGAATTAAACACTTCATTATAACCAAATGCTCGTTTCTATAGGTATGGAGAGCAGAACCATTGACCCAATGCAAATTGAAGCAGACGCATACCTACCAACAGAATTCGGAAATTTCCGTGTTAGAGTTATGGTAGACGAGAAAGGATTTGAGCATGCAGTATTTTCTGTAGGCTTAGATGACACAGACAGAACCCCCCTAGTCAGAATTCACTCTGAATGTTTGACTGGCGACGCATTTACATCCTTGAAGTGTGATTGTGGCCCTCAGTTGAAGTATGCCATGCAAAGAATTCAGGAAGATGGTTGTGGGGCTATACTCTACATGAGGCAAGAAGGTAGAGGAATTGGACTCAAAGAAAAAATCAAAGCTTATGCCTTGCAAGATAGAGGATATGACACTCTTGATGCCAACACAGCACTAAACCATCCAGCTGATGCTAGAGAGTATTCATTCTGTGCTGAGATGCTGCGTCAAGTCGGAGTTGAAAAGGTAAATCTCATGACTAACAATCCATTAAAAATCAATGGTTTGAAGGATAATGGCATCACTGTAATCAACAGAATAGAGCACATTCAAGGCCGAGGAGTGTTAAATCAGAATTATTTAGCAACTAAAGCGAAGAGAATGGGGCATATTTTACCATTCGTTATCAATGAATAAGTCTACTAACGGGTTATTGGTGGAACGGGTATGTCTAAACAGCTATTAGGTCAACAAGCACCAGACTTTTCATTAACTTCAAGTTCAGGCGAAGTAGTAAAATTATCAGATTTTGACGGAATTTGGAAAGTACTATTTTTCTATGCCAAAGATGGCTCTCCCACTTGTAAGAGAGGTTGTTTGAACTTCAAAGAACAATATGAATTATTTCAGTCTCTAACCCCTCCGGTTGAAATCATAGGTATCAGCGAAGATTCGGTTGAAGACCACAAGAGGTTCAAAGAAGAGTTAGGGCTGCCTTTCCCTTTGCTCAGCGATCCAGAAAGAGAGGTCTCGGACGCTTATGGAGTTCCACTATTTTTAGGAAGATTCCCTGGCAAGTCTTCATTTCTAATCGACCCAGATCGAAAGATTCACTATTGCTATGATTGGTTATTTAGGCCAAGGAGACATGTTGCAAAGATACTAGATACACTTAGCCGTCTATCCTCTGGAGGAAAGTAAAATGGATTGGAATGAACTGTTTGAAGAAGCAGGATTAAGTGATAGAGAAGCTAAATCATTGGTAATTTTATCATCTTCAAAGGAACTCAAGGCAAGTGATTTAGCAAAAAAACTCGGAACAAATAGGTTAGATGCGTATAATTCCTTGTCCAGATTAACTCAAATCGGCTTGGTTAACGTTACTGCAGATAGGCCGATGAAGTTCTCTTGTTCTTCACTCCCTGTCCTTTTTAAACGGCTGATAAAAGATCAGAAGTCTAGGATCGATCGAACTACTAAAGCATTTGAAAGCATTATGTCGGGTGCTAAAGAAGATGCTTTAGAGACAGGCTCATCTGGTGGAGAAAGTGATGCAAAGTTTGCAGTATTGAAAGGAAGAGAATACATTCAGAAGAGAATCGGTGAACTTTCCAATGATGCAGAGGAACAACTTATCTTGTTTTTAGGTAAATTTGGAATTCTACACCTTTGCCGCTCACCAGCCATTGAGGAAGTAAATTCGGCTGCAAAAAGGGGCGTTGTAGTCAAGGTTTTATCACAATTAGACCGAAGGACTCTAAGATTTTTTGACCAATTAGACGAATCGATTGAAGTAAGACATTCCGATGAGATAAATTCTCTTGGCGTATTACAGGATTTTAGTAACGTCGTTCAGTTCTTGTTCGTAGAATCAAATCCTGTTGGCAGAGGTAGAGAAGACGCTGCATTAGTAGTTTCATCAGAAGTATTCTCCAACTCTCATTATGAATTCATGATGGCGGTTTGGAATCGAGCAGTTGACCTTGATAGTGCTAAGAAAAGGTTCACTGAAGAGCGAATAGTTGACCCTTTGCGATTAACCGTCGGAGAAGGTTCATTTTTGGAGCAATTTAGAGAAGCATTAGACTTTAGTGGAGAATTGCCAGATGAAGATACTCCATTTAATCCTGAATCCTTCTTGGCATCCAGTAAAAGGATCAATCAAGCAAGAGCTGCAATGCAAGATGGTAGCGTATTCAGCCTGCATCAACTCGGAATAGATATCAAAACCATGCTTAGGCAAGTGGGGCAAAGAATCGGCGAAGAATTGGCATTTAGTCTAAGAAATATCGAAGGTCATGTAGAATTTTTAAGTGAATTAATGGATTGGTGGGAACACGCTGGACTTGGTGAATTAGAGTATGGTACTTCGCCTTTCTTCCATATCAAGGTAAGATTGACACATCCTCCTAATGACAAACCAGAAGTTTTACCTCTGTGGGAATTAGATGATGGAATAATTGAAGGGGCTCTATTATCGAGATATCCCGAAGACAGTAATGTCTTAGTTCGTAAAGAACCCGACGAAGAGAACGAAGCCTCTTGGAAATATACATTGATTTTCGTAGATGATGTCGAAGAAGATGCCGATTAAGAAAAACATCAATTGATAAACCAAGGGCTTGACTTGGTAATATGCGCCTTTTTACATTTCTTCGCTTTATGCGACAGATTACTAGAAAGAAGCCAGCAGATTTGGATTGGATTCAAAATCAAGGTTTAATTGCAGTTAAACTAGCCCAAATATTTGCTCTAAGACCTGACTTACTTGGTGAAGAAAAGTGTCAACAACTTCAACAACTCTACCAGCATGCAGCCTCGATTCCTTCAGAATCATTGGATGAGACACTTAGGTCAAAGGCAATAGAGAATTTCACCGATCACTTCCAGTCCATCGAGCAAGAACCTCTTGCAGCGGCTTCAGTAGGCCAAGTTCATAGAGCCAAGTTGAAAACGGGAGAAGAAGTTATCATAAAATTCGTGAAACAAGCCAATTCCAAAGTATTCTCAAAACAAGTCAAGCGTATGAGAAATTGGTTGAAGATAATCGTACTATTCTCACCAAGGCTTCGTAAAGTGGGTAATCCAATCGCTCTGATTAACCACGTTGCGGATTACACCTTAAGAGAATTAGATTTAACAAATGAAATTAAGGGTGCAGGTGAATTGATGAAAATCCAATCAGAGATATCTAAAAACTTCCCGACACCTTTGCTTAGGTTTCCTAAATACTATCCCGAAATATCCAACGAGAATGTACTAGTTTCCGAATTTATTGACGGAGAATCACTTGAAGAAGGGATTGACGATAAATCTCTTTCATGGGAGACATTACTCGAATTATTTAGAATACATGGCGCATATCTATTTGGAATAGGAACATTCCATGGTGATTTACATCCTGGGAATTGTATAATAGACAAAGAAGGTAAATTCGTCTTTATCGATAATGCTGCAGTTTGTCATGCACCGAAAAAAGTCAGTAAATCACTTTTTGTTTTCTTCGATAATCTATCTCAACAAAAACTGGATGAGGCTTTCATAGCTTTGTTGGATATGACAGACAGACACCCTTCAGAAAAGAAGATGAAGAAATATATGTCAAAGATGCATGAAATTTATGCTGACTTTGGTAAGAAATCAGTAGGTGAACAAAGTCTTACAAAAATAATGATGCAAACAGTTAGAGCCGCAGTCGAACTTGCAGGGGCTGAATTTGGCGAAGAAGCATTCCCTATTATCAGGGCTTTGATGTATCTTGATGGGCTGGTGTTGAGAACGCATCCCGACGTCTACTTGATCGAGTCTATGGGGCCGTACCTCGAAGAGTTTAGACAAAAGTTAGGTCTAGAATAGAGTTGGTAAGATGAAGTCCAGAATTGCAGTGATCGGTGCTGGAATTGCCGGAATACATTGCACTAGTGAATTAATCAAACTAGGATATCATGTTGACCTCTATGAGAAATCAGATCGAATTGGCGGGAGAATGAAAACAGAACTCATTGAAGGTTTTCAAATCGACCATGGATTTCACGTTCTCCAAACTGGATATAACGTTGCGCAAAAGGTGATTGATTATGATAAATTAAATGTTAAAGCATTTGAACCAGGAGCTCTAGTAATTCGTTCATCAAGTAAAAAGAGCCGTATTTGGAGACTTTCCGATCCCTTTCGTAGGCCTCTAAGTTCTCTAAAGGATGCCTTCGGGTTTTTCGCTTCCCCTTTTGATATGCTTAGAGTTCTTCTTATGAGGCGTAGATTAACTAAGATGCCGGTTGATGAAATCTTTCTTAACGGAGATTTAGATACAGAACAATGGCTTCGCAATCAAGGCTTTTCACAAAAATTCATCGACCGATTTTTCTATCCTCTTTTCAGTGGAATTTTTCTTGAATCAGAATTACGAACCAATGAAAGATTATTCAAATTTATTTTTCGTACAATGTCCAAAGGCGATATGGTTTTGCCAAAAAAGGGAATACAAGCAATACCTGATTTATTGGCACAAGAGATTCCAAAGGGAAATATAGAACTCAATTCAGACGTAGAAATCATATCGCCTAATACAATCAAAGTTAACGATGAGGAAAAACAATATCATGGCGTAATAATCGCTTTTGACGATAGAACTAATTTATCAAAGAAACATGTTTGGACACTATATTTTTCTGCTGATAAATCGCCTCTATCAAGTAAGCACATAATGCTAAATTCCGAAATTAGGAATTCCGATGATTTAATCTCTTACATATCGGTGCCTTCCGATATTCAATCAAACTATTCTCCGGTTGGTAAATCACTGATTTGTGTGACGGTTTTAGGAGATAAATGCGATAATCTAGGAATTAATTCCAAAGAGGAGGTATTGTCCAAAGTTGAGTTGGAGTTAAGAAAATGGTACGGTGATGAAGTTCAATCTTGGAGTTCTATCGCAATTCAACATATCATAAATGCCTTGCCTGAATCCGACTCAGAATTTTTTACACAAATAGATTCAAACAATGAGGACGGTTTTTTCCGCTGTGGAGATTTCATGACTCATGGCAGTGTTGAGGGGGCTCTTATTTCGGCAAGAAAAACAGTTGAGAATGTCGGGCAAAAAATTCCTTTGTTAAGCCAATAAATGCTTGCTAAATAGTATTTCAAAATACGGTTCAATACTGTTCTTTATATGCCGAGACCGGGCCAATTAATTCATGCAAGAATCAAACAAACCAACCGCGATTATTATCGGAGCTGGACCAGGGGGACTAGCGAGTGCTTTACTGCTAGCACATTCTGGTGTTGACGTCACCATTCTCGAAAAAGAAGATAAGGTCGGAGGCCGAACCAAACTTGTCCAAAAAGATGGGTTTACATTTGACCGAGGTCCAACCTTTTTCCACTATCCGGAAGTTATTGAAGAGATTTTTCAAGCAATTGGACTTGATGCTCACAAAGAACTTGGCTTAATGCCTCTTGACCCTATGTATAGACTGGTATTTGGTGCAGGTGGTCACATTGATGCGACCAGTAAACTTGACGAAATGACTGAAAGAATACGTGAACTTGCAGGGGATAAGAACGCTAAAGGCTTCGAAAACTATGTTATACAAAACCGCAAGAAACTCAACTTTTCCAAGCAATGTTTGCAAACTCCATGGACCAGTCCGCTAAATATACTTTCTAAGAGGGCGATGAGGGTCGCTACAATTCTCAAGCCATGGGCCAGTGTTGCTGGAGATCTAAGTAAGCATTTTGATGATGAAAGAGTTCGACTTGCTATGTCTTTTCAGACAAAGTACTTGGGAATGAGTCCGTTTCATGCACCGTCCTTGTTTACAATTCTTGCTTTCCTTGAATATGAACACGGTATATTCCATGCCAAGGGAGGACTTGGTAGTATTACAGCCCGTATGGGTGAAATAGCGGAAGGCATGGGTGTAAAAATCCGCTGCAGTACTCCGGTGAAATCGTTGATATACGAAGGAAAAACAGTTGTAGGTGCACGTATTGAAGGAGAAGAAATCCATGCTGATAAAGTAATTGTTAATGCAGATTTCGCGCATGCCATGACAACCCTTGTTCCAAATGAGAAGAGAAAGAAGTGGTCGAATAAGAAACTCGAAAAGAAGGGATACTCTTGTTCGACTTTCATGCTTTATCTCGGCGTAGATAAGATGTATGATTTGCCTCACCACCAAATCTATGCCTCCTCGGCTTATGAGAAGAATCTCCATGATATCACAAACCACAAGCTCACCTGGGATGACCCGTCAGTATATGTTCAAAATGCTAGTATCACTGACGATAGCCTAGCGCCGAAAGGCCAATCGACGGTCTACGTATTAGTTCCAGTTCCAAATACTCATGATACAATTGTTTGGGATGACATCAAAGCAGACTATCGAGATACTATCGTAAAGCAACTTGCTAAACTTGGTTATGATGACATTGCAGACCATATCGTCTCTGAGACTATTGTAACTCCAGATGACTGGGGTGCATCAGACATTTACCGAGGTGCTGTGTTCAATCTCACCCATGACTTGAAACAAATGCTCTGGAGGAGGCCACAAAATCGCTTTGAAGAAGCCAAAAACTTGTACATAGTAGGCGGTGGAACTCACCCTGGTAGTGGTCTTCCGACCATATTTGAGAGCGCTCGAATCAGCAGTAAATTGGTATTAGCAGACATGGGACTAGATCCTGATTGGAACGGCGTTAGTAATTGGTTTGAAGATATGAAGAAGCCTAAAGTCAAAAAGGCAAATAAAGTCTCCATGAAAAGTAATGCAACTGGTGAGGGCCATGCTGCATAGATTTTCTATCATCTGTATCGCATTGATTATTCTGCTTCCTGGTTGCATAGAATCACAATCAGTAGTAGGCGACAAGGGAGACGAAATACCCCTCAGGCTATCTTTCAAAGCAGATACTTTGGATAGGCCTGAAGACGGTGGCTCCAGTTTTGATTTGAAAGAAGAGTTAGAAAATGGACCGGTTCTAATGTTATGGATTGGTTCGGGGTGTTCAGGTTGTCATGATTGGACTAATCTGATACGACAAGGTCTTGAAAATGGTTCTCTAGATAATTCTACATTGAGTATAATCAGCGTTCATGGATGGTCTGGAATAGAAGGGCCAGAAGAGGTCATGGATGCTTTTGGAACAGATTCTAATGACACATCGTACACTCCTTGGAAGATTGTAATGGGCAAGAAAAATACTCCTGCATTATATTATTTCTCAGAACAAGATACTGGCTATGGTTTGTATGAAGCCTTTGGCAATCCATCTACGCCAACACTCCAATTAATAGGCGATAATGGAATTAAAATGTGGCAATCAAAGAACTATTGGGCGAATTCAACAATTTTACAAGAAATATGGGGTACTGCGTCTCAGTTGTGATTATTTATCACCAGTCATTGGACAATCAACCTCAAAGACTGCGGGTGTTAGCGTCATAATGTCCGCCCTGTTGGGCGGGTGGTGAGAGCTTTGGGTGAAGGCATAAAACTCCCAGTGATTAACGGACTGGGCCGTACCGATAGGAAAGACAGGTGGTGGTCTCAACCACTGGTCATGGGTATTGGATTGAACATTGCTCTACTGTATACATTTTGGCGACTATTCATCTATACAACTGATGGGACTATTGAATATGATTTACAAGGCAGCGTAGTCATGTCTCCTATATTCTCTCCAAATGTCTTGGAATGGGATTTATTTGGCTTATCTTCTTGGGATCACCCATCTTGGGTCAATGCTGCCATTCTTGTTTTATGGATTCCTTTTGGATTTAGAGGCACTTGCTATTACATGCGTAGAGTCTACTATCGAACCTTTTTTGCAAGTCCAGTAGCATGCTGGGTAGACGAACCAGATATTAGTAAAAAGATTGGATACAAAGGTGAAAAGAGATTATTCATTTTCAATAACTTGCATCGATATTTCCTTTATGCTGCTATGATTATTCTTTTGATTAAATGGTGGGATGTAACCCATACCATGACCTTTGATGATGGATTTGGCGTATCGATTGGTACTTTTGTTATGGGTATTGAAGCATTCTTGCTAACAATGTACGTCACATCATGTCACGCTCTTAGACATCTTGCTGGTGGCGTTTTAGACCGTTGGACCACTGGCGTCAGCAGAATTAGAGGCAAATTATTTGGCAAGATTTCAATAATTAACAGGTCTCATGGTTTTTGGTTTTGGACTTCTTTGATATTCGTTTTCTTGGGCGACCTATGGGTTTTAGCCGTTTGTAAAGGTTATTTTAGCGATGTGGCGCTATTTGTGATTTGAGGTGTTGATGATGTCTGAAGATTACAAGAAATATGAATATGATGTCATAGTAATTGGTGCTGGTGGTGCAGGACTTAGAGCGGCGATTGAAGCTGCTAGAAGTGGTGCTAAAACCGCAATAATCACCAAATCTTTACTCGGTAAAGCGCATACGGTAATGGCCGAAGGTGGATGTGCTGCAGCCTTACAAAATGCAGATCCAAGAGATGGATGGAAAGTTCACTTTCACGATACAATGAAAGGAAGTAAATGGCTTGCTAATTGGCAAATGGCAGAATACCATGCAAAAGAAGCCCCAGATAGAGTTAGAGAACTCGAGCAGTGGGGCGCTGTTTTTGATAGAACTCCAAAAAACCTAATCAATCAAAGAAACTTTGGTGGCCATACATTCCCTAGACTTGCTCACGTCGGTGATGCAACAGGTCTAGAATTAATCCGTACGTTACAAGAAAGAGGAATTCATGAAGGCATTGACATCTTCATGGAATACACCGTTCGACACCTCCTAAAAGAAGGAGATAGAGTCACTGGATGTGTTGCTTATACTAGAGTCGACGGAGATTTCCATGCCTTCTCTGCTAAATCAGTAGTGCTTGCAACCGGTGGCATAACTCGATGTTGGTCTGTTTGTTCAGGTTCATGGGAATATACTGGTGATGGACATGCCCTTGCACTGTGGGCTGGGGCTGAACTAAGGGATATGGAATTTATTCAATTCCACCCGACAGGAATGGTTTGGCCGCCATCTGTTAGAGGTATATTGGTGACAGAAGGAGTTAGAGGAGAAGGTGGTAGGCTTACTAACTCTGAAGGTGAGCGGTTCATGTTTGACTATGTTCCAGAAATGTTTGCTGGTGATCACGCTGAAACCATTGAAGAGTCTGATCAATGGGTTGAAGAAGTGGTATCAGGAAAGATTGCTACCGTTAGAAGACCTCCTGAATTACTCACTAGAGACGTTGTTTCTAAAGCGATAAATTCTGAAGTCAAAGCTGGCCGAGGTTCACCTCATGGAGGTGCTTTCTTAGATATTTCACATCGTGGAGAAGAAGCTATCTTGAAGAAATTACCTTCAATGCATCATCAATTCAAAGAACTTGCAGGAGTCGATATTTCGAAAGAACCGATGGAGGTCGGTCCAACCGCCCACTATGTTATGGGTGGTGTTTTGGTTGATGCAGAAACCCAAGAAACGACAGTCAAGGGCCTTTATGCATGCGGTGAAGCCGCTTCAGGCCTTCATGGTGCAAATCGACTAGGCGGTAATTCTCTTTCAGATTTAATCGTATTTGGTAAGAGAGCGGGAGAATTTTCTGCAGCAAGAGCCAAAAATCTCGCTCAACCCACAATAGATGATTCCCAAGTACAAGAAGCGATTAGAATAATGCTGGAGCCGTTCAATCATGAGGGTGGAGAAAATCCAGGATTGATTTATGATGAGATGCGTGACATGATGCAAGCAAAAGTTGGAATAATTCGTACAGAATCAGAATTAAGCGAAGCCCTCGATGACTTGAAAGAATTTGAAAAGCGTCGGAAGATCTGCTACCCTGGAAGTTCAAGAAAGTATAATTCAGGATGGCATCAAGCATTAGATCTAAAAAATATGGTGGATATCTCATATGTTGCAACTTTGGCTGCAATTACGCGTGAAGAGAGTAGAGGGGGACATACTCGTGATGATTTCCCTGTTCCTGAAGATGAATACTGGGGTAAGACTCTGAATATAATTTGGATGGAAGATGGCGAGATAAAGATACGACAAGAACCCGTTGAGGAAATGCGTGAGGACTTAGCAAAAGTAATCAAGGAAGTTAAAGAAATAATTGCTGAAAGAGCTGCTGAGGCAGGAGGTGAAGATTAATGTCTCTAAAAGGTAGAAAGCAAGATTTCTTGATAACTCGTGGTGAAGGAGAATCTTCGGAAATGGAAGACTATGAAATTGAACTGGATGAAGGTATGGTTGTATTAGATTGCGTCCATAAAATCCAATATGAGCAAGAACCAGATCTAGCAGTCAGATGGAATTGTAAAGCTGGGAAATGTGGTTCATGTTCTGCAGAAATAAATGGCAAACCACGTTTGATGTGCATGACTAGAATGAGTGATGTTGTCGCTGAAACACCCGAAGGCCAACCTATTGAAATTCGACCAATGAAGGCTTTCCCGCATATCAAAGATCTTGTCACAGATGTATCATGGAATTATGAAATGGCCCAAAAAATAAAGCCAATAAACGGACCTAAGGAGATGAATTGGGAATTTAATCAAATGGAAGCTGATAGAGTTCAACAATTTAGAGAATGTATCGAATGTTTCCTGTGTGTCAATACATGTCACGTACTAAGAGACCACGCGCAATTCGATGATTTCGCAGGACCAAGAAACTTGGTTAGGCTTGCTCAATATGAAATGCATCCGCTTGATCTTGAAGACAGAGTCCCAGAAATAAAGAAAGAATTTGGTGTCGAATACTGTAACATAACTCGCTGTTGTACGGAAGTTTGCCCAGCAGGAATTCAAATTACTGATGATGCTATTATACAACTAAAGGAAAGAGTAGTAGACCGTTATTATGATCCGCTTCAAAGGATTTGGCGTACATTAACTAGGAAGAAAGTACGTTATTGAAAGGCGATATTAGATGAATGGAATTGTTTGGATAAAACATATTTCATCTTTTATACTTGGATTATTTTTCATCAATGTGGGCATTGGTCATTTCTTAGAACCAGAATGGTTCGAACCAATAGTGCCAACGATCCTTGGCGACCCTACTTTTTGGGTTTTAATCACTGGTGCGATAGAAATTGCAGTGGGCGTCGGATTAATCATTCCCAAAACGCGTAAATACTCTGGTTTACTGATGACTCTATTCCTGATTGTGGTTTATTGGGCTAATTTGAATATGTGGGTTAATGATGTACCATTAGAGGGGAAAACATTTGCAACTATTTGGCACATATTGCGCCTTATTGGTCAACTATTGATGATTGCAGTTGCGCTTTGGGTTGGCGGTTGGATCCCCAAGAGGAATAGAAATGAGAATTAATTCGCATCCCAACTATAGTCAAAAAATAGGTCTTATCTTGTTGATATTATCGATAATAGTATTTATTTTCCCTCAATTTTTACAATCAAGTTTGGAATCAAAAGAACTAGTTGATATAGTCGATTATAGAATAAGATTTTCAGCATTACCATTTGGAATAGGTATATTTCTCCTGACACTAAGTAAGATTCAGTCAGAAAACATTGGAATAAAAATACTCACTTGTTTACTCATCATAGATCTTGGATACTTCTCAACTAGATTCTTTTCGATGATAATACATGGATTTAATTCCAGTGCCCAACTTAAATGGCTAGCCATTGAATTTATAATTGCCACTGTAATATTAATTATTATGAATTTTAAAAAGGCCTCTCCAAGGACCTAAGTCCTTGAAGGGGCAGTTGCATTCCTCGGAATACATTAATCATAAATTAGCCTTGGTAATGACACTCAGAGGTGTTCAATACCGGTCTTTTTGACATTGGCCTTCTTGATCTTATCAGGTAGCCAAGCAGGACCGTTCGCTGGCTTATCAACCATCGAAATACTGCCAGTGAAGCAGTGGACTCTCTTTGTTCCACGCTCACGTAGGCGTATGGTCTCATGTCCGCGGGTTGCAGCTTTTAGGGCTGCTCCACGGGGTTGTTTGCTTGCAAAAACCTGGCTCGTATCTTTACCGCCCTCCATAAGGACGAAATATTTTTTATCAGACATTTTGGATAACCTCCGATAACTGTCCAGGCTATACAGTATTTAGTATTTACGGAAAAAAACACGCATACTGCGCTACATATGGGGCGCAAGACTCCATTCGAAATGCAATTTCTGCACAAATAGTATGCAGTAAAGCGATTAAAAACTTATACTTTTAGAAATTAAATATCTGCTCCGGCAAGAGTTTTTGTATTGATAACTCCTTTGACAGAACGTATGGTTTCAACTACAGTTTTTGCAATCGATGCTAAGTCTTCTGCTACAAGTTTGATAATCAAGTCATAATCTCCAAAAAGTACTGTAATATCTTGTACATGTTCGAAACCTTTCATTATTTCATAAACTTCAAGTTCTAACCCCGGTGCTACATTGACCAATACATATCCTACTGCCATAGTACTCAATACCTCCCATAGCAAGTCAGCACATGAAACCTTCCGACAAACGGTTAAGTGAAAAAGTAGTTTTTTGGGTTAAAAATAATGCAATTTAGCGAACTTGATAAGTAAGACGGCCCTCCATGGTTGTACGATGCCGGAATTATATATGGCGAGGACATGCAAGTGGGGTATCCTCAAAGTCGTTGGTGGCGATTTGTGGGACCATGAAGGCGATGCATTAGTCACTCCTGCTAACAACAGATTATCTGGAAGAGAAGGCTTAGATTCTTTAGTTCATGCTAAAGCTGGAGAAGAACTTACTCAAGTTACTAGAAATATATGCTTAGAAATGCGTAAGATAAACGCTCCTCCTTGTGCAGTAACAAATAATGTTGTGACAGAACCATTCGCTTTAGAGAGTAATTTTAAGCATATCATTCATGCAGTAGGTCCTGATTGTAGAAGGCCGAATCAAGATGAATCGCGCCGTGAACTGCTCCCTCAAACATATCATAACTTATTTGACACCATAAAGGAGATTGGTGACATCAAGAAAATTGTCTCACCCCCAATATCAATGGGCATTTTTGGTTATCCGCATAGAGAAGGGGCAAGAATCACTCTAGAAGTATTACTTGGCCATCTTGATGGCGAAGAGGACCCAGGTTTCAATGAGTTTTTGATCGTTGTCAAAGAACGCAATTTCATCAGTAATATGCGTACTGTTTACCGTGAATCAGAAGATCAATTACCGGGTATAGATACAACTAATCAATAGGTGATTATATGGTCGACCTAGTATCAATGGTCGCCAGCAGTTTTCCAACAGATAGGCGTACTTACGATAGTGTATTGATGCTATCCAATAGTACTCGAAAGATTAGAATGGTTGCTGAAGTAATTCCAAAAGGCATTGAATTCTCGGTTCTATCAAGTCAATCAAGAGTCATAGAATCATTGAATGAAACTAATATTGCAGCAACCATGATTGAAGAGAATCTTAGTTCAATGGGGCTTTTTATCCTAACTCAATTGCATGATTTAATTCTACAGGCTATTGGTGAAGGACGAATTTCTCGCGGTGAGCGAATCTTGGTTGTACTTGCTGAACCTGTTGACGGGGTATTCTCAATTGATACAACCATGCTTAATGCAAATAGATTTGCTAATCTAGCACAAGAGGTGGGTATAGAACTAGAAGTTCTAACAAAGTCGATGGAACTTGCAAGGCATATTGCAAGTAGAGGTAGAGAAGGTCATTCGATAGGTGCTATTTTTGCGATAGGTCCTTTACCTATTCTTAGAAAGCATTCCACCGCTATGGTTCTAAATCCATTTAAGGGCCATAATTCCGATAAGCGTAGCATCTTGATTAAAGATAACCATGAGACTTTTGCCGAATTTGCATGGCTTGATGGTGCAGTATTTTTCAATAAAGAAGGCATTGCAAGTGATGCTGGAAGATATATTCAAGTTCCATCAGGAATCTCCACTAAATCCGGCGAGGGCGGTAGACACTTAGCATCTAGGGCAATTTCCCAATTGGGCGAGTGCCTAGCAATATGTGTATCATCATCTGGCAGTATTACTCTTTATGTGAATGGTAGAGATAGATACAAAGTAAAGATGATCTAATCATTCAGATTCGTCGGCAATTAGCTTGTGAGGATTTAATCCAGTTTCAGCAGATTCTAACCGGTGAGAGACTATTTTAATTTCAATGATTGCAGAATCTAATGATGCAGAATTGAGATTTCTTTTGATACTCTCTTTATTTCTTTTGATTGCAGCAATTCTCTGATTCTTATCTTTAGGTCTCATAATATCTCCACGTTGAGACATCAACCACTCTTCTAGTAGAGACTGACCCCATTCGGGAGCCCTGAAGTGGGCGGCGAGAATAATTTCAGAATTTCTATGTCTGAATCTAACCTTTCCTTCATTGGTACGAAATACTTGAATTGAACCAGGATTCCAACGCTCTTGCGGAATATGTAAATGATTTTGACAGATCAAGTCTCCATCGCTATCAATAATAAAATCAACAATCAGTACACTATTTTTCAGTCTGATGAAAACTTGTGCGAAACTGTCGTCAACGACCCATTCTTCAATTGAAACAGGTTCTTGTCTCCATGTATCACCACACCATGAGAGAATAGCAGCTTCGTATGAGACCATGATTTGGCCTCAAGCCCGCCCCCTTTGAAGTTTGTTCATTATTTGTTAAGGTTGAAAGTAAAGAACCGATTGGACTGGACATGGCAGCAAGTTGGGGGGCAATCCAAATCGATTGGACTCTAATTTTTGTTTTGATATTAGTTTGGTACATCTTACTGCGTAATTGGGAAAGAAATGGTGTCCTAGATAAATGGAATGCTACAAGAGTTTTTGGCGTTATTCTAATGGTTAGAAGTAATAAGGGACTCAAACTTCTGGATAAAACAGTCAAACCTCGTAAGTTTTGGCGTCTTTATGGAGAGGTTTCACTTTGGGTCTGTATATTTTCAATGTTAGTTGTTGGATTACTGATGATTCTAGCATTTATTTCTGCGATAATTTACACTCCTGATACAGACCCACCTTCGGCAAGTGAATTAGTTGCAATTCCAGGTTTAAACCCAATGATTCCACTTGGTTGGGGTGCTCTATCATTCATTATCGCATTAGTTATTCACGAATTTGGGCATGGCCTACAGGCTAGAGCACACGGAATGAGGGTTCGCTCTTTTGGATTATTACAACTAGGCCCCTTACCTCTAGGTGCATTTGCAGAACCACAGTATGAGGAACTGATGAATGCCCCTCCTAAAGAAAGAATGAGGATGTTTGCAGCTGGCCCAGCAACCAATATTTTTGCCGCCTTCATTTGTTTACTAATCATAGGAGGACTAGCAGGTCAATTTGTTGCAGGAAATGACAATATCCACGTAAGGGGTATTATCCAAGGTCAAGGTGCAGACGAGGCAGGTATGCAACCATGGGATACTTTGGAATCAATCGATGGTAAGCAGATAGATGGTTTAGATGGTTTTTACACCGTGATGGAGGATTATTCTGCTAATGATACAGTGTTAATTTCAGTCTTACACCAAGACGGTACTAGAGAAAATGTTAATGCTACTTTTTCAGATAAATATGACTATTACATTGATTTAGGATGGAGTGAATCTAATTTAGAGACATTGAATATTTCCAAAGGAGATCCATTCTTAGGCATCGAAGGAATTGCTGAAGGTACCAGTGGTATCGATAGAATTGCAGGGCCTCTATCTCCAAGATGGGAAGGTAATATCGTACAGAAAGCATTGGTTTTACCATTCCATACTCTAGGATTAATGGTAATTCCATTCGAACTCCAAGGTGTTTCTATGCACCCATTTGAAGAGTCATTATTGGAAGCGGATGACGATGGCTTGGGTTCGATTTTGGGTAAATCCGGATTACTATTTTTGACAAATTTATTCTTTTGGTTAATGTGGGTAAATATTCTACTCGGCTTCACCAATCTAATTCCAATGGTCCCATTCGATGGCGGTCATTTGTTTAGAGACCTTCTACGTGGAGTTTTGAAAGTATTTAGGAAAGTTGGGAAGAAATTAAAAATCGGGGATATGAATCCAATGTGGATTGAACATATATCCAGTAAAGCGTCAAGTATTTCTTCTTTAGCACTTTTGGGTATGGTAGTCTTTATTATATTCATACCATATTTTTAGTTAAACACTTTTTCTTCTTGCTAATTCAGCAAATATATCAACCTGTTTCGGGGGCTTTGAATTTTCATTAAAGTTTAATTTCCCGTCGTTTTGACTAGGAAAATTAGTTTTATTTCGAGAACTTCTAATCTTTAACTGATTCAAATTGAATTGGTCAACACCGGCTTGGGAACTAACTAAGGCAATAAAATCATTCAACTTCATACCCTTCTCCCAGTCCATGAATGGTTTACCACCCCTCGTCTTCGGGAATGCAGGGATAAGGGGGGCTAATTTTCTTAATTTACCTGATAGAGATTCCGTTTCAACTCTAAAAATTCTCCAAGAATCGCCACGTGTACCTTTCAACCTATATGCATAAAGAGGCATTAGATTACACCTTTCTCCTTCATAAATCATGGATTCATATTGTTCTTTAGTTCTTCCAGATAGGTAGAATTTAGATTTCTTTGATGATTTAACCTCTATAGGGAAACATAAGTCTCCCCTCAGTGCTAGCAAATCTCCTGACCCTTCCATACCAGAACCAGCAGCACGTACTACTAGGAATGGGCGTTTAATTATTAGACGCATCTTGCTTTTCTCTTGTTCATTACACGAACGAATAACGGATTCAACTCCCTTTGGAATTCCGGCAAGAACCTGCCTAAGTTCACGTTCGTATTGGCTACCCACGCATAGACATCAATGTCAAGCGCTTTTGATTACTTCGGTTCAAAGATAATTAAAATTATTCTTTGTTAAGTGTATGAAGTAAGCGGCGATAGGTTTGATGAACATGAACTTCTGCAAGGTTCATGGCAAGGTTAGCGATCAGGACTGCTAACTTTCAACTTTCATACAAATTAATCCAGTCATTGAGGTCAAGAAATATTAAATTCGATGTTCTAGACGTTTCTGATAAAATAGTTTCTAACGATATAATATGGTTTGCAGAAGGTAGTGAGATAATCGATAATGATTCATTAGGAAAAGCCATCCCTACAACAATAGAAACAATCGATAGCAGTATAGAATTCGCATTATTGGTATTGAAGGGTTTAGATGAACCAAAGCAACTTGTTTTTGGTATTGACCCAGGGCCTTATCCTGGTCTATCATGGGTTGCAGATGGAGTCTATATTGGAGTATCTCAATTACAATCAATTGACGAAATCGCTTGGAAGATAAAGTCAGTAGTGGATTCTATTTCTGCGCAATCCATTCTAATAAGAATCGGCGATGGAGACCCATTAATTCGCGATAGAATCATCAATATTTGTATTCAAAATAATTGGATTCTTGAAGTGGTCAATGAAGCTAAAACCTCTAAGGGATTATTGAGGCACAATCATTCGATTTCAGCACTTAGAATTGCTTCTAATAGTGGTGAAAGAATTTGGGAATTACGAGAGATAAATCCATTGCCTGGTCAGATAAAAGAAATTCAACGTCAAAGTAGGAAGTTTAGCAAAGGGAAATTAACGATTTCTTATGAGCATGCTGAATTGGTTGCCAAAGGAGAATTGACTTTAGCTGAGGCAATAGAAAATATCACTTATTCTTCTTCTAAGTGATCAAATAGATCGTACTCAAGTTTTATCTGACTTGCTTCTGGAGAGTTTTCAATCACTTTCTTGATGGCCTTTTCCAAGAAAAGTGGAATTAAGAGAATCCCTGCAATAATTGTAATTAAGTAAAAGAAAGAAGATTCAGGAACAAATTTTGTACCTGGTGATATATCACCACTATCTGTTACTCCAGTGCCACTAACCATCAATTTGACAGAACCGAGCCATGGAATCTCTCCACCTGCAACTCCAATAAGCCAATCTGAGCGAACCGGGCCAGCAACTCCAGATTCGCTATGAACTCCAGATGATCCGTTTACTGCTAATCCTCCTTGGTCTACTGAACATTTATTGTTATCTCCAAGAGTCATAATTCCTGCATGTTTAGGTTGCCAGTCCCACACAACTAGAAATGGTTCTACATTTGCATGAGCCATTCTCTTACAATCATAATATCCAGCATTAACTCCGTCAAAATGGATAGTAATTCTTTCTTGGTCTGTTACATTCGTTCCAGGCACATTCCAAGTTAAGATACAAGTTCCTAATTCTCCATCTTGGTCGATAGATTTGGAATCCCAAGTACCTCCATTTGGACAGTGTTTTGTGTTGTTATCACCTTCGTTAGCAGTCCTATCAGGGGTAATTGTTTGACTTGGTTCAACCCTTAGTATGGCTCGATGAATTATAGGTGTTCCAGCATCTCCATTTTTTTGATAGATAATTACATCGCCAGCCATTCCGTGCATCTCATACCCAAAAGATGAATCTGTAGAATCAGAACCTTCTGCAAACGTAACAATACTTTCAAATGAATTATCTCTGACTAAAATTAAATCTCCAGCATCAATACTTCCAACTTCACCATCGACCTCATGTATCATTGAAGATGACTCGACAACAACAAGAGGTGGCATTGAACCGGTATGTGCCCACAAACCCAATACTAGAATTGCAATCATTGCTCCAGCTAAAAGAATCTCTCTAAGCAGGTTGCCAAAAGGGCTTGATTGAGTCAAAAAACCGCCTCATTTCATTTTCTTGAGGCCCTTGCTTTGAAGGAATTCGTTCCATGCTTCAGCATGACCTGCGCCTAGAACTTTAGCCGCTTCATCTCCTTCAGAGCGCCTTCTTTTTAATTCAGATAATGAATCGATATCTTTCAGTTCGTCTAGTGTTGAGACGTATCCTTTCAACGTCAAGAATTCAGGAGTAATTATCAGTAAAAGGATTGAAGAAACCACAGCCATGCCTATTGCAGCACCAGTGTAATCTTGCCAATCGCTATTTTCTTGAAGGAATAAGAGTTGGTACCCACTCGCTAAAAGAAGTACTAGAGAAGCGCCAAATGCCGTTGCACTAAGCAATAATTGTCTGCCATGTTGCCGTTCCCACAAATTCGAAATCAAACCCATAATACTCTCCGCCTGTATCATCCACATCGGTTTTTATCTTTGACTTCTTTGTTTAGATGTCTAACATCGAGGGGCATACTTGAAATGCGTTGCCACTATCGGATAATATCTACAGTTAAAGGAGGTGTTACATTGAAGCGCGCATTATTTTTGATAACTTTGTTTTTAGTTTCTATATACGCTCCTTTGGCTTCAAGTTCAATGACTGCAAATCAATTCGATGATGGCTCGACATCATTCCAGCATTCATTTACTGCATCAGGTGATGTAAATGCTGGAGAAATTACTATGCCTTATGGAGCAGAAGTTACGGATGCAACATTCAGATTTAGAGGTGAAGCAAGTCAAACATCTTGGACAAATTTCACTACAAATAGTGATTATGGTGGACAAGGAGATAGTAATGGGTATATTTCAGGAAATGTACCAAGGCCATTTTCTAGTGGTTACCGCTATTATCTAAACACTCAGAATCAAGGAATGGAATTGCAGGGCAACCCTACTAATGCAGTAAATTCCCTGTCTAGAGCTACTGATGTTTCTTCAATAGGAAGCGCAGAACACAATGTTTCAGGTCAGTTTGTCGCTTTAAGCGACCAAGGCTATAGTTCACTTTCAATGAAATATTCTGACTTTTCAGTCTCAAGTAGTACTTCTTGGGGCTACGTAGGAGTAGTCGTCCTTTATGAGGACGAATATATGGTTATGAAGTACAGTTCTACCTACCCAAGCCAACAACCAACAATTCTCAGGATAAATGCTTCAACAGGCGCATATATTGGGACGGCTAGTTTCAATGCAGGGTCTTGTTCGACCACATCATCCAATTCACTGTACTACAACATGTATGATGCTACAGTTTACAATGGTTCGATTTGGACGGTACATTATTCATACTATACAGTCAATAAGTGGTCTATTGTCGAGACCCCTACATCTCTAACTTGGAATTGTCAACAATCCTGGTATTCCAGTTCTCAAGGATATATTAACGGAGTAGATTTTGATGAAAATACAGGTAAAATGTATCTTTCCACTTATAGATATCAATCTTCAGACCATTATTTGCATGAAGTCAATCCATCTAACCCTACAATGATTAACGGAACTTGGTCAATAGGTTCGGCTGCGGGAATCTCTAGTAGTTATGGTTCAGGATTAATTGTTAACTTGCCGACGGTAATTTACAACGAGTATGATCGCTCGACCTCTGGTTATCCTAGTAGACATTATTTCTTTAATTTCAACGGTATATCTCCTACTTTGATGGGTTCTGAAGAGATGAGTAATAGGGGACACTATGGATTGACAGAATCGGGAGATGGTAAGTTGCTATATGTGTGCCATTACACTAGTTATTGCAGTAGTTCAGCAAGGAAAATCCACAGATCAGGTGATGGTTCACTCGAATTTTCTGACCTAACAACAACATCTTCTGAAACCATTTATGGAAGAACTTACACGCTTTCTACTTCAATTGATACTATATTTGTAAAGAGTTTAATTGGACGAATTCCAAGTGGTACGGATTTAAAATTAGAATTATCAAATGATGGAGGTTCTTCTTGGGTAAATGCATATCCTGGTCAGCAGATTGTATTTCCTCAATTGGGTAATACATTAGACTGGAGAGTCGAAATGACTTCTTCTTCAACTGGGATATCTCCAATAATTGATTCTGTGGGTATTGAATATTTTGCAACCTATCGTACAAGTGGCTATTTTTATGCTTACCAATATGTCGGTTCGGGAACTTCTTCAACAGTTGCAGCCACTTTAAATTGGACAGGAAATACTCCTTCTGGCACTAACATACAAGTTAGTTTTGGTGCAGCATCCTCGTCATCCTCTTGTTCTTCTAGTTCAAGTGGAGTAACGACGTGGACAAAAACTGAGCCAGGTGTCACAAAGTCAATTTCAGGTTCAAGTTACTATCTTTGTGTTAGGATTCAATTAACAACTTCTAATTCAGCAGTAACTCCTTCCATATCTGACTTAAGTATTGCTCAGCATTCTAATGCTCCTTCTGAACCAGCGTTGTTGATCGACGGCGTGAAAGTTTGGAGCCGTTCATCCTCTGAGGGTGCACTCGTCGGCACTCAAACCATAACTGCAGAGAATCCTGCAGACAGTATAATCACTACCTTAAACAATTTAATCCCAGATACTGGCTCTGGCCTAGTTGTTATTCCCATCAATATTTCATCTGAAAGTACGGGCCTATTAGCATTGGAACAATTTTCGATAACTTACATTATGCGAACTGTCAACCTAGACATAGAAATTACAGAAGGGGGAATCCTTCATCAAAGATTAGAGCCATATGAAGTAGTTACAAGGCACGTAATTGGAGAAGATGCATCCGAGATGACAAGGGCAACTCTAACCTTCATGACAGAGGTAGGCTCTAATCCTGTCTTAGAATGGGAAAATGGAGACGTATTTCCTTTGCCAAACGACCCTGATAACTATATCGAACTCGATTCGAGTTCTTGGTCTTCAGAAGTTAATGGAATTCTAGAAATTCATTGGCGTTTCTCTGTCAATATCGATTTCCCTGAACAAAGCGAGGTACGTTTCAAAGCAGATTGTACTGATAATAGCGGCACAAATGGATTTTCACCAGTAGATTTAATCTCCAATGAAGCGCTTTCTGTCAATCATACATACGGCCTTGGATGGTTCAAAGTTAGAGATAATTCAGGATTGGTGGTCAGTGATGATGTACCAGATAATTCTTGGTTAGCAGGTGGAGAAACAGTGTTTTTCCAAGGCGCAATGTGGTATTTAGGTTCTGAGGACGCACCATTGGACAATATGTTTGATGTGAGAGTTTCACGCGAGGGTTGGGTTGAAAGTACTGCCAGAGACACAATCAACAATAATGGTTCATTTTTCATCCCAATTACAATGCCCAATTCAGATAATCCTGATGGATATACTTTTGAAATTCAAACATATAACGAATTTAACCCATCACTTTCTGTTCAACCTAATGATTCCTGGAGAAGAACATTTAGAGTTGATGCAACAGCTCCTCTAAAAGTAGATACTTCTCCTGCAGACGAAAGTTATGAGGCAGCAAGTTTTGCTCAAGAAGTTACAGTTCTAGTTAAGGATGATATTGGGAGTCCAATGACTTTGAATCTCAATTATTGGGTTGAAGCAGATCATGATTTGAATCGAAATGGGTTGGCAGATGCCGACGAATATGTAATTCGTCAAGTTGAAAATCTAACCGACGAGCCGAATAAATGGTTTTCTTCAACTATCGATCATTCTAGAAATCCAAATATGGGTAGAGTCTCGTATTTTTGGAATGGTTTTGATTTAGCTGGTAATGAAATGTTCAGTGAATATCTCGATTCCGAAGGAGAGACTCAAACCTATCAAACCACTCATGGATTTGACTATGACGATGCAACATTCGTCACTCGTAAAGATTCTGTTGCGGTTTTTACAGGATTAGAATGGGTGGGCCATTCTGATAATGAACCTGTCTACTCAGGCAAAACTCAAACTATATCATTTGGATTCGTAGATGAAAATACAGTCATTGATTTCGAGCACATCTCCCTAGTCTTTGACTTTGAAGGGCCAAATCCAATCAATGATGCCCAGAGAATTTCTTATTCTGGATTGAATAATACATTTTGGTCTGAAAGTGATTTTATCACTCTTTTACCTTCTAGTAAAATGACTCAAACGATTAACTCCTCGGGGCTTCCTTTGATTATGATTGACTTTGTATTCAAGTTCGGCTGGGATTGGCCTGATGAGGAAATGAGTGATGTGAAATTATTATTCAAAGAAAGAGGTTCACTTATGGACACTCAAATTTTGCTTATTGAACATACCTTCAAAGTTGAAAACGATCTTATTATTGCTCCGATAGATTATTCGGTATTGGACATAAGTGAACCCAGGGTTGGTGAAGTTGCTGACGGAAGTAGAGTTCGCAAAGATGACCGTTTATCATTTAGTGGCAAAGTGATTTATGAAGGCAGTAATATCCCTGTCCCTAGAGATATTGGGATTCTTGTTGAAGTATTTGATGGTGAATTAATTTGGAGTGATGGTTCGCTAGGAGAAGAAGGAGAATTCCTGATTGAAGTACCCCTATCTTCAGCACAATCATTGCAAACATCTCCTTCAAGAACATGTTTGATTTCTATCACAAACATACCTGGTAAAGGCGAGGATATGTCCAATCAACTTGTCTCAACTACCTTACAAGTTGTAGTTGATGATTCAGCACCTAGGGTTGTAAGGAGAGTTTCCCCACTAAATATTATCGATATTTCCTCAAATACAGATTTGACCAAAATTCCTGTTGAATTTACTGGATTAGAAGATGCTGATTTGACCGGTTCGGTTCAAACAGTTCACTGGGTGATGAAAGATTCGACCAAGACCATAACTATCGGTTCGGGCTCATCAGTATTAGGGATGCAACAGGATGGTCAGAATGTGATATGGTCTGGAACTGTTGATTTGACCGATGGTGGACGAATCATGCCTCGCTCCGGAGACTTCGTCGGATACTATCTGACCGGTTGGGACGCTGCAGGAAATCAATTCCCAAAGATTTCCAATTCAGAAGCGAGTCCTATTCCTGAATTAGCTTCGGATGATGATGACTTTGAACGCCAGTGGGTTAAACTAGGCAGTAGTGGTCCAGAATTGAGCGTCTACAGTATCTCGCTATCAGATGATCACATCGCTCCAAGCACTAAAATTGATATTGAAACCGTGATAGTAAATGATGGCGGCTCGACTTTATCTCCATTCAAGGTTGCATTCTTTGCAGGAGATAGTAGTGAACCATTTGATTCTGTAACCGTAGCAGGAATAGAAGAAAATGAGAGAGTAACTGTATCTACTGTTTGGGAAGCAGAAGAAGTTAGTCGAATTAGGGTCGAAGCAGATTATGGAAACTACATTGTTGAAGTAAATGATGACGATAATACAGCGGAACACTCTGTAGATGTTGCTTATGCTAAATATCTAGGATGGATAGACTCGCCAAGAGAAAATCCTCTTACTTGGATTTTCATCATTATTACTCTAATCACGTTAGTTGTCGTAGTTTCTGTAGCCTCTAAGACTTCTCTAGACTTCTCAGAGGGAGCCCTACAAGAAGACTTTGGATGGGAAGATGACGAAGAAGAATACGAAGATTATGATGAAGAGAATGAAGATGATGATGACTATTAAGCATCATTTTCTAAATCAAAAGCATCTACAAATCCTCAAAAGTAGTGGATGTAAGGATACTCCGCGGGGGTGGGGAGAGTATGTCAAATGTATTTTCCCATCTGCATCCTAGCCTCCAAAGTTCGTTGAATGATAAAGGGTGGACAGCGACTCCAATTCAAGAGATTTCAATACCTGAAATTATAGAAGGTAAAGACCGACTATTGATTGCTCCAACTGGTTCTGGAAAGACACTTTCTGCTGTATTGCCTATTATCCATAGATGTTTAGATGAAAATTGGGATCCACTTGCAATACTATACATTACACCCCTCAGAGCGCTTAATCGTGATATTGACAGGAGGCTTCACGATATCGCTGAATCTGTAGGCCTTAAAGTCGGCATTAGACATGGAGATACTACTCAAAGTGAAAGAACTAAGCAGACTAGAAAGCCACCCCACATTTTAGTAACCACTCCTGAAACTTTTCAATTGATGTTCACTGGTAAAAATTTGAGGAAACTGTTGAAATCTGTTAGGGCAGTAATTATTGATGAGGTACACGATTTGGCTGCGAGTGAAAGAGGCTGGCAGTTATCGATTGGACTTTCAAGATTAGAAGCACTTTCGGGTAAGAAGGTACAGAGAATAGGCCTTTCAGCTACAGTAGGTAACCCAATGGAGGTGTCTAAATGGTTATCCAATCATGATGGTGAGCCAATTATTGCCACGGGGCAGAGGACAACACAATTGATTGTAGATACTTCACTACCATTGAATGAAGATGAAATAGGTGGTATCGAATTAGCATTACCTCCCAGGGCGCATGCCACTTTTAGAGAAATGATTGGAATCATTAGAGAAAACCCTCCATGCTTACTATTTGTAAATAGTAGAAATGATGCAGAAACCATCGCAAATAGATTGCAAAAGATGGCGCCAGATGTCAAAATTGGAGTGCATCACGGTTCTTTAGCAACTCAAACTAGAGTTGAGATGGAAGACCAATTGCGTAAAGGAGAATTATCTGGCTTAGTCTGTACTTCAAGTCTAGAATTAGGAATTGATGTAGGTAAAATAAGTCGAATAATTCAGATAAAAAGCCCTCGTTCTGTTGATCGAATGTTGCAGCGTGTTGGACGTGCGGACCACCGTTTAGGAGGCATTGGAATTGGAAACCTTCTAGCATGGGATTGTGATGAAATATCAGAGTCTGCAGTTATTGCAGAAAAAGCGATGAAACATGAATTAGAACCGGTAGAATGGCGTAAATCCCCTAAATCAGTTGCTGCAAATCAACTGGTGATGATGGCACATTCCTTTGGAGCATACCCAATTGATGAAGCCACAGAAATTCTATCCAGTACATCCCAATTTGAAGGTTGGACAAGAGAAAAAACAGAGGCATTACTTACTGTTTTATCCGATGGCTGGATACTTAGATTTACTTCTAATCCAAATGAATTACCTTGGTATCGTTGGCCAAAAACAGTCTATCAATTAGCTCGAGAACAAACTAAAGATATCGAATTACCAGAGGACAGACCATTATTTTCTGTTCCTGAAGAAGAAATAGACCCAGCATTAAAACAGATAAAAGTAAAAGTTCCAAAGAGATATCAAAAAGGATGGTTCTCTACTGCTGGAAGAACAAGACAGTGGGTGACAAATCACCTTTCTATGATTCCCGATAAGCAATCATACAGGGTTAGAGACAGCGTTACTCGAAAGACTATTGGTACGGTAGACGAAGCATTCGTTCTTTCTCTAAATGATTCAGGTGAAGATGAAGATGGTACGACAAGAAGGTTTGTTATCGCAGGTCGAACATGGATGATAATTGATGCAGACCCAGAAAAATCTGAACTGCTAGTAGTTCCAGTATCCGATCAAGCAAAAGCACCTCAGTGGGTTGGCGAATTACCTCCAGTGCCTCCCGATATTGCAAGAGACATAGGTAGATTGAGAGGTTTGATTGCTGAGGAATTCAAAATATACTCTCCTCAAAGCGATGATTTGACTCAAGAAATAGACTCAACCCAGATATTCAACAGAAGAAAAACCAGTGTTTCTGATTATCCGCTCAATGATTATGCACTCGGTATGCTATGCGAAGAGATAGGCTCTCACGTTGAGAAAACCGATAGTTTACCTACCGATAGAAGAATGACAATCGAGGAAAGAAATGATGCTTTGATGGTCAACTCTTGTCATGGCTCAAAAATTAATGAAACACTTGGCCATTTAATCTTAGCAATGGCTTCTACTAAATCAGGCCACTGGGGGAGATTGATAGTTGAGCCAACTAGAATTGGTCTTCAAGCAAGCCAGGTTAAGGCAGAAGATATCGTAGGTTGGCTAAAAAATACCCCTCCAGAGGCCTTGGAAGGAATTCTAAGTGTAACACTCCCCAATTCCCGACAAGTCAGATGGAGATTTGCTCAGGTCGCTAAAACATTTGGAATTCTTAGGCATGGTATTGACCCTCGTAAGATAAATCTTCAGGGCTTGTTAAAGAAATACAGGGGGACAATAGTGATGGAAGAAGTACTTGAGAAATTATTCTTTGAAAGGATGGATTTGGATGGGGCTAAAGATGTTTTAAGAGCAATTCAATCGGACATAATAAAAATCGAATTAACTCCTTCAGGTCCTTTGGGAGTGTCTAGGCGTTCAAGTCGAGATTTACTTTTACCAAATTGGGATAATGCCGCTGTTCGAGAAAAATTGAAATCACGTCTGACTAATGAAAGGGCTGTTTTGTGTTGTCTAAAGTGTAAATCAAAAAGACGTTTTAGAGTAGCTAAATATCCTGAGATAAAAGATGCAAAGATTTGTTTGAAGTGTAAAGGAACAATGCTTGCATGCTCCAGGGAAGGAATGGAAAAGATGCTAGAATCTTGGGTCAATTCAGATGATGAAGGTGATCAAGTTCGTATGATGAAGAATGCTGAATTAGTTCAAAATAGAGGATATGAGGGTATTTTATGTCTTATGGCAAGAGGAATTGGAGAAGCCACAGCGCAGAGAATTTTAAAGAAAGTTCCTAGAAACAATATAGATAAATTACTCAAAGCTATTCACAATGCAGAAATTGAATACGCAAGGACAAGAAGGTTTTGGGGTTAAATTGCCTCATCTTGTAAATTGATTCTTTCAGCAGCCTCAACAACATCCCCTTCATGCCACCAATCTACAGCGATAAATGTCGGCCTTTTCCCATGCTGACTCCAACATTCATTGGCTCTTTCAACTAGAAAATCAACATCATTTGCCTCACCTGCTTGTGTTGGGTCTGCCAAGCCAACAGCATTACTAAGCCAATTATTCATATGATATACCGCTTGATTTCCATCACCTCTTAAGACATCACAATTCATTTCAGATGTACTTCTTTCTCCATAATTAGTGGTCCAACTATGGGTCAAGAAATCATGAATCCAAGGGTGACTAGAATCAGACCCTTGTTCCCAAAATACAACTAAATTAGTTCGTTCATCAATCATGGTTTGCAGTGTCGGCCATGGTTCATTCATTTGATGATAAAATACCTTGTCCATAAGGCCGGCTTCGATAAAAACCTGTTCTAAGTGGTCTGGTTGTACATAATTTTCAACTAGAAGTGTAACGACATCTTGAGTCTCATCATCCATCTTATCTTTCAAATTCGAGAGCCAATCAACCGCACTAACATTTCCATATCTGCATGGGCTAGCACCTCGATCGTCATCTCCATGACAAAGTTTGACTTTACCTTCACTTTCATCGTTTAATGTTTCATAATGAGTGTCAATCATGAAAGCTCTAATTCCAGCTTGCCATTGAGGATTAAATCCAGTTCGATGATTGCTGGCAGGATAAAAAATGCCATCATCCTCGGTAGCAAATGCATTGTGAGTCTCAGGGAAAGTCACATTATCATATGTCCTTAAACATAGAATAATCATTCCATTACAAGGTTTTGTTGGTTCAGGCTCTGGTTCGGGTTCAGGCTCTGGTTCGGGTTCAGGCTCTGGTTCGGGCTCAGGCTCTGGTTCGGGCTCAGGTTCAGAAACTTCCTCAGTCGAACCGTCTTTTTCTGAATCATTTGTCCCTAATGGGTCTGTAGGGTCAATACATCCAGATAATAGCATCAAAATGATGACAAACAATGTTATGTTTGTCCGGCCCATACATGTCCGAGGATGATTAAAGCAATCAATTCAACGGTTAAAGGTCAATAGTTCTAACAATCACGCCAGCTTCAGATATCATGCTATTTGAAATATTAAAATCTTCAATCCACCTTTCTGGTATTTCACCAGGTGTTGGATAAATTATTTCTTTAATTCCAGATTGAATTAACGAACGAGCACATCGAGAGCATGGTGGCCAAGTGACGTATGCAGTGCTACCTTTGAGAGAAACACCGATTCTAGCAGCATGCATGATTGCATTTTCTTCAGCATGACAAATGAGAGGGTATTTTTGTTCACGATCTAGTAGTCTTTCTTCATCGTCTTTGATTCCTCGAGGAAAACCATTGAATCCAGTAGAACGAATCTCTCGGTCTTCACCAACTACAACACATCCGACCTTAGTTGATGGGTCTTTACTCCAGTTAGCAATATGCATGGCGAGTTTGACAAATCTAACATCCCATTTTTCACTCATGTCAACCAACCATCTCACACACCACTTATCTATGATTGCTTCGGCAGGATAGAAAGTTCTTCATCACTGTCTAGGCCTAAATAATTGAGGATATTCCCTTGAAGATATAATGAACCTAAACTAACAATTAATCCATTATCTGATGCTTCAAATTTAGATAAATATTCAAAAACCATCTCTGCATTTTCAAATTCTTTAACATCGTCAATGGGCCATTTATATTGAGCCAAAATACTCGTATCAACACCAGGATATCTACCGCCTAATGGCCTTGTTAAGCATATTTTATTTGGAGGGTTCGGGCTACATAATCTAGAAACATAATCGAGCATTTCAGTCAGGTTTTGTTGGGGGGATGTACCGTAAATCAATGTCCAATTCTTTTTACCATCAATCAATGGAGTTAATCTTTCAATATTCTCTTTTAGTTCTGGAATTACTCTCAATAATCCCGAAGGGTTGTGAGCGGCGTCTAATAGCAATATGTTGGATTCTGTTTCTATTATTTGCATCCTTGCAGGCCATCGAAGTCTATTTTTAGCCTGTGAAATATTGGTGCATGGTATTTCCAATATTTTGAATAATTCTTGGACAAGAATTTCTGCTTCATCTTTGATACTATAATTGTCAGGAATTATGACAAAATGAGGAGTAGCAGGGCTTTTAATTTCTCCAATACTTTCGTTACCAGCATTTTCACATTGTTGGATGACTGCTTTCTTGAAACTCTCATTTTCCATGTCTCTGATCACTATTGGTTTATTTGGTCTTGCAATAGCGGCTTTTTCAGATGCGATTTGTTCTAATGTCTCTCCAAGAATATCTGTATGTTCGCAGGAAATTGAAGTAAGTAGGCAAGCATGAGCAGGGATACATCTTGTGGCGTCAAGTCTTCCACCTAGCCCTGTTTCAATGATAATAAATTCAACCTTTGATTCAATTGCACAAAGTATAGCGATTAAGAAAGTAGTTTCAAAAAAAGTTAATTGAATACTTTCTTGTCCTACCTCCCCCGTTGCTGATTTGTAAATTTTTTCTAACATAGATTGGAATAATTCATTAGAAATAGGCTTACAATCGACCCTAAACCTTTCTTCTATTCTAGAAACATGAGGGGAGGTGAATAGTAGGTTTGAAATCCCAGACATTGTCAAAGAAGCAGCCATTAGAGAGCATGCAGAACCTTTACCATTGCTTCCAGCAACATGGATAATTTTTGTTGATGAAAAATCTAAATTCAATCTTTGAATCATTGAATAGGTGTTTGCTAAACCCAAGGCCATACCATTCTGTCGCGTCGAGTCTAACCACCGGTTTGCTTTAGACATAGTCGGTCAAAACATTCCATCAAGTTTTATTGCATAGCATCTCCTATTGATTTAGTGTTTATTTATCGCCCCCATAGGGGGCGAATGTCCGTGACACTCAAATGCAATATAGACTACGCCACACTATGAGCGAGCAATCCACAGGCGAGTCTGGTGAAAACCAAGTTTCACAAGAGTTTGTTCAAATGGAAAGAGAACTGAATAAAGAAACTTCAGTTCTTTCGCTAATGAGGGAACAGATGAAATCTATGGTTGGCATGGTTTCAATGTTTGTTATAACAATAATAATTTCTTTATTCATTAGACCTTGGTATGACGTTGCAGAATTGCATGCTTTTGGTGAAGCTGGCTCGACACAAGCAAGGTATATTGTTCTTGAATTAGTGATGATATTTTTATTTACAGCATTCGTTATTATGCTGGCAAGATACAAGAAGGAATGGCTGATAAAATATGGGATTTTAGGTGTTCTTACCATTGCATTAATGTATACTACAGTACCATTAGCACATATGTTTGTGATAGATTTTGATAGTGATGAATTTCAATATACTGATTCATTTGAATCTGAGGAAACATACTTGACAGATATTGGTATGGGTGCTTTCATAACTCATGACTTGATTGGAAATAGTACCAACTGGCAAGATTCTGTTAGTTATTGGAATCAAGATAGTATGGCAACTGGAACTCCTGAGTGGACATATAATCAAGACCGCCTTCCAGCAGGAGATTCACAAATTTTCCGTGTCGTGAAATCATCAGATCATATTACAATCACTAATGGTGCTTGGATATCCTCAATAGACATCGAGTCAGGTCAGATGATTGAAAATTATGCTTGCTATTCAGAAGATGGCGGACAATTTACTCTAGGTACTGATTACGGTATGTGTGATATGGCTGTAATTGTTGATGGAGGCGTTTACACTTTCTCTACCGGTGGCGACGTAATATTTTATCGAACATTTGAAGAGTCGCCCGGCGTAATGGCTTATCAATCAAAATGGGGACTTCCTCCAAATATCGACATTAGAAATGAATTCATTGATGCAACTATGATCGAGGATGAAAGGATGCTTCTGGTCACTAAATCTAGTGCAATTGTAATGCACTTGGAGGAGAACTCAGGAACTTTAGATATCGATCTCCAGAAAATTATATTCCAGTATGATTCAGAAAGTAAAATTACTAGCGTTGATTTTGGACATTCCCCATGGTCGAAGAATAATATTTCATCCAATATGGGGGATGAAGGTTTACTGATTATTGGTGAGCAAGATGGAACTATAACTGGCTGGGAATGGCAAGATAATTTGCCAAATGACGATGGAGCATTTACCGTTCAAGAAAAAATGAAGTTGGATAATTTCATCGATTCAGTACAAAATGTTCAGATTACTGATTTAGATGAATCAGGTTTTACAGACTTATTAGTTACCTCTGATGACACCTCTTATTGGCTTCATACTAAACTTTTGAAGAATAAGGTCTCATTCCCTGCAAGTGAAAATTTCTCGATTGGTATTTTTGTAAGTGATGCAGATGATAAGGTTCAGTATCATTCAATCAATGCTAACCAATTACTTTCGGTTGAGAGTGGTGAAATAACAGAGGAAATGTTCGTTTTAGAAGGTTTACAACTTTATGAAACACAGTTCATAATAGGGGTAATTGTGGCTTTAGTTCTCATGGTTTTATTGTATGTCCACAGTGAATGGTATGTGGTAAATACAGTTGGTGTACTTGTTGGGGCTGGAGTAATTGTAATGCTTGGAGTCGCATTTGTCCCAACTTTGATAATAATTTTCATGATTCTAGCCGCTATTTATGATGCATGGGCCGTTTACAAATCGAAACATATGCTTGAACTAGCAGATACAATGATTGGATTACAATTGCCAATTTTACTTGTAGCTCCTCAAGATAAAGGGTATTCATTTAGAGATGAGAAAGCCCCGATTTCAGATATAGATAGATCAGAAATACCAGAACCAAAGATTAACAAAAATAAACCGAAGAAGAATAAAGAAGCTATGTTTATGGGTCTAGGCGATGTTATATTCCCTGGAATGTTGGTTCTTTCAGCAGTACAGTGGCTTGACTCTGATTATGGCTTAAGTGTTGCAATATCTACTCTTATTGGCGGCTTATTAGGATATACAGCATTGATGACTTATGTTGCAAGAGGTAAAGCACAAGCCGGTCTTCCGTTGTTGAATGGAGGGGCGATACTAGGATATTTCATCGGTGGTTTGATTTTTGCCGGAACAGCAATATTTGAATTAGGAATTACATGGTAGGGTTATTATGCTAGGTATTCATATTTTTAGAGAAACACCGGAACTGATTCGTGCCGACCACGATAAAAGAGGAATCCCTCACGAAAAGATAGATCAAGTAATCGATTATGATAAAAAATGGTTAAGTTTACAACATCAAACCAATCAATTACGTCAAAAGAAGAATACAGCAGCAAAAGGAATTGGTGCTGCAAAGAAGTCGGGTGATGATGCAAAAGCTCAACAGATACTAGCAGAGGTCGCAAGTTTAGGAACAGAGATATCCTCTTTAGAAAAACAAACCGATGAAGCATTAGATATGCGCGATAAAATAAGAATGACAATACCAAATATTCTTCACAAAGATGTCCCTGTTGGAGCGGACGAAGAGGGTAATACACTGCACAGTGTGCATGGAACTAAACCAGAATTTGATTTTGAGCCAAGAACTCATAATGAATTAATTGAGATGAATAAGTGGGTTGATCTAAAACGAGCGGCTAAGATTACAGGCAGTAGATTCTTTTTCTTGAAAGGTGATTTAGCCCGTCTTGAATTTGCTTTACAACAATTTTCTGTAGATTTTATTCGAAGTCGAGGCTATAGTTTCGTTCAACCTCCAATGATGATGAATAGAGAGTCATACGAAGGAGTGACAGATTTAGCAGATTTTGAAACCGTAATGTATGGTGTTGAACCAGATGGCTATTACATGATTGCAACATCAGAACATCCACTGACTTCTATGTTCATGAATGAAACTATTCCAGAAGAACAACTACCTTTGAAAATAGTAGGATTATCTCCATGCTTCCGTAGGGAAGTAGGTTCTCATGGGCAGTCGGATTTAGGAATTTGGCGTGTTCATCAATTCACAAAAATTGAACAGATAATTATCTCCAAGCCCGAAGAATCATGGGAATTACAAGAAGAACTGTTGAAAAATTGTGTAGATTTGTGGGATGAACTTGGTATTCACTATGAAGTTGTCAATATTTGTACTGGTGATATGGGTACAGTAGCTGCAAAGAAATATGATTTAGAAGCCTGGATTCCTGGTGCTAAGCAGTATAAAGAAATTGTATCTTGTTCTAATTGCACCGATTATCAAGCCAATAGGCTTCAAATCAGATATGGCCAACCAGGGCATTCAGGGCAACCGATTGCTCATACTTTGAATTCGACCGCAGTCGCAACTTCTAGGGCTCTTGTTGCAATCATGGAACAGTACCAAATGGAAGATGGACGTGTAAAGATTCCTGAAGTTCTAAGGCCACATATGGGCGGGCAAGAAATTCTAGAACCTTGTAATTGGGGATAACTAAAGGTCCAATAATCCTGCTTTCTTAATGGCCTCTAAATTAAGTTGGCCAGGCAATCCTAGATCTACTGGCATTCCTCCAATTGTTACGATAATTCCAGTTAAGTGAGTAAAAAGACAGGGCGGGAAGTCTCTTTCCTCTTTGTATTTTGATAGTACTTTCCAACCATTGGCGCCTTTAGATTTAGCTTTGTCAAGCGTATCTTCAACAGAGTGAGCAATCCATGCATTAGCATTCCATGCATGCTTTTGCAAATCTTTTGTCACCAATGCTGGCGCTGGAGCGACCGTATGCCTGTAAGGCCATGCTTGAACCCAGTCAAGTCCGGAGTCAATTAACCATTCAATACCGGTTGGCTCACTGCTTGCTGAAATTGTCTCTCCAATCGATTCTAGATATCTGAGTAAGCTCCTTAGGTGAGGATGTCTAGAACGGTTACGACCTAGTGTTTCAGCGATATTTGTTGCAGTATTTACTCTTCCCTCATCGAGATGAAGTAGACTTCTAACAACTTCCCCATGAGTCCAATCTTGGATTTCATTATCTTTGATAAATCTCTCAATTTTATTTAGCGCTACTCCGGAACGTCCTTCTAACCTTAGTCTAGCAACATCTCCAAGAATTATCATTTTATCAGCGGGTGTATTCCTCATTTTCAAAGTTGAAACTGCAACGTTCTGCTCGAACCTTTTAACCAAATCTATATTTCTTTTAGTAAGTGGATCCATTGTGAGTAATGAGGAAATCGTAGGATTTAATGGCCGCTTTTTAGGTTGCATCAACGAGGCAAACCACTGTAATCTTGCAGATTCAACATCATCATCAGGAATCATATTCAATCTTGGCTTTGCTTCTGCTAAGTCTCTTTGACTCAGACTTGCTGCAACTAAAATCAATCGAGCAATTTGTGCTTCTCTACCCCCGCGAAGAGCGAGAATCGAAACAGCATTATTTTCAGCGTCATCCCATCTGCCCATGGCAGCATAAATTTCCATCATAGCATCAGTTTTTCTTAGTAAGTCTAGGCCTTCTAGTTGTTTTCCATGCCCTTCGATTACCGAGTCTATACGGATTAATGCTTTGTCCCACTGGTCTTCCATAATCAAATTTCTAATCGCCTTCTGTTTTAGATAAATTACATCTTCTAATTGTGACATTCGTGCCCTATCTTCACCCATAGAGGCATCAAAAGAGATATCTTCTAAACTAGAACCAATCTTTCTCGAACGTGCCCAAATCACTATGAAAGCAACTTGTCCACCCGATGCCAACATCCAAGTTAATTCTTCAAGAGAATCCTTTTGTAAAACATTACAGATACTATTCTCCCAAACCCCACACTGATCTCCTTGTGGCAGGAAACTTGAATCCCAAAATGTAATCATTGCTAAAGCTAACAATAACATTGATTGGCCAGCAAATCCGGTAAAACAGAAATTTAGGACCTTTGCTTGTTGAGACCTTTCCGCTCTAAGTAATCTACTATCAGCCAATTTAATTCCACCTTTGCCTGATACATCTTGGACATCTAAGAATAATATTCTAGCAACTTCATATACGAATAAGAATCCGATTAATGCGACGTTGAGGAGTAAAAATAGTAGCACCATACTAACCATCGGTACTCTGATTCCATCCTCTGGGATAAATGAGAACAGTTCTATCAATGCAAAACCAAGTATGCCTCCTTCTTCCATGATGGATGATTGGACTCTATACTCCGGCAATTCTAGCACCCTATCAGAGTGGGTAAACAAATCCGGACTAATCGATAATGCCACTATGGATAAAACAGTATTTAGAGCAACATATGGCATAGCAATAAGGTTGATATTGACAATTAGAGCGATTGCTTGTTGCTTAGCATTTGGTTTATGATTATGGAATGGAGACGCTTCTCCCTTGGCAATTTGTTGTGAAGACTGTCTCAATGCTTGCCAAGATGAACCAAGAACTCTTCCATAGGCTAATACAGCCGGAGCGAAGGCAACAAAAGTACAGATACTAAAGATTCGAAATGTTGGGACATCAAGTATATCTAGAATTAATCCTAATGCAAATACTAGGGCCATCCACAAAATTGTTAGTAGGACATATGAATAACTGCGCCAAATATTAGAATCTTGTAATGTAGCTCTACCCTCTCCAATAGGCTTAATCACTTGCGCTCCTAAAGATGAACCACTGGAAATTACCGCTGGTACTGCAATAAAGCAAAGGCCAATAGCCAGTGTCAGTGCATGATATCCCCCATAAAGTCCCAGTCGGATTGTCATGAACTCAAAGAAGAGAATTAGGGCACCTGTTAGAGCAAAGAGATAGGTAGTGACACCAAACCTCATACCTTGAGTGGATAGTAATTTCTTAACATCGTCAGTAGAAGTTGTTACTCTATGGACTTCATATCGCTTTTCACCGGTTTGGAATGCCACTTGAAGTCCGCGTAACTGTCTTGGAACCACTTGAGTCCAAAATATCCATGCTGTTAATCCAGCCAAAATGAAGGGAATTATCGCTGCCGGAGTTACCACATCAATTATCGGTGGAGCGGAAATAAAATCACCTCATAATCAATCTTCATTAACAGCCAAACTAGGTATTGAAATTTTATTCGCAATCTCGTCGTTTATTTGAATAACAAAATCATCTAAAGCAATACCTGACACTTGATCTCCATTACGGGCTCTAAGGCTAACGGTTCTACTATCTTCTTCCCCATCACCTAAAATAATCATATAGGCAGGTTGAAGTTTTCTATGATTTCTAATCTTTTTACCAATTGTGTCGTCACCATCGTCAATTTGAACTCGAACATTATTATCTCGTAAAATTTGCGCTACTTCATGGGCATATTTCTTGTGTCTTTCAGAGATGGTAATTATGTGGCATTGAGTTGGAGTTAGCCATGTTGGGAACTTGCCAGCAAAATGCTCGATGAGTACTCCACAAAATCTTTCCATTGAACCAAATGGGGCGCGATGAATCATTACAGGTCTATGCATTTCACCATCATTTCCTTTGTAAGATAAATCAAACCTTTCCGGTAAATTATAATCCACTTGAACAGTACCTAATTGCCATTCACGGCCGATTACATCTTTCACTACGAAGTCGATTTTTGGACCATAGAATGCGGCTTCACCTTGCTCTTCAGACCAGTCGACACCTAGAGATTCAGCGGCGTCTCGACATGCTTTTTCGGCTTTATCCCAGCGTTCAGGTTCTCCTACGTACTTCGTTGAATCAGGATCTCTTAGCCCGACACGAACTCTATAATCGGTCATCCCTAATTTATCAAATATTATCTGCACTAATTCGATGCATCCAAGTACTTCTTCTCCTATTTGATCTTCAGTAACAAAGAGATGAGCATCATCTTGAGTGAAACCTCTAACTCTTGTCATTCCTGAAATTTCTCCGGATTGCTCCCATCGATATACGGTTCCGAACTCCGCTAGTCTTAGAGGTAGATCTCGATATGAACGAGCTTGCGAGGCATAAATTTTGACATGGTGTGGGCAGTTCATCGGCTTGAGCATATATCCATCGATGTCTCCACTTTTCATCATATTCGATAATTCGGAACAAGAACACCCATCATCTGATAATTTCTTCATTAGGTCCTTTTCAACCAATGGAGGATATTGTGAATCTTGGTAATAAGGGAAATGCCCAGAAGTACGGTACAAGTCTAACTTTCCTATGTGAGGTGTAAAGACTTGAGAATAGCCCTGCCTTCGAAGATGGCTACTAATGAAATCTTGTAATTCTTGGCGAATAATAGAGCCCCTAGGTGTCCAGAGAATCAGTCCTTGGCCTACTTCCTCGTCTATGTGGAATAACTGTAGGTCCTTACCTAACTTACGATGGTCTCTCTTTTTTGCCTCCTCCATTCGGTGTAGAGTTGATTTCAATGCATCTTTGGTTGGTTCAACAATTCCATAAATTCTTACCAACTGTTCTCTATCCTGGTCGCCCCTCCAATATGCAGACGAGACGCTGGTTAGTTTGCAAAACATCAGTCTAGAGGTATTTGGTACGTGAGGTCCAAGACATAAATCATACCAATCTCCTTGTTTGTAGATTGTTGAACCTCCGCCATCTTCGATTTTATCGCTGATTATTTCTAATTTGTAAGGATTATCAGCAAAATGCTGTTGTAATTCTTCGTCGGTTAACTCTAACCTTTCGACTGTAAAATTCTTCCTTGCTAGCTCTTGCATTTTCTTCTGAATTGGTTTGAGGTCAGACTCGGCTATTGGGTCCATTGCAAAATCATAGTAAAAACCTCTATCAATAGCAGGGCCGATTGTCGGTTTTGCATCAGGATATAATTCCATGACAGCCTGTGCTAAAAGGTGTGCTGCACTATGTCTAAGGATGTGCATACCTTCATCTGATTGCGATAAAATACCTTCAACCGAGGAGGACTGTTCAATTTGATATGACATATCTCTTTGAATCCCATCAACATTTGCCGCTAAACAGCCATGTTTTCTTCCAAGAACATCGGTCACTACTTCGGCACATGTTATTCCTGACGCATATTCATTGACAGTTCCGTCGGGCAATGTGATATTTATTAGAGCCATTAGGCCATCTCCTACAATGTTGGGGGTTCGCTTATCCTTCATGAAACCGCCGCACTAATTACCATGAGAAGTGGCTAATTTATTGATGCGATGAAGGGTAAGTATTGAAGAGTAGTAGGATACACATAATACCATGAGCAATCGAATTATGCCGTGCATAATGATTACACTACTGATGCTATTATCGCCCTTGTCGACTTCTGCTCAAATTCCAACTACTGGTGAACCCGAAATAAATGCCTTATGGATTTTAGACGATAATGGTGTAAATGCCCATGCATACAGAATTACTTTCGCTGATAATTCCTCTTTTGATATTGAAATTGATATTGCTCACATAAGGGATGGAATCGAGTTAGAAACTTATGAGTTACTCCAATGGAATAGTATCGAATCTCGTAGGGTTGTTGATGTTTTTGTTAATACTACGTTGCAGTGGGGTGATGAAGTAACTATTACTGTTGATATCAATGCTGTTGACGGTGTACCTATATCGCCCGTTTCAGCCACTAGAGTTATGGATATTGGAACATGGAATCAACCAATGGATGACCATGAGATTATGCTTTCCACTGTATGGGATTTAGATCAATCATACGATAATGAAGAAGGGGAGCAGGGCTTTTTCTTAAATTTTGAAGGACAGGGATGGCAGAAAAGAGAAGGAGAGATACTTAATTCATGGGAATTAGGCAATGGTTCGTTCATAACTCTTGAATCTACCAATGGTTCAACAAGTAATCTATCCTTGGTACTCGAGTCAATTTGGAAAAATGAAACAATTGTTGGAGGAGTTTTAACCACTCAGATTTTCGATGCTAAGGGATATGGCGTTCTAAACTTAATAGATGATGATGGTGAAACACAAACTCATATTTTGGCTAATGTTTCCGATGCTTGGTTAAACAGGTCGATGATTGGAGAGGATGTATCAGAGAGGCTACGCTTAGAGGCAACTGGAATGTTGAATATTTCTTCAACTGAATCCAATGAATCATCTACAAATATTGACGGCGAAGTCAGTGTATTCTATCTCGAAACATGGGATGAGAATGGAGTTCGTAGATTACAAGATCAACAATTTGAAGCATTAGCAGAACTAATTATCATAGATGAAGGGACTCGATTAGATATTTCCTTGGAAGGTCTAACTTCTTCAGAACGTTGGGAAGAAGGTATCAGAGTAATGCAAAAAGAGGAATTTATAGGTAGTGGGACATTTGGATTTGATGAACAAGATAATGAATCATCAATCGCAGTAAATGGGACAATATATGATTTCCACTCATTGGTAGAGGACGGTCAGACAAAAATCGATGATATTCATGTCGATGGTGATATCACGGGTGATGTCCAAGGGTCTTTTGGAATCGTGAGATATATTGAAGAAACTGGTCAACAACTCAATGCTTCAGGTGTCAGTTTCTTAGTTAACGTCATTCATGAAGAAACATGGTTCAATCTAACCGGAATAAATGGTGGAAATTTCTTTGATGGTGCAGGAATCGGCTCTAGTAACAATAATACTTGGGATTATCAGGTAGTACAATCAGATTGGGAAAATCGCACAGTTCGTTTGGTTTGGGAAGAAACAGGACCAGATGCTTCAAGTGGAGAAGAGTTCCCAGAAAATAGCCCAGTTCAGAATAATGCTTCAGCCCCAGAGGCTGAGGAAGGCCTTGGTAATGTTTCTATTTCTAGAGAAACCGGGTTAATGCCAATCCCAATGATTCCAGGAGATACTGTTCGTCTTGATGGGCAAGCGGGACTTATTCTAGAAATAACCACAGATTCAGTATCTTTCGACCCTCGTGACGGTCATAATTTCCATGTTGTAACTTGGAGCGGCGAATATGAAGGGGACGGCTCAGGATATGCATCAGGGGCAATAATCGATCAAGGCCCTCTCAAAGGATTATTATCGAATGTCAACAGAACTTTGGAGATTCCATATGGTGAGGATAATAATACTGCTTTTCTCAATGAAAGCCAAACTTTAGAGCGTGTTCTTTCACCTTCAATCGTAACTTTAGAAGAAAATTCTGCACCGGTCATTGGCGAAGTTTACCTACAGCAAGGCATAGTTATTGGAGAGGGTGGAAGTAGTGCTACTCTAGTTGCCAATGTGACAGACATCGACTGGAATATCGACACTGTAATAGTTGATTTGACTCCAATCGGCGGCGATATTGTAGAAATGAATGATAGGGGATTAAATGGCGACCAATCAGTCGGTGATGATTTATTTTCCATTATCATTTCAGTCCCAGGCCTTGAGACAGGAATTATTGAATTGAATGTTACTGCTTCAGATAAATTTGGAGTAATAACAACTGCTTCTGGGCAAATAGAGATAATCAATCAAGCTCCTAGGTTGACTTCGGTTGAAATCCTTCCAAATATAGGGTACAGGGGCGCTATTTTAGTAGTCAATGCACAAGCTTATGATGGTCATGGAGTTGGTAATGTAAGCATTGATTTGAGAAATTATGGAGGGCAGCAGATCTCACTTGTTCAAACATCAGGAATTTGGGCTGGACAAATAATTATTCCACAAGGTATGGATCCTGGTTTTCAAGATATTGAATTCATACTAGAAGATGGACTAGGAAAGTTAGGGACCTCAAATGTATGGTATCAAGATCAAGCAGATAGTCAAGACCCAAGAGGTCCTCATTTTATTTCCGATGAGGTTACGGTTCCAATTGAGATTAAAGTGTTAAATTCGGCTCCTGAAATCATAGTTCCTAATGGATTGAAGTTCACAAGGCCAGAATCTCCTTCTACAGAAACCATAGAAGTCCAAATTTTAGATTCTGATGGTATTTCCAATGCCCGAGCACAACTAGGAGTTTTTGCTCCACTGGGAAGTGATGGTGGTTGGACAATTATGCGTGATGATGGAACCAATGGGGATAGAGTTGCAAATGATGGAAACTTCACTGTAGAAATCTCTTTGAGAAGTAGTACTCCTGAAGGAACTCATGATATCTTGATACAAGCAGCGGATCAGTATGATGTCGTCTCAGGTACAATTCCGATGTCAATTACGATAGAAGATGAATCAGCAGTTATTCCTGGGCTTGATGATACATCTCTTTCCACCGGAGTATTAGCAGGTGCTTTTGGAATTTTAGTGATTGCAATTATCGTAGTCAGTGTTATGTTAATTAGGAATAAAGACGATGATGGCTCTGGCGGAGATAGGTTCGGCTTTGAATGATTATTTATCAAGCGATAACGGTTTATACTCCTGTTTAATGGGCAGGTTATCTCTGCGAGCGTAGTGTAGTGGTTATCACCGAGCGTTGCCAACGCTTGAACCCGGGTTCGAGTCCCGGCGCTCGCACCAAAACCGCTATTTTTCGAAATATGGCAACATTTAACGCCTTTCTCACTATGGAATGTTAGGGCTCACCATGACAGAACGGCGCACAATCTACATCGGCAAAAAACCACTCCATGCATATGTTAGAGCGGTTGTAATGGCAATGGAGGCAGGAGATAGAAATTTGCAACTTGTTGCTAGAGGGGCTACCATTGGTAGGGCTGTTGATGTTGCCGAAGTCTGCCGCAGGAGAAACGGATTCATTGCACAGGGTTTACCTGAAGAGATTGTGATTGGAGAAATTTCGTGTGGTTCTGAAGTAATTCCCTCCGACGAAGGAAGAGACCGTACAGTAAGTGTTTTGCAAATCGAACTTGATGGCATTGGAGAAATTCCTGCTAAGGAAGAAGAATAATCAATTCAGTAATTTCAATCTTCTTTCAATTTCTTCTGCCGTTGACTGATATACGGATAGTTCCTTTCCAACTGGGTCTTCTAATTCCCAATCCTCATCAATTCGCATGAGTGGGCAGTTTACTCCGCATCCCATTGAAATTACCATGTCATAATCATCAGCAGAGAACAAATCAACGCTTTTTGGAATCATCCCCTCAGTGGATATTCCTTTGGAGTTTAAGACCTTGACAGCATTTGGCGCTATTTTTTCTGCGGGATGTGTCCCTGCAGAATCGGCAATGTGGCCCATTGAACGGGCAATGCCTTCAGCCATTTGTGATCTACAAGAATTGCCCACACAGACAAATAGAAGTCGCATATTTGTTGACTAATTTGGACATATATAATTTATTTCAATTTAGAATATATGAAGACTTTTCAAACTATTCTTCTACGCACTAATATGGAGCGACATATTAGGAGGCAGGTGATTAAAGGAAGTATTGCTTATGGGGCTTTATTCTCTTTGTCATTTATCTTGCACATAATTTTCGCAGCCAAGGACTTTCATACAGGTTTTCAAATCATTGCAGCATTAATTACTTTCATGACTTTTTTTGTTGGCATTTTGATAATTTATTTTGGGAAAATTAAATCTTATAGAGTGGAGGTAAACCGTTTTGCAGCATTCATCTCGGTATTTTTAGCACTTGGTCTTGGATGGGCTTATGCAGGAATGATGATGCATTGGAGTATTATCCTATGGCCATTTAGCACAGTTTTGAGCCACATGATTGTAGAAAAATTATTTCTAGACGAACACCATGATTTGAAGTAGGTCTTTCTTATCATATTGACATGGCGGAACCACCGGTGTCAATTCATAATCCCAATGATGATGATTCAAGTAATCAAAGAGCGAGTCCTCAGCAGCAGAAGCAAATGGAGCAGGCATATGCCCAAATGAAAAGAAAAATGTCAATGCAAGAGATTGGACGTAAAATAAAACATAAGATTATGGTTTTATCCGGTAAAGGGGGCGTAGGAAAGTCTACGGTTTCTACAGGATTGGCATTATCATTAGCTCAACAAGGTAACAGTGTTGGTATTTTAGACATCGATATCACAGGTCCAAATGTTCCAAAGATGATGGGCTTAGATGGTAGAAGATTGCATGTAGAGGAAGGAAGGATTCACCCTGCACAAGGTCATTTGGGAGTTAAAGTAATCTCGATGGCTTTTTTACTGGAAGACGAAGATACCCCTGTGGTATGGAGAGGGCCGATTAAACTGGGAGCAATTCAACAGTTTATCGGAGACGTGGAATGGGGCGAATTAGATTACTTGATTATCGATTTCCCACCAGGTACTTCAGATGAGCCTCTTACAGTAGCTCAATCATTACCCGATATCGACGGAATGGTGATAGTTACAACTCCTCAAGACGTAGCTTTACTAGACAGTAGGAAATCTATTACATTCTCAGAATCTCTTAAGGTGCCAGTGCTTGGAGTGGTTGAGAATATGAGCGGTTACACAATTAGTGGTAAGACCGCTGCTAGTTCGGAAGTAACAATCGCCGGACCAGGTGGGAAATCTCACAAGGTCTCATCAGATGCTGATGGTAATTTTAGTGTAACTTTGGATATTTTCAAAGAAGGCGGAGGAAAAGATACTGCAGAAGAGTTCGGAGTCCCATTCTTGGGGGCATTACCATTTGATCCTGGATTTGTAAGAGGTGGTGACGATGGAGTTCACCGAATTGTTAGTGAGCCTGAAGGCGAATCTGCTAAGGCATTTTCAAAGGTAGTAGAATCAATTATTGATCAAATTGGTGAATCTTCTAGTGAAGGCCTAGAGATTATTTGAGGGATAGAATGTCTGAAACTATCCCTGAACTAAAACGTCTTGAGAGGAGAGACTTAGATGTTCTGTTGACATATGACGGTGGTCAAAATTTTATCGTAACCTATGATGATATCAAACATGCCTGCCCTTGTGCAAAATGTTCTCCTCAAAGGAATGATGATGAATCAAGTAAAATATTGAGAAGAGAGATTGAATCTATGCCTCCAGAGAAACCGAAAGTTAGGACTGTGGGTAAATATGCAATCGCATTCGAATGGGTAAACGGATGTTCGAGTGGTATTTATCGCTTTGAAAGAATCTGGGCATTGGCCAATAAATTAGACCCTGATGACGGTAAATCCTATGTCCACGGGGCTTGGTAAGTGTCAATATTGCGTTATTTCGATAAAAAGAAGGCGAGGGTTTGATGTATAATCATCTAACCGAAAACATGGAGGTCATAGTTTGGATGGAATCTATTTGACTTGGATGATCAGTGCTCTTGCATTAGGGGTCATCCTTCTTCCAGTTTTCAAGCCTCCTTGGATGGAACTAAAACTAACTACATTTGTAGACTTCTTTAGAAGATACTGGCTGCATATTTTGATGTTATTTATGATTTATAATGCCAAAGATGGGTTAGATCAAGTAGATCGAATTCTCATGGCAAATACTGGCTTGGACATGACTCCTTGGATTTATGCTATTGAAGGAGACCTAACTCTACATGTCCAGCAATTTTTTGAAGCAGAATGGTTGACTACATTACTCACACACTTTTACGTAGCAGGATTTATGTTCATTTGTTATGTTTCGGTATTCTATTTTGCTTATTTTGATGACCGTTGGATTTCTGATAGAGTGACCTTAACCATTGCTTGGGTTTACATTTTTGCTATTCCATTTTATCTATTTTTCAATGTGAGGGTGACTGGAGATTATATTCCCGAGATGGATACTTTGGCTTATTCTCTAAATCCTGAAATTGCAGATTGGTTTAGAAGAATTGATCCATTTACTAATTGTATGCCTTCACTGCATATCGGAGTACCTTTTTCAGTTTGGCTCTGTCTCAAGCGTTTTGATGAAGATAACCGTTGGGCACTATACCGTAAGATTGTCTTAGCTTATACTCTATTGACATGTTTTACAATTATATATCTAGGAATACACTGGATTCTTGATATCATTGGAGGTATGTTAGTTGCAGCAGCAGCAGTATCAATGGCGGAAAGAACTTCTCCAGTATGGTGGAAGATTTTTGATGAAAGAACAATTAATTCAAGATTGGTTACTTTGTTAACCAATCCAAAGAAAGCGATTAGAATTATTTCAAATAAGTCATCATCACTTGTCAAATCATATATTAGACCTAAAGCCAAACAGACAGGAATTTTAGTAGTTGTTTTGATGCTAGTGGTTGTTTCAGTAATCACCTGGGATTTAACCCATCAATCACTTTCAGCCGATGGTGCTGAAGCTCCAGAAGGGGCTTCTGCAGCCGATGGCTGGTTAGTAACATTGGATAATAGAAGCGATTATGGTGCTCTTATTTTGGTTCAGGATATTTCACAAGTTGATTCAGAAGCGATTCAAGTTGTTCAACCAATCATGGATTTGAATTCCTCATATTCGCTAACAGGCGATAACCTTGTAATGGCAAATGACAGTGTATTATTTGTTGTCAACATGAATAATCCAGAAATAATCGCATTACAATATCAAGTAGATAATCCACAACAAGTCCTCATTACCTCGACAAATGAACAGGATGTAATTTTGATTCTAGATGATAATGAATTAGAGGCAATTTCTATCACAGGTGAGAGTATACCTCTGGGAATTGATGATGATGATATACAATTTGTATCATCTAATGGTTTAGAATTCGCTTATGTCACAATATCTCAACCGACCTCAGTAAATGTTGGTAGAATTGGGACCTTTGGTTCGATAAAATACGATATGAATGCGACGGCTCCTGCAGAACAAGACCTTGTCCTAGAGCAATGGGGTACGCCTGTAGATATGGTAAATGCCTCAATAACGCAAATCGAATTTGATTCCTCACACATAGTATCTACTATCAATGTCAGTTCAGTGGATAGACTCGTATTACTAGATAGAGCCTCTAATGAGCAATGGATTGTTGGAGATGGTAAATATTCAGCAATTGACCCTTCATTGTCCAATGGTATTCTAGCTTGGGCTGGTTTTGATCATCTAAATCCAACTTTACCTCTTGATGAATATCTTGATGGCGAAATTTATTATCTAAATTTGACAACAAATTATACACAAACCTTGACATCAGATGAATTGAATCAATGGGGCCCAATCGTCTTAGATAATCATCTCGTTTTCTTTGAAGAGAGCGATGATGGAGCAATAATAAAGATTCATTCATGGGAGCCAGAACTGAAAACATATTCCAATATTATTCTACAGATTGGTACAGTATTAGGCATAATCTTGGTATTTATCCACCTTGCTCAAAGGCAACAAGAGGCTAAGGTTGGGCGTAATTTTGACGAAGAAGAATAATTACTTCTTGATGCTCAACATTCTTTCTAGCGCTAATAATGAACCATCTTGAATACCTTTGGGAACCGAAATCTGATTTGGCACACTTCCCTCAACTAATTTTTCAAGCACATCCATAAGGTATGCAGGGTGAATCATGTACATAGTAGAACATGGGCATATTTTGTCATCGAGACATTCAATATTTTTGTCTGGATGTTCTTTAGCAAGTCGGGCGACCATATTGATTTCAGTCCCAATTGCTATTGAAGTACCAGGTTTTTGCTGTTCGACAAAATTTCGAATGAATTGTGTCGAACCATTAGAATCACTTGCATCCACGGTCTCTCTAGGGCATTCTGGATGAACAATAACAATACCATCAGGATTTTCATTTCTAAATTCTTCTATTTGTTCAACTGTAAATCTCTTGTGAACAGAACAAAATCCATGCCATAAAATCATTTTTGATTTATCTATTAAGTTCCAAGCATCTCTGTCTAAATCTTCTCCTGGCGTCCAAGTTGCCATTTGGTCAACGGTTAGCCCCATGGTAAGACCAGTATTCCGACCAAGATGTTGGTCAGGGAAAAACAAAACTTTACCATTTTTTCCAGCTCTTTCGAAAGCCCAGTTTAAAATTCCTTGAGCATTAGATGAAGTACATACAATTCCACCATGCTCGCCGACAAAAGATTTCAAGGCTGCACTTGAATTCATATAGGTTACTGGGATAAGATAACTCTCATTTTCAGGACAAGGTGAATCCGGATTGTCTCGATTAATCGGGTCTTTTAATTCGGTATTTTCAAGAATCTCATTCCAACATTTCGTGACATCTTCTAGATTAGCCATATCTGCCATAGAGCATCCTGCACGAAGGTTTGGAAGAATTACCGATTGATTATCATCTGTCAAAATATCTGCTGACTCAGCCATGAAGTGTACTCCACAAAAAATAATATATTTAGCAGATGATTCTGCGGCTTTTTGGCTTAGCATAAATGAATCTCCAAGAAAGTCAGCATGCATAACTATGCTGTCTCTTTGGTAATGGTGTCCAAGAATAAGTAAGTCGTTTCCGAGCTTTTGCTTTAGTTCTGTGATTCTTTCGGAAATCATCTGTTCCTCTGGAGACAGGCTGGTATCCATGAAATCAATAGAACACATTGGTAGTGAAATCGTCATTGCTTTCAATAAGTCCAACAAGTAATCCTTTTTCAATGGTTGTGAATAGGTGATTTTGATAAACTAATGCCCCAAGGGTGTGTTATGGTCTTCCAACCCGGCGAGCGTCTTCACCTCGGAGCAGAGGCTGAGGTCTGGTCAGGATTATGGATGGGCCGTAAAGCAGTTAGGAAAATTCGAAGAAAAAGAGGATGGCGTCATGCCAATTTAGAGAAAAGACTTGGATTTAGGCGATTATTAAGCGAGGCTCGATTACTGATACGAGCTCGAAGAGTTGGACTTGAAGTTCCAGCGATCTGGGATGTAGATTTAGATGGTGGTACTTTGGTAATGGAAATGTTACCAGGAAAACCGTTGATCGAGGTTCTAAGAGATGAGAATATAACTCTGGAACAAATCACTAGTTGTTTATACAATTCAGGCGCTTTAGTACGTAGATTACATCGTCTAGCAATTACTCATGGCGACTTATCTACTAACAATATCTTAGTAGATGAAGATTTCAATGCATATCTCGTGGACTTTGGATTGGCATCCATTGATTATGAAATTGAAAGATTTGGGATTGATTTACATGTAATCGATGAAATACTTGGGGCGTCTCATCCATCAATTGAAGGAGCTATTGATATATTTCTAAAGGGATATCTCGATGAAGAATCTAAATTAGGGCCCGCTAAGGACCAGTCCGGAGGAGTCGTTCCTACAGCCGCTTCGGTAATGAAAAGACTAGAACAGGTACGTTCTAGAGTCAGGTATCATGGTTAACTTTCCGTTACAACCAATCTCAATTCTTCTAAACTACGTAGTTCAGCAAGATATATTTGTTCAATTGAGTCATAGAGGTCTTGCTCATCCGTTTTTTCGATTAATTCTAAAAGTTGAGCATAAACTTCTGCGGCCTTAGCCTCTGTCTCCAAGGAAAAATTTAGAGTTTCAATATAGTTTGTTGTGTGGACGATAGGGTGGCTATTTCGCTCTGTGACTGGAACTCCTCCTAGTTGAACAATCGCTTTACGGACAATGTCGGCATGTGTAATAGATTCCGTCATTTCAGTATTGAAAAGAGGAGATAGTTGAAGGCGATGAATACCTCTTATATTTGCGGAGTAATGCGCATACATATTGATAGCGCGAAGTTCCCATCCGAGTGCTAAGTTCATTTTTTCAATTATATTTTGATTGGACATTATATCATCTCTCTTAGGGCATACGAAAACAATTAAGGGTATATGGGCCCTAAAATTCCATCTCATATCCACTACTTAAGTGATGGTATTTCAAACTAGGAATTTATCTCCAAGTAACCAACCACTCCATGCTAGAATCGGACATAAACTAAACGTGAGCATAACATAAATTGCAGCATTTGAAGTATTTCCATTTTGTAGTAGTTCAATTGTGTCCATCGAAAATGCAGACATAGTAGTAAATGCTCCAATCATACCGGTTCCTAGAAATAATGCTAATTCGGAGGAAATAATATTTTGAGAGGTACTTAGAGCAATTATTCCCAGTAGAAAAGAGCCCACTAAATTAACTGTAATTGTTGCTATCGGAAATGTTTCATACGAAATCCAATTTCCGATGATATATCTTAATCCCGCTCCAATCGCACCTCCTAATGCAACAAGGCCTATCTGTTGGAGCATAAATTGTGCTGGCATATTAGTCACTTCAAGTTTATGTAGAAATATACTAAAAAATTCATTTTTTAGCAATAGACATGAAAATACGAACCGATTGGGAGAGTACATGGGCCGTAAAATCTGGTTTCTAACAGGAAATATTGGAAAAGTCGAAGAAGCTAGAGAACACCTTACTCCATTGGGTTATGAAGTGAGCCAATTGATAGTTCCAAAAGATGCCATCATTGAACCACAATCAGACAGTATTACGGATGTAGCGATGGCAAAAATTGAACAGGCTAAATCCCATCTACCTTCAGGAGACAACTCCAAGGATATGTTAATGATTGAAGATGCTGGGTTATTCATTGATTCATTATCAGGTTTTCCCGGTGTTTACTCATCTTATGTTCATCAAACTATAGGTTGTGAAGGAATAATAAAATTACTATCACACTTAACAACTGAAGATAGCGTTAGGCTGGCCAGTTTAAGGTCCGCAGAATTTAGAGCAGTGACGGTCTTATGGGACGATGGAGAAGTCTATGTTGGAAACGGCAAATGCCCAGGATATATTTCCACAAGCATAGTCGAAGGAAATGGATTTGGTTATGATCCAATTTTTGTTCCATATGATTTAGATTCTGCTGGCGATTCTCTCTCAGCTGGGGAATATGGCGAAGTTAGTACCCATGGTTCACCTTTTGGAGGAGTTGAGATAACTACCAAGAAAAAGTTTAGTCACAGGAGTAGGGCATTAAACGACTTGTTTAACCAATTGCCATCAGCATGATAAGTTAGAAGAAGTTGCATGGTGGTGAGGGACATGGGTTTTGCACGTACAGTAATCGGTTTGTCTGCCCTTACTTCGGGTTTTTACTACCTGACCTCAGCCTCTAGTCTAACCGATACAGGTAAATGGACTTTGATTGGATTAACCTTTGCTTTCACTACTATTTGGGTTTTGATGGGCGGAAGAGGAATGATCAAGCCACCAGTTCAACAAGTGGCAACTCAGACAGTATCTGCTGAAGAAACCGTAGAAGAAGATTTAGAAGAAGATTCAGATATCCCTCAACCAGTAACTCAGGATTCGATGGATGGTGCTACTCTTCGTGAACGAAAATTAGCTAAAATAAAAGCAGCTGATTTAGAAAAACAAAGTTTAGAGTCTGATGATGATGAAATGAGTGGCCTTGACGAAGTCGAGGTTGAAATAGAAGAATTACATACGGCAGATGAATATGTTGTTGAGGTAAGTCCTGAATCTGTTGAAGATGCAGACATTGAAGTTACGGTTTCTAATCGTAGAATCAAGCATCAAGAAATTAGAAACAGAATCGAGAAAAGACGCAGAGGTCAATTGGCAGAGATTAGAGCATCAACTGTTAGGATGTGGGAAGAACATACAGCAGGTGAAGACTTAGTTGCTGTTCTTCAAACCGAAAACCATGGTCAAACCGTTCTTGTCGAACCAGAAAATCCACAACCAGGGCATATTTATGGTGCTACCTTCATAAGATTAGACGAAAGTAAAATTCTGAAATTGAGAACCCCTCTAGATGATGGTTTCGAAGAAGTTGAAAAGAAGCCTAAATTGCCAGATTTATTAGGTCCTGATGGCAATCCTTTGCCACCATTACCAGAACTTGGTGAACTACCTCTCCCGCCACTTCCTGTAGCAAATTCGTCTGCAAGTAGTGCTTTGGCAGCGTTGAAAGATGAAATGGAAGATTAAAGAGGCCATATCGATGATCTCTGAACAAGAATCAAAAATCATCGAGGGTTCAAATAAAAGAAGATTAGCACTACTTGGATTGATTTTGGTAGCGATTGCGCCCAGCGTTTCAGTAATTACCGGCTTCGCTTTCAAAGCAGGCCTGTTGGCAATTTTTGTATTCGTTTTTACTAAGGTATGGATTTTTGGATTACCTGCTTTTTGGTATTTGCGCATAGAGAAAGGCGAAAAGTCATTCTCATTACCAGAAAATGGAGGATGGAAAGTATCTACTCTTCTTGGAATTGGAATGCTAATAGTGATATTTATTGCATATTTTTCTATAGGCGATAAGTTACTCAGGGCGGATGAGTTGACTGAGATTTTAGATACTGTTGGATTGACTGTTGCTTGGAAATTTGCTTTGGCAATAATTTTCTGGGTCTTCATTAATTCAGTATTAGAAGAATATGTATTTAGGTGGTTTATTACTTCGAAAATTGAACAGTTGATAGGTGGCGTTTGGATTCCAATTTTCCTATCTGCTGGTATTTTTACAATTCATCATACGATAGCATTAGCATTTTTTATTGATCCATTGGGCAATTTCATTGCATCACTCGGAGTTTTTATTGGAGGAGCAATATTTTCTTGGTTGTATATGCGCTATCGTAGCATATGGGTTGCGTGGGTTGCTCATGCAATTGCAGATATTGCGATTTTCATAATTGGTTGGAATATGGTAATCGGCTTTTGATTACTTGTGTTTCCATTGAGCAGTCTCTCTATTCAAGAATGCTTGTACACCTATTTCCTTATCTTCAGTATCAAATAGTCCAGCAAAAGCCTCGGCTTCGATTGCAACGCCTTCTTGCAGTCCAACCTCTAGAGAAGTCCTGATAGTCGATTTTGCTACTGCTAGAGTATTGGAGGATTTACTCGAGATAATTTTAGCCATATTCATTGTGAAATCTAATAGTTCATCAGGACTAACCACATGATTAACTAAGCCTATTTTGTATGCTTCATCTGCATCTATCCTTTCTCCAGTCATTATCAACTCCATAGTCTTGCCATAGCCGAGTAATTTCATCAGGCGTTGTGTTGCTCCATATCCCGGAATAAGGCCGAGATTGATTTCAGGAGTTCCAAATTTAGAACGAGAACTTGCAATTCGTATATCGCAAGAACAAGCAACTTCACATCCGCCTCCAAGAGCAAAACCATCTACCATTGCAATTGTAGGTTTGCTTAGCGACCAAATGGCTTCAACACCATTATCGGTAAATTGAATTTTTATGTCTTTGCTATTTTTCCCAACAAACTCTGTAATATCTGCGCCGGCAACAAAAGCATTAGGTTTCGCCTTTTTACCTTCTGGTGGAGGTAATGGCTGAGCCCCAGTAATTACCACACAGCGAACCGATTCTTCAGATTCAACCCACTTACACATAGTTTTGATAGAGTTCATGACATCAGAATTTAATGCATTCAATTTATTTGGACGATTGATTGTCACTAATGCTATACTTCCTTTACTGGTATCTTCTCCATCTGATGCAATTAATTCAACTTGAAGAACCTCGCTTTGTGGTGCGCTCATGACCATGCCAGTGGGATGGACTTCATGATTTATCCGTATTAATTTGTTAAACCAATAGTAAAAAGCGGAGCGATGTTAGGTCATAATATGGGTGGAACAGAAGTAGCTTTGGTCAAAGCGGTTGATATGGCTAAGAAATACGGCGACTTCATCGCTTTACACCCGTTGAATGTTGAAGTTCATTCAGGCGAATTCTTCGGAGTTTTTGGACCAAATGGCGCAGGTAAATCGACATTCATAAAATTACTAACGGGGCAGTTAAAGCCAAGTAAGGGATTGATAGAAATTTTAGGAATTAATGCAGTAAAAGATCCGCAGAAACTCAAAGCGAATATTGGTATTGTTCCTGAATCAGAATCACCACCATCATTTCTAACCCCTGTCGAATTTCTTGAATTTGTAGCAACGTTGAGAAATGTTGAGGATATTAAGAATGAAGTTGAGTATTGGCTAGATTGGTTTGGACTTGAAGAGAAAAGAAACACAATGTGCAAAGACCTATCCAAGGGTCAACGACAAAAGGTTATGCTGGCAGCAGCCTTCATTCATAGACCAAAGTTATTATTTCTAGATGAACCCTTTGCTAATTTAGATCCAATATACCAGCGCAAATGTAGGCAATGGTTGCTCGATCATGTTGAAAATGGCGGAACTATATTCCTGTGTTCTCACGTACTAGAGATGGCGGAGAGGATGTGTAATAGAATGGCTATAATCAATGACGGTAAAGTCCTTGCTGCAGGCTCAGTTAGTGACCTAAAAATTTCAACTGAAGAGACATTAGAAGATGTTTTTATTAGACTAGTTGGCCGTTCTATCGAAGATATGGAGCGGATTAATGAAGAAGGGATATCTGAGGAGGAATAGGTTTGCCTGGTATTTTGATTTCATCTAAGGATTGGGATGAAGTCGAACCTAACACTAAAATGACCAATTTAGGAACAGGTTCCTTGGGTCAAAAATTACATACTCCAATGCGTGGTTTTTCTGCTTTTATTGCAACCTTCAAAGTAATGTTCAAGGAAGAGTTTAGGAAAAATATTGAATTTGCCAAAGCAAGGCAAGTAGTTCTTTTCCCTCTTTTATTGTCAGTAGTTACTATGATTTCAACAATCGGATTACAATTCCTTGTTGGGGACTCTGCCGCACAAACCAGTGACATCGAATCTAAAACCTTCACATGGCAGGAATTACGATTTGGCTTGCATCTGCCATTACTAGTGTTTAGTCTAGGGATGGGCACATTTGCTTTCATGGGCCGTGAAGCTTTAATCAGAAGGACGGGGACAAAGAATTTCTTACTTGCATCACCTGCTCTACAACCTTTGCCAAACTCAGTAGCCCATTTTGTATATTTTGTGAAGGACTTATGCTTCTATGTATTACTAATTCTTTCTCCAATAATTTTTGGAATGTTTTTAGGAATTGGTCTTGAGACGGTTGCATCGATTAACACTCCACTAGAACTTAGTAGCCTTCCATGGACATGGATTGCAATGGTTGTTACTCTCGCTCAAGGATTAGTATTTTCGTTTTTAGCCTCTGCATTATGGATGCGTGGTAGACCGTATACTGTGCTTGGCCCTGTAGTGATAGTTTTATTCGGAATTTCAGCAGGTGTCGGAGTTTTTGATCTAGAATGGTTTTTGCTTGGACTAAAAGTACAGTCTAGTCAAAATTTCTTAATTGCTTTATTGTCATTCACCATCTGTATAGGTCTTGGCTACCTATCCTCTTTATTGATTATAGATGACTTTGATGTAAGCGTAGTTGAGAAAGGAGATATGCTAGAACCAATCTATCAGAAACTAGGTTTCCTCGGTAAGGGCGAGGTTAGGCTAATCGTTGCTAAGGAATTCGTAGATTTATTCCGCTCAGGTTCTATAAAAAAGATGACAGTATCTTATGCTATACCTCTCTTAGTATTACTAGGAATGGCTTGGCTGATCGACTTCGCTGAAGCCCCAATTCCAATTAATTTACTATCATATGCTCCATTCTTGGGATTTTTTGGATTCAATTTTTATTCTTGGCTGACAATTCTAGATTCTCCTGAATTCATGAATGGTCTTCCATTGAGGGTTCCGCAATTAATCAGGGCAAAAGTCGTAGTTTACTTTTTAGCAACTTCATGGATTTCTCTAATATTCATTGTTTTGATGGCTTGGAGATTAGATGAGTGGGCCTCTCTTCCAACCAGTATTATTGTGATGTTTGCCAACTCAATATACATTGTAGCCTTAACTGCTTATCTAATGGGCCTTAGGCCAAATCAAGCAATATTCGATGCATCGATAATGATATGGTTTTGGATAGGTACAGTTTTACCACTTCTCGGGCTATTTTTACTTTCATTCACGCAAGGAGATGTCTCACTTTATGGTAATTGGTGGGAGCGTGCTTCTCAGGATGGCCTTGCAGCAACAGCGACAATGTATGATGAAAGTCTAGTTCAGCAGGGGTATATGGGCATGATAATAATATCAGTCATCCTTCTAATGGCATCCACGCTATTATGGAAATTGATGGATAGGCGATGGGGCAATTCACATTTCAACAATTAATTATTTTAATTCAAATTATGCTTTGGCATGAGAGGTATATTCAAGGGCATCCTTCTCAACGCTAGTCCATGGGAAGAGTCCTTGCCGTGTGTGGTTTGCCTGGCTCAGGTAAGGGCGAGTTTGCGGCTGTAATACGTCGTTCTGGCATCCCTATTTTATCGATGGGAGATATGGTTAGGGCCGAAGTCACTAGACTTGGAGTAGAGGAAAGCCCTGGTATCTTTGGACAAGTAGCAGCTCAGTTGAGGGCTGAGTTTGGCGATGATGTATTGGCAAAGAGGCTATGTGATGCAGTGGACGAATTGCTTGAAGAGCACAAGATTATTCTTATTGAGGGGCTTCGGGGCACTGCAGAATTTGATTTATTTCACTCTAGGTGGGGCGATTCATTTTCAACAATAGCGATAACAGCATCAATGGATGTTAGATTTCAAAGAATTCAGAGCAGAGGTCGTTCTGAAGACGGAGATTATGCGGCTTTTGAAGTAAGAGAGAAACGTGAAACAGGATGGGGTCTTGATAAATTAATTGAATCAGCAGATATCGTATTACCTAACGATTCCAATCTCGAAGATTTCTATTCCCTTTGTGAAAACTGGCTTGAACAGGTTAAATCCCACGATGGCTTTTGATTTTGTCTCGCAGGGTATTGATTTTAGGACAAAATTTCACCGAAGTGTTATAGTCGTCCGAGGCGTGTGATAGATTGCTTCGGCGAGGGATGATGTATGGCGCGAAAAAAAGGGAGTAGAGGTAAACGCCAAAGAGCCCAGCAAAGAGCGCAGTATGATGAGCTTGACAAATATCCTGTTTTACCGCCTCACGCATTCGCTAGAGTGGTAAGAGATAGGCAAACTCTAAACATTATTTATCAAATTATTGAACCGCCTATGACTAAGAAAGAAGAAGGCTATAGGGACGAAATAATGGATATTTTCATCCGTTCATTAACAGCAAATATTGAAGAGATAGATGCCAATCCAGAAGCATACATCAGAACAGCTATGGATAAAGTAATCAAATCTTATGGGATGAAAATTAATAAGAAATCCAAGTCAAAAATCTTCTATTATCTAAGAAGAGATTTGATCGGTTACGGTCAGATGGACGTTTTAATGAATGATGCAAACGTAGAAGATATTTCCTGCGATGGAACAAATGTCCCAATTTTTGCTTATCATCGAAAGTTTGAATCTGTTGAAACAACCTGTGTTTGGCCAGAAGATGATATGCTTGAATCATATGTAATCAAACTGGCACAGCGTTGCGGTAAGCACATTTCAGTCGCCGATCCACTTTTAGATGCAACATTGATGGATGGTTCAAGAATTGTTATGAAACTTGGACATGAAGTTTCCACTCGAGGTTCATCATTCTGTATTCGAAGATTCAAGGATGACCCATTTTCTCCTGCCGACATTATCGCGTTTAGAACAATGTCTTCTCTAATGGTCGCTTACCTTTGGATTGCATTCCAAAATGAAGTACCTATGCTGTTCGTAGGTGGTACCGCATCGGGCAAGACTACCACGCTAAACGCAATGTGTATTTTTATTCCTTGGCAGATGAAAATCGTATCAATCGAATCAACTCGTGAAGTTAACATTCCTCAACCAAACTGGGTGCCCGGCCTTACTAGGCAAGGTTTTGGAGGTGAATCTTCAGAGGGAGTTATTGGTGAGTTCGAGTTACTAAAAGCAGCACTTCGTGAGCGGCCGGAATATATCATTGTTGGTGAGATTCGTGGTGCTGAAGCATACGTTCTATTCCAGGCTATGGCTACAGGCCACTGCGCCTATTCAACAGTTCACGCTGATTCGGTTCCATCTCTTGTTCACAGATTAGAGAATAAACCAATTGACATTCCGCGTGTTCTTCTTCCTGCACTTGAAGCATGTTCTATTCAGATTCAAACAAGAATAAACGGAAAGCGTGTTCGAAGAACAAAGCAACTTGTTGAGATCGTTGGAATAGACCCTAACTCTTTGGAAGTGATAACAAATGAAGTATTCCGTTGGGACGTAACAACCGATGATTTCATATTTAGTGGAAAATCCTATGTCCTCGAGAAAATCATGGTAAAACTCAATTATTCTCAGGATGATATGAGAAGAGAATTGAGGACTCGTAAAAGAATTCTTGAATGGATGGTATTGAATGATATACGTAAGGCTGACCAAGTGTCACAGATAGTCACTGAATACTATGTACGTCCAAATGAAATTCTAGCACGTGTCGACGGTCTACGTTGATGGGGGAATAAGAATGGAACTAACCGCTTGGCAGAGATTCTGCAATAGAATCCTTGGTCGTTTGGTTAAGAAAAGAGCGCGTAGGGATAAAGAACTTGCAGATAATTTAGTCAAGGGTTCTATGGGAATAATGCCTGAAGTTTATCTTTCAACTGTAATAATAACTTCCTTAGCTATAGTTCTAATCTGCTGGGGTATTGTATCCTTATTTTTCATACCTGAGATTGGAGTTATTGCTTTTTGGGAAGGACTTCAAGACCCAGCCACAATTAACCCATGCCTTGACTGGGAGTATTGGTCGCCCGAATTAATAGATAACTCAAAACCAGGAAATGGTTGTCCAGAATATGAAACTAGAGTATTCCCTGTAGCATTACAGGGAGTTATATTAGTAGTTGGAGGAGTAATTATCCCTTATGCTGGATTCAAATTAGTTCGCGGCGGTGCGAAGCGTGAAGCAGATAGAAGAGGCGCACAAATTGAAAAATATCTTCCATACGCTGCTTCTTACACTGCTGCTATGTCTGCAGCGAATGCCACCCCTGCCAAAATCTTCCGCTCTTTAGCTATGAACAGTGATATTTATGGCGATGTAGCAGATGATGCAGGATTAATTTATCGTGACGTTACTCTACTTGGGTATGACTTGATTACTGCGATAAAAATGAGTGTGGATAGGGCGGCATCAATTTGGCTGACAGAGTTTTTCCAAGGGATGGTCGGAACACTGACTGCTGGTGGCCATTTGAAGTTGTATTTCCTTAACAGAGCTGAACATTACATGAGAGAAAATAGAACAAGACTTCAACAATTTTTGGAATCTATTGCACTACTTGCCGAATCATATATTGTAGTCGCAGTTGCTATGCCTCTATTTTTGATAGTCATGCTTGTAATTATGTTCTGGGTTTCAGGTTCAGGTGCACAGATGTCGGAAGGCATGCTATATGGCATCGTTCTAGGATTCATACCCATGATCCACCTTGCTTATGCGGTATTGGTTTACACAAGTAGTAAGGAACAAGAAATGTGATGGGGGTGATTTAATGGCTAAGAAAAAGAAGAAAAAGATGGTTGTTGAACTCGACCTACCTAAGGATGATAAGACCTTGAAAAATCTCTACATCATCTTGTTCTTTTCGATAATAATCGGTCTAAGTTCAGGGATCATGTGGGCGGCGAACTCTAGTTTTATTCCTACTTCTAACGGGGAGCCAATGTTTACCAACATATATTGTGGTGCTACAGCAGTCGACCAAGCCGGAAATCAAATGGGTGAAGAATTTTCTGGGGTGACTAAACCATCGTATAGAGCCAATGAATCATGTTCAATTTTGAAAGATAACCCTGACAAATTAACATGGGTGGAACAACCATGGTTAAATTTCCAATCAGAAGGTAAAACATTCGATGTGCCCGGTATTCCGGAAGAAAATAGGCAAGGAGTGGTTGTGGTTCAACCATTGGAAATGAATTGTGAAGTTTTAGCATCCACTCCAACAAAATATACTGCTGCAATTAGAGATTCTGATGGCAAGACATTATCATTTGTTAACGGGACAACAGGTAAAACAAGCGATGAATGTTTTGTCTCGATAGATCATATCGAGCCAGGAGAAAGATATCAAGTTGTATTTTTTTCAGTAGATGAAACGTCATTATCCTCAGCCGAGTTTGATATTACAGTCGACTACTATGATGGAATTCCAACCAACATGAATAATAAATCATTCTGGATTGGTCCTAAGATAGATGCAGGTCCATTTACGTTTAGACCAGCAATATTTCTAAATTTCTTTGGTTTAACATTCTTCTTTTTCATTTACCCGGCCTCATTTTATTGGGAGAAAGTTGAGAAAAAGAAGAACGAAGTAGAAGAGAAATTCCCTGATTTCCTCAGGGATATGGCTGAATATTGGAAAGGTGGATTGTCTATGACTGTTGCAGTTCAAACCTTGGCCAAATCAGAATATGGGGCACTCAATGACGAAGTCAAGAAAATGTCAGATCAACTAAGCTGGGGAATAAAATTCAGCGATGTAATCAAGCAGTTTGCTGAAAGGGTTGGAACTCCTCTAGTCAAGAGAGCAATTACATTGATTGCTGAAGCAGATAGAGCAGGTGGTAAAATCTCAGATATTTTGGTAACCGCTGCTAATGACTCTCGAGAAATTAAATTCTTAGAAGGTGAAAGAAGAAGAGCGATTGGGTCCTATATTGCAGTCATTTGGACTTCGTATTTCGTATTTTTAGGTGTTATCACCTTGCTTGGTAGAATCTTTATTCCAGCTATTGCTAAATCTAACTCTGGAGATTCCGGTGGAGATTCCGGTGGAGCCAATATCGGTAACATGCAGATTCGAGCCATCGACCCACTTTTCTTCGTCACTGTGTTTTACTATGGAGTAACCATGCAGGCTATCGGTAATGGTACGATGGCTGGGTTAATGGCAAATGGTCGGTTTTCAGCAGGGTTCAAACATTCAGGGATGATGATTATAGCTGCATTAATTGCTTTCAATCTACTTGTTTTTAATCCAGAGTTGATTGGCGATTCAGCATATGCTGTTACTAAATTAATCACAACCCCCGGTTCTTCTTACATGATTGGACTTAATCCATCAGGGGGCACTTTCTCCCCTACTCCAATGTTCTGGGGTGCCCCTTAACGGAAGTTGATACATTGCGTAATGACGAGAATGCTCAGATACATATTCTTGAGATGTTGACATTATTTTGGCTATTTTTTATGTCTGCTACATTTCTTATTAGAATCGACGTCCCGGATTCGCCTTCAATCGCCCATGATTCTTCATTGGAAACTGCAGGCGAAACAGCATTCCTTTATGGATTAGGATTAGATGCTGAGATTGAAGGAGAAAATAGATTAACGGAATTACTGAATAATAGCGACTTTGATGGAGCATGTGAATTATTACAAAACGCAATAATCAGCGGTAAAGAAAGTAACTGTTGGATTTCAAAAAATAGTGCAACATCAGCACCTTATGGTTTGGTGGGAACTCCTTCTGGAACAACTTTTGCGGTTCATAATTTGGTGGTTATAGATGATGACCTATGGACAATCACACTAGATGTTTGGAGTACTGGGGGTGGTGCATGATGTATGCAAGAGAGAGCCACTGTACGGACCGAGATGCTGGCCAAATGCTTCTTGCAACAGGAGTAGTTTTGTTATTGTCACTATTGTCTATGGCGGTTTTCAGTGTAAAGGTAGCAGGAATAACTCAGTCTACTGATAGCTCTTCCAATGGTGTAATTCAAACAACTAATGAAGTCATAGATGCAATACCAGTATTGGTTGAGAATCGTGCAATAGTTTGGATTGATGCTGGAGTCGAACGTTTAGAGGCCGCTCAATTATCCATTGATAGTGTTCATGATGATCTTTTGCATCATGGTGAATTAAGGGGTGTAGAAGTTAAAATTTTAAATTTCATGTTTTCTGATATTGATGGCTCATCGATGCAGGTAACTGGAGAATTAGGAGTTTCAGATAGTACAACGACTCTACAGTCTAATGTATCTTTCATCATTTCTGTTTGACACGGTTCTCGTTCCAAGCAAGGTCGAGTAGATGCTGAATTCTATCAGTATCATTTTTGACTCTAGATATATCTACAATAGGCCAGTTCGAAACCTTTGATCTTTCCATTAAACCTTCTTGTATACTTCGAATACGTGCGAAGTTAGCAAGATATCTATCCGCTCTTCGAAAAGAATGTGCATCTCTTGAACGGAGCATTTCCTTGTGCTTATTTTCGTCACTTACAGCCATTATTACTCCAAGAGCAATTCCTCCTGCATCTCTCCATGCACCGAGTAACTTCTCACTTGGCACGATATGAACTCCTTCGAGTAGTAAGTCGATTCCTTCCCTTAACGCTCTATTTATTGTCGCTTCTATGCCAGTTTCGACCGCCTGACATGTATCAAGCCAATCGATTATAGGGTCATTAGCAGAACCTATGGAAAAAGAAGATCGATGTAGCGCTTCTTGCATATCTCCTTGGTCGCAACTTCGCATAATTTCACGAATTGCATCAGTTGAAAGAATTCTAGAAAAATTACTTTTGGAAGCGATATTTAGCGCAGCAGTAGATTTACCAGTTCCAGTAGCACCAGAAATCACCAGCAATCTTGGGGCACGGTCAGCGATGGTTCTAGCGGTTGTTTCAGCCAACCCTATCGTACGCGCCATGAATCACTTTGAGTGGTCTTTACTCATGAGTCTTACCTCACAAAAAATAATAATCTGGCTAATTTCAAGATTTTATTCAAAGCGAATACCTTTCAACGGTCACTTCATGGATGATTTATGAGCGCACAACAAATGCTGATTGACGGGAAATGGATTGATGGCGAAAACGGTGAAACTAGCGATGTTATTAATCCTGCAACTGGAGTGGTAATTGCTACAGTCCCTAAAGCTACTATTTCAGATGTTGAAAATTGTGTATCTGCCTCACGTGTAGCATTTAATGATAAATCTTGGAAGAATATGGACCCTGCTCAAAGAGGAAGAATACTCAATAAAATGGCTGCTGCTACCTACGCGGCCGCTAAGGAACTGGCGGTAATAGAATCTGAGAACAATGGAAAAACATTCCGTGAAGCATTGTCTGAGATACGTTACGGCGCATGGACCTTGGAATATTTTGCTGGGCTATCAGATAAGATTGAAGGAAGTACAATTCCAGTGCCTGGAAATAGACTTAATTACACATTGAGACAACCACTTGGCGTCACTGCACACATAGTTCCATGGAATTTTCCGCTACAATTAGCAATCCGTTCGATAGCACCAGCACTTGCTGCAGGATGTACTGTAATTGCTAAACCAGCATCTTGGACTCCTTTGTCATTGATTGCATGGGCCAAGAAAATGGAAGAAGCTGAAGTAGGTCTTCCATCAGGTGTTTTACAAGTTATCACTGGTTCAGGTGGATTGATTGGAGATGCTCTAGCAGGGCACTCAAATGTAGATGGTGTTGTCCTTACAGGAGGAGTGCCAACCGGGCAAACAGTAATGGCAAAGGCTAGTGAAAACCTTACACCAGTGACACTAGAGTTGGGCGGTAAAGGAGCAAATATTGTATTCCCTGATGCCAATTTAAAATATGCTGCGAAGGCGATTTGCTTTGGTATTTTCATGAATGCAGGTCAGATGTGTTGGGCTGGCTCAAGATTGATTGTACACGAGGATGTTCATGATGAATTAGTTGAAGCAGTAGTTGCTGAAGTTGGTAAGTGGAAAGTTGGGCCAGGTATGGAAGAAGGTGTTAGAATCGGTAGTTTGGTTCATCAAAATCATCGTGATGAAGTATTAGAGAAGTTAGAAGCGGGATTGAAAATGGGTGGAACTGTAGTTTGTGGAGGTAATGCCATTGATGGAGAAGGAGCTTTCATGGAAGCAACAGTTGTAACTGGCGTATCTAGTGATAACCTATTATTCAATGATGAATTATTCGGACCGGTATTATCTGTAACTAAATTTAGTGAAGATTCTCAAGCACTTGAACTTGCCAACGATACTCCATTTGGATTATTGAATGGTATTTGGACCAATGACCTAAGTCGCGCCCACAATATGGCAAGAGATTTACAGTCTGGAATGATTTCTATAAACGAGTATCCTATTACTTTCCCTCAAACCGCTTTTACTGGTTGGAAACAATCAGGAATAGGAATCGAGCAAAGTCAAGATGCTTTGAGATTTTATACCAAGGTCAAGAATGTCAATATCAAACTATGAGGTGTAACTATGACTGTTTCATCAACTGATATGGGGCATGGAGTTCGATTAATCCGTTTTTCAGGTCAATCTGCGACGCAATCTTTTTCTCGAACATTTTTACCTGAAATCGCTAAAGCAATCGATCAAGGTCTAGCTGATCATGACGTACGAGCATTGATACTAACAGGTGAAGGTAAATTTTTCTCGGCAGGAGCAGATATCAATGCATTTGCAAAGTCGATAGAAGACGGTGATGCACCGCAGTTGATTCGAGATCTTACTGGGGTTCTCCATCCTTTACTTGTGAGAATGCGCCAATCTCCTACCATTTCTGTGGCCGCAATCAATGGTGCTTGCGCAGGAGGCGGACTTGGTCTAGCTTTGGCATGTGATCTAAGAATTGGCTCCCATAGTGCCAAGATGGCCGCATCATATGCTGGCATGGGACTTTCTCCCGATGGCGGCACAACATGGTTGTTACCACGTTTGGTTGGCGACCAAATCGCAAGACGGTTTTTCTTTGAGAATGAAATCTGGTCAGCAGAAAAAGCCAATCAATTAGGAGCAATCGATACTATTGTTGACGAAGAATCTCTCATTGAATCTGCTCTTACGCTAGCACTAAAATGGTCTCAATGGGGCAGTCATACTAAAGAGGCGACAAAGCATTTACTCGATGTACAGTCTGTGCAAGACTTTGAAACTCATCTAAAACATGAGCGTACTTTGATAGAAGCTGCTGGTACTACAGAGGCTTTCAAGGAAGGAGTCAGTGCTTTTTTAGAGAAGAGAAAGCCCAATTTTGATTGATCACTTTGGTAAGTCTGTTTCTTCAGCACTACCACTCGACCAGTCATAGATTCCCATGCCGGTTTTTTTACCGAGTCTTCCTTCAGAAACTAGTTTCTCGAGTAAAGGATGGGGAGTATAAGAATCATCATTGAATGATTGTTTTAGATTCAATAAAATATCTCGGCGAACATCAAGTCCTACCAAATCAGTAAGTGCTAATGGGCCCATTGGATGCTTGTATCCCAGTACCATTGCAGTGTCGATATCTTTCGCACTAGCGACTCCATCCGCCAGCATTCTAATCGCTTCATTGCCCAGTACAACTCCAAGCCTCGATGTAGCAAATCCAGGTACGTCATTGACTAAAATAGTAGTTTTACCCATTTTATCTCCAGCCATTTGTGCAGCGGAGATAGTATCCTTAGAGCAATTATCATGTTTGACTAATTCTAATAGTTTCATAATTGGTACAGGATTGAAGAAATGCATACCAATTACTTTTTTCGGCCTTCCCGAAGCATTAGCGATTTCTGCAATTGAAAGAGATGAGGTATTTGTTCCTAAAATACAATCATTCCTTGTCATATTTCCTAGTGACTCAAAAATACTGCATTTAAGTTCCATAATTTCTGGAACTGCTTCGATTACCATATCAACATCTTCAACAGCCATTTTCAAATCAGTGAATTGATGTAAATTCGCGGACCACTCGGTTTTTTGTTCTGGGGTAGTTTTACCACGAGCGATTCCTTTGTCCCAAAAAGTATCAATCGCTTTGAGGCCTTTTTCAAGCCCTTCTGGATAAGCATCGAATAGATTTGTTTTCCAACCACTTTGGGCACAAATTTGCGCAATTCCAGCGCCCATTGTTCCTGCACCAATTACCGCTACAGAGTTTATCTCCATGAACAAGCCAATAGTTTGTACTTCATGATGCTTCCTTGAACTTTGATGGTTTACTCTGTGCAATTGCAACTCCACCTACAATTAGAATAAAAGAAATTAACAATGCTGAACCTAATTTTTCATCTAGTAATAGATATCCACTATAGATACCAATTGGGGGTACTAAGTAAACATAAAGTGCACTTTTCCCAGCACCGATGATTAATATTCCATCAGCAAACCAAACATAGGATATCACTGTAGAGAATACTGCGAGAAATACTACTGCTATCCACCCATCAAAACTAGGCTTTGGTATTCCATACTCTAGGGTTTCAATTGCCATAATCGGAGTCAAGAAAATTAAACCTGCAACAGAAGACCAAACGGTCAACTGTAGAGGGGAGAGAGGTTTTTTTGAATCTTCGGCCGGTAAAAGCATTGCTTTTTTCATCAAGATTGTATTGCATGCCCAAGACAATGCAGCTCCAGCAATTAGCAGGTCACCAATTGCTCGGTCGGTAAAAGAAATATCTACATTTGGAGAATAATAGAATAGTATTGCAACACCACTGATCCCGAGTGTTAAACCAATTGCTAATCGTGAGGTCATTTTCTCATCCAAAAAGAAAATTGCGAGTATTGCAGTAAAAAATGGATTGAATGTAATCATCAAAGAAGCATCACCTGCGGCAGTATATTGCATTCCAAACATAAAAAATGCTTGATAAACACAAGTGGAGAAAAATCCGATTAAGGCAATTCTTTTCCATTCACCTCTTGACGGAACCATCCATTGATTTGCTAATCTTAGAAATACTAAGAAAAGGACTACAGCGATTACATATCTTATCCAAGATGCGGCAAATGGTTCGATATCATTAGCAAGAACTCTTCCTGCAGGCCAGCCAAATCCCCATATGGTGGCAACCGATAATAACTTGAGATGAGTTAGTATATTTCTCATTCAAATCGCTCCAAACCTAGTTGGAGCATTCTGGCTCTTGGCAGACCAATTTCAGGTAGACCATCAGCGGGCGAATAAATTTTCAATCCTTCAATTCTAGACACATAAAGGCCATAACTTGCCATGTCATTCAATTTATATGGAGTTTCTAAACCCATTTTAGTAAGCGTTTGACATGCTTTTTCGCTATACAATGGATATAGGTTAGTCGAAAAGTGAACCCATTCAGAAATTCTCCGAGTGTCTATATCATCTAAAGTCAATAGGTGCTCTAGAAGTGATACATCAGGATAACTTACAGTTTGTAAAATCATTTCCATTTCCATCATAATATCTTCTGGCCACGCCTTAGGAGGTCTCTTAGACCACTTTTCAGAAATAAAAACATGGTCGATAGATGCTTTTTCTTGTATGGAATAAATCGTTTTAGCATAATGTTCATCTTCAATACTGTCTGCAACTAGAGATGGTAATTCAGAATAGAATCGTTCACACATCTCTACGTCAATACCGTAAAGTGAAACTGGTATCATAGCGTCTCCTCCGGGAGAGTTATTCAAGCGGTTGCACCGATTCCAGACTCGATTTGGCGGGTAGACATCGGTTTATTTTCAATCCATTCTAATTTGAAGATTTCTTTTAGTGCTTCTTCATCTTCTTTAGATGGTAGATGCGATGAGATGTAATCATTCCATTCTTCATCTGAACCCTCGAATGCATTTCCTTCGACAGTGAACTTTTGTCTCTTAGCAACTCCGATATCTCTGTTGAAGTTTTCATGAGGGACATATAGTTTAGTTGCTCCTTCTGGAAGGTACTTGGAGAGTTTTGCAACCTCTCCAACGATCTCATCGTGATAGTGTCCTCTTGCCTCTTCGTTTAGAACCTCTTTATCGACTTGGTTGCCAGCCTCTAACTTCTTTCTTTCATCCCATCTTCCTTTAATTCCCCATACATAGGCCCAATGAGCGGATGAAGATGCGTCTACCCCAAATAAATCGTGAGCGGTAGCGACCCATTTGTTGATGTATCTTTGAAGCATATCCAATGGAATAACTCCTGCCTTGATGATTCTTCTTAGTCCATTTGAACCAGTACCCAGGTGGAATGACTCTTCCTTGAGCATTGGTCCCATCGACGCAGCTAGTGGCTTGAAGGCGGAGGTGGATAACATTCCTAGTTGGAATTTGCCGTCTCGGTCAACAAACATAGTGTAGCAGAAGAAGTCTAACCAGTGAGGCATTGGTCTATTGAAAGCCCCTAGTAGTCTGTCTCCATCCTGAGCGTTTCTCTCTAGTAATTTTTGAGCCTCACGACGACCTTGTTGGCCAAAGTAAGTCATTAGAAGATATGCCATTTGCCATCCATGACGTTGTTCTTCTGCCATAATTCTTGCAGCAGCATATCTGTCATAATCGGTTGGAGCAGTTGCTAATAGGTGGCGTTGTTGTTCAACTGATGCGAATTCAGTATCTCCTTGAACTGTAATCATTGAGATTAGCGCATCTCTCATACTTTGATGAGGTACTTGTAGCGACCTTTCCCACTTTCTACGGCCTTCATAATCCCCAAATTCAATGACATCTCCTGCTCTATCCCAGTCAAATTGAATCGATAGGTCGAAGTCACCAAGCCAATTTTTATCAAAGCCCACTCGATCTTGCCATTCTCCAAAATTCGAAATCCAGTCTTCCCATGTACTCGGTAAGTTGTCCATGATTACCTGAGAGCGGGGTCATCCTTATTGCCTTTGCGAACATATTCGTATTAGCCTTGACGGATTTCTTCATAGAATTCTTCAACTATCTTTCCTTCGATAGAATGTAATAAAACAGAGAGTGTAGATTTTGAGATTTCTAATGATTTAGATAAATCAACCAAACTAATTTTTCTTGGAGTGGCCCAATAACCTTTATTCCTAGCAATCTCAAAAACTTCCAATTGCCTCGCAGTCAACAAACTTTTACCACTGATTCTGGTAGATTTTATTCGATAAGGTAGTTCAGCCTTTTTCAACTCTTCAATGAATTTCTTTCGTAGTTCAGGGGTGCATTGTATTGTCCAATTAACCCAGCCATCAACCACGTCAAATGGAGTCCTAGGTACCAGCCCCACAATTCTTAGTGGGCGAATAAACCCACCTCCACCACTAACGATATTGACAGTAGCTTTTTCATCATTAAGAATATTGATACTTTCAATTTCCGGTAATGCATGTAATATTTCCAATAGTTCAGGATCCGTAGATATCTGAGCAGTCCCTCTACCTTTACTTAGGGGCATTGTTTCTACTATTTGCAAATTAGAAGAAGGGCATTTGCGAGATGAATCCCCTGCCCAGTGGCCGTTTGGTAAACGAATCTCAATTTTAATTATCTCTGACATTCAATCACGCAATTCAATGTATCCTATCATGTCGAGTAATGGTCCTTTTTTCGACATCGATAAGTTCAGCAAATGTTCGAATTTCATCTCCATCAATCTTCACACCTGGTAAGTATCCATCACAAACACCTGATGCAACGAAAATAGCATCATCCGAAGTACACAAATCATTTGCTTTCCATAGTCTTGTTAGGTCATCATCTATCATTTGACCGGCCCGAGCCTCTTCTTCATCGGAACGGAAGACAAGTCTACCTTCGAAAACTCCTCCAATGCCACGTATTGCAGCAGCAGAAATCACTCCTTCAGGTGCAGCGCCAATCCCCATTAATAGGTCAAATTCACCTTCAGGCCTTGCAGCCCACAAGGCTCCCGAAACATCACCATCTCCGATTAAATGTAAATCAGCCCCAGCCATTTTTATCTCTTTGAACAACTCACTGTGCCGCTCTCTATCCAAAGCAATAACTTTCACCTCGCTTATTGGTTTATCTAAGACGTTAGCCGCTTGTTCAAGATTGTAGGCAACATCGGCCTCGAGGCTTATATGGCCGGATAATTCAGGTCCTGCTGCTATTTTATCCATGTAACAATCGGGGGCATGGAGCAAGGTACCTCTCGGTGCAGCTGCTAGGACTGCTATTGAGTTTGGAGAATTTGAAGCACAGTTATTTGTACATTCCAAAGGATCTACAGCGATATCAATTTTGGGAACATTGGGATTGCCAATTTCACATCCTAATTGTTCTCCAATGAATAACATTGGAGCATCATCTCTTTCGCCTTCACCAATCGCTACTCTGCCGTCGAATGGTACGTTATCGAAGGTTCGTCGCATTGCTTCTACTGCGGCATCATCCGCAGCATCTTTTTCGCCTTTTCCGCGCCAAGCAGCACTTGCAATAGCGGCTTGGTCAACTGCTTCGAGGAAATGACTTGCGAGGTTGGAGACGCTTCCCATGATATTAGCCTAACGCGTCTATTCCATGAATGAAGCGGTTGACATTACTCTTCATTTTTGTATTTTTCAATGACTCTAATATCGGAAATCCTTGTCTCAGGATATTGCCCATTTACGTCTTTTTCTAGTGATTTTACCATGTCTAGAGCACACAATAATCCAGCACATACTCCAGTTAATGCTTCCATTTCAATCCCAGTCTTGTAATGAGCGGAAACCGATACAGTACAACGTAGGTTTAGCCCCTCCCATGTCCAATTCACATCACATCCTTCTAATGGTATAGGGTGGCAATGAGGTATAATTCGTGGTGTATCTTTTACTGCCTGGATTACCGCTATTGTCGATGCCTGGATTACATCTCCCTTCGCAACAGTACCTTGAGTTATTGCTTCAAAAGACTCCTTGTTTAGACTCAATATACCAGTTGCTATTGCTTTTCTTTCAATGATTGGTTTTCCACCAATTTCAACGATTGCTTCTATCTTCTTATCCATAATAAATCCTCAACCTAGTCCTGATTTCCATTCTTCTCCAGCAACAGTTACCTCTTTTTTCCACAAAGGCGCCTGATTTTTTAATTCATCAATTAACCACTCACAGGCTTTGAATGCTGCTTTTCTATGCGTGCTTCCAACATGAATTGCAACTATGTCTTCGTTGGCTTTCACAATCCCAACTCGATGAGCCATAGCCACACTTATCACTCCAAACTCTTCAACCGCTTGCTCAGCTAATCTGTGAAGAACAGCCGGCAATTTATCTAGCCACGCATCAAACTCTAGTTGTATCACTTCAGCGCCTTCCTTTTGCGCTCTAGTAATTCCTAAAAATGAGACAACAGCGCCACATCCTTCTAGTTCCATCTTATTTTTCAGCCCGATAAAATCAATTTTTTCGGTGGCATTTTCGATTAAGATATGCCCGCTCATAACGATGCGAAGTAAACGCATCATTCAAACCTCACTCATACATGCGGTAATCATGGCGGATGGTGAGCCGATACAAATCATGGGAGCAGGACTCTCTGGTTTAGCGGCTGCTACCATACTTGCTAAAGCGGGTAGAGAGGTTCACGTCCACGACATCAGAGACGATTCAGGGGCTCGATTTGATGGTGATTTCCAAGCACTAGAAAACTGGAGTATGGATGTTGACTTTTTCGATCAGTTAGTAGAATGGGGATTTGATATTTCAGAGTTTAAAGCAACTGAATTCCAAGTTGTAGATTTAATTCATCCAGATGATGAAATTACTCAAGCTAAATCTCCTAAGGTCTCTTACCGAATAGTCGAGAGAGGTACTTCATCGCATACAATCGATCAAGGGATAAAACGTCAAGCGCTTGAAGCAGGTGTCAAAATCCACTATAAATCAAGAGTAAAAGAAGAAGATTGTCAAGTAATTGCATGCGGACCTAAAGGTACTTCTGCTGTAGCATATGGAGAAATATTTCATACAGATCATCCTAATCATATCGGTTTCCAACTCAATGATAAGTTAGCACCAGGAGCATATTCTTATTTGATTATCATCGATGGAGTTGGTTTGATATGCACATGTCTTTGGCGCAAACAAAAGAAGAGTGAAAGATTTCTCAATGAAACTATTGCTTGGTATGAAAATCATTATCCGAATTTAAATCGAAAGCCAATTAAGAGAGTTGGTGGCAAAGGAGATTTCACTATCAATCGTAATTACAAGCAAGACGGGCGATACTATGTTGGTGAATCGGGTGGTTTGCAGGATTTCATGTGGGGCTTTGGGATGCGAATGGCAGTTTGGTCTGGTGTTCTTGCGGCCAAAGACATTCTTGGCGAATGTGACTATGAACAAGAAGTAAGGACTCAACTTATGCCTTATGTTAGAACTAGTGTGGCTAATCGTTGGTTAATGAATAGAGTCGGAGATGGTATGTTTAAACGTATGTGTCGTGCTTGGATGAAAGACCAAAAGAAGCGAGGAGATGGCTTGGTATGGATTGGCAAGTTATTCAAGCCTACATTTGCTAAAAGAATCCTGTATCGTTTAGTCAGTCCATTCATGCTAGAAAAAGATTCCAAAGCAATGGGAAGAGGTGTGAGACGAATGCCGTTTAGAAAAGCTAAGAAAAGAGATGTCTGGCAACAGTCTAAACAAGCCGAAGAAATTGGTAAGCAATGGGATGCAATACGCCGTGGCGGAGGTAAAACTTCTTTCCAAGACGACTCAGATTCAGCTACTATTTCAGATAAATAGCGGGCGATTTGTTCTTAATGTGTTTCCTTTTGGGCATAAATATGAGCGACCTTTATGGATTGAAACTAGAACCAATGCCGAACAAATTGGTAAATTACGGAGTAACAGATAACGGAATAGCAGTTATTGAATTAACATCTAATTCTGCTGGTGCGCCACTCGATGGACCAAATGACCGTTCTCCTAACACCTATACTCACGGGATGATGAGAGATATTGACGAAGCAATCGTAAAGGCAAGATTTGATGATGATGTGACATGTATTGTCTTAACTGGAAATGGAGCATCTTTCTTTTCAGCCGGAGCATCCATTCAAATGCTAAACAGTGTGACTCCAGGTTTCAAGTATAATTTCTGTCTTCACGCTAATGAAACACTTTCAAGATTAGAGCAAACTGCAAAGTTAGTCATCTGTGCAATAAATGGCCACGCTGTAGGCGGCGGTTTAGAAATTGCCATGGCCGCAGATATTAGAATTGCAAGAAAGAATTCAGGTAAGGTCGGTCTTCCTGAAATTAATCTTGGAGTTTTAGCAGGCACAGGTGGTACCGCTCGATTGACAAGACTAATTGGAAAGGCTAAGGCTCTCGAAATGATGGTTACAGGAGAATTAATGTCCTTCGAAGATGCACATTCATGTAATTTAATCAACCACATATGGGAAGGCAGTCCAGAAGATTTCAGAAGAGATATCCTTGACTGGTGTAGTCAATTCACATTACCTAATAAGGCTGTTAAGGCTGTTGGAAATATCAAGAGATCTTGCCAAACCGGTCCAGAGATTCCATTCGAATACCATTTAGCCCTCGAACGTGAATTGCAAGCCGCACTTTTCAACAGTAGCGATGCCAAAGAAGGAATCGCTGCTTATGTCGAGAAGCGAGTTGCTAATTTCACCGGAAACTGATTATTTTGATTTGGTGATGATATGACAAAATACCATGTTCCAGCAGATGTACCTGATGAACTTGTTGAAACCTTTATCCAAAATATGGATGCTGCAACCGCAGGCACTGGTAAAATGAATCTATTTGCTTGTGACCAAAAAATCGAGCATTTAAATGATGACTTCTATGACAGAGGAGAAACAATTCCACTTACATCCAATGACCCGGAACATTTGTTTGAAATCGGTAAGAGGTGTCATGATGATGGTACAATCGGAGTTCTTGCAGGTCAATTAGGCTTGATTTCACATTATGCCAGAGATTACCCAGATCTTCCATATTTGGTAAAACTCAATTCGAAGTCTCATATGGTTAGGACAGGTCAAAGAGATCCAATTTCTCAAGCACTTTGGGATATGGATGATGTTATGTCTCTTGTTCATAATGGAATCAATGTCGTTGGTATAGGTTATACAATCTATATCGGTAGTGAATTTGAGCATGAGATGTTTTCCGAAGCAGCACAATTCATTCGTCAAGCCCATGAATTAGGAATGGTTTCAGTTGTTTGGATGTATCCTCGAGGTAAAGCGGTAATCAACGAAAAAGATCCACAATTGATTTCTGGTGCAGCAGGTGTAGCGGCTTGTATTGGAGCTGACTTTGCCAAGGTCAATTATCCGGAGGCATGGGAAGGAATGACTCAGCCAGAATCTCTTGCGATTGCTTCACAAGCAGCAGGTCGCACTGGTATAATTTGCTCAGGCGGAGGTACTTTGCCTCCTCAAGAATTCCTGCAAAGACTTTGGGATCAAATGAATATTTCAGGTTGCAGAGGGGCAGCTACTGGAAGAAATATCCATCAAAAAGGGACAGAAGATGCGGTTAAGATGACTGCAGCATGTCATGCAATTATTTGTAAAGGTGCATCTGTAGAAGAGGCCTTGTCAATTTATCAAAATTGATTTCAATAGTTCCAAAACTGAGAACCTTCACCGTTGTACATGGTGGAGATTGATCTCGATATAACGAGAGCCAAAACTTTGCCTTCAAAATTTTATATAGATTCGCAAATTTTTCAATCGACAATATCGAAGTTCAAATCAAATTGGACCTTTGTTGGTCATACCTCTCAGTTTGATGAAAATTCTATTTTTCCAATTACTATAAATCAAGAACAATTGATAATTACAAAATCCGATGGTGAATTTAGGTGTATATCCAATGTTTGTACTCATAGAGGTATGATTTTACAAACTGAAGAAGAATGCAAGAAAACTTTGATTTGTCCTTATCATGGTAGAACTTTTTCTTTAGATGGGAGATTGAAGAATATGCCCGGGTTTGAAAATGCAGTAGATTTCCCTTCAGAGAATGATAATTTACCGATATTCGATTTAGAAATTTGGAATGATTTGATATTTGTTTCACAGGACCCAGAACTGTCATTTAGTGATTGGATAAAAGATGTAAATGAAAGAATGAGTTTTTTGGATTTGGGAAAAATGGCCTATGACTCTAGTAGGGAGCGGTATTATACAATTAATGCAAATTGGGCATTATATGTTGATAATTATCTTGAAGGATTTCATATTCCATTTGTCCATAAAGATTTGAATAATGCTTTAGAATATAATCAATATGAAACAGAATTGTTTGAAACTAGTGTGTTACAAATAGGAATAGCTCAAGAAGGAGTTCCATATTTTGATATTCCTGAAGGTCATCAAGATAGTGGTAAGAAAATCGCTGCATATTATTGGTGGCTTTATCCTAATTTAATGTTAAATTTCTATCCATGGGGCCTATCTCTAAATCTGGTTAAACCGATAACAGTTGATACCACAGAGATCTGCTACTCGGGGTTTATTCTAGATAAGGAATTACTAGGGAAGGGAGCAGGAGGAGATTTAGACAAGGTAGAACTGGAAGATCAATTCATAGTAGAATCTTGCCACCTAGGTATGAAGAGTTCAAGTTACAAGAGAGGGAGATACTCTCCTACTATGGAGAAGGGAGTTCATCATTTCCATAGGATATTAACCGATAATAATGATTAGAATCCGCCATTCAACTTTGATGTTCCAGTTGTGACGTTACCTTCTTGATCGATTATAATTGGAGTTCCTTCTTCCCATCCAGGACAGTTAGAAGAAACCCATGTGCGTGTTGCCCATTCACAGATATCATATCCGCCAGATAGTATGCCAGATCTCTTGATATATCCTACCTTGACGATATCTTTATCTTTTGAAAGTACGTTACCTAGTTGTTGACTAGTGGTACCATGACGCATGGTACTATTTATGTGCTCTAGAATCTCAGCAGTATTACGTGGTCGGTCGCCTAAAAATTTCTTAATTTTCTCTCTTATTCTAGTAGTTTTCATATTTTTCATCTCTCTGTCACGCAGCCGATACCTAGTAGATATTTGCCACTAAAGCACAGGACGGCGGTCGCTGATATAATAGTTCCTCCAACTTTCGATAGTTGGTTACATTTGATAACTAAATTCGGTGTAAAAAATGAACTTATCATGAACGGTGTTAAGTTATTTTTGGATATTCCACTGGAAATATGTAACTAATAGTAACTAAGTTTAATTTTTAGTGAAAGATTTAACAACAGTGGCAGTTTAGGGCGCCACATGGTGACTGGGATGTCCTCGAAAAGAATCCGAAGTAACTATCACAAGCGGATTCTAGAATGGTTGATTGATTCAGGTGGTTCAGTATCAGATGTAGCGCAGGCTCTCGATTTACGTATGCCACATGCGTCACTAGCACTAAGTCAATTACGAGAATCTGGAGATATAATAAGAGATGATCAAACTGGGATTAGAGGTGCGATTCATAGAATCACAGCTAAAGGACGCGAAAGACTAGAATTGGACGCAATTGCCTGTTTAGAAAGGTATGTCGGTGAGATACCTGAAGGTAAAGATGCAATAGTTTTGGATTCTAATGGCCCCATGTTACTTCTTGGTTATGTAAATAATGCCCCTCCATCACTTTTGCCACTACCATTTGACCCTTCTGATTATGATTCTAATGGAGAACTAATTTCCATAGGAAATATAGGGGTAAGATGGGCCACTGTTAGAAACACCCAGCCAAGATGGTTTGATCTAAAATCTTTCAAACCAGCACCAAGACAAGAATTACAAACGAAAGGAACTTTAGAGGACTGGACAGAAAAAAATCAGCATATAATTGTTGTAAGAGCATATTTATTTAATTTTGAAAAGCAATGGAATCTTGCTCCAGGGACTTGGTATTCAGTTCCAAGAAATGTCTCTTCTTTACCAAATGGTTTGTCGGATGGGGCGAATTTACTAGGCAAAGTAATAGGTTCAGAATTTCAAATCTATCCTTCTCAAAGCATTCATGCAAATCTAACATCTAAACTAGATACTTCACTTGCTATTAATGCCCTGTCCAGTGATGCAATAATTATCAGAGATTATCCTGTGAAAAGAGAGAATAAATCTCTCCCAATAGGTTTGATTGATTTTTGGATAAGAAAACAACACCCAAGAATGGATGATGAAAAAATCATGATTTTACAAAAATCAGTAAAATCCTTCTTATCAGATAAAGGGGCACATAATATACCAATTTCGATTCAAAGAGCATTGATCAGAGATTTTGGAGATTGTATCTGGTCTGATGAAATAAATTACCAAATCGACATTAAAGGATTTTCAGAGAACGGGGCTTCTTCCTTGATCGAGTATTTTCTTTCACTGAATACTTATGATGTGATAGTAGAATGGATATGGCCATTAAATCCGCACAAGAAAACTCTAGAAAGATTAATTCAATCAAGGATTTGTAGACTGCTTATCACTAAAAGTGGAAATACTTCTGATATCTCAAATTCTCCATTTTTACTTAGGTCTCTACCAAAGATTGGTCAGGTGGAATTAGTAATATCACGCGAACAATCAATCAAGATAGAATTAAGTAAAAAATCTGGAGAAATATTAGCTAATAATGTTCACGATTATGTTCCATTAGATACCATAGAACTCAATAGAGCGTTCACAGGTGATGGTTGGAACTTAGGTATGATGACCGGTAGCACGATGAATTATTTAGAGCGAGAAAAATTATGGGCTGCTCTTGAAATGTATCCTGGCGGTGATGAGGATTGGGCAAATCGGACAGAAACAGATTATCCATTGGCCTCTTGGATAGCAACTCCTAGTGAGAATAGACCTTTACGTTGGGTTAGAATTAAAGAAAATTTACCAAATGGATGGGTTGAATTACTTCCTTTGAAAGAAACCCCAACTAGAGATTTATTCGAAGCCCTCTCTAGGGCTAATCCTGAATGGCAGAATGAGGTTTTATTAGAAATTCAAGAGAGATTTGAAAGAAATCATGAAGAATTGATCGGATATGAAGATCTATTAAAGAACCCTCAACTAAGTGGCTGGTTTTCAGTTGTTGTTCTTTTGTGTTCGAATAAATTGAGCATAGACTTCGAGGATTTAATTGAGTCCAGTTTAGAAGTGTGGTTGGATTCACCAAGATTTGCAATCAAAATTTTGAGTAATCTTTTCCCAATTTCAGAATCAGAAACTATCCCAAGACAAAGAAATCTCGAACTTTGTCTTAGTGCTTCAAAGGTTCATCCTAAAGATTCCATACTATATTGCTGGGGGGAGTTTGTTGACAGTTTAATCACTAATAATCCAATCTCTTTAGAACAGTCAAGAAAATATATGGATATTTTACCATTTAGTTGGTGGCTAAACCAAGGATATGAATGGCTGAAGATTCAATTAAATTCAACCTCAGGAAGAAATTGGTTATCACAAAAATATCTTCCATGGCCTGCTATTATTTCTAGAACTCAAGGTGAAAAGTGCGGCCCCCCGGGATATCAAGAAACATTCACCACTAAGAATTTAGATTCCGATGATTTACTTCATATTTTAATTGTCGAACAAGGTGTTGGTAGAGATTCTCTTCTCGATACCTATGAAATGATATTTAGTAATGAACAAAAGCAGAAATTACCTCTAGGTAGAAGTCATCCTCTGGTTTGCTTATTAGTTAGGGACTCTAGTCAATGGCCTCATATTGATATTTCAATATTAGAATTAGGAGATAAAGATGTTGCATCTTTACTTTTTGCCAGATATTACAGAGAATGCTTGCTAAATGATTGATACGATGACTTCAAGAAGTATAGTTCAACCGACTACTTGCCGTACCCGCAACATCTGGCAGAGCTACTGTGAAATTGCAATGAAGTCTGATACCAATGGTACGGTCCGCTATCGAAGACCAAAGGGACCTTTCGAGGAATGACCTTTGGTGCAAAAGCGGTAAACCAACCGGTTGGTTATGGGTCCTTGTGCGACGATAGGATGAACACAAGACAACCACCCTTCCGGACAGCACGCCCTGACACCGAGGGTCAGGCCCTCGAGCATAGCAATGAAATGGGCCGTTAGGTGTCGGGGCACAGTGCTGAGTTTT
>QQRY01000019.1 GCA_003602575.1 Candidatus Poseidoniales archaeon
GGCCGTGGTGGCCTAACACTCGGTGTTAACCGTAAGAAGTGAGGGATTATAGATGGGAGAGCCAAAGTTTTCAAGACCAAAATTCGATACACCTTCTCACCCGTGGAAGGCATCAAGAATAGAAGAAGAGCATGGTATACAAGCTCAACACGGATTAAAGAACATGCGTGAAATTTGGAAGGCTAAGTCTCAACTACGTAGATACCGAAGACAAGCAATGCGTTTGATTGGTGCTGCAGATACAGACCAAGGGCACGGAAAGAGAGAGATGGAAGGTCTACTTGCTTCTCTTAACAACAAAGGATTAATTGCATCTGATGCCATTCTTGACGATATTCTTTCCCTTGGAACAGAAGACATCCTAAACAGAAGACTACAAGCACAAGTTTACTACAAAGGACTTGCTACAACAATGAAGCAAGCAAGACAACTAGTCAACCACGGATTAATTTGTGTTGGTGAACAAAAGGTCACAATTCCTTCATATCCTGTATCTCGTGACGAAGAAGAATTGATCAAATATCATCCAAGTAGCGATTTAAACAATCCAGAACATCCAATCCGTAAGGCTATTGAAGGTAGAAGAGAAATGGCTGAATACGCTTCTGAAGAAGTAGACCCTGAGGCAACTCCTGAGTTTGCAGAAGAAGTCAAGAACGCTGCAGAAGAAGCACCTTCTGTTGAAACAGATGGAGGTGAACAGTGATGTCACGCCGTGCAATTGTAAACATTTTCAGTTCATACAATAATATCTTGATGACAGCAACTGATTTGACAGGTGCTGAAACTATCACTACCTGCTCAGGAGGGCAAGTTGTCAAATCTTCAAAAGATAGTGGAGGTCAATTTGCAGCCACTAGAGCGGCAGAAAAGATGGCTGACTCACTTAAGGATAAAGAATTCACTCAATTAATTGTCAAGTACCGAGCACCAGGGGGCAATCTATCAAACAACACAGGTCCAGGGGCTCAAGCAGCGATTCGTGCATTAACACGTGCTGGTATGACAATTACTAGAATTGAAGATGTAACCCCTATAGCACACGATGGAACCAAGAAAAAAGGCGGACGTCGTGGACGTAGAGTTTGATTAGGAGGAGATATAATGAAAGCACAAGTAGTAGACGGCTGGCCTCGTGGGAATGCAATAAGAATTTTATTGACAGATACCGATGCTTCACAAGTAAATGCAATTAGAAGAGCTTTAATTTCAGATGTACCTAAACTAGCGATCTCAAGAGTAAACTTTACTCAAGGTGTCGTAGAACAAGATGGTCAAATCATTGAATCTGTTAACGTATTACCTGATGAAGTACTAGCGCACAGACTTGCTATGATACCAATTCCAACATTTACAGATGACAATATCTCCTTTGTTGAAAATTGTGAAGAATGTATGTATAAGGCTGAATCGGAAAAAGGATGCCAACAATGTCAAATCATTTACAGTTTGAATGTCCAAGGACCTGCTAAAGATTCAGAAGAAGAGTTTGTAACTGTTTACGCAAGTGACCTAACAACTGTTTCTGACCAAAAGTACGACATTCTAGAAGAGCACAAGAGAATCCCATTGACTATACTTTCAAAAGGACAGTATCTAGAACTATACGCTCTTGCTAGATTAGGTAGAGGAACATCTCATCAAAAGTGGTCGCCTGTTTCTGGAGTAGGATTTAGACCTCTCCAAAAAGCAACACTCAACAAACCAAAGAAAGCAGGTATTTTCTTTGATCTAGGGCTAAAGACGTCTGATGGTAAAGACATGAATGCTAAATTATTCGGCTCCAACAAGACAGTGGACGATATAAACCACGTAATGGACCTTGAGAAAGCACTACATCAGGTTGGCCCAGGAACTGGAAGAGATGTAGAATTCGATGATGCAATCACAATGGAATCTGTTGATGGATCTTATGTGTTTTCATTTGAGACTGATGGAAGTTATGATCCAAAAACTGCTTTCAACCTAGCAATGAAGGAATTATCAGCTCGTTTCGATAATCTAACTGCTGATATCGACAAAGCATTTGCTTGAATAATCGTCAATCTTTTGATTGAAATTAGATAAACAATCTCTAATTTCTTGTTAGTTTATAAACGTTCAATGATACAATAGAGAATATTTACGCTGGATTTAAATGCCATTACTTTTGGAATGTTAATATGACTTTAGCCCCTAATGATTATGACTTCGGCGACGCCTCGAATTATCTATTTGCAACAACTATTACTTGTGAGAATGAAGAAGCACGTAAAATGTACGCGCTAGCTTTTGGCCACATGCTAAATTATAATCACGAAGAAGCAATAGCGTGCTTCAGTAAATGTGCTGAATTAGACCCAACTTGTGCTATGGCATATTGGGGAATCGCATATTGTGTATCATCAAACTATAATTGGAGCCCCGGCTTAGGTTCAGGCCATGATTATATTCAAACAGCAATAACCTTGAAAGACGGCTGTTCTGAATTAGAAAAAGATCTAATCGATGCACTAGCACAACGACATTCTGCTGAAGCAAGAGATGCTGCAGATCCATCTGTACTCAACATGGGCAACAGTCCAGAATTAAATGTCGCCTTTGCTGAAGCAATGGCTCCCCTCTATGAAAAATACCGAGGTAACTTAGACGTCACAGCGGTATATGTTGAGGCTTTAATGAATCTGAAGGCTTGGCAATTATGGGATAAGAATACGGCTACAGGAGAGATAACTCCTGCGGATGATAACACACTTCTACTTGTCAAAGTCATGGAAGATGCTTTTGAGACCGTTGAAGGAGCAAAAAAACACATTGCACTATGTCACCTATACTGTCACGCTTTGGAATTATCTCCATTCCCAGAACGTGCATTACCGGCAGCGGATGTTTTACGAACCGCAATGCCAGGATTAGGTCACTTAGTTCACATGCCATCTCACATCGATGCTTGGGTCGGACAATGGAAAGAAGCAGTAGAGTGTAATATTGCTGCTGTAAAAGCAGACGACCGTTATGTTGAATTAACAGGAAATGAATCACAATTCTACAAATTTTACCGCATGCACAATCACCACTTCGTAGTCTGGTGTGCTATGTTTGAAGGTCAATATGAAATCGCCTTAAAATATGCTAGAAAAGCCGTAGCGACATTGCCAGCAGGTGATGAGAATCATGGAGTAAACTTCATGCTAGCTGGTATAATCCCAATGGGTGCAATTTTCCTAGAATCATATGTTACTATGCCGTGGCACGTCATGATTAGATTTGGTAAGTGGGATGAGATAATTGCTGAACCAATGTACACTGACAAAGATGTATTCCCTGCAACAATCGCTACACAACACTATGCTAGAGGAGTCGCATATGCTTCCAAAGGAATGGTCCCTGAGGCGGAAGCCGAACAGGCATTATTCTATCAAGCACTTGAAAATCCGGCTCTTGCAGGTCGTGTTTTACACAACAATCTGATGTATCAAGACCCGAGTGAAGGGCCATGTATCCTTCTGGTTAACGCTGCTGTATTAGACGGCGAAATTGAATACAGAAAGCAATTCCTCGCTAAGGCCAGAGGGGAAGCCTCAGACTTCACTGCAGCATTTGATCACCTACGTCGTGGCGTAGATCTTTCACTGAATCTAGCATATAACGAACCTTGGGGCCAAATGCAACCAGTACGTCACATCCTTGGAGCATTGCTTCACGAACAAGGCGAAATCGAAGAAGCAGAAGCAGTCTATCGTGCCGATATCAAACTTTGGAAAGATAACATGTGGGGCCTACTTGGACTGAAACTTTGTCTTGAAGCACGTGGAGACGCGCCAGAGGAACTTGCAGAAGTTACAGCATTATTCAATGAGCGAAGTTCTCGTGCAGACATCAAACCAGCAAAGACTTGTTTCTGTGCACAAGACAGTGTCGAAAAGAGCTGCTGTGACTGATACTGAATCGCCTTTTTTGTAAAACAATCAAATCAATTATTTTACCGATAAGATAATTGCCGAAACCAAGTACGAAGTACATGGATACGAAGTTGGAAGCTATATGTGACCTTATTTTCAAGATGGCTTGCGATGTCAATAAAGCATGTTTCTATTTAGCCGATAGTTCTGTTGAAAAACAATATCAGGCTTGTATGGCATACGAGATGAACAAAGCGAAACTAAACTACCACTCAGAGACCACCATTGAATTACTGTACAAGAATTTCCCTCTGAAAGATGTCCGAGCAGACTTTTTATTGAATCCTGGTGGTAAAAACAAATTCACAGAAGATATCATTATTGAAGTCAAACATTCGGACCACTCAAAATCCAACAAAGACAAAGCCCGCCTCCAACTGTTTAACTACCTTTACAACGCTCCAAAACATGCTTCTCCCATGCTCTCAAAACTCAAATTCGGATTAGTTATTCATTGGACTGTTCAGGATCCAAAGAAACTCTGGGATGGAGAATCAAAAGCAGCTTCGCTTCAAAACCCGATTCCGAATCCGCGGATGGAACTGTGGGAGACAACAAATTCCAAAGCAACAGAATTCAATCTTATCAAATCTTGGGAATGAAGAATAAACGATTGACATACATATCAATTGGTTTATGATTAGACATAGCCGATTGCAACCCATGAATACTGGTTAATTAAGCGCAAGCGTATAGATAAGAGGACCCCTTGTATGTGTACGCACATACGTGGGTAGCGAGGCGGGAAGCCCACTGCGAGCGTATTGATTCAGTCATTTTGAGCTCGAGGGGATTATGGACACACCCTCTTCACTTAGAATACGACGTTTTGTTTCCACTCC
>QQRY01000002.1 GCA_003602575.1 Candidatus Poseidoniales archaeon
CCAAGTGGCCCACCGTCAAAGGGTCCTCCAAGTGGCCCACCGTCAAAGGGTCCTCCAAGTGGCCCACCGTCAAACGAAGAACCAATTGAAACAATAAATGATTCACCAGTAGAAGAAACTCCTGTTGAAGTGGTAACCGATGATCTGACTACTGAAGTTGATACGCCACTAGAAATTGTCGAAGAAGATTCTGAGAGTAAGGAAAACGTCACTGGACAAGAAGAAGAAATTGCAGAACTCGAGTCGGACGAAGCCGCTGCCGAGGAAGTAACGGAACAAATAGTCGAGGAACCTGTAGAAAATTTGAATTTGATGGAAGAGGCTGAAATTCTACCTGAAGACCAATCTACACCGATAGAAGAAAATGAAAGTTTAGAAGTTGAAGAATCTAATGCCTATAATGATGAAGAAACGGAAGCTGAAATCGCTCGCCTTTCTGCTGAGGTTGAAAGATTGAGAAGATCTATGGCTGGAGCTGCTGAAGTAATCGAGGAACTGGAAAACCCACCAATGCCTCCTGCTGTGATGGACAATTTGGTAATAGGCGCCCATATTGTAGGAGATATGGCCCGATTGGCTAGACAATTAGATAGAGAACAGCTGATTCGTGCATCGATGGGAACCATAGCAATGCTTCATCCCGAACAATTAGAATTCATTGTTTCTACAAAACATATGTCTCTATTACCAAGAATGGATGAAAGAGACATTTGTGCTGCTAAGTTAGGAGTAGACCCTCCTCGAGGAGCACCAACTGATTGGAGAGTACTTGAGGTTGTATTGGCGTCTGTTAGTTTAATCACTGGTGGGCCTGCTGCAGTAATACACTCTCATGGACCATTTACTACCGCTGCAAGTTGTGAAAAAGATTTGGTATTAGTACAGCCGATAGATGAAATCGGAAAGAAACACATTGGTAAGATTATAATTGTGGATCCAGATGACGATAACCCTGAAGAATTCCTTAGACAAGTTGCTGAGGCACTCCAACAGGGTGGTATGAGGTGTGTTGTTATTAGAGGAAAAGGAGCCTATGCAGTCGGAGCTGATTTAGATCAAGCCTGGGCTAATGCTGCTATGCTTGAACATAGTATGAAAATAGTTTTACTTGCAAGACAAGCAAACTTGAAAGTTTGAATCCCGAGTTGTTTAGAAAAACATTCTTTCATAAGTACAACGAATAAACTCTAGGTATGGCGAACAAACCGAAACTCGCTGTTTCAGCATGTTTAGTTGGACAGAAAGTAAGATACAATGGTGATGCTGCAGAATTTAGAACACTCTCAAGAAAATGGAGCGAACATCTAGAATTAATCCCTTTGTGTCCTGAAGTAGGCATTGGAATGGGCGTACCAAGGCCAACCATTAGACTGGTTAGAGAAGATGGTAAGATAAAATTAGTAAATCCAAAAAATGGAGAAGATTTTACAGAACGAATGCTCGAATACTCCGAAATCCAATCTGATCTACTGGCATCATCGGGTGTCTGTGGATTTGTTTTCAAGAAAGATTCACCAAGTTGTGGTGTTGAAAGAGTGAAAGTCTACAGAGGTGATAACCCTCAAGCCGTTAGAGACGGAAGAGGAATGTTTACAACCGTTTTCACTACGCTAAACCCGCACATACCAGTGATTGAAGAAGGTCGTATGAGTGATTCGAGACAAGCAGAACACTTCCTAGCACGCGTTCACTTTTTCCATGAATGGTTAATGACTGGAAAAGAGGGTTGGGATGCCCAGAAGATTATGCAATTCCATAATGATAACAAATTATTCCTATTAAGCCGAGCGCCTTCGTCGAAAAGAATGCTCGGGAGGTTGATTGCTGAACTATTTGATAAAGGCGCTAATCCTGAATTTGTTGCACTAGAATACATGACAAAAGCCCAAAAAGCCCTCAATACATTAACCAGCAAAGGACGTATTGCTCATGCTATGGAAAGAGTTGTTGGGCAATTTTCAGAAAAGTTGACCAAGGATCAAAGGAAAGAGTTGATAGATTTAATCACCGATTTTAGAGTTGGCCATGTTCCAAGATTTGCACCATTGGTATTAATCAAACATTATCTACGTAGATTTGAGATGGACAAAAAAATCATCTCACGGTTTACTAATTCAATACCTCTTGAAATGGGGCTTATGGCAAAGGTATGAATCCTTGACAGGTAATTTTTAGTCTTGTTAAATCAAATGTAAACCTGTAAATCCTCACCTAAGACTCGGATTTGATAGGTCTTGAGGTCTTTCTGTTTCGAGAACTTGCCAACTAATTTCCCATATGCAGGGAGCAGAGGGAAAGGAGACCATTCTACTAAACTTCCATCAGTGATTTTATGCGTAGTTTGGTGGAGAGGACATCTTATGCAGTCATCTTTGACTTTAGCGCCATATGCTAATGGCCAGCGCATGTGCCTGCAAAGGGCTTCTGTTGCGAAGTAATCTCCATCTACATTGAGTAATAAAATTAGTTTCTTACCAACTCTAATCATTTTCTTTTTGCCTGGTTTTAATTTACTGGCCTTAAACGCGTAACGCCAATTATCTTCGGTATTAATTTCGGACATTTCTCATACCTCCATCGAGGTGCATTATTTGTCCTGTTAAATTATCAGGTGCGCTTGTCAACAACCAGAACATCGTATCTGCTATCTCTTCTGGTTTATTTATACGTTTCATTGGGATCATTGAAACTGCAGATTCTCGTATCGATTCAGTACGGGTAATCGGTTCAGATAATTTGGTATCTGTAAGGCCCGGGGCTACTGCATTAACTCGGATATTTCTTTGAGCATAAGTTGCTGCTGCTGAACGTACCATTGACTCAATACCTCCTTTTGCAGCAGCAATGGCTTCGTGATTGACTAGCCCCAAACTAGCAGCGACACTTGAAGTAAAAACTACCCTGCCTCCACCTGATTTTAGTAATGCTTTACAAGTCATAGATAATGCCATAAAAGCGCTGACTAAGTTAGTTTGAATCACTTCTTCGAATGCTTCTACCTTTACTGCATGAGGAGGTCGAATTAGTACTGAGCCAACAAGATGGGCCATACCTGAAATCTTACCATCTCCTTTTTGTTTGGCCACCTCTATAGCACTAGTTAGGTCTTCTGAAGATAATGCATCACCGTTTACAACAGTAACTCTACTTGCTATTTGCTCATCTAGTGACTCGTTATTTCTAACTAACATCGTGACTAGATAGTCATTTTTCGTAAGCTTATCGGCTAATTGTTGAGCGATATCGCTACCGCCACCTATAATCAAAATAGAATCTGCCATGATTCGTAAAATCTTGGATGATTTTTATATTAGTGTTTTCAACTGTCTCGATTTTTTCTACAAATTTCGACGAAGTTTTCAAACATCTCCTTGCCGAACTCTGAATCATTTACTTCTGGATGAAACTGTAATCCAAATCTATCTCCAGCCTCGTTTTCCATTCCTTGAACTTGGCATGAAGGGCTGCTAGCAGTGATAAAGAAGCCTTCTGGGACAACATGTACTTCATCATTATGTGATTCCCAAACCGTCTGTGTTTGGTTTGTACCAGCGAAAATTTTCCCCCCTCCATTGTGTAATTCTATTTCCATTGCTCCAAATTCTGGAATTGGAGATTCTCGAGCATCTCCTCCATAGTGTCTAGCCATAAATTGGTGGCCTGCACAGATTCCTAGAATTGGTATTCCTAGTTCAAGATACGCTGCACAGTTACCTAACTCTCCAGTAAGACCTACTCTTGCAGCGCCTCCAGAGAGGATAATTCCGTCTACTTTACGAAGTTCACTTACTGGAGTTGTATTTTCGATTATCTTTGTATCAACTTTTAGATAACGTAACATTCTCCATTCGCGATGAGTCCATTGGCCACCGTTATCAACTACATCAATAACTAACGGAGCTGACATTTCTTCACCTCATTTACTCTGGTTTCGCATTTAATCTAGCAAATCTAAATGACTTTATACACAAAAAAGTGTATATCGAGCCTGTAATCAATAGCATAAGCATAGAACCAGAAGCATAGGTGATTCCATCGGCTATTACCATAAAGAACCTGGTTCCGCCAATCGCACATAATAATCCGAAAGTGACTGCTATGTGCATCCAAAGTTTACGCTGCTCTGGTTTTTTCTGAGCCATGACGCCTGATATCAGCAATGGAATCCCCAATAGTGATGGGAAAAATGATGTTACTGAATCTGATTGTGAAACTAAAGATACAACAATTCCCCAAGCTATCAAAAAGGAACCTAGTCCGATTGTTATTCTCGGCATTGACTGACCTGCAACAGAAAATTCTTCGCTCATGTTCACTGCTTTGGGTGGCCCTCTAAAGTTTCTTTGAATAGTTTTGATATGAGTCTTTTTTGAATATGGAGGACACGGCGTGACATGACCGGTGACGCTCTCGGGGATATTCCTGAAGGCTGGCCGGGGTCAATATGGTTAGAAGGAAAAACAATTATTCACATGCAAAATAGCCAACCAAGACCATCTCATATGCCTAGAGGGCCTGCAAAAAAGACAGGCCCCGGATTTCTTAATCCTGCTATGGCTCCTGCCAGAACCAGATCAGTACTACTATTGAGTGATGTACTAGAAAATGAGTGGTTGATTAAGAAGGAAAAATCAATTCGCGTATTCGATGCATTGTGCTCCACGGGAGTTAGAATAAGAAGATGGAGAAATGAAATCCCATCAAAACTACAACATAGACTTAGAATTACTGCAAATGACTTAGATGAGTTCGCATTAAACTGGGCGAAAATATCTCATAGAAATCATCCTCCATCTGCTACTATTGAACATTCAGTAGAGGCAGATAGATACGGAAAGACGCCCGAAGGAATTTTTGACAATGGAATCTTTTTCCAACAATTAGACGCTCGTGTCGCATTATCAGAAGCATCTTTTCAATGGATTGATGTCGATCCTTTTGGCTCACCAGTCTCATTCCTAGATTCTGCGATTCAAAGTCTTGCCAGAACCGGCGTACTAGAGATTACTGCAACAGATACTGCTGCATTAACAGGTTCTTCTTTGAGTTCACAAAAAAGGAGATATGGGGCTAAAGGAATTGTCGACCTTTATGCTCACGATGATGCGGTTAGGACTCTTATGGGCCTTATCGCAACAACAGCTGCAAGGCATGATAAATCGATGATTCCAATATTGGCTCTATTTGATGGGCATCATGTCAGAGTAAGCGTAATTCTAACAACTAGTAAGGAAAAAGCAAGTAATGTACATTCTAACATTGGATGGAGAGTGAGGTGTGATGATATCCCATATAAATTCAAAAAACATCCTAATGAAGATGAATTAGAGCGTGCCAGTGGCCCTATGTGGATTGGCCCATTGTGGGATAAGGACATTACACAAAGAATGACTGAGGAAAGGGTGTTAGAAATCTGCCACCCTAGCAAAGAAGATATCGAGGTAGCAAAGTCGCACGGGCTGGATTGGGATGAACAGGACTTAGAATATGCTACAAGAGAATTGCGAAGAAGCGTTAGACATATTTCAAAAGCAGCCGATTTAATGAGTCGAGAACACCTTCTATTGAATCTAGATTCATTGCCTAAATGGTCCAATACTCCTGGGGCACCAAAAATGGAAGTTCTAATAGAATCCTTGAATAAAAAAGGATTCTGTGCAGCTAGAGCGCCCGATTCAGAGCCTGTTTTTGTTACAGATGCTAAATTCCAAGACGTAATTAAAATCGTTCAGGAACTTAGTGAAAGTTCAACCAAATGAGGGATCTGTGAATGAATCGTCTTCATTTTCTGGCCCAGGTAACATAGTCACTGATTTCTCAAAGACTTCCTTGACACTGTTCTCTATTTCTCTAGCATTCTCTAATAATTCGGTTAGTGGTATCTCAATACCTGTTAGTTCTGAAACCGCCTCGATTGCTAGTGCTGCAGCCCTGGCATCGGGGTACATTGGGCTTGCCTCAGCCAACAGTGCTGTAACATCAATCCCCAATCTGTCGCCTTCACCAAGTAAGAACCCTGTTATTCCGGCTACAATTCCTTGTTGAATTGGAGCTATACCTGCTTGGTTGAGTCGTTGCCTCGATAGTGATGATGACCCCACTCCGTATAACTCTCCATGAGTTAGTTGTTTATCTGGAGAAACTATACCGTCAATTATGATCAGATTTTCAAATCCGCCTTTAGTAAACCATTCTAAGACTGTTGATGCAAACATAATATCTTGCTTGTCTTTGAATCTTATCTCCGATGTGAAAACACCAATTTTCTCACCTTGGTAAACTCTTACTGGATGTTTTGGTACTTGATCGTGAATTAGAGCAACTGCTGGAAATTCAGAATTTAACACAGTTCCTAACTGTTGTAATTTTAATGATTTAATGATATGTGATGCTGCTATTACCCCTACCATTCCAGCAGTGGTAAACCCCGCTATAGCAACGCCTCCAGTCCTAGGATCTGCGCCATCATGTAGAACTAACGCATATCCTCTAAACTCGTGCTCCATCGACTCCCCTCGACTATGCGTGATGAAGGTCAATCAAAAGACCTACTATTTGTCAATGGCTTGGATTATTGAATTGTAAACTATTATCTAGGCCGGAGATTTGCATTAGTATGAGGGATAGCATGGACAAGGTGTCGAAAATTTCGATTCATGCAGGAGATTTTGACTTCGAGGCCGAGGGAGGCCAATTAGAGGTTGAAGAGAGATTAACTCAATTCAAGCAAGAAGGTCTCTGGGATGCAATGTTGGAGCGTATACAAGAGACTGTTGAATTTAGTAAAGATAGTACAGAAGGAATATCTAACGATACTAGCCAACCAGAAAGAGGTGTTAACTTCCGCTCACTGCTAGAAAATTATGCACTCGATGGTAAACCAGAACAAGTTCTTGGTGCATTGCATTTCCTACGAGAGATCGAAAATCTAAACGATTGCCCTCCAAGGGTAATCAATACATTATTCGAAGATGCTAGGATTGAACCTCCAGGTAACCTTTCACTCTACATAAATCGTCTTAAAGAAAGAAATTTTCTAAAAATACCTAGCAAGCATGGAGACAAAAACAGATATGCTGAACTAACCGAAGAAGGACGTAAGCACTTAGAAGATAAATCTGACAATATGTGAGGATGCTAGCGTGGTAATGTCAGGAAGCGGGGATGACCCTCGAGACAATGTTGGAGAAGAGGGTCAAATTCTCGATTGGTCTTACCAAAATAGAGCTGGATCTCTACTTCGAAAGGGTCGTCATTCAGGCTCTAATTTTAGGAGAACTGTCCTAGATGGTTCAGACCTAACCGAGGGTGATTTCTCAAATTGTGATTTTAGAAAAGCCTCGATGGTGGGGGTTGACCTAATGAAGTCGGCATTCGATAATACAGATTTCAGAGGAGCTAACCTGAAAAAGGCTAGATTGAATTTATCGAATTTTAATAATTGTAAATTCAAAGGTGCCGACCTAAGAGGAATTAGAGGAAAATACGCAATTTGGCAAGGAAGTGATTGGTGGAATGCCATTATTGATGATGACTTGAAGAAGACTTTAGCAAAAAAATGGCCGATGCCTAAGAATGAATGATATCATTCTGATTCAGTGCTTTGATTCGTAGTCAATTTGACCTTATGGCCACCATTTAGAGCCATTCTAGCCCGTGCATTTAGTAATGGTAGAGACGTTAACGCTCCACAAACTAGCATACAGACTCCACAAAGATACATTATAATCTTGTAAGTCAACAATAATGCTCCAGAAAGATATTGCTCCGCAGAATTATTGATCAGATAGCTCCCAAGTACTCCAGTCACTAAACCTATTGCTGCACCTTCAATACCCAATAATGCGCCCTTCTTATTCAACATAAACAAGTAAGGCGAGCCAATAACGACCAATGCTCCAGCGATGGCCAGTCCTGCAGCTCTAATCAAGTAGCCTTGTCTTGAAGAATCGTGGAATTTTTGATAGTCTTCAGTAGTTATTTCGGTATCTATGTCGCTATTTGGAGTTTCAAGAACAAGGTCAATTTCTCCTTGTGTAAGGTCTTCTTTCTGGCTCAATTGGAAATCCCCATATGCCAAGAGTAAAAGTAAAATTCCACTAATCAACATCAACACAGCAACTGTTTTTGGCCCTTTAGTGTCTGGTTTTATCGACAAATCAAAATTTTCTTGTTCGGGGACTGAATCCTCCTTGTCCATGCGAATAGAAAAATCGAATTGCTTATCACTCATGATTATGCCTCCAACTTAATGTGTTTTTCAAGTCCTTCTGATAACCAATTAGGTATTTTTACCGATTCCATAGAATCCATATTTACGCACACTGTGACTTGGGATGAAGACCAAAGTAACTCATCATCTTGATTATGAAAACGGTAAGCCCATGTACAAGATTTCGTGCCAATTTTTTCAATCCAAATTGTTGCATGAACTGTATCTCCATATTTCAAAGGAGAAATAAAATCTGTCTCGATATGAACTACTGGGAAACCAATTCTCTTATTATTGATCATTTCAGGGTAAGAAATGCCACACATTTCTTCCCAACATTCCTCAAAAAAACGATGTGCTAAATCATAAATGCGTGGGAAATAAGCAATATTGGCACTGTCCAACATTGGATAATCAACACGACGTTGAAGATTTACCGCCATGTATATGCGAATTAACGGGCATCAATGAAACCTTGCATTTGAATATATTTTGAAACCCGTCGCGCTTATATCCAAAGCATAAGTGGAGTGCTTCAAGGCCCCATAGTGTAGCTTGGATATCACACTGGTTTGCGGAACCAGTAACCCGTGTTCGAATCGCGGCGGGGCCGCCAATGTTCACCAGTGTTCGTACTCTATTTGCTCACAGAGGCTTTTTAATTCTCCTTCACTAATGTGATTAAACTGTTCGATGAGTGGTAATATTAACTTACATAAATCAAGGGATGTCGTCCAATCCATAGAATCAGGCATAGTGTTTGCTGGGCTCCTAGAAATCCTATTCATCATCGTAAAGATACTACCTGAATCAGAGAGAACTGTTTCTGTATCCTTGGTCAATAAGCGCCAGTTCCTTTGTCGCGGCTTCTTGTATTCTAGACTAAACCCAACAGCCAATGGATTGCCAAATCCAAGTCTCCATTTGAAGCCATGAGTGCCCCTAAATGATACTGTCAACGTGTCCAGGTCATAATGAGCATTAAACTTTGAAGAAAAATAACTTTCCATTTTTGAGCCGATTGGACTGTATGGGTCAGGTCCATATAGTTCAATTAGTGCAGTTCTGAGGGTGTCTCCATTTTCATTATCAAAGAAATTATTATCATTCAATAGTCCAAAAATCATTGCAGCAATACTATCTGCAAAAGGCACGTTAACATCAGCAATACTCTGAATACAAGCATAAGTTGACTTCTCTTTGTTCAATTTCCCTTTAGCATGGACTGAAATGGTATCAAATCCCATTCCGTAAATAATTGGATTTCTTAGCCTCTTTAGTAATGTATCAATTTTGATACAGTAGGTTGCTAATTGTCCAGATACTACTATACTATCTTCATCAAGCATCACTTTATCTGACTCTAAATCCATTATTTCGTCTAAGAACTCAAAAGCCCTTAGATGAGCGGCCGTAATTGCTGATAGTTCCATCATCAAGTCACTTTTCTTCTGGTTTTGTATGCCCTTTGAAAGTGGCATTAGCACCTTTTTTGTCATACAAGTGATTATATTCGAGAGTATTTAATGTTCAAACTTTCCATGTTTTACATTCCCAGCCATTCGCATCAGCCATACTCTTCATCGTCTTACCTGGATTAACAGCAATTGGATTTCCTGTGATTTTCATAAACCAAGTATCAGCCATGGTGTTCCCATAACCATAACATTGGGATAATTCATGATTATTGTCTTTAGCATCTTTTTCAACAACAGGAACTTTTCCCTTTCTTCTAGGCACACTCCAACCTTTTTCTGAACCCGATAATTTTCCCGCTCGAAGTTCAGGGCCACAGCCATAAATCGTATCCATGCCCAATAGATTGCCCATAGCCTCAGCCATAGGCGCTATTGTCGCTGTGACTAGCACGACTCTGTGTCCTTGATTTTTATGCCATGAAATACAATCTAATGCTTCCTCTGGAACTTTATTGATTAAATTCTGTTCAGCGATTTGATTGGAATAATGCTCCAAAACATTCCATGACGCTAAACAAAAATGCCCTCTATTTCTTGCAGCATCATACACAGAACGGCCACGGAGTAAATTGCCAATAAATCCAAGAGTCCACATCGTAGCACCGAGAGGTATCCGCCAAGGTCTCTTGAGACCTAAATGTGCGGTCAATGTCTTCTCACTCGATGCATCTAGTAATGTACCATCGAGATCAAAATATGCCGCTATCTGGCCTGTCATAGAGATGGCTAATTATCGATAATACATGAGTGAAACCCTTGAAATGAAACTTTCAATGGGTTTTCTTTGGTTTCAAAGAATTGCCAATTTCTCCATATACTCTTCTTCCGGCTTTATGATCTTGCCACCAAGTCAAACTTTTTGATAAATTTCTAGATATGAAAAATCCAATTTTCCTTGGTGTTAATCCGTGATTTCTCATCGATTTATCATGAGCAAGATTCGCTACTATTGATTGAGCTGAACAACCAGGATTTGCTCCCACGAATTTTTCTACTTCATTCTTTAATCTTTCAAATCTAGCCCGCTTTTGCGAACCCTTGCCTAATCTTCTTGGAGCCATATTTGAAAAATCACCATTAACCCATATCAAAGAAATGGTGGCAATCCCAAATGATTTGATAATCAATTGTTAATCGAAACGGACTGGTTGAGTAGTTTTCCAGTTTGCAGTTGCTAACTTTTTAGCCTTACCATCTGCAATTATTGGATGTATTTTCTTTAACTTCCCGTGCATGCCATGAACTTGAAACTTAACTCTTAATTCAGCAGCCCTGTCTCTTTGGATTGTTTCCATCTGCTCATCATCAAGTTCAATACTTGCCATTTGAGAACCATTATTAATGTCTGAAATAATGAAATTTTGCCCGCTTACAGAAAGACCGGGCCTAAACTCCCAATCATCAGGATTATTCATCCATACTGAAATATCAAAAGAGACTGTATCTCTAATATTGACTCTACTGATTTCAACACTATCTACCATGGCTTTCATACCTCCCAAAAGGTCCGGCTAAATTACTTCTTGCATCAGCGCTTAGTCATCCAAAAGTTATCTCGGTCAACACTGGACTCATAACAATAACAATCACTTCTAAATCCCAATCATTGCCCGGATCTGGATCAATCATGCCATCAATAAGCGGGTCGGGGTCGGCTTGTTGGGCAAATACGGTCCAAGTCCAAACTCCCTGTGCGGTCCTTGAGCCTGCTTGTCCGACCAATAAGTTCATCAAATCCTCTTCGGAATCTGCTGTGAAAATACCATCTTTACCCTCAGGATTTATTCCATCACGGTCCATCGTAGCCTTAGCGGTTTCATTAGCGGTTATGTTACCACCTTCTGTTTGTACCGTCTTCTCATACTTGTCATTCTCGATTAGAAGAGTTAGAGTGAAATTATCCTGTGGCCCCAATTCCTGATCTAATTCTAAGGTCGCTGTAAATTCCATAATTCTGCCATTTTCTCCGGGAGAAATACTGTCCTCCCATTGATTGCCTTGTTCCAGATAATCATCCCAAGTAAAAATAAGCTCTTCTGTAATCCATTTTACTTCGAAGGTCCTAGTAGTGACCTCAATAGTAAAAGATTCGCTAACGCTTGCTTCTGTACCGTCTGAAATGACTAAACTACCGACTATTCTACCAGAAGTATTTGTTGGAAGTAAAACTGTTGGAGTTGTTGCATCGATATCATTTCTTTGATCTCCATCTGAATTGGAATCAGTAGTCCAATCTAAATCCCAAGCAAAGGTCAAATCTTTACCTTCAGGATCAAAACTTTTTGATGCATCCAAGAAAGCAGAATCTCCAGATTTAACCTGTTCTGGTATTGTCAAGTTAAGAACAGGAGCGCCGTTGACTACGATAGTTGTGGATATGTCATCTTCTCCACCTTGGCTATTTATGACTGTTAGAGTAACTGTATAAACTCCAAAGGTATCATATGTATGAGATGTGAACCCAACGACTGTATCTGCCTTTTGGCCATTACCAAAATCCCACTCAAAACCGGTTACAACTCCTTCAACTGCTTCAGAGTCTCTAGCATCAAATGTTACTGTCTCGCCTTCTTGAATTGAGAGAGGATAAGCATCTAACGAGGCCCTAGGGTTAACTGTAGAGTCCAGCCCGATACATCCCGAAACAAATATCGATAGTAATATCAAAGTTGAGAGCGAGAAAGATTTGGCTCTATGAACAGTCCGCATCCCTCTCATAATTGTCAAGGAATACTTCACCCTTGTAATAGTATGTATATTTGGACTGCAAAAAGTTTCGTTATTTTATGTCTAATTTTTATCCGAATCAAATAATACTTCATCGGGAATATCGCCAATTACTTCTGCATCTTCCAGATACTCATCTAGATCATCGTATGATTCGTGAACTACCACATTCTTATCCGAATTATCTTCATTATCTGTATTTTCAAACACATCAAAATCAACATCGCCAGCATCGTATTCAGATATAACAACACTTTCCACGGCATCTGACTCTTCCTCATCTAGTAGTAGTGTGTCCATGGCAGAAGTAGAAATTCTCTCATTATTGCCTTGATACTTGTTAGCGTATTCCTCCTGTTCAAAACCAACTTGTTCATTTTCACTTTCAATTGTGGGTTCCGGTTTAACGAAAAGTCTCCAGATTCTAAGGAACAGTCCCATAGAGTCCCCTGAGGTGAATTTGATTTTAACGTTGGCACGATACAATAGTGATGTTCAAGGAGTAGGAACTTTTGCTCGTTGTATGGCTCAGAACTTTCTCGACGGAGAACGTGTATTAGCCTTGGATTTAGAGACTACTGGGGTTTCGACAAATGATGACAGGATAGTTCAAATCGCTCTAATTGGGTCCTCTGAAGATGGTGGTCAAATCTCATATGAGAATCTAGTTAATCCTAGACGTTCAATACCGATGCAGGCTAGTAATGTCCACGGGATTTACGACAGCGATGTAAGAAGTTTAGGGGATTTTTCTATACTCGCAGATGAAATCTATGAGCAGATAGAAGGAGCTGTTATCATAGGACACAACGTAAGACAATTCGATTTACCATTACTTAACAATGAATTTCGCAGATTAGGGAGGCTGCCGCCGAGTCCAAAAGTAGTCCTAGATACATTGGAAATTGTGAGGCGCGTAAAATTGCCAAGACCACATAACTTAGGGGCTTTATGTAGGAAACATGGAATCTCTTTAGAAAATGCACACACCGCCGCTGCTGATGCTGCTGCTTCATTGCTACTGTTTTGGAGACTCACAGTAGACCATTCGCCCTACTTTAGAAAATCACTGGAAGAACTAGAAAGATGGTTGGTTCACGGAGATTCTAGAAGCGATGAGTCAAACCTTGGAAGAGGACTTGAAGATTTAGACATGTTGGATACTTTGGGGAAAATTAGAATCGATGACGGTCATTATGTTCTAGCTTTTGGCAGGCATAAGGGCAGGCACGTTTCTGAAATCCAGAATATAGATCCAAAATATATCTCTTGGCTACTTTCTCCAAAAGGAATTGAGGATGAAGATGCACGTGAGGCTTTGAGAGATTCGCTGAATTAATCATTTCTCACGGTTATATTCTACACCATCTAGGATGGGTTTCCACGGCAGCACATCACACCAATGTCCAATACGCCATGTACTTTGAGCAGTCATTATCGACCCTAGAAATAGCGGACCTTGATGTTGAGTTGCTAGAACTTCTTGCAATGCATCTTTACCGCGACCATCGAATTTAGCTGATTTTCTAATTCCAGTTGGTATTGCACGAACTCCTCCTTCAAAGGGCTCACAAAGTTCAATCACTGCAGAACCGCTATTTGGCTCAAATTCATGTAATAATACAACTGCATCAGAAAAATCATCTTTGTGAAGGGTTCCATTTTCATACCTCCAATTCCACCAGTGAGGACACCATGCCTTCCAATCGCAAAACCCTCCACAAGAATCTTGTCCTGGAGTTGGATCCATTGGAATTTTAGTTGGGCGTGTTTCTTGCCAAGCAGCATATGCTTGCTGTAGTACATTCTCTCCAATTGCTGGCCATTTGGAAGAATTTTGAGTATACCATCCTTCAGTCCTGACCTTTGGCGCATTGGGATTATTATCAAGTAAGATATCTCTATACAACCTCAATTGACGATTAACTTCAGTTTTCAATTTCTTGTCTGGGGTTCTACCTGTTTTAAGATCTGCAACAAGCCATCCAGTCATCTCTCCCGCTTCATTTACATCCGCGAGCAATAGGTCAAGCCTTCCCATCAATCGGCCATCTTTAGTTTTCAATTCCCCTTCAACGGCAATTGCATGCTTCTGTATTTTACGCCATAAAGCGCCAGTAATTCTCTTATGGTCAAGGCCTTGAATTCCGATGTGGTCAAGTAGCATTATGACGCCTCCTCGTTGTTGTTTTACCGCTTCCTTCCATTTCTCTTCTTTCCACTTAGGGCGTCTTGGGGTATTCATGAATACTTCTTTTTCTTCTTCCCAGCGAAGTTTTAGTACTCTTATGGCTTCTTTTGGAAGCCAATCATCTTGCTGATTTCCTATGCTGGAATAATCATTCAATAACAAATCCTCAATAGAAGCGTGAACCGCAGTTCCAAGAGAAGCTGCCATACCTGCCTTACGCGGCAACCTCTGACGGCTTAACCAGTACATTCGGGGACAGGTTTCGTAACGATTCCAAGCCGAAGGAGAGAGCATGTGCTCTCTATTTGCAGTGGGACTCTCTCCGGCCATGATGTATCGTTTTGTTTAACCATCATCAAACCACCGCAATGAGCAAATAGACGCAAGTCTTGATACACGATGAGAAAGTAGAGACTTCATGCAAGGCCCTAGCGTTCGGATTAATGCTGAAGTTTCAACTGATAATGCTCTCGTTGTAGCATGCTTCCCAAGTGTAGGAATGGTATCAAGTGTTGTGGCTCATTTCCTGATTGACCACCTCCAGTTAGAATTCATTGGAGGGGTTGTTGATCCAAGATTGCCGGCTCTCACATTAGTCCAAGAAGGAGTGCCACTCCCCCCTATTCGCGCATATGCTGGTAAACCTAAGTGCACTATTGAGGGCTGCGATCAAGTAATATTATTGATGAGCGAATTAGTTGTGCCTGAAGCACTTGCACATGATATTGTTTGGGCTATGTTCGAATGGTCTAAAGAACAAAAAATTGTTGCTGGAGTGGTAATTGATGCCTTCGCAAAAAGCGGCATGAAAGCAAATTTAAACGGTGCTGAGCCGGTAATTGAATACGAAGATACCGAGGGAATTGATATTGTTGGAATCGGTGCAAATGATAAGAGTCGAAAGATGCTTGAAGATATGAATATCCCATTGCTGCAACAAGGAGTCATCAAGGGAATTAATGCTTCAATTCTTGGAGAAGCAAGGAGACGTGGACTTGACCTAATGTCAATAATGGTCGAAGCTGACCCAAGATTCCCAGATGCTAGAGCAGCCGCTACATTAATTGAAAACTTGAATAATTTATTACCAGCAATCGACCTTCCACATGAACCACTTATTCAAGAGGCTGAATTCCTCGAAGCACAACTACAATCTATGATGGAAGGTGCAAAGATAGAGGCCCCAGAAGGTGGTTCATCTAATTCAATGCTATACGGTTGATTTTCCTAAAATTTTCCACAGCGCTGATGCAGTAGTAGCTAGGCCTGAAATCAAAAGTATTACACTAATCGTCACAGGCATTAGTATAACGATGTCATATGGTAAACTAAGTATATCGAGTAACGACTCTCCTCTCGCAAAAGTACCTCCTGCTGATGCAGTAAGCAGCATTAGACCACTTGCAGACATGCCAGTGAAGGTTTGAAGCAACATTGGTTTTCTTTCAGTAAGTATGCTACTACCCATTTTCCATCTAGAAATTAATGCAGCTAATCCTAGCCCAAGACCGGTCATTGAAAGAAACATTTTGTTGACAAGAATTGGCGTGGAAAGGCCCGAGCCTGGAGATGCAGATATACCACTAAAAATGGCGAATGGTGTTGCAACTATCCCAAACATCAAAGCAAAATGAGCAACATTATCTGTAACTGAAATTAAATTCTGACTCTTGATCAATTCATACCTGCAAAGAGCGTGTAACAAAAAGCATAAGCCAGACATAGCAAAAGAACCGACTACTAATTCTGTGCTAATCACATGAAATGTAGAAGAGGAAATCATTGTACTTCCTCCTTTAATTCCTCTAGGTATTCATGACCATACCATTGCCATTGTTCCATTGTCCACCCTGGAGGCAATTCCCCGTTTGGTAAAGGCGGGGCATTAGGGGGAGAATCTTGTAAGACTTCTTCTGTTTGTTCCCAATGTTTTTGTTCAGTTTTGACATTTGAAAGCTTTAATTGAATGGATAATATGAATCCTAAAACAAATATGAATAGGGCAAATGACTGGATATAAACTGCTGCCTCATCTACTTCAAAAGGAGGCTCTTGAGCCACTAAAGTAAACCATGGAGTAGTTTGAGAAGGCCCGTCTCCCTCAAGAATTGCTCTCCACTGAATGGTTGATGGATGGTTAGAGGCGGGAGCCGTAAATTCCCATTCTCCTTCGCTTGAAGAATTGGCAATGATGGTGTTGATTGAACTACCTTCAACTTTCCATTCTACCTTCACATTAGACACATCTTCAGTCTCTATGCTAACTATAGTCTCCTCGCCCAGAGGTCTAGTAGTTTGAGGCGTGAAATCAGAAGACAGTCTAGCCAAGTTTTCAGGAATTGGAAGTACTTCAACCTCCAAACCTTGGCTAATTCCAAAGTAAGGGATATCATCTCCACCATGATGGATTGATATGTAAAATGTGGTGGTAGTCAAAGATGTTGGCTTAATAGTCCATGAGGATGAAATGTTATCTTGTCCACTAATTAGTTTACCTTCAAGATAGTTATTGGTTCCGCCATTGGAATCTGATAGAATCTCCCATTGGGCATCTGCTGGAGTATCGCTATGGCCTGTCGTATCGGTCAATAGAAAAATACCAATGTCGCCTGAATATGATAGTTGGGCGCCTGATATTACTGCTGAAATGGAAATCGGTTGGTCTAGATATGGAGCCCCTTCAACTTGAATAGAAATAGATGCAGAGGATGTTTGATTCAAAGAAGAATCACCATGACATGCGCCGCCACATTGCATGTCAAATACGCCATCCCCAACACCCCCAGGGTTGGCTTGAGTGAAACTACTGATCGATAACAAAATAGTTACAACAAATAAAATTCTAATCCTGCGAAACATTCAATCCCTCCTATCGATGAAGATAAGGCTCAATGAACCAATGCTCAAAATGATGAATAGTAGACCTGTGATTAGCCCTCCGGTTGTTGAAACGCTACTTTCAGCAGGCTCAATCGTTTCAACATTGAATCCTTCGATAGAACTAGAACCAGAATGTAGTCCTTGGCCATCAATAATTGGCCTAATAGTATAATCAGTAGGGCCTGATATTAGAGGCGTATCGATAAACTCTAAATCGCTTATTATAGAAATCGAATCTCCATTTCTAAGGACTTCAAAAGTCGCATCTGGGCCATTCCAAGACCAAGATAATTTGACCTGTTCTTGCATTGATTTTGCTTCAAGAGAGGTTACCTTTGGCCCAGCCTCTGTCTGTAAGTTAATGGATGTAAATCCATTGCCACCTAATTCATCATAAACATTTAGAGTGATAGTAATAATTCCATTTCCTATAAACGAAAATGATTGCCCATTGCCTAATCCTGAATTGCCACTAGTATCGCTCCACTGCCAAGAATAGATTGTAATTCTTCCATCTAAATCAGTTGAATTCTGAGCGGTGACTTTGATTTCTTCACCATCCCATAATCTATTGCTTTCAATATCAATTTGGGCAGTTGGTGCTAGATTTTCAATAGTAATCTGTGAAGATACCATACTACCATTTGACTCACCATCGTTAGGAATTACTTCAACTGACCAGACCTGCCCTGGCCCGAGTAATTGAGCAGGAACACTGGATTGTCCATCTAGAGAGCCTTCTTTGAAACCATTCCTATACCATGTTATCTCATTGGATACCAAATCTCCGTCTATATCTTCATTTGTAATAGATAATACAAGGTCTTCAAGTGAAGAATGAGATAACTCCGCTATCGCATTTGGAATTGTATTTATGATTTCAACAGATGTAGATAAGTCATTCTCGCTTAAATCTTGACCGTCATTGGCATTAACAAATACTGTCCAATTATCTCCTTTTGAAGTTAAGGAAGAAGGCAATGTAATCTGATTTTCAATTGATGTAAATTCTTGACCATTCTTATACCATCTTGTTTCTGGCGAGGCTGGTGCATCTCCATCTAAATCGCTCATTGAGAGACTCAATGTTATATCTTGAGAGGTTTGTGCTTGACTAAAATCCAAACTTATTGAATCTAATTCTGGTGCAGTATTAAGAATGGTTACCGATGAACTAATCTCCCAATCTGACCATTCAGTACCATCGTTAATACGAACATGCACCTCCCATTGTTCAGACTTACTGGTTTGCTGTGAAGATAACGTAGTAGTTGTGATACTAGGCATCAAGACTCCGTTTCTATACCATTGAATTTCTGTATCAACAATTGGGTCTCCATCATTATCGTTTGAAATAAAGTCAAAATATAACGAATCAGAAGTATATGCCTCATAGGGTTGGAGAACAAGTGCCATGATTGTCGGTTTGTTATTTACTGGCTGATTAGAACCAATGGTTACTGTTTGTGATGTTTTCCATACAGTAGATTCTTCTCCATCTGAAACCCTAATTTCAACATACCATTGGTCTCCATCTCTTGTAGCTAAGGATGTAACAGTAGATTGATCATTTAATTCGCTAACAAGTGATCCATCAAGATACCACCTGATTTCTGTAGTCAAAACATCTTGATCATCGTCACTCGAACTAATAGTGATTGACAAATCATCATTTGAAGAAGGTTGTGATGGAGAAATTGCTGGAGTCGATACCGTAGGTGGCGTATTTTGAATTGTCACTGTATTGCTTGTAATAGTTTGACCACTATCCTGTCCATCTGAAGGAGTTACTTCGGCATACCATTGTTCATTCTTGGCGGTTAAACTAGAGGATACAACCTTACCTGGTATCGTTCCTTGAGGTTGTGCGATAGAGTCTTTGTACCATGTGATTACAGTACCTGATTCTGGATTTCCATCGGGGTCTGAATAACTGTATGAAAGTGTTAGACTATCTGCAGTCTTGGCATCGGTTGGAGTTAACATTGCATTACTGGCAGATGGCGGTTGATTTGTCGGGACATTCTCTGGTACCTGAATAGTTAGTGTGCCCCAGCGGTCTCCTGAATCAGCACCATTTCCATTTGATGTTAGGGCTGCTAATTGGAAATTAGCCGTTCCCGAACCAGAACTTGGAGCGGTCCAATCAAAGCCCCATGTTCTAGAACTGGAACCTGTAATTGAATGAGTTGCGCTATCACCTGTTGAACTAATACCAACTGCGAAGCCCATATAACTGAATGTCCCTTTGTCAACATCCATGCTAAAACCACCGTTAGAACCTGATAATCCACTAGTTACAGAAACAGTCAACTGGTAATTTTGTCCCGCAGTATATTGAGATGGAAGACCTGAGACTGAAGGAGTTGCCTGATTTGCCCCTGGTTGAGAATGACATCCACACCCTGTACCGGAATTCAGTTTACCATTCTCTTTACCTTGAGTGATGGGTGCTATTGAAAGTAGTAGGATAATTAAAACCGCAACTGCTGTTTTAGAGTAGTTCATAACAGTTGTATTGCTTGTTAGTATTGAAGGTTAACCCTTAATTGATTCGAAGAGATATTGTTTATCGTATCACTTGTAATCTGCAAGACTACTTTGAGTACTATTTTTCTCTGTGGAGTCGTTATCAGAAATAGATTTTGTAGCCTCGCTAAGATTTTCTACTAGCTGAGTTTCACTCCAAATTTGCAAGCTTAAATTTTGAGCCTTTGCTAGTTTAGAACCGGCATTTTCACCGGCTATCAATACATCAAGATTAGAGGATACACTGCCTACGACTTTCCCTCCTGCATTCTTAATCATCTGCTGTATGTCCTTTCTAGGATTACTCAATGTTCCGGTAATACAAAATGACATTCCACTCAAAGTACCTTCAGAAATAGATTGGGGTTCATCCATTAAATCAAGATGTTTCGATAAATCTAGTAATAATTCCTTTCGATTTAACAATCCATCTCTAACTTGAAGCGCTACTTTGGAGCCTATGCCATCATTTTCACACATTGATCGTAGAGCAGAATTAAGAGTATGTGGCTTATTCTTGAGATCATTTAGTGGCCCGAAATTAACATCACCTGGTAGTGCCTTTGCATCTTCCGCCCACTGCATTAATCCATCAAAGTTCTTGGTTTGTTGGGCGACTAATGAGGCTAATTCTGGCCCAATACCGGGCAACCCTAATGCGTGAATAAAACGGCTAATTTTCATCTTCTTCGTACGACTTATTTCCCCAAGAACATTGTTTGCAGATTTCTCAGCCATTCTCTCTAGCGATAAAAGTTGAGATTTTTCAAGCCTGTATAAATCTGCAACATTGGAGATCATACTTGATTCTAGTAATTGTTCAACTAATTTCTCACCAATTCCGTCCATTTCTAAAGTTCTACACCAGTAGATAATTGCTCTATTTGTTCTAGAATCACACATCAAATCCATACACTTGAGGAACGCTCCTTCTTCCTTCAAAATAGCATTACATGAAGGACAATGTGATGGAATCTTTACCGCTTCACTTTTCGGTAACTCAGATATAAATTGAGTACCATCAGCGTGGAATCTATTTTGTAAATCCTTATCTGTTGCAGGTCCTAAAGTAGATTCTATCTTTGGAATTACGTCACCTCTTCTAACAATCAAAACCTTATCTCCAATCTTGACTCCTAATCTTTCAACCTCTCCGGGATTGTGTAATGTCGTATTTTCTACCGTAACTCCTCCAACCATTTGTGGCGCAATACGTGCGACTGGCGTGACATTTCCAGTTCTTCCCGTTTGCCAATCAACTTGAAGTAAGACCGAAGTCGCCTCTTCAGGAGGGAATTTCCATGCTAAAGCCCACCTAGGGTGGTGGGCAGTCATACCAAGATTTTGACGTTGTTCTAGATTATCCAATTTGAATACAAGACCATCGATTTCAAATTTATAATCCGACCTCTTAGCCGACCATTCTTTTGTGTGTTCTATCATTTCCTCTTGAGGCCTATCTGATTGGAATACGGTCCATGGAGCAGGTTCTATTCCTACTTCTTGTAACCAATGTAATAGTTCACTATCGTACTGAACTGCTGGAGGGCCAGACGGGAATTGAACATCATAGGCACAAAATACCAAATCAGAAGCATCTGCTTTACCATCGCCGTGTTTTTGACGTAATGCGCCTGAACAAAGATTGCGGGGGTTAGGCGATACATCCCGATACTTAGCCTCGAAAGTCGCTAAAGGCATAACCACTTCACCACGTACATGAATAGTATATGGATGCTTCAAACGTGTTGGAATATTTGCTACATGAATAGCATTCAATGTAACATCCTCTCCTTTTTCCCCACTACCTCTAGTTGCAGCTCTATGTAAATTGCCCGAGACATACTCAAGGGATAGTGCTGAGCCATCTAATTTTGGCTGAGCCAAATAACGGGTTCCGCCAGATGTTGATTGGGTGACAAAATGGATGATATCTTGGTCGCTTGTACCTTTATCTAAAGAGCGCATAGGGAACATGTGCTCTACTTTTTTAGTGCCTGGCAAAGGCTCTGGGCCAACTTCATGTAATACTGAGTTTTCCGGATCTAAAGATTTTAGTTCATCCCACATAGAGTCAAATTCAGCATCTGAAATCTCTGGAGCTGAATGATTATAGTATAACTCTCGATGATAATTTATCGCATCGGCCAGATGTCGAATCCTGTCATCTCCGGCCATACTTACCCACCAAGGCTAGAGGATATGAATCTCACGAAAATTGTAGACCTAATAACTCGACATCTGCTAATGGGCAGCGTGTCATAATGGCCTTAGATAGTATCCTAATATGAATTTCAGCAACCACATGGACTACGGATTGAAACATATGGCCAGCGTGCACGTTGTTGTCATCATCAGACCAACAACAGTGTATGTGAGTGAAGGCTTTCCCGTCTTGGGTTCTTGCGATATTTCCTGAAAGACTGACAAGTTCAGAAGGGTTATCAAGAGGTCTACGCTGATATACGCCTTGTTCATCCATGTAGCCATATAAATTATCACGGGTTCTTCCAATACCACTAGTTATCGCTGCCGCATTGAATTCAACCTCATCTGCTAGATTCTGTAAGGTTGAATGTATTTCATCACCAGGATCTAATCTTACGAAGAGATCTTTGCCGCTCCTTGTCCATTCCATAATATGGCCTAAAGAAGACCGCTATTGAAAATAACGATTATTATTCCTCTTCAAATTCAGGTTGTAAGATTTGTTTTATTCTAGATTTGGCCTCTACAAGGTCATGATAATTACCTCCTAGAGGAAGAGGTGCAAAAATCCCCCAACCCTTTCTCAAAAGAATAATTCTTCTCTGTGTCTTACTTTTAGAGAGTTTCAATCGTTTCCATTCATACCTTTGACCATCAGCAAAAAGGTGTGTTTTCGTGACTGCATATCGTTTTGGTATCAATAGAGATATCAAGTGTAGAGATAGAAGAATGTCCCAAATAATTGGATATAAAATTGGAGTGTCAGAAATCTCAACCAGCCCCCATGGTAATGCCATCATAGCAGCCATTGATGCTAGATTGCCCCATTGCCTCACTACTTCATTCGGACCTTCGCTAGACCAAGCAAATACTTCATCTGATAACTTACCTAATTTAGGAATGTCATGCTTCTGCCTAGTCAACCAAAATGCATCCCATAATACAATAATCGCTAATATCGATATAGCAACAGAACCAATAATTCCCGGGTTAGGAACTGAGATTATGTCCATATTATCACTCTAAGTATTGCTTATCTTCGGGTTCTTGGCCATCGCCTTTATTCATTCGTTTAATAAACAAAACAAAAATTATTGCTAAAACCACTAAAATTAACATCGTTAATGTATCAAAGTCTCCAGAACTATCACTTGATTGACCCTCTAAAATATCTGGAATACCATCACCATCATCATCTTGGTCTTCTATCAAAATAGATGTTTTGCCTACTGGACAATTAAGTTTGTCTGGTTGCTTGTCATTATCGGTATCTTGCCATGCGCAGGCATCTAATGGCCAAGCATCTCTTTGGTCATCAAAACCATCGTTGTCGTCATCAGAATCATAGATGTCTGGGCCACATGAGCGTCCAATTTTTAGGTCAAACCAAGTATTTTCATCACAATCTAATGTATAATCGCCATCAGAATCTAATGGAATCGACTCAAATGATATGGTTGAAACTGTGGAAGCGCCTAAACTATCAGTCACTTGTAATTCTAAGACATAAATTCCTGGACTAGGTACGGTAAAATTCTGCATAGCAGTATCGGAAGTTGTCTGTGAAATTTGATTGGTTTGTGCATCGAAAATGGTCCATTGATAGGTTAGTTGAGAATTAACATCTAAATCATCGGAAACATTTGCACTAGAGTTGAATAACTGTTGTTGCATTATCTTTTGTCCAAATGAAGGCTCAATAATTGTCACAGAAGGTGGTTGATTCGGTTGAAGTGGAATGGTGATTAGGGAATTGATTTGCCAATAGTTCGATGAATCGTATGTTACTGATTTACTCGGTAAACCAGAAGATTTAGCATCTATTTGTATCTCTGTAATGTCGATATCAGAGCCATCTCCAACCTGTTTGTTTACCAGAAGATGATACGAAATTGCCATTCCCGTAACCGTATTCGATTGTATACTTCCATCAGAATAAGTTGCAAAAATCTCAAAATTTGTAAATTGAGGTATTGTCAATAATTGTGCATCAAGGATGAGTGTATGAAATTGATTGGCCTGTGCTCCATTCCATAGAGAAATTGTTGATTGTGTTAGGAATATTGAATCTATGAAATTGATTGTAGTATCATCGCTCAATTCACTTGAGCCTGAAATAGTAGTAGCCTCTACAACTGCTGAATAATTCTCTGCTGAAATCGAAGTTGAAGCTTGAATAAAGGAGTCTCGAATGACAAGTGGTGCTGTGAAATCTTCACTATCGGAATGAAGGTCTATTCCCACTGAATAATTACTCAAATTAAGATTCTCGACAATCAGAGAACTAGAAGAACGACCATGATGATTGATCAAACCATTCCCTGAACCTGGCCCTATCAATTCGATATTTGTTAAAATTCCAGATGAATAATCAAAGTCTATTGCCGGTGCTCCCGTTATTTCTACAGAGTCTATGGCTAGATTGCGATTATTTCTTCCTGCTATTGCAGCCGAATTACCCGTGTTAGCCTTTATTGAGTCAAGTGTGAATTGTTCGTCCATTGAATCAAGCCAAAATACATTACCTGCGCCAGCAAATTGTGTTGCATCAACCGAAGAAATGGAACCTGAAACCTCGGTTAAATCAAAACCTATTTCAATTCCATTGCCAATAGTGATGTTAGATGCTTGAATTGTTGTTTGACGTGCCCAAATAGCAGGACCATTACAATTAGTTAATTCTATGTTGGAAAGAAGGATTTGTGCTTGAGATTGATATAATTCAAAACATCCACTTCCACCATCACTAAAGTAAGAATTCTTAATTTCAACAATAGCGTCGCTACCAGCTTCAACATAAACCAGTGGTTCTGAGGCTGTCGAACGCATCATTGTAACTCCATCCGCATATACTGAACCTGCTTGAGAAATACGAAGCGGAATAGACGCTTCGACCACATCTGTATTGGATAATTCTATTCGAGAACTCAGTTGATCTCCGAGAATTAATCCTGCCCATCTTGCACCATAACCAGTAGAAGAAATTGTAGAATCACCTGCATCGAGAGTTCCTTCAACTGTTATTGAAACTCCATCTGAAACTCTAAAAGAAACACCATCATCAATAATTAGTGATTTCAATTGAGGGATTACTAAATCATTATCTAAATAATATGGACTCCATTTGGCTTCAAGAATTGTTGATTCTGTCATCACTCCAAAGCCTACCGTTGAAGCCATGAATGTATGAACGAAAGACTTTGATGAATCCCAAGAAACAAAATCTGTAAAGGAATCTATCTGCAGAGTGATATTTTGAAGACCTCCTAAATTATCATTATTTTGATCTATGTAACGTGCAGTGGCATTGGTAGACACTTGTCCATGCTGGTCAGTAATTTGGTTAACGCCGTTGATAGAAATCAAGGCATCTTCGACCGGTATTCCTTTGTCTATTACTAAAAGTTCGAGCGAAGATAATTGTGTAAAAGATGACTGGGCAGGTACGGTGATTGATGCGAGAATATCTCCACCTAGCATCTCAATATAACAATTAGAATGAAGTTCCACAGACTTATTGAAAATCACTGAAACAATGGACGTGGTAGAACTACAAGACCAATTAACTATGGCATCAACTATCATTTGTGTTTGAACAGATGATGATAATGAAGCAGTAGAATAGATGTTTATCCTATCAGCAGTAACCTTTGCATCCTCGCCCATTATCTGTGAAGAAGAAAGTAAGGTGGCTTCAAAATTAGAATCTATTATCAGTTCGGATGAAATCAATTTCAAAGAACTGTCTCCTTCCATTAACAAATTTCCCGAAATCAGATGCGGCTGTCCATCTGGGCGAGGCCCCAGTATTACTGACTGCCCGGCAGTAATTGTCCAATCGCCTTGAGGAATTACTGGGATTTGAACAACTTGATTTAATTGGCCACCAGTCAAGGTTTGAGTTACTCCGGTTCCTGAAAAAATTGCTTCGATGATTGAACCCTGAGATAATAGTGGAAGAGTTGCATAACCGTTTACGTCAGTTTCTATCTCAAAGCCATTAACTTTAATTGTTGCTTGAACGGGATTACTAGATATATCAGTAAAATGCACATTTGTTTCTTCAAAATAACCCGAACTTGTTGTAGAAATACTAGTAGTAGTGCTACCTCCATAATATACAGTACCGTCTCCAGAGGCATCAAAGGAATTAGAATTAGTATTCAGTGGTACGAATACACGGATATTGGCTTGTGAATTATCAAATAATTTCAATGGTGAATTATGAAGTTCTGCATTCCAATTACTAGTTTGGAGATATGAGTTCTCACGCATCTGAATACCAAATGCTTGGTATTTGGTTGATATTGAGTCTGTTACTAATTGGCTATCAATTGCCTCAATTGCGGTATCAGTACCTCCATGGACCTCAATTAAGACACCTGATAGCTCAGAATCTTGAAGATAAATTCCTGTAGAGAAATTTTCTATGCTTAAATTATTTACTTCGATATCTGCGTACCAGGAATTTATCGCTTTAGAAATGGTATCTTGCTGATTATATGCCTTGTATATTACTAGATTTGACCAAGTATGCTGTGAATCTAGTAGATCTATACCAAGCGATTGAGATTGTTCCAAATGAACTATATTTTCACCTGTCAATGTAGAAGATGGCCCTCTAAATATTAAACCAGATGATTGTGTTTGGATTGTTAGGTCATGGCCAGAAATATGGCCACTTCCAGTTGCTTCTACTGCAGTACTAATCGATTCTATGCTCAAGTCATTCAATGAGTGAGTTCCTGGTCCCGATAGAGAGATTCCAGAGTAAACATTGACCATGGTAATGTTATTCAAAAAACATGTTCCTAGGCACTGCTGATCTATTGCTGGGCCATAATTATTTGAAAGCCCATCAAATGAAATATTAGAAATCATAAATGATGAGGCTTCGTTGGAAACTAGGGCTCTATTGCCTGAAATAACGCCATTCTCGACATGTAAATCATCGCTATTGGCTGCATCGATAAGTAAAGATACATCCATTCCAATAATATTCGATACTCTTACTTTCGAATTGATTTGGCTAGAGATTCCTACTGTAACAGAAGTAAATCCAATGCTTTCAGCATTGGTTTGTCCGGCAATATTCTTCAATGCGACACCAACGCTAGAAAAGTTAGAGTTGGTGATTATTGATGTCCCTGAGGTTTGAACTCCTGAAGCGGATTGGTCGATTTCTGCTCTTGATAATTGTAAAGTCCCACTATTTTGAATGGAATCATAATCTATTTGACTGGATAAATACCCATCGATAGTAGAAACTCCAAGATTGTTTATTCCAATGTAAGAATGATTTATCTGTAAGTTATTTGCTGTAAACTGGCCATTGACCAGTATTGCCGTTTTGGCATTCTCTATCAAGGTATTATTCATTAATGCTATCCCGCTATATCCGATGATAAGTCCTTTCCACAAACCAGCGCCATGAGAGCCTTGGGTAACTGGTGGTGTTGAGGAAAAGAAACTTGCATTATCGGCAATTATAGTACCGTCTACTTGAATCCAAAAGTCATCTCCACAATCGATAGTAGTGCCTGGTTGAATAGTTAAGGTAGTCCCTTGGGATATAGTAATGTTTCCTGAAAGTACTTGTTGGCCGCTCCATGTCAAATCGGTTGAAATGGTACTATCAGCTGAACTAATCATCACTGGACTAGAAAGAGAAATCATCAGTAAAGTTATGATGACAGACGCAGTAGTAGTCTTTCGCATAAATTATCCTTTACATGCTTAGCATATCAAACCAAAGGCTTCCAGTCTATTTTGATGATACTATTTCTATCAAAAATCAATAAACAAAATCTTCGGTTATTGGTGGGCCCGCCCGGATTTGAACCGGGGTCTGACGACCCCCAGCCGCCAAGTATAGGCCAAGCTAACCCACGGGCCCTTGTATGAAATTACTGGCGAGAAGCACTGAAAGGTGCAACTTCTTGTATCAAGTCCAAATGACCTACATACATTCTTCTGCAACAGTAGCGGGCTAAACCTACTTGATCAAGTGCATCAGAAACTTCTACTCCTGATGTTACTTTTTCATTAAATTCTTCCCACTTATGAGCTACAACGGCTCCACAACTAAAACATCTAATTGGTATAATCATTTTATCGCCTCATCGGTAAGATTTCTGTTTCTTTCTACGAGCACCACGGCCAAGTTGGTGTTTTGGCTCCTTACGACGTGGGTCGTTAACCAAAAGACTTCTATCAAATCTTAGATATTCGTCTCTCAACTCTTCGTCTTGGCCTTTTGCTCCACCATTATAGTGAACAAGTCCACGGGCAATAGCAGTGCGGATAGCATCTGTTTGCCCCATAATTCCTCCACCTGTAGTGGTGATATTAATATCAACTTTAGATAGTCTGTTCATTGCATCTGCAATAATTAGTGGCTCCATTGCTTTTCTACGAGCCAAAGAAGGCTGTAGAATTTCGATTGGTTCACTGTTTACTCTAACTCTGCCTTGACCAGCTTTTACACTAGCTCTAGCAATTGCAGTTTTTCTCTTTCCAGATGTCTCAACTGATTTCTTTTGCTTACGTGCCATTACTGTTCACCTCCAGTCCAACGATGACTTGGAGCACCTAGATTGGCGCTTATCTCTCCTAGAGAGAGGAATCTCTCAGGTGTTGATTTTCTAATCTTCGAATCATCTCCAGATTGGTGTCCATCTGGAAGATCTCCAGATAGATGACTTGGGCAGCCGATTTCAACACGTAAATTACGAAGTGCTCTACGCCCACTGCTCTTCTTTTGGTATGGAAGCATACCGCGAACGGCACGCTTCAAAATCATATCAGGCATACGTGGGAAAAATGGACCCTTTCTAGCGTGATTTAATTCATACTTAGCATGATACTTGTTCAAGACTGATGTTGGGCTACCTGAAACGATAGCCTTCTCAGCATTGATTATGATAACTTTGTCATCACGGTCTTCTCTTGCTGCCTTTAGAAGAATGTTGGCAGTAGCTGATGCAAGACGCCCTAGAACAAGGCCATCTGCATCAAAAACAAAGGTAGTTTCATCCAAGGATAACTACCCCCTTTCCTGATGGGTTTTCGTTCATTAGCTCGCCATAGGTCACTATTCGACCGCCAGCGGCTTCTATCTTCTCGCGAGCACCGGTGCTCACACTGTAGGCGGCGATCGTATGGTTACTGGTAAACTCACCACTGCCGAGTAACTTGCCAGGCACGAGGATTGTTGCACCCTCTGGGGCATGGCGGCTAACACGGCTGAGGTTGGGGTTGGTCCAGTTCTTGCGACTTCTAGATAGACGCATGGCCACATCTCGCCAAACAGCGGAACCGGTTTCACGAGACTGGGCTTTCAGTTGGTTGATTACATCAACCAATTGTGCGTTTGTCTTGTTATTTGGGTTACTCATTTGACTCCCTCGATGCTTTGAAGCATGCTGCCGAATCGCCAACCCATTATCAATGCACCGACGCGTAATGCAACTCTATTTACGCGTTTAAACGATTAAGAATTGGATTATTCATAAAGAATATCGCCTTTGGCATCCAATAATTCTACGGTTAATCCTGCCGCTCGACCTTGGATGATTATCTCATCGTGAAGAGTGTCAGAGAAATCGTCAAGAGCTCCCAAAGCAGTAATTCCTGCGACATCCGTTAATTGGTCTATTAGATGGTTGAGTACACAACTTACCCCATATGCCTGGCCTGCCCTAAAAGCATGATCAACACCGCCAATCTCCGGGTCTTCAGCTTTCATTCTAAGCATAACTTGTTGAGAATATGCAACTAATGCTCCATATATTGATTCGATGATCTTAGCTGCTTCCAAGTCCCCAAGAAGCATTTGTGCCTCACTTAGAGCGACTCTTACGGCCTGCCCATAGGTTCCATGAGCGCCTATAACATCTGAAGTTTCTTTCTGCATTGCTTGGTCGATGAGGTTTTTCCAGTCTTCCATGGGATACCCACATCCGACCTGCTCCTTGAAGGTTCGGCTGGATTTTACCAACTAAACCACAATCAAATCTTGAAATCAGTTCCTTCGCCTTCAACGATACCTGCTTGGCGGACTGTTCCGTCAGCAGCAACAAATTCTCCAGCCTTGACTTGATTATCGTACAAGTTGACATCTTCGAAACGCTTGACTATTACCCCTTCACCAAGAGACATTGTCAATGTTCTGACAATCACATCTAAGGTTTGTAGTGCACGGTCTCGATGGCTTGCATCAATTGTATGATCGGAATATCTTGCTTCCTCAAAGATTGTCAAGAATCCTGCTAATTGCTCGCTTGGAACCATGTTAAATGCCGCTCTAACGGCTGCTTCGAACTCTCGAGTGGTTTCGTATACCTTCTTCATGAAACCATATTTGCGGAAATGTCTAACCAAGTTCTTGTAACAATCAAAGATCGCAGCGATGAATTCATTGCTAGCTTCTAACTGTAGCATTGTATCAGTCAAAATACCCCTTAAGGCTTGTACTTGTCTTCTAGCCTGAGCTCTTTGGTAGTATAATGCTCCACCAATTACTAATGCCATGAGTAATATAACCAATGCCATAGTATTTCCGGGCGTGAAGAATCCTGCACTAGATGAGACTGCAACCGGCTCAGCCCATTGTATCTCGTGGGTAATATCGTCATCCGATGGTGCGAAGAATGTTGAACCTGGATAATAAGCGATAATACGCCATCTTCCATCACATTCTTTTCCACCGCAACTTCTTCCGTCAAACGCCCATTCGAAACTAGCAACACCTTGTTCATTAGTCTTGGATTTATTTTCTCCATCGGTAACCCAACTTCCATTGTCGAAGTATTGGCGCAAGAAAATGACCTCTTCGTTTTCGACTGCAAGGTCTAATCTATCTCTTAATAACGCTACTTCACCAAATACTATGTCTCCTTCAAATAGTCCATTGTCTCCAATATAGCTCCATGTTTGCTTAACTTGAAGGTCAACTCTGGATCTAACTAAGATATTGACATCTGTAAATGAACCATTTAGAGCGCTCGAGGCATCTTTATCACAACCGCCCGGAACGTTAGCATCTGGTTCGAAAGCCACACGTAATGTTCTGTATCCCTCGGTCTTTCCACCTGTTGTTTCAACGCCCTTCAAAGTAGGATTTTGTAGTGGGTCTCCACTGAACCACTCGATAGAGCCATCTACGTTGCTAGTTCTGATAGTAGCAATTGGCCTGATATTGGATTCAGGGTCCAAGTAAATGTTCAGACACTTTCCTCCAACCCACTGGCCGTTAGTCTGTGTCAAGCGCGCATCGATGTGGAATGATTCCTTCAAGAAAAGGCGGTAGTATTCTGTTCCATTAGGAGCGATGTACTTGTCTTCTGTTGACTTGAAAGGACCTACTTCAGTGATTGCAATTGTAGAATTAGAAAATACTTCGAATTCGGTTTGTAACGTCTTGTTAGAGTATCTGTATCTGTCATTGTTTTCATTATCCCAAGCAGAATAAGTTACTGTAACTCTAGCTTTACCAGCTATAACGCCCGACAATTCACAATCGATTGAGAAATAACCATTGATGTCTGTATAACCTTCTTGACAACCTTGAACTCCAGAATCGCCATTGACCATTTCATATTGAACTCTGACCTTTCTATTGGATAGATTTGTACCAAGTTCATCTTGCAATTGTCCTGTCACTTCCATGTCTTTTTCTTCAACTTGTCCTGTTGTAGGGTTTACTTCACTAGTATACACAATTTGGTCGTCTACAATCAAATTTGTTCTACCGATTAAAGAGAAACCATTTGCATTATTTGTCATCAAAACGCGGTATTGTTCACTGTTTGGAATCGACGTACATGGGTCCCATGAACCGCCAAGTGTACGGATGTTGATATTCGGATCTAGTAATGCACATCCCTCGTTAGGCAGATTTTCTTCAAATCTTAAAATTACATTAACTGGTCCGAAACCATCAGGTAAGAATCCAGCCGGATCATTTCTTAGTAGGCTTGGGTTTAGAGGACTAATATTTGCCTTTAGGCAGCCTATACTCTCCTCTCTACTCAAACCATTCTTATCGGTATCCCTATCAGCAAATCCATCATCATTACCATCATAATAGCATAGATGAGAATTATCTGGTTGTTGCGATGGCAAAGTTAGGAATCCTGCAGATGGTTCGATTGTTGCTACTACTTGCCGATAAGCGACTCCATTGAAATCTGTACCCTCGAATATAACATCTACCAAACCACCATTAGGGCTATTGGCTCCATTCAAATTGGTCGGGGTTGTTCCACTTGCAGCATCATCAGTAATAAGGGCAGTAAAGTCCCAATTATCACCTGATTGCCGTATATTATCACTAGTCGTAGTGACTGTGATATTGGTTCGCGAGATAACCCAAATAGATTGACTCGCTGAACTACCCTTCAAATTCGATGACCCAGGATATTCAAACTGTAAGGTGAAATTTCCTAATGCGTCTGAACCATTAATCTCGAATGGGATTTCAAAGAAACCTCTATCATCGGTGTAATTGATACCTGTTCTACCGTCAAACGACCAGGTATAATTGACGGGCGCGTTTGGTACTGCTTGGTTAGCATTATCGAGTAATTTTGCTTGTACAAGGTTTGTAGTATTTCGATATAATCTTGGAATTGAAGTCATTTCGAATTTCGTTGTTCCAATAACTGAAACATTGATGTATGCTCCTGTTGGTGATAAAGTGCTGGTATTACCAGTGAAGTAGTATGATGAACTTGTGAAGTCAACTCTCATTCCGTAGTTCTTAGCAGGGAATTCTGTAGGCACCCATGTGAAGTTGTAATCATATACTGCATCACAAGTCGAACATGCCTTCTTTGGTGGGGCAGTGAATTGCGTCTCACCCGCACCAATGAATTGTCTATTGCCATCAATATCTACCTGAAGAGCAATCGGGTCAGCATCCCAAGGATCGTTTGTCCTGTTGGTTACAGTACCAATCATTCGCAATGTTTCTCCAGTATTCATTTCAGGAACAATCTCACATCTTGTTTCACTTTCTGAATCAAATGGATCAACTTTACCACATGGCGGGAGATTTGTTTCTCCACCGTTTACTATCGTAATCAGCCAATCGTCGCCGCCTGTTGAGATAAATGGCCTTAGTTTAGCTGCTTCACCAGAAAGACTTGCTGGATTGCCATCCCAGTTTGTAGGATATGGTTTTGTGGCTGAAACTGTATTGAAGTCTAATCCTGCATTAGTCAATGCTTGAGAATGGAATAAAGTCGCCCAATTTCCAAAGAAACCGTTGTTATTATTGATTGTTGAATCCCAATAATAAACTGGATTTGTACCTGGAACAATCATTGAACCATAGATATTCATTCTATGCATTACTCTTACATTTTCAGGCTCTGTATCATCGCCATGCATGTAAGGGAATGGCCATTCAGAAGCAATTTCTGGCCTCACACTACCAATTACCTGATAGTCTCCTGCTGGTAAAGTAGTATTGGAGTACAGGCTAGTGAAATTACCCGTAATTGGCTCGCCGGTATTAGCATCGGTCACTATTACGTGTTTCTTGTTCAAGTCGTCCCAGATAATTTCTTCATATCCTCCCGGCAACTGACCTACTCCATTGTCCAGACTTGCGTTTCTACGAATTTGCTTCCATGTCCCATTTATTCCAATATCTTGGACAAAGGTTACCGATGCAAACCCTCGATTATCGGTTCTGTATCCATTTCCATCTAAACCTGTGAAGTTTGTTGGAGTAGATATATTACCAAATGGTCCACCTCTAACAGTGAATGTAATAGGAACATAATTGATCAATTTAGTATAATCTCCACGTTGGGTATCTGCAGTATAATGAGCCCAAAAGTCAATCTTGAATGGTTGTTCGCTGCTCTTGAAAGCGCCCATAGGTGCAATATTGGCTGTTAGATTTGCTTCAGCGCCAACCAAATACTCTTGAGAGCGATTGCCGTTGAAAGCGAATAATTCTGTGACTTCTGCATATACCTTGTAGGTAGTACTGTCTCCGACAGTCAACATCTCAGGATAGATATACTGATTATAACTGAAGTTTCCAAAGTTATTTGTCGGGACATATATCGATTCTATCGCAGTAGTGCCGTTATTAGCCCATTCAATATTAATTTGAATTGGGATATTTGGAGCCGGTTCATAAGCCAGAGTTATTGGGTTAACCCAATCCACATGCCCAGTGAATCTTTGAGGTGTTTGGGCATCTATCCATAGCGTACTTGGAGCATCTAAAGTAATGAATGTTGGAGCTTTATCGTCTTCATCTAAGACACAGTCATTATCAAAGTCCCAATCACTTGAAGGGGCTCCATTATAACATGGGAAAGATATCTCGTTCTCTTCGAGGTGGTCGAAATCTGTATCTTCTAATGTATCGTTATCATCATCTGTATCAATGGCATCTGGGCCAACTGAATTATCAGAAGGATTTGCTAATGCTTCGCCATCTCCGAAGTCATCGTGGTCCCAAGGATTGGTTGAGTTTCGGTTGAATCTAATTGGCCAAACTAGAATTTCGTCTATGTCTTCCATTCCGTCTTGGTCGTCGTCTTTATCGATATCATCTCTAAGACCATCATTATCGTGATCGAATGCCGATGTTAAGCCTGTATTATTGATTTCATAATCATTGGTTAGCCCATCTGCATCCCAATCATCATCGTTCCAATCGGTAATGTTGTCATTATCATGGTCCCATGTTGAGCCTTCTTCTCCAAGGAAACAACCAGGAAGTAGTTCTTGGCTCCAATCATCTATTCCGTTGTTGTCGTCGTCCCAGTCTTCACCATCAGGTACACCGTCATTGTCGTTATCTACATCGTAGAATTTAGGATTCTGATATCCTTGAGTCATCTCTCCTCTGTCCCAGACTGCTTGGAAGAAACCATCATCATCTGCATCAGCATCATTGCCATCATCATCGTTATCTTCGCAATTAGTGCCGGTGAAGAAAGATGAACCTTGAGGGAGATTGATAGATGCATCATCGTCTAAGTCATCATTTGAATCGACTTCGAAATAATCCCAAAGTCCATCATTGTCATCATCGATATCATACCAATCATAAACACCGTCAGCATCATCATCAATGTCTATTGTGTTGTTGAAACCATCACCATCTACATCTGGATCAACATCATTTTGAATAGTATCTGCTCCTAATTCATCAGGGAAATCTTGCTCTGCTCCATTATCCGAATTCCAATTCCAGCCAGGTAGTGTGAGCGTTAGTCCCATCCAAACATCGAAAGCATCTCTATTGTTTTGCATTTGAGTAAATGTTATTCCTGAATCTACAGTACCGTCATTTCCATAGTCATAATGCCAACATCCACCTTGAGCGCCTGGAGTGCAGCTCCAATTATTGGAAGGACCTCCCCCTGTAGCGCCTTGGTCAAAGCCTGCATCTGGACGGGTTGAAAACGGTAGCCCTAATTGAGCATTAACTCCGTTCAATGGCATTTGATATGCGAAAGCATAAACATACCCACATGAATAACCAGTCTTGAAATTACCTGCAGTCCAACCGCACGTTGAGAGGTTAAACGTCCCCCCTAGTTTTGGATCATCTATATCCATAATCCCGTCATTACCTTCGTCTTGGTCCCACCAGTCGGGTAAACCATCACCGTCCTGGTCGATATCTAGGCCATTGATTAGTGAGTCTCCGTCAGTGTCGATATCCCATTCATTCCCACCATTTCTCGAGGACCACCTTGAAAGTAGGAACCAGTAGAACTCAGGAACTACTCCTGGTGTAGCAGGTTGTGTACTTCCATCATACCCGTTATAGTTCAACATCATATTTCCAAACGGGTTGTGTTGGAAAACCATTTTCCAATAATCTGAAGAGTTATCAGAGTAACCTTGTCCATCAGCAGAACCGTCTAGGCTTCCACCATCTGTCACTGGGTAGTAAGGGGTGTAAAACCCATCATTTTGGTCAAAATCCACCACTCCACAATTTCCATCATCAGGATCGTATAAATCTGAAAGCCCGTCGTTATCGTCGTCCCAATCTATACTATTCTCGAGTCCATCCCCATCGACATCTGAATCTATATTATTTGGTCCATCGTCACGATATAAAGCACCGTTGATTGCGTGCAAGTCTGCATCGTTATCGAAATCACAATCCCAATCAATATCTAGAATATCGATGATTCCATCATTATCATCATCAATATCATCCCAGTTTAGAATTCCGTCTCCGTCCCAATCATTAAACTGGGAGAATGATGCTCTTCTTGTTATACATCTAGGGTCGGGGTTAGCTGGAATTGGATTTGCTGCTGTGGGACAATTCCAGGAGGCTACATCTGTAGATGTATCCAGCGGGAAAGAATCGTTTTCGTTTTGGATTTGGTCATTATCCAAGTCGTATTCGAAGTTAGATTGGTCACCGCTAACTGCAATATCTCCTAGGTTATCAGGAGAGGTTGTACCGCCCATGTCGGGATCAAGCCAATCATATATCGCGTTATAGTTCAAATCGAATGGCCTCAATCGGTCATCGTCTAAGTCAGAATCATAATCTATCTCACAATCCAAGCCTGCAATACCATCTGTGTCTCCACCAGGAGTTTGGTATAAACCTGAATTGTTTTCCCTAGTATAATCATTTAATCCATCCCCATTGTTATCAACAATTACACATACATCCGGAATTCCGTCATTGTCATCATCAGGGTCCGACATATCTAGAATCGAATCATTGTCATCATCTGTATCGGCACTGTCTGGTGTTCCATCATTATCATTATCAGGATCTAGGAAATTAGGGATTCCGTCTCCGTCTAAGTCACCATCGATAATTTGAGTGAAAGATGGAGTTCCTTGTGCTGTAATTGTCGCATCTTCGAATAACGGATAGAAACCTGAGGCAGTTGCAGTTGCTGCATTGACTCTATTTGCCTCCCAAACCACATAGTCTACACCGCCTGAATAGATCAAGTATTCATTCGGTTGCCAAACTCTTGGGGCATCATAAAATTCGGCATTTGCTTGCATACTTCCTGTAAGTGTTGCATCGTAAGGGTGCTCGTCTTCAACATCCGGTACACCATCGCCATCGTCATCATTATCAAAATAATCTCTAACCCCGTCACCATCAAGATCACAAGGCCATGAAAATTGGTCTATACGTCCATCGTTGTCATCGTCTTCATCATACCTATCTGCCCCAGAACCATCGCTGTCTTCGTCGGTAACGCCGTCATTATCATGGTCCATTGGGTTTTGGTCAGCTAAGTATCCTGCGCCAATTGGAGTGTTAGTCCATGGATGAATAATTGAAGAATCAAGATATCTGTCTGTGCTAACATTTAGTGGATCAAGCCCAAGTGCTTCAAGTGCTGCTATGTCTAAAGGCCCTTCTAGAATACCATCATTATCGTCATCCCAGTCGTCAACATCTGGAACTCCGTCATTATCGTGGTCTAGAGGGTCGGTCCCGTAGCACCCATCAAATCTTTCTAACAAATCGTAAATCCCATCATTGTCATCATCTAAGTCGTTCAAATCATTTATGCCATCGTTGTCGTGGTCTTCTTTATTTGATTCTTCAAGGAATATCGAATAAGTTTCAGAAAGTGCGGCAATCGCTGAAAGGTCGTTGATTATTCCAGAGGACACCCCGGAATCTGTCCACATTATATCGTGAATTGCTGGATGCGGCTGAGGCGGTAAGTGATCGTTAATGTTCACTAGATTGCCCTGTCCCGAGGGTTGTTGGCCAAGTTCAACTGTGCCCTTGTCTAGTAGTTCTCCCGAAGCAAAGGTGAACTGAGTTGAGTCTTCCTCGCCTCCAAAATCCTGAACTAGAGTCAGAGTAGTGCTTGACAACATCAAGAATACTAGAATCAAGGATAGAGTTAGTTTTTGGCGACTTCGTATTTTTTCTTCATTTGTAATTGAAAGCATTTTAGCACCTGTCCGTCAACCAGCGACCGAAATACACTATATCAACGCGAAGGGTCTAATGGGAATTAAGGTATCAACCAAGACGATAAGTATCAATCCCGTAAGTAATTAAAAATTAAGAAAAAAAGGGGTCCCCTGGAGGGCTAACCCCCCAGAGGACCATTAACCAATACCTCAGTATTGGTGAAACGTGGCTATATCTTCTTCACTGTTCCAAAGAGTCGATGATTCCGTCATTATCGTCATCATCGTCTTCGTTGTCGTCCAAAGCATCATTGTCGTGGTCAAATTGACCCGTCAAATCATTACCGTCGTTGTTTTC
>QQRY01000020.1 GCA_003602575.1 Candidatus Poseidoniales archaeon
GAACTAAGTAGACCACGATTCTGGGTAGGTATTGAAAATGATAGAAGATCGCCTGGTAGAGCATTGTATCCTATCGATTTAGTCAAAATCTGAGAATTTCCATCGCGTATTCTTGTAACAATAATTGCATCTGATTGAGCAATTAAGTCAACTGCAGTTAGTGATAAGTCAATTACTATTGTTGCGGCCCCAATAATTTCAGTGGCAGGGTCCCAAACAATAAGTCCATTACTGGAATAATCATCACTAGAGTTTGTAGTATCTCGTACACTAGAAGAATTCAACATTTCAGTGGCCTGTCCATTAGAATCTGTAGTTGGATTAAGTAAGGTTCCAGCCATTTCGTATCTCAACTGTAGGTTAGTATTCGCCTGAGGATCATTTTGTAGTCCTCCATAATCAATAGTAATAGCTTGCTCAGCATCGGGTAGTGTTGCAACACTTTGTAGTCCAATTTCAATTTCTAAATCACGTGTGCCCGGGTCTGATCTTCCTACTGTTATCACTTCTCCCTCACTATTAGTAATAGTATCTACACCTGAAGATTCGGCTGGTAAGTAACTCTTCAATAGCCAATCGATTGTGAATCCAGCAGCATTACTAACTCTCATCCAAGAATTATATCTTACAGCAGGGCAATACCAATTGAAACCTTGACTGACTCCAGTGGCATTCCATTCATTGACTTTGTAAGAATCATCACATCCGGAATATTTGATATTAACTCCGTCTTCTGTAGGGACTCCATTGGATGTAATTTGCCAACTATTATTTTCATACCCAGCGGTATCAAATTCAGATGGGTCAAAGTAGTCAGAATCACCGGTAACAACGGTACTTGCAATGAATCCCATGTACCACTGATCTCCAGTGCGCATTGGGAAATCATACTTTTCTTTTGCAGGAGTGTAAGAAGTATCGAAAGAAATGGTAGCAATATCTTGGCTCAAAAATCCGATATTAAACGGTGCAAAAGAGACATCTAGAGTAAACTCGCTATTTATTACTCCTAAATCGCGGACACGAATCAAATCTTCTCCGCTATATCCAATATTTAATCGTCCTGAAACACCTTCGAGTGTTGCCCCACTATTACCTGAAGTAAAATCACCACTTACATCCATTTTGTAAGCAAGGGTTTGAACTCCATCAATAGTAATGAATAAAATATCTGCGACTTCATAAACAGTATCTCCAGTTAATGTATTTAGCGATGCAGAAACATTTGCTTGTTGAATCAATTGCTGTACATCGAATAAAGTTTCATAAGTGTATTTGTCACCAATCCTCCAAGTAGGTACATCAGGCCATCCATTCAATGTGCCACTGTTTTGAATATTAGTCTCTTTCAACTCATCTTCTTCAGCATCTAACATTGCCATCCAAGGCATTGTTATTAGTAATAAAATTAGAATTAAAGCCAAACTACGTTGTTTAAGCATGACTCTGCGATGAAGTTCTCCTACTTGAGAGCCTCGCACTCTTGTAAATAATTAGTATACGCTTATTGGCTCTTAAGCCATTCATGACCATAATAATGCCATTGTTCAGCAGTCCATCCTGCAGGTAGGCCTGCTTCTGGAATTGGTGGGCCTTCAAGTAATTCATCAACAGATATTTCTCCAGGTTGATTAGCATTACTTGGTGCTTGTTGCATCGCTTGGTCAAATATAAATCCCGGAGGTGGAGCAGTAGGTCGCCTTTTTTGTGATTTTTCCAATTGTGCATCTGTATCAAATTCATCATCAAGACCATCTCGTTGCCAAGTTTTGGTTTGAGCGGAAGCACTTCTTCTCCTAGATACTGCCACAAGAAGCAATATGATGACAATAATTAGAGCAACTTGAGCAAGAGGATTTGCTTCTTCACCGGCAAGAAGTGAACTTACTTGCTCGATAGCATTTCTATCTGGTGGCGAAACTTCGATTGTAATCTTAGCCATACCCGGTCTTTCTGGGTCTTCATCCCAGGCCATTGCTTTGACGGTAATTTTACCTTCTTGCTTGAAGATGTGTTCAACTCTCTTACCGATTAGATCAGCATCGTTATCCTTAATTCCATCTCCATTACTATCCTCGGAGATATCTAAATCCCAAGCAATTGTCAAATCTTCAATATCGTTCAGTGAATCGATAGTGGCTCTAGCATCGAGAACACATTTTTCATATGCAATACAATCAGATTTTTGAAGCCTAACTATTGGTGGAATATTTATCACTTCAATGGTTAATACTTCACTGGTAGTTGCTCCATCGTCATCGGTCACGTGATAGACAATTGTATGTGAGCCACTTCTATTCCAAGCATAATTGAATTCGTCGCCAACTATATCGCAATCATCACTCGCACCGCCTTGTGAATCACTATCTATTCCTGGATCAACATCCCAACATTTGACCAATGATGAAATGTCACTAATGGTATCGGTGGAATTTCCCATTATGGTGATTGATTGCCCTTCCGCCAGTGGTAGAACTGAATCTAGAGGCTGAATCACAGGGGGTACATTTCTGATATTGACCCATCGCTCGTTGGTATTACTAGTTGCACCATCAGAGTCGGTCACGTCCAATCTGATTGTGTGAAGGCCTGAGGTTTGCCAACTCATCTCATACTGAGTGACTCTTCCTTGAAGGAAGTAAATTAGAGAACCCTGTTTATCATCGGGCCACCATGTGTGTGATAGAGTTTCAATATCATCAATAGAATCTTCAGCTTGTCCTTTAACCAAAACAACCTGATCTTCATCTAATTGCCAAATCTTTTGTTCATCACTTAGAATGGTTCCAGAATCATTGTAAAGATTGATTATAGTACTATGTGGCGCTATATTTGTGAATTTAATATCGATAGTGGCAGTGGTTGTTGAACTATCATCATCTGTTCCAATCGCAGTAAATGTATGCCATCCTTCAGTTGGCGCAGTAGTTGTACATACTCGTGTATAGTATCCTTCTTGACATTGTGCAGTCGGCCAAAACACATCCACTACGCCAGGCCAAACATCTTCCGAATCGGAATCATTAGCGAATGCATACAGAGTAATTGGGTGCTCTACCATCGCTTCATCACGCATACTCCGTAATTCAAGTTTAGGTGCCCGATTTTCGATTTCAGCAAATAGTGTGACTTGCGTTTCATCACGCTCTTCGTCGGTAATTGTAACAATAATAGGATATGAGCCATCATCGGTCCAAGTCCAGTTAGTCATACAACTATCTGAAGGAATCTTTTCCCATGCCCATGTTCTAGTTCCATCATCATATGGGATTTCAAATAGACAAGTGACATTTCCCCCATCCTCGTCAAAACTAGAACTTGCATTGATGAATACTTCCTCTAGGGTTCTTGCAGTCGCATCTACCACTACAGGAGTAGGGAGCCGGCCGACAAATAAACCGATGATTGCGTAATCATTATCGCCATTTACATCCGCTGAATTGATACCATTAGGGTCTGCTTCCCAAGACACTGGCACGATTCCTATCGCTTGAGATTCAGGGACAGTCCAAGTGAAATTTGTCTTGAAAGTTTCATAAGTACTAAGTGAAGGTAACGGCAGATCAAAACTTTGCCCACTAGGCGGATAAATTCTTAGATCTGTAGCCTGGCTTGGAGTGATTCCTTTATTTTGAATAGTTACCTCAATTTTCAAATCATCACCAGGAAGTACGTTATAGCCTGAAAGAGTATTCAATTCCTTGTCTACTCCATCTCTAGTACGGGTAATCACTGCTCTTTCAAAATCAGCAAATAAGTCTAGGACAACCAATTCTTCATCTAAAGTAATTGTATTTGCTCCAACTAAAGTTGCCCCTGAAGTACTTCTAGCAACTATTCCATGACTAGCCCAGTCTATCGAGGTTGAAGAGTCATCAATTTCGCTCCCAATATCGAATTGAGTCCAAGCGCTACCATTGTTTGCCGTTGTTATCTGTTGAGCAAAACCAGTTGCTTCATGACGAACTTCCAGTACATTTCCAACCGAACTGGAAAAACAACCAGTTGAAGAAGAAGCATTTACCCAAACATCGGTTGGAGTGTCAAGCGCAGTAATATCGTTGACAAACTCTACCGAAATACATTCATTTCGATTACCTGGGTTTGAATAAATATCCACTCCACTCGCATCCTTTGGAATATATTCCTTAAGTTTGAAATCTATGGTTAATCCAACATCATCTTCAGTATGTTTCCAAGCAAAATTCTTTGCAGCGGGACAATACCAAGTATATCCTTGTTCATCACCTGCAGAATTAAATGAAGTAATCTCAAAAGAATCATCACATCCTCCATAATTAATTACTTGGCCATAATCATTAACTGGAGTTCCGGTATTGGTGACTTCATAGATTGTAGAATTTGTATCAGATGATGGTACAGGGAATGGGGTTATGTAATCACTTGCTCCAGACCATTGAGATGAAGATGTCACCACAGTAGTCCATCTTTCATCTGCTCTAATAGGGAAATCATAATCTTCGCTTGCCGGACTATATGAGTTTGATATTGTAATATCTCCCAAGACTTGCTTAAGGAAACTAATTCCACTAGGCGTGAATTCAATGTATAGGTCAAGATCGCTTGTTATGAGTGCCAAATCACTAACCCTACGAATTTCGGTCTGAGAGAATTCAATTTCAGCTGTTCCTGAATAGCCATCTAGAGAAACTCCAGACTTGTCGAAGTTGGCTGAAGTTCTAAGGGTGTAAACCATAGTATTTTTGCCATTTACATTCTGTTCAGAAATCGCCAATACCTCAGAGATAGCATCTCCATTGATTTCACCTACCGTGGCAGAGACTCCAGCATCGACAACTAACTGTGTAGGATCAAATGTTCCAGCGTATTTCCACTTATCACCAACACGCCATGTAGGCACATCGGCTACACTTGGAGAACTCTTGCTCGAATCCTGTTTTTCTAAATCATATTCTAACGAACTTATCGCAGGGGATAATGTAGTCAAAAACAGGAATACTACAAGCGTAAACGCGACTAAATGGCGCGTTAGGGTCTCCCGCATGTTATTGGCGAGGCTATATCTAGAACATGAACACTTCTCTCATGCAATGCAAGAGGTTCACGAAATTATTCTCACAGAAGGTCTGCAAGTTCGTCCTTGATAATTTCTACAGCTTCTAGGATTTCATCCTTAGCACGAGCTCCAGTAATTACCATCTTTCCACTGCCGAAAATCAAACAGACAACCTTAGGGTAATCTAATCGGTAAATTAGCCCAGGGAATTGTTCTGGTTCATATTCGACCTTGTCGAAAGGAAGGTGGAAAGTAAGATTGTTTAGGTTCAATTTACGTGGAACTCCAGCAAGTGGCTCTCCAGTAAACTTGTCATTTCCATCATAGTCTTCAGGGTAGTGAAGAGCATAGGTTGCAACCATATTTTGAACTTCAATTTCTACATCATCAAGGTCCCATGTTTTGATTCCAGCACCACGAAGGTCGGAAATCATTCTGTCGATACCTGTGTGAATGTTATCTTCGTCCTTACCACCAGTACAAACAGCACGGCCTGAGCGGAACATTAGAATTGCTAGTTTAGGGTCAGTGACACGGTAAACTACACCAGGGAATTGTTCTGGTTCATACTCACAATTCAATTGAATTGCGATATCTGGAAGATCTAATTCTTCCGCTACTCTTGTGCTTGCTACTACATTTACTACTGTTAGACGTTCTTCATCTGTTGTCATATTATAAGCGACTTATAACAGGTATATAAACGGAAGCATCAAAAAAAATACAGTTTTTTTCAGGTATTAATCCATAATGGCGTATCAGTGTCCTCTTCAATCATTAAACCACTAGCACCAAAACTCGAAATTATGGTTCTCCCACCTGCCAGTTCAATTGCCTCACTAGTCTTCTTAGGGTTTCTTGTTAGGGCAACCATACACCCTCCACCTCCAGCACCTGTTAATTTGGCACCAAGAGAGGATGGTGCTGCAGCCTGAATCAACGACTCTAATTCAGGACTGGATACACCTATGCTTTGAAGCATCAGTTGGTTTTCTGACATCGCCCTGCCAACAGATTCATAATCGCCGTTTAGAAGAGATTTTATCCCTCTCCTAGATATTAGCCCAATGGTTTCAATCTCTTTCATCCTTTCAGGATTATTTTTTAACATTGAAGCGACCTTCTCTACCTGTTTTGATGTTGGGGCGTGAATGCCAGTGTTTCCAATTACAAGAAATACATCATTCTCTGGCGGCTTGACTGTGTGTATTTGCCATTCTCTTTCACCCTCAGGGGTGATTAATTTTCTAGAATATTGCCATTCAATTCCATCTTCGATGCGATCACTTAGTACGACTATGTGCCCATGGCTACAAGTCGAGGAGTCCATTGGTGATGCCCTTCCGCCTTGAGCAATTGCTTCTACAGCATGGGCCAATAGGGCACATTCATCAATATCAACTGCATTACTTCCGGCAATAAATCTCTTTTTTTGTCCTAAGTCACCGCTTCGAAGCGAATCATTAGGTTGGTTATCAGAGTGTACATCAGTATCGCTAATCTTGCTGGAGAAACCTTCAGCCCAATTCTCTGGTGAATTTACTGAACCATTCAACCATCTACCTCTCGCAGCCCGTAGTGCAGCGCTAGCTGCCACTGAAAGCGCAGCAGATGAGCCAAGTCCAGATGCAGCCGGAATCTTTCCATCAATACTTATTGATAAGGGCGGGGCATTGAGGCTACTCGGCCAGAGTCTTCTTTTCAGTGCCTCGATATGAGGATGTTTTTTGGGATCAAAAACCAAACCGTCTAATTTCCAGTTATGGGTACTTGATGTAGCGATCTCGATTTTGACTTTAATTCGCTGGTCTATCGCTACTGCGACGGCTGGATGGCCGTAAACAACAGCATGTTCGCCAAACAGAATACACTTGCCGGGAGCGCTTGCGGTAATATGTTGCATCTCTCCCCCTCATACAGACCACGAGTCGATGCTTCATATCCCTTGTCGTTTTTTCGCAAAAATATCGAAATTAAACGGTGCATTCAATACCACGGGACAAGTGGGAAGGTTGGGCACAGCCTAGGTGATGTTATGGAACACCCGCTTCTAATCGACTATGGGCCAGTTCCCGGTTGGGTATTATTGGCATTACTTGGTTTGATTTCGGGCAGTTTTTTCGGTTATCAAGTCTACAAAGCCACTCGCCTAGTAATGAAAGGTTCATCCGATAATCGGTTTGATAATTGGGGCAAGAGAATACTGGAGGTTATCACAGGATGGCTAGGCCAAAAGAGAGTATTAGAAGATAAAATTGCAGGTGGAATTCACGTCCTTATGTTTTGGGGATTTTTGATGTTGTCCACCGACATGTTTGATCTTGCTACTGCAAACTGGTTTTCTCACAATGTATTGCCAGATTTTGCCCGCGGGCCTTGGAATTTAATTGTTGAAATAGGATATACAATTGCATTGATTGGATGTGTTGCAGCGCTATTTAGAAGAGTAGTATTTACTCCCGACAAACTAAAAGGAAAATCTCAACTTGAAGGTAATGTAATCCTTCTACTGATAATGACCATCACAGTAACTTCATTCTTTGTTGAGGCAGGAGAAGAAGGAGTTTCTACTACATGGGAGCCGATTGGAGCATGGGTCGCAAACACCATTGTCCCTACCACAGCCTTGGTTATTGGCGCTTATTGGCTACACATGTTGGCAATTTCGACATTCCTTTTCCTGATTCCAGTTTCGAAGCATATGCATTTAGTTATGGCTTTTCCAAATGTGTTCTTCCATGATATGAGGCCAATGGCTACCATGGAACCTCTACAATTAGGAGATGATGGTAAGGCTGTTCTTCTGGATGAATTAGATATCGAATCATTCGGCTCAGTCAACTATACTGACTTTTCTTGGCGTAGCTTGATTGATGGCTGGGCATGTACTTCTTGTGCTCGATGTCAAGATGTTTGTCCAGCATATGCATCCGGTAAAGCATTAAATCCAATGGCAATCATTCACGATGTTAGAAATTATGCTAATGATAACTATACTACTTTGATGGCTGATGAAACACCTGAAGAAGACATGATTGCTAGATTTGGTGAAGATTCAATTTGGGCATGTACTACTTGTCACGCATGTGTCGAAGCCTGTCCAATTTACATCGACCACGTCCCTAAACTAACAGATTCTAGAAGACATCTGATGATGGAAAGAATGGAATTTGACGAAAAAGTCGAAGACACTATCATGCCATTGATGGCAACCATCGAAAACTTGGAATCCGATTCTAATCCATATGGCCTACCTTCACATGAGCGTGGCGATTGGGCTGCCGATTTAGATATCAAGGTTGGAGAACCTGCTGAATATATTTACTTCGCAGGTTGTGCTGCGTCTTTTGATGAACGCAACAAGAAAGTTGCTAGAGATACAATTAGTGTGATGAAAGAAGCCGGTCTTGATGTTGGTATTCTTGGAATGCAAGAAGGATGTAGCGGAGATGCCGCTAGAAGAGCAGGTAATGAGTATCTATTCCAAATGCTAGCAGAAACTAATCTAGCAACTTTCGAAGAGATTGGAGTCAAAAAGATTGTTGCATCTTGTCCTCACTGTTTCCATACACTTGGTAAAGAATACAAAGACTATGGTGGAGAAGATATCGAAGTCATGCACCACTCTCAGTTAATCAATCACTTACAAGTTGAGGGTAAACTCCCAGATCCATCTCATGATGGTAAAGTAACATATCACGACCCATGTTATTTGGGTCGAATCGGCGGTGAATTAGACGCCCCAAGAAATGCAATTGGTGGTGTTGATATCGAAACTGAAAGAAC
>QQRY01000021.1 GCA_003602575.1 Candidatus Poseidoniales archaeon
GTTCCACATTCTTCGATAGTTGGGTAGTTGTTGAATACTTTTGTCATGACTCCACATTTCTTATTGTTTCTCCAAAGTCACTAATTTCATCCCAAGACCTGGCTCTTTCTTCAATTTGATTGATTTTCATTTCTTCTTTAATACTCCCGCCTCTTAATTTTACCAAATTATTTCTACTGAGTAATCTTGGACTTAAACCAGGTAGTATTACTCCAATGGCGCGTGGTACTCTTCCGGGATAAACGTCATTTACATGTGATGCAATATTCGTGGTACAATTGTTGAAAATACTGTTATAGAATTCTGGTTTCTCGTGTAATCCATTAGTCCTTCTTAGATAAGATTCAAACATCCTACATTGATTTCCTTCGCCTAAGATTACTGCTTCAAAAAGATGTGTTTCTGATTTCCTGCACCTACTTCTAACACCAATTACATCTTCTTCAGTGGCCCAGACATACATTATTTCAAATTCTCTTAAAAGGCCTTTTATAGGGCTAAATTTTTCTCCTGGTTCTCTTCGTACTTCTATTGAGCATGATATTCTTTCTCCATTTTCAAATTCGAAACTCAGCAAAGTATGTGCGACCGGTCTTCTAGTAGGATAGAAATATTCCAATACTAACCAAATTTTAGTACATTCAGAAATCTTAAACCTTTTTTCAATCCAACGTTCATCATAGTCTCTGGTAGTCCTCCAATTAAAATCTCTCACATTTTTTAGTAAAACATCATCTCCATCAATTTCTGCATAAGCCGTAAATTTATTTTCGTTTACCCAAGAAAGATCATTAGATGGAGTCAGATGTCTAATTCTAGACCAAATCCAAAAAGTCAGAATAATTACTGTAATCAGCAGAGATAATACCGCTGCTGTCAGGTAATTCATAGCCCTGCTGGGTATGATGTTAACAAGAAACCTCCTATTCTCTAATTATGGCGCGGCAGGGGAGATTCGAACTCCCGAGGTGAAACACCACTGGATTAGCAATCCAGCGCAATGGCCAGGCTATGCGACTGCCGCAGTAACCTCGCCACTTTAGATTAAGTCATGAACATGACGGTTGTCAAATTTCAAGATTTCATAACCCTAAGGGGCCAAGCCAACCTAGTAAATCAGGTGGTATAATACATATCAGAACTAGAAGAATAAACATCCAACCGAGGTAGTATAACGAACGGAAAAAAGATTTTGCTGCCTTTGGCATTCTTCCATTAGAATCAAATTCTTCGTTAGGATCTATGTTCCAAACTGATATGGAATACCATAGTGTTAGAACTCCAGCAATAAAAGCCCAGAGCAACGGGAGCCCTGATTCAGGCCAAAAGCAAGGGACTGAACCAAGTAAAAATAATAAGAAACAATAAATTTTAGATTGTTTTACGGTATATTCTGCACCTTTCACCTCATTCATCATTGGAACCTCGGCTCTAGCATATTCTCCAGAACGATATAGGGCAAGTGCCCAAAAATGAGGCGGAGTCCATAAAAATATGAGCGCAAATAGCATCCATGGAATAGGAGAACCTAAATCTAGTGGATTAAGATTGTTTAAGGATTCACCTGCTGCACCAGCCCATCCTATTAGAGGTGGAGTCGCTCCTGCAATTCCTCCAATCACAATATTTTGTGGCGTCCTTCTCTTTAACCACATAGAGTATATCAAAACGTAGAATGCAACAGAAAAAAATGACCAAAAAGCGGCTTTCCAATGCAGAAGAAAGAAGACTGATGAACCTAATAATGAAATTATTATTCCAAAAATTAGTGCCCCTACAGGAGAAATATACCCTTGAGGTATTGGTCGTTTCTGAGTCCTAGTCATCAATTTATCAATATCTGAATCATACCACATATTTATCGAATTTGAACCTCCTGCAGAAAGAGTCCCTCCAATTATTGTGATGATTATGGTGAAAAAGGTATCTGACCAAGTTCTTTCAATTTGTAATAATTCATGCCGAGACAACAGATCGTGAACCAATATGGCACACACTGCTGTAATTTGAAGTAAAACAATTACTCTTAATTTCATCAATTGGATGAATACTTTGAGCCATCCAGGATGATTTTCGGCACCAGCCTGAGAAGCGACAACATCACCCATATAGGTCACTCCGCTTCCGAGTTTATATTTTTTGAGAGTAAAGATAACCTAATCATAAACGGGCAGACTAGAGATACTAAGAAACAAGAAATTCCTCCTACTAAATGTAGTAATGATAACCATTCAGGGAAATCACCGGATTTAGCAAATATCAGATAACTAGCTCCAATCAATAAATTCAATAGCCAAAGTTTACCTGTATTGTGCATATATCTCAGAAAAATTTCAGATTCGGGTGATTCTTTATTTTCTTTCTGGACTTTTATGACTGAGGCGATTAGTATAATTCCGATTACTAGAGCACCGATTCTGTGAATCATTTGTATCAAAACACCAGGCCCATCCAAAGAAGGAAGGAATGAGCCATTACATTTCGGCCATCCATTTGGAAAACCAACTGAACATGATTGATTGTATTGACCCCCAGCAGTAGAAGAAACCCAAGCGCCTAAAATTAGTAGAAAAAGGATAGATGCTGCAATTGCATCGAATCTATTCATGTTCGCCTCAATAAATTGTTTAGATGTTGAGAGGAATTTCCAATCTGCCCCCTCTTTAACTCGCATCAATAAATATTGCCAAATTATTGAGGCTGAAAAAATACAAGCAAGCGATAGATGTAAGGCCACAGTCCAATCTGCATTATCGAAGAAAACTGTAATCGCCCCTGCGCCGGCTTGAATAATTAGCATTGTACCTATGAAAATAGATGAGTAATAATTTGATTTACCATAGGTTTCAATATTTTTTCTTGCTATGAAAAAGTTGGCAATAATTGGTATTGCAATAATTCCAACTAATAAACGGTGAATCCATTCTAAAAATATCTCAAAAACAGTATATCTATGAAATTCCCCCCTAGAATCAATTTCATCTGGATTCTCATCCCAGTACTGTTCTTGTTCTTCAGGTGAAACATCAAACCCATATGTGCCAAAACACTTAGGCCAATCCGGACATGATTCACCTGCATCATTAATTCTTATCGACCCTCCGGCAACAATAATCAATAGAGCCATTGATAGAATTATCAAAGGTAATGTTGATGGGCGTCGCCACCAAGCAGTGTCCATGGGTAGACGCAAGGGCACGCCCTTTTTCAACACATGCCCGAATTTTCATACAATTATCGGAGCAAAATTTTCTGTTCACATTATGGTTCTTTTTCTAATCATAGCATTTCTCCCAAATCATGTCACTTCGGAAGAGGTTGAAAGTCAAGACACCAGAGTATTACTCGATGTAAATGTAATGGATTCGACATGCCTAGATGAAGAATCATGCACATCATGGAGACCGAATAACTTAATTGAATATTTTGGAGCGGATTGGTGTGAACCTTGTATAGAAGTCGAAGAAGAAATCAGAAGTATTGACTCTAATCAATCGGTCATTATTCAACACCACCCTTCCAATAGCGATCAGACATTTTTTATTCAATCTAAAATGAAATTTGAAAATCAGTACAGACTATTGTTTATCCCTTCCATTGTGGTGAATGGTGAATCATTACTGACTGGCTCCAGTCAAGCTTTAGAGATTAATCAAGTACTTGAAAATCAGAATCAAACATTTAGCGGTATTTCAGATATAAGTTATATGAATGGCACACTATACTGGAATGCGAGCGATGGATATAATCTCAATATATGGAAGCTCGAAAATACAATGCATGAATTTGAAAATTATTCTCACCCTAATCTAGCCACTTCACTTCTTTCTTTCAAATCAGAAAATAAATCTGCTAATATTTCTGAATGGTTAGAAAATTGGGATGGTCGATTAGTATTCATGCTTGAAGACATAGGTCCGGCTAAGTTAATTTCTGCATCAACTCTGCCTTCGGGAAACTATGATTTTAACAGTGATGATTCCAAATACTCAGAGGAATTAAGAAATGAAAAATTAAATCCGTCAACAATAGCGATAATTACAGGTTTGATTATGTTAGCAATACTCCTTCCAGCACTGATTATGTTCCAAGGTTTAAGGAAACTTGAGCCGGAAGATAAGCCCGAAGAAGAAGAATAAACTCACTCTTGGGCAGGGGTTAGGTTCAAAAACAGTTGATATCACGCTTGCATGCGACTCACAGTCGCAGGTGTAAATTTATGGTTAAACCAGCTAGACTACATACCCGCTTCGAACGTGCTAGAATAATTGGGGCAAGAGCCTTACAAATTGGAATGGGGGCGCCTCTTTATGCTGGAGAAGATGACCTACGTGACGCATTCAAAGAAGAATTAATTTCTCTATATGGATTTGAAGAAGCATCTGTCAGGTATGTTTTGGATCCTCTAAAGATTGCTCTTTACGAATATGAGCATGAGTTGATACCAATCGATATCGACCCTCACGAAGATTGATTCAATTATTAGAATTAAATCCATAATATTCGGGTTTCTCCAAGTCTGGGAGATTCTCTCTTTTTACCAAAATTGTTCTTACGGCCCATAAATCTACAAAAATTCTGTAATTTAGAGTCGCATCTAGATAATCAACTCCACTCGAACCACCTGTACCCATTCTTCTACCAATCATTCGTTCTACCATCCTAGCGTGTGAATTTCTAAACAATAGCATTGATTGTTCAAGTTCAACTACTGAATCGATTAGAATTCTAGGCCATGATAGAAGAGGTAGTTCTCTGTAAGATTCAATGAATAATAATCCTGCTCTTGAGCGATTGACTACACCTTCTGGCCTAAGGAAACTCTCAGCTTGTTCGATTGAAGCCTCCATTCTTGGACGTACTTTCGACTCTACTCCATGACCAATTTCCACTATGTGTGAAATTACAGATTCGGCATGTTCCTTCATTGCATTAATGTGACTATCTACAAATTGTGATACAACTTCAGAGTCATTTTCATCACCAATTAATGAACCATTGATTGGCGTTCTAGAAAGCCAATTCTCTAATGATTCTCGAATTGAAGGTTGATTGGAAACCATCTCAAAATTATCAAGGGTGTTCTTGGAGATTTTACCCTCTTCAGCTAGTGCCTTCATATGTTTTAAAGGATTCATTCCTCCATAATTCTCATGCTCTAATCCTAGAAGAACTTCAAGTTCCCTCATTTGCCATGACTCGAAACCAGAAGAAGTCCCTAATCGATCTCTAAATGCGAGGAATTCTTGTGGGGCCAATGTTTCCATTACTTTCCATTGATGAGACATAAGATCAAAAATTGAAGTGACGCGCTCTAAATGATGTACCAATTTGGGCATTACCTTTTCTTCAACTTTAGTTGAGTTTAAGATCAAATTCGCTTGTTTTAATTCTGATAAAATCAATTTAAACCATAATTCAAACGCTTGGTGAACGATAATGAAGTGTGTTTCATCATTACATGGTTGTGGAAAATACCCCTCGGGACCTTCCTGTAATCGTAATAACTCTTCCAGTCTTAGATAACCCCCGTAGGTCATTCTCTGCCCAGATGGTACTTCAGCCATGACATGGCATCGGCTCCTAAGACTTGAACTCTTCACTAGAATTAGATTTTTGAATAGGAAAATGAACAACTAAATTTATTCAAAAATCAATAATAAATACATAATGCTCATATGGCTAATACGAAACCCCTCGACATGGGCGTAGATACTGACTTGTTGGCAAGTTGGCTTGCAGACTACGACAAAGACAAACTCACTATCGGAGTTGTTGCTTCTCACTCTTCTTTACAAATCCTACATGGTGCCAAGAAAGAAGGCTTCAGAACTTTGGGGATTGCAGTTGGTGAAAACCGTAGGAGATTCTACAAAGCATTCCCTGGAGCTGAACCAGATGAATGGCTAATGCTAGAAAATTATAGAGAAATGTTAGATTATGCTGAGTGGTTTAGAGAAAGAAATGTGATTATAATTCCCCACGGTTCTTTAGTAGAATATTTGGGTGCTACAAATTACAAAAGTCTCCAAGTACCTACATTTGGTAATAGAGGTATTTTACATTGGGAAAGTAGTAGGCATAGACAAAGGTTATGGTTGGAGGATGGTGGCTGTGACATGCCTAAAGTTTTGGAAGACCCTAGAGATATAGATGGGCCTGTAATTGTAAAGTATGCCGGTGCTAAAGGAGGAAGAGGGTACTTTATAGCAAGAGATTATCGAGATTTTCGAAGAAATGTAGACATTGAAGAGGAATTTACTATTCAAGAATATGTACTTGGATGTAGATATTATCTACATTTCTTCTTTGACCCAACCGCAGATGATGGTTTCCAAGTACAAGGACGAAAATCAAATGCTGGCAAAAACCTAGGTCGCTTAGAGTTACTTTCCATGGATCGAAGAGATGAATCTAATGTTGACGAATTTTACAAATTGGGTTCGCTTAGGGACTTGAGAGAAATGAATCTGGAACCTTCCTTTGTGGTAACTGGTAATCAGCCAGTGGTAATCCGTGAATCTTTGTTACCAAGGGCTTTTGAAATGGCCGAAGGAACTATTGCAGCCTCCTTTGAACTCGAAGAAGGAAGTAGGGGGATGATTGGTCCATTCTGCTTAGAAACAATAGTGACCGATAAACTAGAATTCAAAGTATTTGAGATAAGTGCTAGAATAGTAGCTGGTTCAAATCCATTTGTTGGAGGTTCACCTTACTCCGACATCAACGAAGAGAGAATGTCTACTGGAAGAAGAATCGCTCGTTCTATCAAGAAAGCCAGTGAAAATGACAGATTACTAGATATTTTATCTTAATCGAATTTACTATTTCAATCATCTTCTTCCAATTCAACTTGAACCTCTGGTTCTACTTCTTCCGGATCTTTTGTGATAGAAACTGAATCATTAGAATCTACATTTTGCTGAATCTCTGTAGCTTGTTCAATGGATAAACCCATTGCATCTGCAACTTCTTCAATGGAAACTTCGTCATTACCGGATTTCTCAAATTTATTTGTAATCGCTCTCATTTGCTCTCTTAATTCTTCTAATTTAGCATTCCTTTCTTCTGTAGTAGGAACTGAAAATTGTGCTACAAGTTTGATTGGATCTCCATGAGATAGTTCTCCATTAAATTCCATTAAGTCACCAATATTGTTGATTATTACTTGGAATTTAGTCGGATCACGTGTTCTTCGCTTTTTGTGCTTCTTGTAATGGTGAACATAAACTTGGTATTCACCAGGTTGGGCTGTTTCATCATCCCAAACTACATTTTCGACTGGTTTCTTAGTCTCAGGCCTTACATTAGCATCTACGTCAAGTTCACCGCCGCAAGCAGAAATCTTGTTCCCACCATGAATTCTTTCACCAGAAGGGCAAACTACGTGTAAATCCAAATCATTGTAATTATTCCACATCAATGAGACTTGGACATCTCCAGATCTAGCACCCTCTCTATCCAACCTTTCTTGTAATTCCGACATTGCATTCTCAGCAGCTTGTCTAGATTCCATCTCTTCTTGTTGCTTGGCTAATTCAACTTCTGCCATTCTTTGTTCTTCAATCGCAGCCATCTCATTCTGTCTTTGCTGTTCTTCTTCAGCACGTTCATTCTCTAATCTTTGAGATTCTTCTGCTTCTTGGCGCATTTTCAATTCCATTTGATTCTTAGAAAATTCTTCCTGCTCACTACGCTCCGGGACATCAAATTGACATACTAATTTGATTGGATCGCCATGAGTCAATTCACCATGGTATTCTCTAAAGTCTCCAACATTATTGACAATAATTTGGAATTTAGTTGGATCACGTGTTTTTCGCTTTCTATGCTTCTTGTAATGGTGAACATATACTTGATATGAACCCGGAGATGCTGATGTGCCCTGCCATACTACATTCTCAACTGGCTTTTTAGTCTCTGCTCTAACATTTGCATCAACATCTAACTCTCCTCCACATCCAGAAACCTTATTTCCGCCGTGGATTCTTTCACCAGATGGACAGACGACGTGAAGATCTAGATCATTGTAATTCTCCCACATAAGGGAAATCTGTACATCTCCACTCATTGCACCTTCTCTTGCTAATCTCTCTTGTAATTCAGCCATAGCAGCCTCTGCAGCAGCTCTTGATTCCATCTCTTCTTGCATTCTCGCTGCTTCTACTTCGGCCAACCTCTGTTCTTCGGCTGCTGACAATTCAAGTTGACGAAGTTCTTCTCTCTCTGCCTGTAAGCGCGCTTCTTCTTCTTCACGCTCCCTTGAAAGTCTTTCATCTTCTTCTTTTCTTCTACGCTCGGAATCTTCTGCTTCTAGACGCTGACGTTCTTCTTCCTCACGCCTACGAGCTTCTTGTTCTTCGGCAAGTCTACGTTGCTCTTCACGACGAAGTCTCTCTCTTTGAGCCTCTTCTTCTAGCAAACGTACTTGTTCAGAAGCGATTCTTTCAGCTTCTTGTACTGCAAGTCGAGAATCTATAATCTGTTGGCGACGCTTTCGGTCTTCAACCAAGGCCAATTTGCGGTCAATTTCTTGTTTTGTTTGGCCAAAACTAGGAGCGCCACTACCTTGCCTCAATCCTTCAGCGGACATTCCGGGACGCATGTTCAACTTAGCATCTTTTCTGACTAGAATGTACCACATACCTAGCAAAAAACCGCCACCCATGAGAGCCATCACACCCAAAGAAGCCGTATCCATGTCGACCCCATATCGAACATGTCTATTGAAGCATCGGTCAAAAGTATATGATTTGACTATTGGAAGAGTATTTTTTTGTTGTTTTTTGTGAAATTTATCAATAAATCTTCCTTTTTAAAAAAGCAAAGCATTGAGAGGGGGGAACTGTTGGCACTATCATGGGCAAAGCCGACTTGTTGTCTAAGATTCTACCTGGTGGACGAGGTGTTTGGATACCTATCGACCATGGAGTTACGGACTTCCCTGTTGAAGGATTAACAGATGTTGAATCTACCATAAAGTCATTGATCTCTGCTGGAGTAGATGCTATTATTGCGCACAAAGGCCTTGTTGGACATTATCATAAATTATGTGAAAATACAAATACGAATATGATAGTTCACCTCTCTGCATCGACAAGACATGGAGGTATAGAATCCTCAAACAAAGTATTGGTGGGTAGTGTTGATGAAGTGCGCAAAAGAGGCGGCATTGGAGTTTCATGTCAAGTCAATTTAGGAAGTGAGAAGGAGCCTGAAATGATGGAGAGAATGGGTGAAGTCAGTCGTCAAGCATTACTTGAAGGAATTCCTATGTTTGGTATGGTATACGCCAGAGGACCTAATCTGAACATCATGGAAGATGATGAAACAAATGGATATTCGCATGCAGCAAGATTGGCATTTGAATTAGGTTGTGATGCTGCAAAGACAGTTTGGACCGGAGACAAAGAGAGCTTCACTCAAATCACAAATTCGGCCCCTATACCGCTTCTTGTAGCAGGAGGCCCATCCACTGGTGATAGTCGAGCTATTTTGACAATGGTGCGAGATGCAATGGACTCGGGGGCCTCTGGAGTCTGTATGGGGAGGCAAGTTTTTGGCCATCCTCAAGTCGAATCTATTGCCAGAGCAATCGTAATGTTAGTGCACCAAGATGCATCTGTGGATGAAGCAATAATGAAATGCTCTTTGTGAGGTGCTAATATGGAAGTTTGGCTAGATTATCGCCATTCGAATAATTCCGAATCAATTTATGATTATAAATTCGATAAAATTATTTGTCAAACCCCAATTGAAAAGATGGTGACATTATCTTATTCTGAAAATTCTCTATGTTTAAAAGAAAAAATAATCGGCACTAAGGTCATGATTTCAGATTTAGATAGTCAAATAAATGCTAAGAAATTTGTTGGAAGCGTATCTTGGATTGTCCTAGAATTTGAAGATTGGTCGATGATTCCAATAGAGAATTTAATCGCTGCATCTCAAGGAACCCCTACCAAGATCGCTGCAAAGATTAGAACTCCAGAAGAAGCCCAAGGCGCAGGGTTTGCATTAGAAACTGGAGTTGATGCATTGATTGTTGAAAACGATAAACATATGATTGATGCCGCATTTATTATCAAATCACAAAGGGGAGAAAAAGAAGACTTAGAAATAGTAGATACACTAGAATCTGATAGCATCAACATTTCCAATCTTGAGGTAAAATCGATAGAAGAGGGTGGTGTTGGTGAAAGATACTGTATCGATTTAACATCACTACTTTCGGTTGGAGAAGGTATGTTGATTGGTTCTTCGGCATCTAGTTTAGCTCTGGTGCATGGAGAAACTATAGATTCTGAATTTGTCCCTCAAAGACCATTTAGAGTTAATGCTGGCCCTCCACACTCATATGTGATGATGGCAGATAGAACAACAAAATATATCTCTGAACTAAAATCAAATGATTCCGTACTAATTTCAAACCTAAATGGAGATACAAGAATTGCAAGAATAGGGCGTCTAAAGATAGAAAAAAGGCCTTTTTTAACGATTTATTGGGATAATCTTTTTCATAAACCGTCTTCTATATTCTTACAACAGGCGGAGACTGTGCGGTTGATTAATGCATCTGGAAAATCAATTTCTGTAACCTCTTTGAAAGTAGGAGACACAATTATTGGATGGAATGGAGAAGGCTCTAGACATATCGGAGAATCAATTAGTAGCATGGTAGATGAAAGGTGATTTGATGGCAATTATCGGCAGTGGACAAGCTCATGGAGCGTGTAGTTTACTTCATGCTGCCGGAACTGGATACGGTTCAAGTATTGCTTTAGACATACCTGTTGCGGTTCGTTTATTGGATAAACCAAGTAAAAGAGAACTTAATGATCCAGATGGACTTCTTGATTCCGTGATTAAAATTTGGTTGGCAAATGGATATGAATTACCTAATGGATTAAAGCAGGAAGATTTATTTTGGGCAGTAGCATCAAAAATCCCTCCAAGACAAGGCTTGAAATCAAGTGCTGCTGTCTCAATCGCTGCACTAAGAAGTCTATGTGATGCAACTGGGACAGATTTAGAGACACATAGATTAGTCGAGTTAAGTGCTCAATCTCAATTTGATGCGGGGGTTTCTCTAACTGGTTCAATCGATGATGCTTGGGCATGTGCTACAGAAGGATGGAAGTTGATTGACGTAAATGCTGAATCGATTGAAGATGGAGTCATAATGGAGGGCAGGGGTCCTGAAAGTGATGATTGGCTAGTACTAATTATTTCCCGAGATGAGCGAATCAAGTCTCCAAAGTTAGAAGATTTCCAACCATATTTTAGTGACTTTCAACAGGCTTTAAGCGCAATACAAGAAGGAGATTTACTAAATGCAATCACTTGGAATGGTCGCGCTATGAGTGGAGTTTTAGATGATTATGATGGAAGAAGAATTTCTAACGATGCTTTCGTCAATGGAGCGAGAGCAGCTGGAATTAGTGGCTCGGGTCCAGCAGTGGTAATTCTTTCACCATCTATTACGCCACAAACTATTACTCGAATGAAGAGGATTCTCAAAGGAAAGGGCAAAGAATCTAACATAATTGAAGCTAAATTCTTAAATTCACAAGGCGAAGATGTAGATTCTGACTGATTTGCACAACTTCATCAATGAATAGCGCTTGGGATGTTTGAGTCACATGCAGATGACATTGGGTCAGCACCTACAATTGACTCTGTTTGGAACTAGTCACGGACCTCTCGTGGGCGCTTATCTCCAAGGCGTCCCTAAGGGAATCGTCATCGACAGAAATAAAATTCAACAAGCGATGGATATGAGGAAACCTGGAGGAAAATTTGCCAGTAAAAGAAAGGAACCTGATAATGTTGAATTATTATCTGGAATCATAGACGAATGTACAAATGGAGAAAAAATTGAGATTTCAATAAAAAATAAAGATGCTCGTTCTTCTGACTATTCATTTATTCCTAACCACCCTAGACCTGGCCACCAAGATATGGTCATGCTAAAGAGAACTGATGGTAAAGCAGACCTTAGAGGGGGCGGTACATCCAGTGCTAGATTAACTGCTCCAATTGTAGCAGCAGCAGCAATAATCGATCCTATCTTGGAAAAATTAGGTATTGGTATGGAAGCCCATGTTAGCGCTATTGGAAATATTGAGTCTAGGCCGATTAATGAATGTCCACCAAAATGGGAAAACGATAGCTGTCTTCAAATCCGATGTCGTGACCCTGAAGTCGCTGACTCTATGATTGAATTAATTCACAGTCAAAGAAAGAATTTAGATTCGATTGGTAGTAGAGTCGAACTTTGTATATCTGGACTACCTTTGGGCCTAGGCGAACCATGGTTTGATGGAATCGAACCTGCATTATCTAGGGCAATGATGTCAATTCCAGCCGCAAGAGGAGTATCATTTGGACACGGTTTTGAGGTTGTAAAAATGAGTGGTAGTGAACACAATAGCGCATGGGGAGGGACAAATAATAATCCACACTTGGAAGGCGAAAAGCCAGATGGTGCACTAGCCGGTCTTGCCACTGGATCTGATTTATTATGTTCTGTTGCATTTAAGCCCCCATCGAGCATAGCAAAAGCGCAATTAACACTGAATCTAGAAACTAATGAAAAAGAAAGTCTTGTTGTTAAAGGCCGCCATGACCCCGTTTTAGGTCCTAGGGCTGTTTCTGTTGTTGAGGCGATGGCCAAATTGATAATTTGTGATTTACTAATTAGAGGGGGGTTTGTCAATGAATAATTCCACCATAGTTCACAAATTTGGAGGCTCATGTCTAAGGGATAATGCTGACTTAGAGCAAATATCTAACATAATTAGGAACTTTCCCGGAAATCCTGTAATTGTAGTATCTGCATTATGGGGTACAACTGATCGATTAATGCGAGCATCAAATGAACCAAAATATGCTACAAGACTTGTTGATGACTTGAGAAGACAACATATCCGATTTGCACCTAATATCATTGACTCTGAGTTTGGTGAAATGTTTGAATCTGTACTAAACGGTATAGAAAAATCACTTTCTGAGATCTCAAAAAAACTAGACCAACATTATCACACAAATACTCTACTAGCTGCAGGAGAAAGGCTATCTGCACTGGTAGTTTCATATCACTTGAGGCAATCTGGAATTGATGCCCATCCAGTTGGTTCAGAAGACATTGGACTTCATCTAGATGGAATAGGACATGCACAATCGGTCGATATTGAATACTCTAGTAAAAACCTAGATTATCAATCTCTTAGTGGGATACCGGTAATAACTGGATGGTTTGGGGAAGGTAAAGATGGAGAAATCGCTCTACTTAGTCGAGGTGGTAGTGATCACTCAGCAACTGCAATTGCAAGATTATTAGATTCTCAAAAAGTCATACTATGGAAAGATATTGAAGGGGTTTTAGCAATTAATCCAAGATGGGGAATTGAAACAAAGGCGATTTCTTATCTTGGTTATGAAGAGGCAAAAGAGCTGACTAGAATGGATGCTCCAATCATTCATCCCTCAACAATGGAACCAATTCAAGAACTTGGAATTCCAATTGAAATCCGTCATCTATATCAAAATGAAAGTGGCTATGCGCCGACTACTATTGGGCCTGATATTGTTCAAGGAAACGAGATTAAGGCTATTGGATGTTTGAGAAGCGTTTCGAGAATAGAAATTAAGACTGATAAAGTTGTAGATTCTAGTAAGGTTTTGGGAGAATTACTAATTCTTCTAAATAATCATAATATTACCTGCTGGTCATTGAATTATTTACCTGGGAAGATTGATATTGTCATTTCACAGAATGATTTCAATGCAGCTGAAGCCATCATTTCCTCCATGTTTTCAAACATTGATGTTGATGATTTCCCGGCGTTAATATCATTGATAGGGAATTTAAAACTAGAAAAATTCAAGTCTCAACTAGATTCAGTAGAATCTTTAGAAAAATACGTTTCTATTCTATCACAAACCCCTCGTTCTATACAATTACTATGTGTTAACGAAAACATATCGCAAGTACTAGGACAACTATCAAAACTAGTTGAATCAAGAAAGATAAGATTATGATCTAATCTGCTCTCTTTTCACGGAATCTTTGAAGGTGGTTTGGAAGATTTAATGCAAATAGTCCGCCTACAACACAGAATACAAAGAATGTACCCAAAGCAACACCATAGACCGAAATAAGTTCTACTGACTCTTCCATTCTTAAGGCTGTATCAGATGAGAAAATACCTACAATTAGTGGTAGTATTGTATTTGCTGAAAGTACTATAATTGCTAGTATTCCAGCAACAATTGGATTGATTATTAATGAACGGTGATACTTACCAACTATTTTCTTAGGATTCATTACGTATACTTCATTGGTCCTAATACTTGTATCAAGCATAGAATATCTAATTACACCATTTGCCAATTCAAAGTACATTACCAATAATACAGCATAAACTACAACCAATATATTGAGCATGGTAGCGCTATCTTGTAATCCAAATGGATCACTAGCCAAGGAAACCTTTGATGCTGCAAATCTTAGAATTGCTAATATGAATAATAAATTACTGACAAGTGTATATCTCCCATCTCTTTGGAATGTTCCCCAAAAACCTGTTCCTGCTGCAACTGAAATAATTAAAATTTGCATAATGAATGCAATGGCAAGGTTTCCTGTAACCATAAACCAAATTGTACCTTCTGGAGGAGAAACCATGTATGTCATTAACGAAAGTGCGACTAGAACACCATAAACTGCTAATTGTAGATTCTGCACCATTCTATCTGGTGCGAGGAATTTCATTTTAGTGACTAATGGTCCGCCCAGTAAACTTTCAACAAAACTAGGAATTTCTACCTTAGGTATTGCGTCTTTTGGAATATCTGTTCCTCCACCTGCTTGGCCAGCAAGTTTCTTTCTTGATGGCGCAGATGAACGAACTGTCTTCCCGTCGTAAAGGTGTTTTGTATCTCCGGATGGCCTATTCATAGTCATACATAATCACCTCAAAATCCTCTTGCTCCTGCAAGGGCTGTAGATAGAAGCATATCAGGTTCCCAATCCATGATGTTTACTCCAAGACCTCGGAGTTCACCAATCAAAACATCTCTTTCAGTTTTCATTACTTCATATCCAGTTCTATCGATTCTCTTGGCGTCAAATTCAAATTCCAATGAAGATGGTGAAAGAACTGTTACGTCAAAGTTTCTTGCTCTAAAGTCTCTCAGAGCATTTACAATAGTAGGATCATCTTCAAGATTGGATAAGAATATTATCGGACTACCTTTATTGATGTGTGGAAGAATCCTATTTACTACAACTTGAAGTGGTATATTTCCTCTAGCCACTGCTCCGGCTAACTTGGTCAAAATAACATATAACTGCTTCTTTCCAGTATCTCTGTCAACACTCACAACTTCATCACCATAAACTACAACTCCTACGGAGTCGCGGCGACCTAGGAAAAACTTAGCCAGTGAGGCAGCTGCTCTAGTTGAGTAAACCAATGCATTTCTAGAAACAGGACCAGTTTCAGCAACTGCTCTTGAATCTACAATAATTATTACATCAGAAACTGCGTCTCTCTCTCTTTCATTTACCATTAGTTTACCGGATCTAGCATAAGCAGCCCAGTTGATTGCTCTAAAAGAGTCGCCATCAAAATACTCCCTAAGAGAATAAAATTCCGAACCTGGACCGGGTTGACGGATGTTAACCGCACCGGTAAAGATCTTAGGAACTCTTGACTTGACAAAGGTTTCTTTCAAATCTTCCATCTTAGGGAAAACAAGGAAATCGTCGTAGACATGCATTTCTTTTTCCTTGTGAAATAAACCGAATGGGTCTTGAATTCTAACAGCAACAGGACCTATACTGTAAAATCCTCTAAGAGGACATTCTAATGTATATTCAATGAATGTCTCTCTTCTAGGTCCAAGTTCCATCAAAATATAGTTCGAACCTTCTTTGATTCTCATAACTTCTGGAACTCTGTCTTTAACTTCTAAGATTTTAGGTAATGGAGATTCGTTCTGCATTCTCAATGTGACATTGAGTTCACCGTCTTCAAACAGCCTAGCACTGGATAGTTTTCTCATGGCTGAAACACTGCTCAATGCAAGTCCTTCTTCACCACTCCATTCTTCAGCACGACGACCAGATGATGCTACATCAGCATGACCGCCAAATAGCGCAGCCCATGTTAAGAATACGAATACAACTACTGCAATTGTTACCAATTGTTCGTTACGTAGAGTAAGCCCAAGCAAATACATTGCCACGGCTAAACTACCCAACATCGCTGATTTACGACTCCACATAGGCTAAAACTCCTGAAATTAATTTCAAACTGTTGGAACTGGTACTTCACGGAGAATTGTTTGAATTACTTCTCCTTGTTCTAATCCCTTGATTTGATGTTCTGGCTTCAGAATGATTCTGTGAGCTAATGCTAATTCTGCAATTTGCTTGACATCATCAGGTGTGACGAAATCACGGCCTCTAAGAGCTGCTGCTGCACGAGCTGTCTTTAGTAGAGCTTGTGAACCACGAGGAGAAGAACCGACTAGAACTCGAGGATCTTCTCTTGTCCTAGATACTACTTCTACCATGTACATTCTAATTGCTGGATCAACATATACATCTTCACAGGCTTGTTGCATTGCAATAACTCTCTGTGGGTCAGTAATAACATCGACATCGACAGCGTCTTTTCCACGAGAAATACGACGGGATAGAATCTCATCTTCATCTGCTCTGTCCGGATATCCTACAGACATCTTGAACATAAATCGGTCAAGTTGCGCTTCAGGAAGTGGATAAGTACCTTCTTGCTCGACAGGATTTTGTGTTGCCATAACAATAAATGGTGCTGGTAATTTATGTGTAACAGTACCAATTGTAACTTGCTTCTCTTGCATAGCCTCAAGCAAAGCCGCTTGAGTCTTTGGCGGAGCACGGTTTATCTCGTCAGCTAGAAGTAGGTTACAGAACAGAGGTCCTGGCTTGAAAGTAAATTCTCCTTTCTTAGCATCATAGATGTTTGTACCTGTGATATCAGCCGGTAGCAAGTCAGGCGTAAATTGTACACGCTTGAAATCACAACCGAGTGCATCGGCAAAGGTGTTGGTCATCAGAGTCTTAGCCAATCCCGGATAATCTTCGAACAGAAGATTACCACCGGAAAGGATGTTAATCAACACGTTTTCAATAACGTGAACCTTACCGATAATTACCTTTTGGACTTCGGCGCTAATTGCTTGAGCAATAGCTCCTACGGCCGAAAGACGTTCTCGGACTTCAGGTGTACTCTGGTGCTTCGGCTGGGCCGGAGCGGCCGGTGCTACAGGTGCTGCTGGCATTGGTGCTGCAGGTGCAGCAGGCATTGGTGCTGCTGGCATTGGTGCTGCTGGCATTGGTGCTGCTGGTGCTGCTGGCATTGGTGGTGCTGGCATTCCTGGTTGCGCTGGCGCGGGCTGGGGTGGGGGGGCTGGTTGCATGTCTTTTTCCTCCTATTTTTTTCAATTACCCCAACGCCGAATCTGTGGGATTATTTCCCTCAATTCTTCGTTGGAGTAGGAACGGTTCGAACTAATTAGTTCGACAAGTCGCGGATCTCGCACCATGTGCATAATTTCCGCAGGGGTTTTTCTAACAAATTCATCTCTTGTCAAGTCATTAAACTGACGGACTTTTGACAAAAATGCCTCTTTTACTCTAAGTTGATACTGAGAAGCATCAATTTTCTTAGGTCTTTCTCTAAAGCGAGTTAAATCAAATACATGTCGCCAGTTTTCTTTCTCTGGGACAACCATAATTGCAATAGCTAGTAATGCGAATAGATTTAGAATAATCAGCCATTTTAGTACATTATCACTTGTCAGTAAAACTATAGCTCCAATGGCTTCGGTAAAAGGAGATGATAGAGCACTTGATACGTGTCTACTCTCATCAAATACTAAGTTAAATTCTGAAGGGAATCTAGTCACTGTTGTGGAGATTTCTTTGTTATCAAATTCCATCATATCATAAATCAAAGCCGAAAAATATTGACTGTTTCCTCTCCAAGTTGTATCTCCGTATGCAGAAGATAGGCCATCGGATGAATCCCAGCATGAATGGGATTCATCTAACTTGTTAGAAGAGTAATATTGAGAAGTACATTGTTGCTTACCTGTTTCGGCGCCCAACTGCTCATCCCAAAGGTGATTCGCTAAAACCGAATGATCAGAAACAAAAACGATTGAACCTGTGACATCGACTTTACCATAATCATTGTTTGGTTGCTCATCTAAGACATCTTCAACTGGATAATCAATTCGGATAATCAAGCCAGTTTTTCCTTCACCAAGTACTGGATTATTTCGATTATTGACGTCCATGTCATACCTTGCAACGAATGCCGGTGTTGAAGCATGTGCTAGAACCATAACCTCTCTTTCTTCATCAACATCCTCATCTAATACTTGAATTGCTGTTGCTCTATGGAATAAAACCGGCATCCTACAATCTTCGACTTGAGAATTAGCAATATTGTTTTCAGAACAAGGAATCGACCTTTCGTCACCCATAGTAGTTACATCTCTATTGATACTTGCTGCTGCCCATAGCTTTCTTTGGTCGGGCATTAGGATTTCACCATTCTCATCTGTTACTTCGTAATACTGGAAAGGATCGACTACCGGTGCATCGAAATACTTGACACCAAACTCTGATGCAACTAATTGAGCATTTGTTGAATTAGCAGCCAAAATGACTTTTCCGCCTTTATTGGTTACGAAATCAAAGATTGCGGATGCTTCGGCAGCATCGAAAGGTTTCTCAGGTGCAGCGATGACCAGCATTGTCCTATGTGGGTCTTTCCAATCATTAACCAACATAGGAGTGGACATTGTATTAGCAATAGAATATCCTTCTCCCTCTGAACCGAGAGTACTTCTCATCTCTGTAAGTTGTAAATTAGATAATTCCAATCCTTCTTCATAGGGAGAGAAAACAGTTTCTTTGTTTAAACTGACGAGGCTGATGACAATTACGGATAATAACAGGGATGATACAAAACCAACTTTCAGCCATGTTTCAAGACTGATTTTGGTTTTTGTTTCCTCTGCCATAACCAATCCCTTCCCTAACTATGCGCTAACAAGACACACCAATAAACGGCGGAACTTCTCTCCACTCATAATGCTTGTCCATCAATGAGTAAACCAATACAACGCTTTTTAAGACAAGAGGTGCAAATTTTACTTACTAAAATGTGTGAAAAAATACATTAAAATTTACGAAAATAACAATTATTACCGTCGGCGTAATAAAATAATATTGACTGCAAATAAAACTAAAATAATCTCTACAAAAGATAAGAACGGGAGCGAACTAGCCTCAGTTAATTCTGTAGAATCATCATCTGATTGTGAATCTTGATTATTATTCTGACTTGAATCTTCAACCGTACTATCAACCGCAGTAACCTCTATTTCAATAATCACACTAGATGTACGTTGGTTTCCTGAAGAATCAATCGAAAGAGTCACTTCACATGCTCTATCAGGGTGAGCTGTCGATGCGGTGATTTTCAATTTTGCTTGAAAGTTTTGACCTACTGAAATAACTTGACCATCCAACTCATCAAATCCTTCAACATCTAGATGCGGACATGACCTGATGCTCACCATTGGATTATCTACTGCATCATCTGAATTACCCATATTCTCAATATTGAAGTCATATTCAATAAATGAGCCCGCGAATAATTTCTCCCCTCTACTAGTTGCACTTGGAACTAAATCAAATACTTCAGGAACTGCAATATCAGCTTCGATATTCTGATTGCTAGTGCTTTGCTCGAAAGACATTTCATCAGCAGTTACTGAAATAGTCATACTACTGTTAGGAGACCTTTCATAGACATATCCATTTTCATTTTTCAACATAATACTTATCGATTCATTAGTTGAACCACTAACAGTAAGGCTTTCGGGATAATCCAAATCTATAGGGATATCACTGGAGTCCCACTCGATTGTTAACTCAATATTAAGATCTGACATTCTTTGATTGTCTATGAAAATTATCAGTTCATCGTCTATATCGTCACCATTACTTAATTCAAGAGTATATGTGCCATCCATATCCTCATCCCAACCTAACTCCCATGAAGGCATCTGTAATTGATCTTGGGCTAGGGTATTAGACATGGTCAAAGGTAATAATAAAAGAAGAAGAATCAACCAAATTTTTTGTTTCATAATATCACCTCATTTCATTTGGGAAAAGGCACGCTTAACCAATACTTGTACTACTGAACGACGATAATTCGGGGGTAGAGCCGTATTATTTACGGGTTTGACACTTTTTCTAATTACTGATGCCAGAGACTTAACTGAATTATCATCATCCCAGCCTTCTTCGATTATTTTTCCGACTTCCTCTGTATGAATTTTAGGAATAGATTCTAAGGCAGTTGTTGCTACTTTTATCGAGTTTCTGTCCCCTTCAAGCCAAGATGCTGCAACCCCGGCTTCCGGGAAATCCCACGAATCTCTAACTCTCAACTTTTGATATGAACCGATTCTATTCAGCGATTCCTCTGGCAAGGTTACCTTAAGCAGAAATTCTCCTTTCTCGAGCACATTCTTTTTCATTCCATCTAACTGATAAAATTCTGATAATGGCATAACTCTCTCGCCATTAGGACCTATAAGGTGAACTGAAGCGCCAAGAACCATCAAAACTGGGGCTATATCACCTTGGTATGTAGCCACACATAATGTGTTTTGATTTGGAATTACACGGCAATCTGAACCTGTACCACAATCTGCTTTATGGCACCAGTCTATTGAACGTCGCCAGTCCTCACTTTGATTATACCAGAAACATCTAGTGTCAAGACATAGATTACCGCCCAAAGTCGCACTTTTACGAATTAGAGATGAGGCTACTTTGCCAGCAGCCTCCGCAATCATTGGATGTACATTTTGATTTTCTAGACTTGAAAGTCTAGCCATACAACCAATTTCCAAATTAGATACAGTATCAATACCAGGGATATTTGAGAGAGAAATAACATGCGGTTTCGTATTTATTCGCCACTTATAATTAGCCAACAAATCTGTTCCGCCCGAGACCCAGTCGAACTCTTCTCCATCTCCAATCAACTTAGAAGCAATACTACACGCCTCTTCAATAGAATTCGGGTGATGAAGAATAAAAGGAGGCATTAACATTAGTCATCATCCCCCATATGTCTTTGCTCTTTTTTCAACCAAGCTTTACCTGCAAGCCCTAGTTCAGCTAATTGCTGTGGATCTGGTTCAGTCGCCATTCGCCAACCTTCAACCTGTTCTTCCAACGGAATATTTGGATCAAAACCAAATAGAACACCATTCACATATGGCGAGGTATCTTCAGTCCTCTGCCTAGCCAAATCTCTCTGTTTATGCTCTTTAGCACGTTTCTCAAGTGATTTTTGTAGTTCTATACTCTTAGGACCATGGGTATACCTTGGAGATGGTAGTTCTGTTGCATCTTCTAATTTCAATTTCTTACGCTTCTTTTCGATGCCTTTGAAAACAATATCAGGGGTAAGGGGTAGATCGTTGTATCTAATTCCAATTGCATCGTAAACTGCATTGACTACCGCTGGTAATATTGGTAGTAATGGCCCTTCTCCCGCTTCTTTAGCACCAAATGGCCCTTCAGGGTCGCTTGATTCAACAATTATTGGTTCAACGTGCGGCATTTCATGAATTGATGGAATCTTATACTCGAGGAGATTTGCATTTTGTAAATGCCCTGTTCGACCATATACCATCTTCTCAGATAATACTTGACCAAGACCCATGTGGCATGAGCCAATGATTTGTCCTTTTACTGCAAGAGGATTCAACGCTTTACCACAATCGTGTGCAGCCCAAACATTAGTACACTTGACGAGACCTAATTCGATGTCGACGTCGACTTCTGCTACATATGCTGAAAACGAGTATGCGGGTGCAAGACCTGCTGCTGCACCTTTGTGAACTCCACCCATAGGAGGGGAACGATACGCACCACTCGAGATTAGAGCGCCCTTATCTTCCTGTGCTTTGTGAAGTGCTTGAAGGTAAGATACCCCAATTGCTGGATCGTGTTTATAGTAAATTCTTCTGTCATTAATCACTAATGTATTTGGATGATAACCCAAAATATCCCAAGCAGCATTGAGCAACTTTTCTCGAATATCCAATGCCGCTCTAATTGCGGCATTAGCGTTCATGAAAGTAACTCTACTGGAGTATGAACCCAAGTCCACTGGAGATGTGTCGCTTTCATGGCTCCTAACGTGAATCATTTCTATTGGCAATGCTAAAACTTCTGAAACAACTTGAGCAACCGCTGTTGTTGAACCTTGACCAATATCTGCAGCACCTGTGTGAACTGTCACTCCTCCATCCATATCGACTTGAATGTGAACGGTCGCATGAGGGAATCGATTTGGATCCCAGTGAATCGGAAGACCAGAACCCGAAATGAAGAAACCACAGCCGATTCCGATTCCTTTGCCTAAAGGCAATTTGCGGAATTTATTATCCCAATCCGAACCACTTCTCACTCTTTCCAGTGCTTCTCTCATACCATTTGAGGTGATTCTAAAACCAGTAATTGTTCTACTATGAGGCGGTAAAAGGTTTGCAAGCCTAAGGTCAATTGGGTCTACATTCATCTGTTCCGCCATCTCATCAAGACCAACCTCAACAGCACACCGGGTATTGACTGCACCATGACCTCTCATGGCTCCAGATGCTGGCTTATTGGTCCAAACTCTTGCACCTGTATAATGGAATGACCCAAGTTCATAAGGAGCAGTAGCTAAAACTCCATTATAATATGAAGTGACGTGTCCAAAGGATGCAAAACCTCCACCATCTATCAATGCATCAATATCAAAACCAGAAATTCTACCTTCATCATCTGCTGTCATCTTTACTTCGATATTACTTGGATGTCTACCTCTATTTATCCAGTAAACTTCTTCTCTGTCAAAGGTTATTCGAACTGGACGCCCTGATTTTCTTGCCAGAATTGCTGCACACATCTCATGTGGGAAAGGATCTGATTTTCCACCAAAACCGCCCCCAACAAATGTTCTAATCACGTTTATCTGATGCATTGGTACATCGAGTACAGTTGAAAGTGCTCTATGAGTATAATGAGGAACTTGTTGGGGCGTGTATAATTGTAGACGACCGTTAGGATCCCAATGAGCAACAACAGCGTGCGGTTCTGTGAATCCATGATGAACTCCTGCCATAGTCCACTTCCCATGAGATGAAGAGAATGGATTCTCAACCAACGAACGGTCTCCAAATTCTTGGAATACTCTCTTTTGGACATTTGTTCTTGCTAGGTGATACTTGCCTCTCCAATGTATAGGCTCATCATTATCTTCGAGTCCTTTCTTGGGATCAAATACTGGCTCCAAAATTTCCCATTCAATTTCAAACAAACCTAATGCTTCAATCGCTGTCGCTTCATCTACAGCACTTACACAGGCAACTAAATCTCCCATGTGACGAACTTTCTCTACAGCCATTGCATGCTCATCTTTTGTAACCGGTAAAACTCCAAAACTATGAGGTGAATCTGCCCCTGTTGCAACGGCGATGACACCTGGGAGAGCTTCAACTTTGGAGGTGTCAATAGATTTTATCTTGGCGTAGTGATGTGGAGAACGTAAAATCTTACCAATCGACTCATTCGCTAATCTGACATCGTCTCCATACCAAGCTTGTCCGGTGACTTTTGCATTGGAATCAACTAGTGGAAGGGGTTTACCTACTACAGTGCCCGTTCTTATCCTATCATGAATATGAGATCCTGCTGGCTGAGGTTCTTTACCTCCAACTGATTCGGGAATGAAATTTAGATCTCTTTCTTTCATTACTGGTCCTGAGCCACCAGAACCGGGAGGAGGAAACACCTGCTTACCTGCTACGCGCTTACCGTCTTTACGCGCTGAATTAGGTTGTTGACGATATCCTGCAGACATAATATCACCTTGCGTGACCAGGAGGCATGGCTGGCTCATCAGGGCCATCAGGGTGTGGATTTGGATGTGGATTACTAGCGGGAGGTACTGGTTCAGATTCACCTCTATGAATTTCAGCAGCAGCCTTGATTGAATCAACTATTTGTTGATATCCTGTACATCGGCATAAATTACCTTCGATTGCACAAGATATTTCATCGTCAGTTGGTGAGTCATTTTTTGTGAGTAATGCTTGAGCACTAATCAAAAAACCTGGAGTACAAAATCCACATTGTGAACCTCCATGTTCAGCAAAGCAAGATTGAATTGGCGCCAAATGAGCACCTTCTGCTAAACCTTCAACTGTGGTAATTTCAGTGTTTGAAACTTGACCTGCAAGGCAGAGACAAGAAAGTCTAGCATCGCCATCGATCATCACTGTACAACATCCACATGTACCAAGGTCACAGCCTCTTTTTACACCAAGAGTTCCTACCTGATCTCTTAACACATCAAGTAAAATAGCATTTGAAGAAATTAATCCCTCAAATGCCTCGCCATTGACTTTTGCTGACCATATTTCGGACGGTGCTTTAGGAGTCATTGGAACATATTCCGTACCTACCACACTTCTCACCCATCAAGACGTAGGGAAAGATGCATATCAATATAGGCATTGAATGGATAGATTTCAATTACGATAATGAACGCTTAAATTATCATCATTTCCTGTTTTTGGTTCGACCCAATCAGGATCTCCTGGAAGAACTAAACTATCTCCTAGAGAGATTAACTCGGCTCCAATTTTCTGTTGCCTTCCTTGTAATAATTGCCAGTCTAATTTGTCATCTCTCCATCTTTGCCATCGCTTTAACATTCTCCAACTTTGCACTAATTTAGAGTATAGTTTCAAGTGCATTTTACCAGAAATAGGCCACCAAACTAATAAAATTAAGAAAACAAGGATTGGATTTAACAATGTTAATTTAGCCAAAAGCCAATGCATATTTAGTAATGAAAACACAGGACTTGAAGGTGAAAGAAGTAACCAAGTCACCATTAGAGATGCTGTAATCCACCATATTGGAAACATGATTATCGCAGACATTACTTTCATTGTACCTTGTATAGGTGCTGAGATTTTACCCTTCTTTAGATACCACATTACAGCATAATTTCCTTGATACGGAGGGACATTTCCAATTACTGCGCTCCAAGTAACTAGACCTAGCATCCATGCTGCTGACCAAACCCAAATACTGATTGCTTTTAGGTACCCTAGAATCGAAGGTTTCTTTGGTTTTGCTGCAACATCAAATGGAGTAAGACCCAAGGATTCTATCTCATCAAAGTGTTCTATAGATTCTTTAACCAAAGTTCCTGTTTTCTCAGGTTCTTCCTTTGAAACAAATTCCCATCCAGCGCGCATCCTTCTCGCACCTATTACTGATTCAGAATAACTTGGCTTCTTCATTTTGCCTCCACTTTGCTTGATTCTCTCTGCATAAGCAACACTTCTAGCTTTCCAAATCAAGCGTCTTTCTTCCCATGAAGTCTTAGAATGGCTGGCCCTATTCAATTCGGAATCAATTGCTTGCGTAACTTCATCTATCCAAATTTTATCAAGTTCATCATTAGGTTCGGGGATTGGAGGTAGTTGCATTGGCCTTTCCAAGATTACTGCAGCACGCTCTCTGAATTTCTGTGAATTTGAATAATGAAGACCAACAGGAATTATTCTTGGCATAGGAGTTTCTAATTGCTCTGACTTGCGAATCGCTTGAAGCATTATTCTAGCAGCTCCAGAGCGAGCACGCTTGGCAGATGAATCCGTATGAGTTCTCCCCTCTGGAAATAGTAGTAATCTACCACCTAATGCAATTTCATTGCCAACTTTAGAAAGTAATTTTTCATTTCTTTTCTTAGATTCTTCTCTATCATTACTATCGCTGGCTCTCTCGATAGGTAAAGCGCCAGATGAACGAATTAATCTACCGAGGACAGGTATTTTGAATAGTGTGTGTTTAGCCAAAATCGATAATCTTCCTGGGAGTGAAGCATGCATAAGCATTGGATCTATCAGCCCACTTGGGTGCCAAGCAATAAACATCAGTCCGCCTTCTGGTGGAAGGTTTTCATTATCGACAATATCTAATTCACGAAACCAAACACTCATCAAAGAACGTGAGAATCTCCTCATTATTCGATAAGTAAAACCGACTCTAGGATGGTTATCTCCACTGGGGTCTTTCAACCATCCCATGAAGGACGGTAGATGTACTCATTGATTACAACACCGCCGATTAATATTCAAAATGGTATATTTTTCTAAAAAATAATTTATTCAATATCATAAATTGATTCGGATGCTTTTTTCCGATTAATGAATAGTGCAGCAACTGTTGCAACAGAAATTGTGACAAATGTAAATCCTGGGGTTTCTTCAGATTCGGGCATAAATGCATATTTAGAATCATACATCATTATGTCGATAGTAACTAGTGGAGATGATGAGTGACCTCCCGATGAATTAGACTTTAGTCCACGAATAGAAATAGTATGGTTTCCATCAATTTCGATTCCTGGAAGATGTTCTAGTTGATGAATTATATCAATTGCACTAATTTCGCCACTAGTGTCGGACTTTTCGAAACTGTGCAGGAATGTCCAATCATCAACGATGTGATTACTTCTCCACTGAATAGATTCTATGCCACCTGATGTGGAGAAGGCAATTGAGTCTTTAGGTGATAAATGGGCATGCATATTGTCATGTGTAGGATCTGTTTCAAGTTCTATATTCATCGAATCATCAAACATGTAATATTTCTCTGCAGCTGCTAATACAGAATCTAGTGCTCTGACTTCACCGTGGCCATATACGTTATTTTGTCGATTTTTCGTAAAAATCGCTTGAACATCATTATCATCACAACCATCAGCGCCATCAATATCTTCCATATATGAACAATGGCGGTATTCTGCAGTTTCTTGCATGAAATTTCTAACCTCAAATGGGCTAAGATCTGGATTTGCTTGTAGCATAAGCGCAGCCACGCCTGCTGCTCCAGGGGTAGCCATCGAGGTTCCAGAAAATGCGGTATAACCATCGCCAGTATTATGTGCTACAGACATAACATCAGAGCCTACATAAGCGATGTTTGGCTTAATTCGGTTCTCCTCTGTTGGACCTTGGCTAGAGTAAACTGCTATGGAAGAGTCTTTGTCAAGAGCACCAACTGTAATAGCGTCTTCTGCACTACCAGGAGTTCCTATTGTTCCACGGGTGGCAGAATTACCTGCTGCGATGAATAATGCGATATCATTGTAAACCATTTCATTAGCCATTCGATTTACACTGTCTTCTTCTGAGGAAGTCCATTCAATTAGTCCAAATCCACCCAAAGACATCGAGGCAACTCTAATATTAAACTGATAACGATTGTCAATAGTCCATTGCATTCCTGCCATTACGACTGCAAATGATCCCGAACCACCTGAATCAAGAACCTTAACGCCGACTAATTTCGCTTGTGGAGCCATACCTGGATTGTCATAAGTTGGTGCTCCAGTTCCAGCGGTAGTTCCAGCGCAATGTGAACCATGTCCTTGGTCATCATAAGGGAATACCTCTGTGCCGTTAGTCAAAGTAGGATTGTTTACTGGGTCATAAAAAGCAATTACTTTTGGGTCGTTGGTTGAGTTATCATCATCCTGATCATCCAAACTAGCATGGCTTCCATCAATTCCCGTGTCGATAATCGCTACAGTAGCACCCGAACCGTCATAACCAGTTTCTTCCCATGCAGTATCAACTCCATGAAGCGCTACAGCATCTCCGTTAGCAATAGATAACATTCCATCGAGTTCAATCATTACAACTCCAGGAAGTTCATAGGTATCCCAAATTTTGTCCACTGAAATTCTTCCTGCCAAAGCGTCTATTCCTTCAAGAATCCATTCATGTTGATAATCCACTTCTTTTTCTAACATTGCGATTTCATCTTCACCAGGTGTGTGGTCAAAATCAATAATCAATGGCAGTGTGTTATCTTCATCAAGGAAAAATGGATTATCCATGTGTAATTCAACCATATCTCCAATACCATTTCCATTTCTATCAACTGTGGTGTTAACCCACCAACCTTCAGTTTCATCATCTTCTGAAGAAATTGGAACCGGGGTTGCAATCGCTAGCATAGGTAAAATAAGTATGGATAAACAAAACATCGAAATTGTAACTCGATTAATTTTCATCATGTCGCTCGTGTAATGCACTCGCCAATAGTTTTTGAAAGCATTGTGAAAATGGAAGAAATAGAAAAATCAACTTAATCTCTAACATTTACCCCTTCATCACCAAAAACAGAATCTATAACTTGACTAGGGTTGCTTGGATAAGCACCCCAATATGCTTCTCTAGCATCTTGATTAACTTGCATACATGCTACGACATCAGAAGCTCTTTGAGGAAGTACTTCTGTACCATTCAAGTGCTTGATTATAGGCTCAATATTGGAGAGATTAACCAAACCCCAACCAGTCTGAGCACAAGGTAAAACTGGTGAAATTGGCATTGTTCCAGATGTTGGGTCCCAACCTAACTCAGGATACCAAGCAGAGAGATTGATTGCCTCCCTAACTTGTGCATTGGAGATTGTCATATTGGTTCCATTTACTAAATATCCTCCTCTTTCATCCGAAGCACCGGAACCTGAATCTCCAAATTCTTCACGGAGGTTTTCAAGAATAAATGAGATTATTCCAGCGGTCCTAGGTGTAGCAAAAGAGGTTCCTGATGTTTCATGATAGCCATCGATATCGTCATGATTTGGTAAAACTTGTGTCCAATCTGCTGAAATATCTGGGTAAGAACCTGACATTATTTCTTTTTGGTCATCGCCTTCTTCAGCGTAGCCTGCTATACCTATCGACCAAGGAGGGCCGGCTGTAGCATCTTGAACTGCAGGAGATGGTGAATTATCTGCTGCACCAGTATGAAGTTTGTTTTTCTGAGTAACCGCTACTTTAGTTGCATCCTCTATACCGGGGAATGGTAAGGAACCAATCGCACCAAATGAAGTAGTAATAACGTCGACTAAGGGTTGATTGGCTGCTGCTAAGACTGCCTCAGAACTAAAACCTTCTACAAAGAAGATTACAGCATTGGGATTTGCATCTAGTACCGCTCCTGTAACCGCCGAACCATGACCATCATTAGGGTCGTCTAAAATTAGAATGTCGCTATCACCGTCTGGTGATGCTCCAATTATTTTTGTACCTGGAAAGTATACAATATCTGACGCATTTAGAGTATCCCAGCAACTAGATTTATCAGCATCATATCTCTCTTGCCATGAACCCTCAAATGTTAAATCACACACTTTGTTTACGCCAAGTCCGTCAAGTAACCACTGCGGGTATGTCTCATTTGTTCTAAAGTGATCGTGATAGACATTTATTCCAGTATCTATGGGAGCGATTACAGAAAAAGAACGCCAGCTGTCATCGCTTTGTGAAACTTCTTGAACTTCACTCTCTTCTACATTGTCACCTGATAAAGCGAAAAGAATCGCCCCAATAATCAACAAAGAAATCGATAATGCAATCGCTATTCGAGAGTTATCAACTTCGGGGACTAGTTCAGCCTCCAACACCTCGGACATATCCTATCCTCTATGGGATAATACATCAACACTACGCCCATTTGAAAAGATGAAGTAGTTTGGCTAGTACATGGGCGAAAGGGAACAACGGTTGGTTTGGATTGACCTTGAAATGACCGGATTAGATATAGAAAAGGAATCTATAATTGAAATTGCAACAATCATCACCGATGGAGATTTGAATATTCTAGCACATGGCCCTAATGTAGCCATCACAGTTGATGAATCTCTAATAGAAGGAATGGATGAATGGAATACTACACATCATTTTGAAAGCGGATTAGTCGATAGAATTAGGCAACATGGAGTAAGTTTAGCCGATGCTGAAAGTATGACTATCGATTTCTTGAAAGAGTGGGTCGACCCCAATACTGCGCCTCTATGTGGCAATAGTGTTTGGAATGATAGACGTTTTTTGGAAAAAGAGATGCCAAATATTGCTGAATATCTGCACTATCGAATGATAGATGTTTCAACAATAAAGGAACTGGCTAGAAGATGGTATCCCGAAGTCGACAAATATCCAAAAAAAGGGGCACATTTAGCCTTAGATGATATTATTGAGTCTGTCGAAGAATTGGAGTATTTTAGAACTAAAATATTTAGATAACCTATCGCCAATTTGGCTCACTGGGATCTATATTCTTGAAGTTCGACATTACTTGAGCTAAAACTGCAATTGCGATTTCTTCGGGCGATTGTGCTCCAATGTTGAGTCCAATAGGACAAATCACAGAGTCAAGCATCTCTTGGCTGATTCCTTTATTCAGTCCCTGTTTCTCAAATTCTTGCCATTTAGACCTGCTACCAATAACTCCGATTCTTGGAGCTTCAATACCATTCAATTCTAAACCAAAATTTGAATACATTTCTAGTAAGCCAAGTAATCTTTCTTGGTCTTCACTCCAGTCATGTCCAAGTAATAATATGTCAGAGAATTTTGATGATTCTTCTTTTTCGATAGATTCAAGGAAATCTTTGACTTCCAAGTGATATAGTTTGGATGAAGAGGGAAATAACTCACTATTGCAAAATTCTTTACGAGTATCATGGACTGAAAATGACCAACCAAGTAAATCGATACTATCCGCTAATGCCTGAGCACAATGTCCGCCCCCTATTAGAAGAATATGTGGCATAGGAATCATGACCTCCATCGACAGGGTAACTCTGCCCCCGCATAGTGAATCAAGAGGTTGTACTTCATAGCCCTTCGCACCTTTGTTAAGGCCGAATATTTTTACTTCCCCATAAGGATTAGAATATTGATTAATTAATTCTTTACAACGGCTTAGAACCTTCATTTCAAGTCCTGCCCCTCCAACTGTCCCTATCCAAACATTACCATTATCGCTCATCGCAATTCTTGCACCGACTTTGCCAGGAACGCTGCCAGAAGTCTCAATAACAGTTGCTAAAACTACCGACTTACGCTGATTTAGGCAATCGAGTGCCCAACGTAGAACGGTTGCTGTCATGGTCAAGCCTAGAGTTCTTACCAAATACTTTTTGCGATATTATTGTTCGAAAAAATTTGCATTGTTATTTAGAATAACCAAATCATCTTCTGTATCGATATTTAATCCGAGTAGAGGTTCTTCAACCTCAAATTTTTGAAATGATATTATGTCTCGTAAGGGAGTTTGTTTTTCAGCCAATAATAATTTATGTAAGTCATCACCAACTAAGCATACTGGATGGCCATTAACTCCTTTAGAAGAGAGACATGAACTGCTCTCAACGTCGGCCAATTTAACTATACTTTGAGCACTCCATCCCGGCCTATCCACGGGTGCGAGAATAATTTTTCTTGGCAGCCGACCGATTTCATCCAAAATGGCGGATAAGCCTATCTGAATTGATCCAGTCCTACCTGCATCAGGATTAAGATTTAACAAAACTTTAGCACCATTTGAATCGACAGTGGCTTGAAAAAAACAGTCCTGATTAGTAACTACAACTATCGGATTACAGTTCAGTGATTGTAATTTAGAAATAGTATGTTGTAGCAAAGTCTTACCAGCGATTTCAACAAATGCTTTATGCCTACCAAGTCGTTTACTGAGACCCGCTGCAATAATTATTGCCGGTAGATTGCTTGCCATAATTTGGTTAGGAAGAATTCGGCTTTTGTGTTTATGGTTAATCCTTAATAAACTGTTGAATAACTAGTTTCGCATGTCTAAGGAAGACCCAGAAAAGCGTTCTATTGAATTACTCAAAGACATAGCCAAAGAAAATGAGTGGATTGATGTAAAATTCAGCCTTCCAAACTATATTTACATGACCATAAATGGAGAATCAAGAAGATGGTACCATGCATCTGCTAAGATAAGAGATACAGAAGAGTTGAGTCTTTTTGAAAACGAAATTTGGCATATTGAAGTTAGAGGGGCTGCAAATAAATATGATTTGATTAGAAATAATAAGTTCAATGCCGACATATGTATCAATACCAATGGGAAAGGAAATAAAATGCCCGTTGGGGATAGGTTAGCAGCCTTGGCATTATCATTAAGAAATGACAGACGTACTGCTATGAGTGTGCCTTTATTAGCCCAATTCTTGGTTTGTAAGAGAGATTATCTCCAAGAAGTAATTGTGTTTCAAGAAGAGGGTATAATGACTGAAATCGATATGGACCAGATGGAGCATTTCTATCAAATGGAGCAACATGATGCTAATGGCTTAGATATAATTGAAGATGATGTCGATTTCATTTGTGAGAATCCCCCATTCAGTGATTTTGATGAACGATATATTGATCAGCCTGAAATCGATGACCAAATGTGGAAAGAGATGCAAGAACTCTTTGAAGAAGGCCAAGAAAAAGAAAATCAAGAAACATTTGATATCGAAAATTTCATCGATGCTTGGGAAAGACAGGATGATAAATACCATGATGGCAAAAGAGACTAGAAATCCTTAGTAATCTCTCTTCCAATAATCATTCTTTGAACTTGAGATGAACCTTCATAAATTTGCATGACCTTTGCTCCTCTCATCAATCTTGATACTGGGTACTCTTCAGAATAACCATATCCACCAAAAATTTGAACTGCATCTGTTGAGACTTCCATGGCTGTATCTGCAGCAAATCTCTTTGCATGTGCTGCTGATTCTGTATTTTTAACTCCTGAATCTGATTGTGAAGCAGACTTCCAAGTTAGCATTCTTGACGCCTCGATTTTGGTCTTCATATCCGCTAGCATGAATTGTATTGCTTGATGCTTATGCAAAGGCTTTCCAAATGTCATTCTTTCATTTGAGTATTGAAGCGCATGCTCGTAAGAAGCTCGGGATAGGCCAGTTGCATGAGCAGCAATATTTGGTCTACTCAAATCGAATGCTTTCATGGCATTCATCCATCCTCCCGATTCTGTTTCTCCGATTAATTGGTCAGCTGGAACCCTTACATTATCAAAAACAATTGAGCGTGTATCTGAGCATCTTTGACCCATATTGGTTTCTTTTTTACCTAGGGAGAAACCTTCAGTATCTTTTTCCACGATGAATCCTGACATACCTCGATAACCAGCATCTGGATCTGTTTTAGCGAGGACAAAAAAGAAATCAGAATGTCCTGCACCGGTAATCCACATTTTTTCTCCATTGATTATGTATTCATCTCCATCCCTAATCGCTGTAGTCTTACAAGCTGCAACATCAGAACCGGCTCCTGGTTCAGTGACTGCGTATGATGCTAGAGCGCCTTCTTTAGCAACCATTCCTAGCCATTTCTGCTTCTGGTTTTCAGTTCCACCTGTAATTATTGGAGCACAAGCTAGAGCGGTTGCATATGCTGCTGTAGCAAAACCAGGGTCTCCCCATGCTAATTCTTCATTTACAATCACTTCTTCCATGCAACCTAGACCTGGACCTCCATATGCTTCAGGAATATGCAAATTGAGTAATCCCATTTCATGAGCTTTCATGATTGCCTCTTTTGGATATAAGGCTTCATTATCCCAATGTTCGGCATTTGGTCTAACTTCTTCAACTGAAAACTCATGAGCAAGTTCCTTCAACATCTCTTGCATCTCATCTAACTGAAAGTTGACCATGTGACGCCGAAGGGGAAGCAGGTTAAGATTTAATGGTTTGAATAAACAATCTAGAAACCTATACGCCTAAGATGCTCGCATATCGCTAAGAAAATTAAGTAGAAGGAGATTAGTGAAATACCTTCCCAACGCTTGAATTTATATGATGTACGCATCATTAGTAAAGCGGCTAAGGTACATATTACAGCAGAAGGAAGTATGAAATAAATAATCATATTTACTCCATCGGGAGTAATAGTCAATGGACTAATTATTGCTGCTGAACCTATTGATAATAGTGGATCTGTAATGTTTGAGCCAATTAGAGTCCCAATGGCTACACCTTGACTCTTACGAGCGGCCATCAACGCAATTGTTAATTCGGGTAATGAGGTACCTAGACCTGAAACAGTTGTACCTATTACTGAATGAGGTACTTTGAGTTTATACGCTATTTCACTGGCATAATTAACTAAGTGATGAGCTGCAAATACAGCGAGAGACAGTCCAATAATCACCATTACAAAATAAGCGGTGCCAGTCCAACTTATTCCTTTTAATTCATTTTCTCTGCCTTCGTCTTCCTCTTTTTGAATTACTTTTCTGTTGTATAATAGCCAAGTAATATAAAATAAATAACTGAAAGAAAGGAAAAGACCCTCTAGACGAGAAATACTGTATTCAGTTAGCAAGAATAAAGCCAATAATAATAGCGACAGCATCATGACTTGACCATCTCTCTTTAGCCAAGATGGCCTAATCTCAAGACCTCTTGAGAGAGCTACAATTCCAAGTATCAAAGTTATTTGAACAAGCACAGAACCAAGAATTCCTCCTATGGCAAAGTCGGCAATCTCAGGATTATTTGAAGAATCCATCGCAGCGGTGCTTGTGACTAAAATTTCAGGTAGCGAAGTCCCGATTGAAACAATTGTCAGACCAATTACTACCTCTGGAATACCACCTCTTCTTGCCAGACCTTTGGCGCCTTCAATAAAGAAATCAGCTGATACCACAAGTAAACTCAACGCTAACAGTAGTATAAACAATGTAATTGGAAGACTATTGGAACCAAAATTAGAGGAAAGTGTTTGACTGCCAATAATTCCAATAAATAATGCTGCTAAAATCAGAAGGGTATTAAATTGTAAAAGTTGGGGGATTCCCATCTCTTTCTGGCCCCCCCCCATGACTTTACGATGTAGGCTTACTTATTCACGGTTATCATTGAATATATGATATATTTAGAAAAAAGCATTAACTGGGTTCAATACCCAGTGCTATGCTGAAACGCTTGGGGGCTGAATTCCTTGGAACTGCTTTGATGGTTTCATTAGGTTGCCTAAGTGTAAAATTAGAATTGTCTAATTTTCTAATCTCGTCAACATTTGGAATTGCAGTATTTATCGCTATCTTATTCCTGAGAGGAATAAGTGGCGCACATATAAATCCGGCAGTTAGTATAGCATTCTATAGAAGTAAACACTTAGAGAAAAAAGCACTCTTACCGTATATTTCGGCTCAATTATTAGGTGCACTTTTCGGAGCGTTAATTGTTGGGCAATATGGCTTTACAAGTTTCAATATAGATATTGAATATGGAATTATAATTGAAATTTTAATCACTTTCTTGCTAATGATGGGGATTTATTTCATAATATCGAAAACAGATAATACCCCGTTAGTCGCACTGTGGGTTGGACTAGTCGTTGGATTACTTGCATTCTTTTTTGGACCGTATACTGGGGCCTCAATGAATCCTGCAAGAACATTTGGGCCAAATTTGATTTCAGGCGAAATCAGTTCGATTCCAATCTATTGGATTACTACAACCATTGGCGCAGTACTGGCTTCAATGTTGTATAATCAGTTAGAAAAGTCAAAATCAAATTGAATTTAAATAGGGTATTAATTGATAACTAAGAATCGATTAGCAGATTTATGTCCGAGAAGCGTGTCTTGAGGAAGATGAAGAAACTCGCCTCAAGAATTAACGATCAAATGGAAACTGTTCGAGATATTATGGAAGACCTCGAAATTGAATTTGAACTTCTTCAAACTCAAATCTCAAAGCTTGAAGCAAAGAAGGGAATGAAAGCACAAGAAGAAGAAATGGAAGTCATTGTTGAAGATGAAGAAGAAAATGAAATCATCGATTTAGAAAATACTTCATCTGTAACAATAAATCAAAAGTTCTAGAAATTTCTAGGCTTAAAGTTCTGATAAATTATATGCTAGGTTTGCTGCAATCGCATCACCTACATCACTACAAGAAGCGTTTCCACCCAAATCATAAGTCAATAATTTGCCTTGTTTGAGGTGATCTTCCACACTCTGTTCAATAAGTTTTGAAACTTCTAGTAAACCTTCATCTTGATTTCTACGTCCTAACCATTCTGTCATCATTTGAACAGAATTGATTGAAGCGATTGGATTTACCTTATTCATTCCAGCATATTTTGGCGATGAACCATGTACTGGTTCGAAGAAAGCATGGTCATCCCCAATATTACCTGAACCAGCCATGCCCATTCCACCTTGCAAAATTGATGCTAAATCGGTTGCAATGTCTCCAAACATGTTTGAAGTAACCACCACGTCATAATGTTCTGGGTTTCTAGTAATCCATTGTGTGAATGCATCAATATATCCATAGTCGGTAGATATAGAAGGATAATTGCTAGCAACTTGATCAAAGGTTCTTCTAAATAATTGACAACCACGGGTAACGTTACTCTTATCGATGCAAGATACTTTACTGATGCCGTCAGATGGGGCTCCATTCCTTATTTGAGCAATCTCGAACCCCATTTTTACTAATCTTTCAGTTCCATGAGATGAAATTGGTCTAGGGTCGTAAGCAACCTCACCTTTCAAGTCAGGGAAGTCCATATCGGGTATAGTGTAATCTTCCAGACCTTGGGCTCTGTTAGATGCTCTTTTCAATAATGAATAATACAAACCTTCAGTGTTTTCCCTTAGAATTGTCATGTCTACCATGTCTGGCTGCCATATTTGTGTGAATCTACCGTGAACCTTGTGAAGAACGCCTTGGAAAAGTTTTACTGGTCTAACATTAGCATATAAATCAAGACCGCTTCTCATACCTAGAATTACTGAACCCCCTGCTAAATCTCCATTAGGTAAGTATGAGCCTGGATGCCCAATTGCTCCAAGAAAAATCGCATCTGCCTCATCGCGACATAATTCAAACGAACCTTCTTCCCATTCTTTTCCAGTTTCCTTGTATAACTGACCTCCACATGGAATATCTAAATTTTCAAATCCGAAATTAGAATTTTCTGAGATTGTATCAAGGATTTTTGTGGCCTCAAGAGCGACTTCCCTTCCTGTTCCATCACCGGGCAAGATTGCAATACGATAGTCGCTCATAGCCTCTGCCAAAGGTCACAGGTAAATGAATAAAACCCTCTATATTTTTATCACTTTTTGAGAGTTAAATTCTTTATAATGTCTCGACATAATTTTGTGACATGACTACTAATAATGATTACCAAACCATACCTGCTACAGAAGAAAATTTATCTTTAGAGCATGACATAAATCGATTCGATGAAAATCCACCAAAGCAACTTTCACAAAGACACCCAGTTATTGTCGATAACATCAAGGGAGTCGCATGCATAGGCTACCTTGGAACCTTCAGTACTCGAATAAATATCTCTCTGGAAAACGAACATCCCGAACTTGGCAAGGATTTTCAAACTAAATACTTCATGTTCACAGAGCCAGGACATGTTAACTGGGGCCACTATGGTCAAAGTTTTAAAATCCAAAAAATCGTAATTGATTAAGAATTTACGACTACTTTCAATACCTCGATCACATGATCTTTAGATGGTACTGTATAATTTTCTAGTGGGGGCGAGAAAGGTACAGGAGTATCAAGTGCGCCAATAACTGCAGGAGTAGATTCTAAGGCATAGAAGCATGATTCTAAGATACGACTTTGAATTGTATGTCCAAGACCACCATTCCATTGTCCTTCTTGAAGCACAACTAATCTACCTGTTCGAATAACAGATTCAATACATGTTTTAGAATCGAATGGTAGTAATGTCCTAAGATCAATTATTTCAACCTCAATACCTTCTCTACTCAGTTCTTCTGCTGCTTGAATTCCAACATGCAACATAGCGCCCCATGTCACCAAAGTAACATCTCGACCACCACGAATGATTTCAGCCTTACCAATTTTGTAGCGTTCATTATTTTCAATAGAAGTATTTACTGATTTTGTATCCACTACTTGATTAATATTCTGACCCCAACCTGTCATTCCTCCTCTAAGGCCGTACAATCCAATGTGTTCTAACATAATTACTGGGTCATTTAATTCAGCAGCCTCGACAAGTAAGTCATATGCATCTTGTGGAGTTCCTGGCGCCAAGACTACTAAACCGGGGTCATTGGCAAACCATGACTCTATCATATTTGCATGGAATGGGCCTGAACGTGTTTTTGCACCAAGAGGTATTCTAATCGTCATTGGGCAGTCTGCACCCCAACGCCATCTAAGCATAGCTGCATTATTTATTAGAGCATTATATCCTAATGCAGCAAAACCTCCGAACTGAATCTCAACCATCGGTCGCATTCCTGATAAAGCCGCTCCTGTACCTGTATGGACGATTACTGCTTCACAAAGTGGCATATCAACTAACTTATCTGAATGACCTGCATTCTTCAATGAGATATTCATTCCAAATGCTCCAGCCACCTCCATGTCCTCTCCAATAAATACGCAGTCTTCTTGATATCTGTCTGCAATATCTGCCATCGCTTGTTGAATAGCTCTAGCATATGTCCAACCACCTTTTTGTGCATATTCAATACTTAACTTTCCAATTTCAAGCGGTGATGAAGAATATTGGTGTTCTACTCCCTTCAATCTTTCAAGGTGTTGAGAATGAGTATCTGCATCATTCAACGTTGTCACGCCCTTTGTTACTGTTTCTGGCTTTGGCCAATCCATTTCCATCAATTCTTTGTGATCTTGTTCGATTAGAGCCTTCTCTTGATTTTCCATATCTTCGATTAATTGTTCTTCTACACCTAGATTGATTAGTAATTCCCTATGTGTTGGCAAAGGATCTTTGGCTTCCCAGTAACTAAGTAAGTCTCTATCTACATAGCCTGGAGGAGTACCTGATTGACTTCCTAAATACAAATCATCATGGTGATGAGCATGCCCGCAACCCCTCATGGTTTCAACATGTATCAAAGTAGGACCTCCACCCTCTAAAGAAAATTCACGAGCACAAGCCACACTAGCATGCCATGCAGCAGGGTCAGAACCATCAATAGTCCAACTAGGGAATCCCATTGCTACTGCTTTATCAGCCCAAACTTCAACTCCGGATTGGTTTTTGGGAGATGTATCTAAGGCAATTTGGTTATTTTGAAGAATGTAAGTAATCGGCAGGCCCCTAGTTCCTGCAAAATTCATTGCCTCCCAAAATTCTCCTGAAGAAGAGGCACCTTCTCCTATGCAAGCAACATGGAATCTACCTAGGTTCTTTCTCCATGACGCAAATGCAAGTCCTGTCATAGTAACACTTGCAATAGGCAGGGGTGCTGTAGGAGGCAACACACCTACATTCCAAGCCCCGATATGGAGGTCCCGACCACCAGCATCATCCCATCCACCGTTTTGATTGGAACCGACCTTTCCTAAATTTGCTGACATCACACCAATTGGAGTATCCCCCATTGCAAGAGCAAGTCCAACATCTCTAATCATAGGAGCTACTAGATCGCCATCATAACCATTTGCAGGAGTCGCACTGGAATCCGAGTTTGGATCTCGATTCAAGGCAGTAGCAACAGCAACAACGCCTTCTTGCCAAGTTGAACGGAAACCTTTGCCTCCAAATTTAGAACCATCAGGAGTTTCTATACCTTCAGAATAAATTTCTTTTAATGCCTCATCTAGATATCTTGTTCGAGTCATCAAGCGTTGCCATTCCAATCTTTGTTCGATGGTTACCGACATGTAGTGAGCAAGTCTCCTAAGCATAAGTTTGACATCAACGATAAAATGAGAGGCTCTTCGCTGAATAAATTGCGTAAGATTACGACGAGGAATTACTTCCATATCTTTCTCGTTTTCCATTTTATCTTCTATTTGAGCGATTACTGCTCTCTCTAATGATTCAGTTAGCCTACTGCTAAATTTATTCCAAGAGGGGCCTTCGAATTGTTTCGGTTCAGATTCTATAACATGATCCCAAATATCGCAAACCAGAGCGATACGAGATTCGTGTCTCTGAGCTACAAACATCAGAAATTCTTGGCGGGCAGCGTCGCTGTGAAGTGGTTGTATGAATTTTAATGGCCCACTGGGAGACCAATCCAATCCGAAAATCTCGGGTGCTTCACCTTGGGCCATAGCAGTCCCAGAAGTAGCCTACATACAAACACAGCGGGAGATTCAAAGATTCATTCTTCCTCAATAGCGTCATTTAGAGCCTTCATTGTAACTCTGGTTACAATGATAGTTGCAATTAGTGTTGCAATTATTCCAAGCACTAATAGAGCAATACCTAAGGGAGATTTCTGGAATCCTCCCATCATATCAGGACTCAATGCTATTGTTCCAACTGCAAGACCAAAGTAAGCATATGCCAGAGAATACACTACACTCGATAGAGTGGAAAGAACGAATACACGTATCGTTACAGGCCCTGATGCCATAATGTAATTTAGCCATTCATCAGGAATAAGAGGAGATAGTCTCACCAATAATGAAATTCTCATGGCCTCTTCACCTATTGCTGCCTCTATTTTTTGAAGTCGATTATCACTGGCTACAATTTTTGCTATCGAATCTCTAAATAACCACCTTCCAAGAAGAAATGCTAGCAAACCTCCAACTATTGAGGCGGTGAAATTTATCAGAACAGCAAGCCAGTAAGGGAATAATGCACCCGCAGTCACCTTCATTATTGGAGTTGGTGCAAGAATTACTACACCAATTATTAAGATCAATGTGAATAGTAAAGGCGCTAGATTACCAAGACCTTCAAACCAATCCAAGAAGAAGGATATATCTTTTAGAATATTGAAAATAATTACTGACCAAATAATGAAGATTGTAACACTTATCACAAGTCTAAATTTTACAATATTACCATCTTGAATCGATATCTTTTCTTGTTTGAGCAAGGACATAGCCTTCACTCCTCTTCTGAATTTACTTCTTCGTCAATAGACTCTTCGGTAATCTCTGGTAGAGATTCTAAAACATCTGATAACATTTGAGTTGCGTCCTCTATTTGTGTAATTAAGGTGACATCAGATACTGCACCTGGACGACCAAGGCTCCACATTAAATCATGAACTACCTCAGTGGTCAATTTGGTTAATTTAAGAACTTCTAAATCTATACCGAATAATTCTTCATCTCTTTTTAGAGCAACTAAATCTGGCATCTCATCTAATATTTCATCCATTTTGGCAACTACTTCATCGCCCAGCGATTCCGCTTGCTTCTCTAAGATTTCTTCCATTGAAGTCATTCTAGGTTTCCTTGGTTTGGAGGGGCCTGCTCCACTGCCTAATGTTTTACCTCGAGACATATTTTCAAATGACGGCGCATCTTGATTTTGCTGTGCCGATTCTTTTTCCTCGGAAGGTAAATCTTCTGGAGATACATCTTTAACAAGATGATTCAGAGCAATTCTAAGTAAATTAGCCATCATGGATGGATCAAAAGTATCGTCTACTTCCAATCCTTCCTCATTCATTTGAACAAGAATTTCATCAATAAAACCGGGATTGATTTTTTCAGGACTAACTAGTCCTTTCAACATCGGTAATGCCCATGTTGAATCACCCATAAGCATGGATACATCAAAACTACCACCGCCACTATTTGGACCTGCTACATCTGCTGGAGGAGGGACGAATTGTTTACGTGCATGCTTGTTTAGTTGCTCGATTAGTAGAGACATGTCTATTGGTTTGGCAATTACTTCTGAAACTCCTGCTTGTGCCGCAGAAGTCAAATATTCTTGGCTAGAATTACGCGAAAGAATCACTATTCTACACTTGAAAGCAAATTCGGGGTCTGACATAAGACGTTGTGAGGCATCGATTGCATCACCTGACTTCCAATCCCCATCCATCAAAACTATTTCTGGCATTATGGCTAATGCTGTACCTTCTGCCTGTCTTAAAGTACCAGCTCGAGTTATATCGAAACCCTCTCTTTCAAGAGTATTAGCCAATAAAGTCCGTCTACCTTCATTCTCATCAGCAACGATTACCTTGGCCACATTTCCACCCCCCGATAAATGTCATAAATACCTTAAACATTTGAACCTCATGTATAATTCCAACCAATAGGACCGTAAAATGAGGATGATTTTAGATAACGGATTATTCTATGTCTTTTGGAGAAGATTGACTCCATGAAATAATCCCTCCATCCACATTGAATAGTTTATCACCATCAAATCCAGAGTCCATTAGTAATAATGCTGCAATTTGTGAGCGCATGCCACTTCTGCACAATAATAAGATATCTCTGTCTTTAGGTAATGAATGGGAGACAGATAATACATCCTCATGTGCAATTTGCATATCTGTGAAAGAAATCCTAACTTGTTCATATTCTTGCTTTGAGCGAACATCCAAAAGATATGGATTCCATCCATCGCCACGTCTTTTGACACATTCTGCCGGAGTGATGTTTTGGAACATATTGTTATGCTCAGTAGTACTTGGCTCTTCAATATCTCGGTCATCAGATTTTCCATCAATTTGACACCAACCCTCATCGACAAACATTGCCATGGACTTAGATAAATCTTGAATTTCTTCTCGATCTTCGATTTTTCCGAAGTTTAGTTTGTTAAAATTCATATTTTCTGCATCATAAATCAGTAATTGACCAGATAGTATTTGGCCTATACCAGTAATCGTTTTTATAGCCTCAGTTGCTTGAATCGAACCTATAACTCCAGGCAACACCCCCAATACTCCACCATCTGCACAAGAAGGTACACTTTCAGATGGCGGGGGGTCTGGAAATAAATCTCTGTAACTTGGACCACCATTGAGATTGAAAACGCTGACTTGACCTTCAAACCGATATATTGAGCCATATACCCAAGGTAAGTCAATAATACTACACAAGTCATCTATCAAGTACCTTGTAGGCAAGTTATCAGTTCCATCAATAACTATATCCCAACCATTTTGAAAAATTTCAATTCCATTTTCAGGAGTTAGCCTACATTTCCAAATCTTTACATCAACCTCTGGATTTAATTCATTAATTCGATTTTTTGCAGATTCAGCTTTATTTTGTCCTAAAACTGAATTAGAGTGAATCACTTGTCTTTGGAGATTTGATATGTCAACATCATCGAAATCAATAATTCCAATTCTACCTACGCCAGCCGCTGCAAGATAAAGTAATGCAGGACTACCTAATCCTCCTGCCCCAATTACCAAAATATTAGATTTGGAAATATTCTTTTGACCTTGTAAACCAATCTGCGGCAAAGATATATGCCTTGCATAACGATTGATGTCGACCATGTACGAGCCAGAGAGAACTATTTCATCAAAGCGCCGGCTTAAATCAAATTTCAATGGACATGCTCTTCAAGCCATTTTTCAGCATCCATTGCAGCTTGGCAACCCATTCCGGCTGCTGTAATTGCTTGTTTATATCTAGTATCTACAACATCTCCAGCCGCAAAAACTCCTTCCACTGAAGTCATAGTATACTTTTTGTGAACGATATACCCTTCTTCATCGGTTTCAATTTGACCACCCAAGAAAGATGTTATTGGCTTATGACCTATTGCAATAAATGCTCCAGTAGCTGAAATTTCTTCTGTAGAACCATCTCTTGGGTCTTCTAGAACTGCTCCTGTTAGACCATTGTCATCTGAAAGCCATTTCTTTATTTGACGGAAGGTTTTGATCTCTATTTTTTCATTATTTGCCGCTCTATCATACATTATTGTAGAGGCTTTGAAAACATCTCTCCTATGAACTAGCGTCACCTTAGATGCGAATCTAGTCAGGAATGTTGCTTCTTCACAAGCAGAATCCCCCCCACCGATGACTAAAACTTCTTCATCACGGAAAAAAGCACCATCGCATGTAGCACAAGTTGAGATTCCTCTGCCTTTCTGTTCCGCCTCACCTTCAGCATTCAACCAAATTGATTCGGCACCGGTTGAAATTATAATTGAATGAGTAAGATACTCTTCGCCTTCAAGGCTCACTTTGTAAGGTCTTTGCGATAGATCTACAGATTCAACATTTCTATCTTGAACTTCTAAACCAAATCGCTCTGATTGTTCCCTGAGTTGCATCATCATCTCGGGACCTCCAATGCCTTGAGGATAACCTGGGAAGTTCTCAATATCTGAGGTCAGCATTAATTGCCCGCCAGACATATATCCTGCAAACATTAGAGGTTCAAGCATAGCTCTGGCTGCATATAATCCAGCAGTATAACCTGCCGGACCTGAACCAATTATTATCACATTACGCACATCAGACATTTTATCGCCCACATCATAAACAGGTATTACTAGACTCTTGAACATTTACATCCAAGATTTAGAAAAATAGCGATAATTGAACTAATTAAAGCATTTTTACAACCGCCGAAACTGCTGCTCTTGCATGCGGTTCTAATCTCGGCTCGATATGTTCAGGTTCTGCTCCAGGCCCAATGATACCTAATCCAACTGGCTTTTCATGAACTAATTGTAATTCAATAATGGTCTTAATAACTGCTTGGCCCATTGCTAATCCGTGTTGAGTCTGACCTTTTTCGATTATCCCGAGGCATGCCACGCCGTTGATTTCATCGTCTGCCAAGAGACGGTCGACTGCAAGTGGCACTTCCATAGCACCGGGAACCCAAACTACATCTGTAATAGTTAGTGATTCCTTAGATGCTTGATCTTTAGCATATTCGAGCATCTGTTCGATTTCCTCTTTGTGAAAAGATCCACATACAATTGCTATTCTATTATTCATTTTATCATCTCATCACTTTTTGGCAATCATTCTTTCTACTGTTGAAACTATTGTTTGTGTAGTAGAATCTATTTCGATATTTACTGCATCTCCAATTTGTTTTGAAGCAATCTTAGTTTGCCTCATGGTTTCGGGAATAATATGTAGATTAAATCTTGAATTACTAACTTCGCCTATTGTTAAAGAAATACCATCAATAGCAACATATCCTTTCTCGAGTAGGTATTTTTCTATAGAAGGGGGCGCTAAAATAGATAAATCCATACCTTCACCGGATTCTGATTTCTCATTAACAATCCCTGTGGCTATGATATGTCCTGATAAGAGATGCCCTCCTATTTCGTCTCCAAATTTTAATGAACGTTCAATATTTACAGATTCTCCTTTTTCTAATTGGTCCAAAGTGGTTCTAGTAAGAGTCTCTTGAATCACATCAAAACAAACAATATTCTCTTCAATTGAAGTTGCGGTCAAACAAACACCATCAACAGAAACACTTGCGCCTATCTCTAATGATTCCGTATTTGGAAGTTGTATCTTAAAACTCTTAATCGCTTGACCTTCAATTACATCGGATATGATACCGATTCCTTGAACTATTCCTGTAAACATTGTTTCAACTCACTTTTTTTGCGAAAGATCGAGGATTCTTGCTATTATCTTCCTGGTACCGTCAAGATCTTCTGATAAACCTTCGACTCTAACAACTTCAATATCTTCATGCCCGAGTTCAGTTAATTTTCTTTTAATTGACTCCTCTGCATGTTCTTGGTCATATCCTAGAGCGATTAAATCCGGCTTTACTAAAGGTAGAATATCAAAAATAGGCACTTCTGGAGGGTTGCCAATAATTGCTTCATCTACAGGTTTTAGACCTTCTACCATTCTTCGTCTAAGGTCATGATTCGTTACTGGCTCATGTTTCCTTATACGCACTGTATCATCATGAGCAATTACTACTGTCAAGTGCTGACCCAGTGCTTTGGCTTGCTCGAGATAATGAAGATGTCCTGCGTGAAGGAGATCAAAAACGCCGACTGCCATAATTCGCTTCATAGTCTCGCCTCAAATCTCTGAATTCGATTTCACACATCATGTTATCGCAACTTACTGACCATTATTCAATGCGCTGATAATATCTACTCCATGTAAGAAAGGTATTCCTTTTTGCTTAGCCCATATTTTTGCATCTTCAACTGACAGAGCATTATCTCCATCAGGTTGAAGCATTTCTGCTCCAATTACTACGGGTGTTGTACCAGAAAGTCTAGCTAAGCCAACTGCTAATTCAGTATGTCCTTGACGAACCCTTAGGCCACCTTTGGCTTCTCTACAAACTGGAATATGACCCGGGGTTCTGAATTCTTGACCTAATACTTTTTGGGCTTCATCTGTGCTCGCTTTCTTCAAAGATAACTCGTTTGATAGTTCTGCAAATCTCCTAGTTGTCAAAGCTCTATCTTTGTCGGTAATCCCAGTATATGTGTCTCTATGATTTAGTGAGAGAGTAAAGGCAGAACGGGCATCATATCGTAAATCATCAGTAATTAGTTGCTTCAATACTGTGTGTTGTTTTGTTAATTCAGGATGGGTGTGTAAATCCTGTAAAAATGGTAAAGAAAATAGTTCTCCTACTTCATCTCCAATCGCTAAGAAAAGTAAACCTCCACAGTCTTGTCTTAACTGGCGCATTGTACTTGGTTGAGCAAACTGAGCAGAGAATAACAGATCGGTCTCGCCCTCTCTCTTTTCTGAATCAAATAAACAGACAGGAAGGCCTCTTGAAAAAGCATCAATCGCAACAGATATTTCATCGCTCATGTTCATCGGTCGTATAACTTCTTCATGAACTGTCGCATATAACCATAATATGATAATAATGAAATTCGACGGTTTTTTTGAGCATTCTACGGAAAGGTGTTATGATAGGACGACCCTTGGGTTGAATCTGCGGGGGGTTGAGAATGCCAGTTAAACTAGGTCCAGCCGGTATTCCTTTATCATGTAAAGGAAGAACGATTGTCGAAGGAATGGACGATATTATTTCTCTTGGATTAGAGACTATGGAAGTTCAAACAGTACGAATGATTGCCCCTCAACATTTTGAACAATACTGGCAAGCAGGAGTTTTGGCTAATAAGACCAACTTTGAAATGAATATTCATGGACCTTATTACTCAGAACTATTAGGAAATAAAGTAGAGAGAGGACGCTCTCTGACCAAAATTGAAGCCACTCTACAAGCTGCCAAAACAATCAATGCAAGACATATTACTCTTCACGCCGGCCATTATGGCGAGATGGGCCGTGGTCGAGAAGCCAATGAACAACTAGCCAACGTTTTTTCTGGAATCGTCGATAGAGTTGCAGAAATTTGGCATGATGATGAGGATATTTACCCTGTATTCCCATGGTTAAAGGATGGTACTCCTTCTAAAATTGGAATTGAAACATCGGGCAGACAAGAATTATGGGGTAGTCTCGAAGAAGTATTGGAAGTTGTAAATCATGTTGAAGGTACTATTCCTGTATTGAATATTGCTCATATTCACTCTAGAGGGCATGGTAGGATGCGTACATCTGAGGATTATGGTGAATTATTTGACCAAGTTAGAGAAACTATTGGAACAAAGGAATTCTATTGTCACTTTTCTGGTGTTGAGCATAGGACAGGTAATGCGATGCATTATACTCAAATTAAGAAATCTGACTTAAATTTCGAGCCATTGGCAGAATTCATTGTTGAAGATGGTGGTTGGCTAGACATCACTCTGATTTCCGACTCCCCGCTTCTTGAACATGATGCTATGTACATGTTACAAAATATTGAGAAGTCACGTCACAAGCAACTGGAACGTAAAGCCCGAGAAGATCGCAGAAGGGCTCTATCTGCTCAAACTGGTAAATCCTTCGAGGAAATCGCAAACAAAGAAGTGGAACAAGCTAAACTACGCAAAGAAGTTGAAAACAATGAAACAGCGCCTGTTGAAGAAACTCCTAAGGTTGAAGAGAAAGTCGAAGAAAAGCCTGTTAAGAAGGGTTCAAAATCTAAGAAAAAGGATGACGAAAAAGACAAAGACAAAGATGAAGATGTCTTTAATTTCGAAGAAGACGATGATGACTTATTTTGAGCATCGCACCTAGCCATCAACTATCAAACCGCTTCTATTTGCTTCTAATCATCGGCAACTAAGATAAGTGAAGGGTTTAGCGTAAGGCTTGGTCATATGGCACATATTGCGATTTTGGGATTAGGCAACTGGGGGACTGCGGTAGCTAGAATGTGGTTACTTGATGGCCATAATGTGAAAGGTTGGACTATCGAACAAGAAGTTTATGAGTCGATAACAATGGATCAGGTGAATAAGAAGTATTTACCCGAACATTCAGTTGAAGGTCTTGAGGTCACAATGCATATCAATGAAGCTCTTCAAGGAGTGGAAATTGTTGTTCTTGCTGTACCTTCATCAGTCATATTAGATGTGTTCGATGATGTATTGCCTCACTTAAGACCTGGGCACGTAATAATCGATTTAGCAAAAGGTCTCGCTCCTGGGAAGAGATTAATTTCTGAAGCGATTCATAATAAATTGAAAGAGGCAAACATGAATAATCCTCTTGCTGTTGTTACCGGACCAACTATCGCTCCTGAAGCAGCAAGCGGGGTCATGACTACTGCTTTAGTCGCTAGTGAAGATGAATCTGTTGCCCAGAAATTGGCTAAAACTCTAACCACTCAAACCTTTATTCTCCATCCTGCCTCAGACCCTGCGGGTGCAGAATTATGGGGGGCATTCAAAAATGTCGTTGCTTTAACATGTGGATTGGTTGATGGTTTGAAAATTAATGGGACTCTTGGTGGTGATAATTTGAAAGCTGCTATTTTCATGGCTGGATTCAAAGAAGGTTGTATCCTATTGCCCCTTCTAGGGGCAAAAGCCGAGGTTGCATTTGGACCGGCCGGACTTGGAGATCTTTACGTGACAGCAACTTCACCATATGGAAGAAATAGAACCATGGGTGAGAAGTTAGGCACGGGATTAACATTAGAACAAGCATTAGAAGAAATGCACATGGTTGCTGAAGGAGTTAGAGCGGCTAGAATGTTTATTCGACGTGCAGAGGATGAAAATATCAATACTCCATTCACTAAAGCAATCAATACCTTACTCGATGGGGACATCGATGCTGAAGAGTGTTGTAGAAGAATTGTCGCCCTAAACTAGAATAATTTCAGTCGGTGTTGTTTTGAGGGGGAACTACATCCCCACTAACATGGCGGATGATTTAAGCGAACTTGAGGCACGCTTATTCGAATGGATTAGACAATCTGATTTCCATACAATGCCTTGGTCAACATCTAAAGCTGCAAAGGCCTTCAAGGTCAAGAAAGATGAAATTTATGAAGCGGTTGCTGCCCTCACAAAAAAGGTACCAGACCGAATCCAAGTATTCTATAAAGAAGGGACTCTGCATATTGCTGCAGAATAATTTCTCATTCTTCTTCCTTTTTGGAGTACATTTCTACAGCCATAGAAGGCGGTAAAATAACACTCCACCACTTAGGTCTCTTCACGTCTCCTTCTTCAGTTACAAAGGAGCGGATTAGCATAGAGATTAGATCTATTATCACTACGACTACAAAGACTACAATTAGTAAGGCAAATGCCTTATTGTAATCAAATGGTGGATTGATGTAATTATCGATATACATACCGATTCCTCCAGCACCTACAAGACCTAAAACCGCTCCATGTCTTACATTATACTCGAACATGAATAATAATTGACTAAGAAGGTGATTACTAGACTCTGGAATTACTACATGGAATAATTGTTCAGAATGTGTCAAACCCATTGCCAAACCAGACTCTAACGGCGCGTTATGAACTCCTTCCATGGCCTCATACTGTAGTTTTCCTAAGTATCCAATAGTGTACAAAGTCATGGCTAAAATACCAGGTAATGGCCCAAAACCGAGGGCGATTGCAAATAGTAAAGCCCAAATTATACTGGGTAGACTTCGTAGTCCAGCAAGTAAAACTCTTGCAGGAATTGCAATTGGCAGTGGAGCCATATTATTTGCTGCAAAAGAGGCAATTGGAATTGAAAAGAAAAATCCTATCAAAGTTGCAACGAATGCCATTTTTATAGTAATTACCATTCCTGTCCAAGCCTTAGAACAGAATAATTCGATATTTTCATTACATACATCTCCATTGGGTTTGTGTAATGAACCATCTGCCCAAACCTCTGCCTCTAAAACCGACCAATCTGGAGGCAAGAGGTCTTCACTGAAGAATATCTTTAACTTTTCAGGTGCACCTTCTATTTGACCCCAATCATCGACTAAATCATCTAGAGATAACCAAGCTAGAAGTATTAAGAAAATACCAACAAAAAATAATTTCTTATTGATTGGAATCACCTTCCTCAATCAAATTATCATCAATGATTCGCCAAATTCTATCAGCGAGCTCAATCGCTCTTTCTTCATGGTGTTCGATTAAGATTAAGGTCGCTCCAATTTCGTCAACGATCTCTTTAGTAGCGGCAATTATAGAATTTACATTCTCTTTATCGAGTTCTCCTAAGAATTCATCTGCAAGGATGAGTTTAGGCCTTTGGACAAGTGTTCTTGCAATAGCAACACGTCTCTGTTGACCTCCAGAAAGAATTCTAACCGGTTCATCTGCAATATCTAGAATTTTTAATGCCCTCATGGCATTATCCATATCTTGTTTGAGTTTCTTATCTAGTGGAAACCAGAATGGAAACCACCTAGATCTTCTTGTTCTTGCCCCTAATGCGACATTACTTCGTACTGTAGAGTGCCTTACTAAACCAAGTCTCTGGGGTATGTAACCAATTCCACCTCTTTTGGGATAGTTATGATATATCTCCCCAGATAGAGGTCGAATTAAACCTGCTATAGTCCTCATCAAAGTAGTCTTTCCAATTCCAGATGAACCCAAAATTGCAATCGTATCTCCCGGATAAATGGTTTTGTTAATATCTGATACCAATGGTTTGTCATAGCCAACAGATAGACCTCTAAGAGTTACACTCTCAGGGTCTATCTGCTGCATCTCACCACCACCTCGAGAGGGGGATTTTTCAACTACCAAGTAACCATCACCATGTGCCCGTAGAATTATTCTATTTAGAGCAAGTAGGTCATTCTTGTTCAGAAGTTTCAGCATCTGTGATGCCGTACTTATCTGATGAATGGTAATATTCTGAAAGACCTGGCACAGATGCTAGAAGATCAGAATAACTTGCCAAATGATTTTGGCTATTTCCTGCTTTCAATCCATAACCCTTCGAAGTAACAGAAGATAGAATCTCTCCACCACATTGGTTCATAGGAATATCAGCAACTTGGTGAGTCACTGTATTGTAACATCCTGTGTAATTTTGACCTCCCATAGGATAATTGTCAACCCACATTTCATCGTTCCAACTCAACATTGCATTCAAAATTGCATTACGTGTGTGGATATCTAACTTTTCAGGGTTATACATTACAGGGTGGCTTGGAGATTGTCCAAATGATGGTAGTTGGACATATTGGTCCATTGGAAGACACCAAGCTTCATTCTCAGAAGCATTATCATCGCCACAGTATTTTTCAACTGTACTGAAATCGTCTCCCTTAGCAAAAGCAACATCTCCATATCCTTCACTCAAACACTCAATAGCACCACTATATCCCGAATATAGGGCTCCAGAATCAGGAATTGATGCTGGATTTCCATTACTTGCCGAGCCATCGAAATGGTTGTCAATAGTCGTTCTAAGTGAGTTTACATCTGTATTATCTCCTAGAGGAGTAACATATCCGTTCTTAATTAGATACCCCATTGGCATCAACATTCCAGCAGATTTTAGCCATCCGGTGTGACAAGAGGTCTTTCCTGCCATTAATGCGAACGGATCTGTTGAGTCATCTCCATCCAAGTGAGCATTAGCGATATCTGAACCGTTTAGAACCCATGCTGAAGCATTGTAGTGTGTCGCTCCTTCTGCGGTTGTGGTTTCAACAGCTAATACAGAAAGTCCGTATTGTTTCCATCCAATCCATGCTGGTCCACCTTCCATGAATCCAATATCTGCATTTCCAAATCTCAATGCTTGGATAATCATTCCTTCGGATGAAACATCATACAAGTTAACATTCACTCCAAGGTCTGATGCAAGTCTATCAGCCATTCCTTGAGCATCAGCATTTGCACTTGCGTCATCTGCTAAATAATATGCAACATTAATCGTAGATTTTACTGCAGCAGTTTCTGAACCATTTGTGAAAGCATTTCCATACTTACTGGAAATACCTGGGATGTTTTGAAGCGCTGCTCCATATGTTCCCAAATGTGTTTCAGCATCGGTAACAATCATAGCATCAGTACCTAGAACATTGTTTAAAATTTCTAGGCCATTGGTATCATCTTTCATTGCTACAAGTGCATCTTGAATCAAGGTCACTTTGTCTGCTGCGAGGACATCACTGTTATACATGACAGAGTGACTAGGAGATGATCCAAATTTCGGTAAAGCAACATATTGACTCATATCCAAACACCATGCTTGATTCAAGGTTGCATCCTCATTATCACAATATGAAGCAACTGTCGAATCCTTAGCAAACGCTACATCTCCATATCCAGTACTCAAACATTCAACGGCTCCACTATATCCTGAGTACAATGCGCCACTTTCTGGAATAGATGCTGGATTTCCAGCACCTGTACTTCCATCAAAGTAGTAATTAATTGTAGTTCGTAAAGTTTCAGTATCAGACATGTCTCCTTGAACATTGACATATCCGTTACCAATCATGTAACCCATAGGCATCAACATTCCTGCTGATTTTAGCCATCCAGTGTGACAAGATGTTTTTCCAGCAAGTAGAGTGAAAGGATCGGTTGAATCATCATTGTCTAGATGAGCTGTTGCCATTTCTGAATCTGCTTTGACCCAAGCATGTGCATCATAATAGGCACGCCCATCGCTTTTTGTGTCAGCAGCCATAACGTCTAGATCATATGCATTCCAGCCAACCCAAGCAGGTCCACCATCAATATTCATTGCAATATCTGCGTTTCCAAATCTAAGTGCTTCCATAGCGATTCCTGAACTTCCAACATCATATAATGAAACATCCATATCTAACTTATCACAGAGATAATCTGCAATCTGTTGAGGATTTGATAGATCTGTATCTGTCAAATCTTCTTTTATTTCATATGCTATTTTTAATTCATCTCCGCTACAATTATCTGTAGAAGATGTAGAATCATCATCACTACCAATACAACCTGCCATAGCAGTAGTCACCATTAGTAGTATCATTAGGCTCGATTTCGCAATTTTTGTTTCCAACATTTTTATCACTCTTTTAGGGAGGCCGAAAAGTAACTCATATATATTATTTAGGTTTCCCTAAAAAAGCAAAATAGTCGACTTTCACTCTACTTTGACTTGACTTATGCCTTTTACAATCTGATTTAGATACCGAACTTCTATTTCTAAATTACAAGCCGAACTACAAATATCATGACCGTTTTCATAAACAGAAATTATCTCATCATGATTCCAAACGCTTTCATTATCTGATGAGATAAAACAGTGCGCTTCCTTTGTCAAATTTTCATTACTTATTGCTGAAATATCGATATCTCCAATAGAGGAAATTATGAAAGAAATAAACCTTGAATCATCATCGGAATTATAGTAACTTAGAAATTGAATCTTGTAAAATATGTTACTATCATTAACGATGTAAGTAATTTCCTTTGGGATTACTCGATGAACTGAAATATCATAATCATACCATTCTAACCTAGAATCTGAGGTTTCGGTAGGTTCTCCTTCAGGAATTGAATCCACGTTTTGAAACTCTTCCTCAGTAGTATATCCCAAAACATTCTCCCCAAGTATGATGTCTGTCTTTGAAAAACTAATACTATAATTACTATCATTGGTCTGTTGCATATCTGAGAAACTTAAGAGAATAAAATCATCTGAATCTGAATTAACTTCAATGGTAAAGCTATTTCCGTCTGAATTAAGTTTGGTTTGAATTAGCCCATTATGGGAAATGCTAGAGGTTAGCCCACTCTTTGTACAATCATAGCGATTATTGTCACCTATGAGAGTCATTGTTAATTTAGACCAGTCAAGATTATCTTCACCAGAAGAAAAGGAAAATTGCAATAATGGATCATTGGATTGGTTTGAAACATTACTATTGTAATCCTCTACCAGAATTTCATTCTCTGTAGTTAATTCTGCTGAATAAGATGTAACAAGAAAATACCATCCCACTGCCCCGATTACTAAAACAATTAGAACTCCGGCCAAAAGTCGCTTTAACCAATTTGACATGGTGTTCGCTCCCTTCAATCAAGTATAAACTTTGGTTGCCCTAAACTATTCAATTAGTTTCAATACTGCGTGTGTTTACAAAGTAACGAACATATATCATACCTAAGAAACCAATGAAAAGGATTGTAATTGAACCCATAGCATACATATCAGCGCCATTCCAAGAATCTATATCAAATAATGTTCCATCACCTTTTGTTGAAACATACCAAACCAGATATGCTGAAATTGTTGACATTATCCCAACCATTGCCATAATTATGTACTTTACATGTTTTGGCAATGATTTTCCTGTTGCATAATAATCGAACATCTTCTTTCCAAAGAATTTGTTCGAGAGAGACCATCTAAACAATTTTTCATTTGATAAGGAAAACAAAAAGGCAGCCGGAACTGCCCAAGATACTGTTGGCCAACCTGGAACGAATATTCCAACAAGTGCAAAAAAAGTAAATAGAGAACCGAGCGATTGGTAAATGATACTCTTTACCCTGTTACTAGAAATACAATACTTTTCGACTACTGAATCAATAGTCAAAAGTCGTTCGTCCATGAGCGTCGGTTTAACCATTCATTATCAATAATGTGCATGATAAAATAATACAATAATAATTATTTTGAGGAAATCCACTGTGAGACAAGGCTTTCTGCAAAACGATCTTGTTGAATACCTGTGTGGCTTATCGGCCTCACTACGACCAACATGTCAATTTCTCCACCCCATGTTCCGGATGCCGCACAAAGTACTTCTCCGACCTTAAATCCGTCAACATCAGAACTTAGGGTTAAACTTCTTAATTCATAGAGGCGAATATCCAACTTATACTCCGAACCTGAATCAGAATCCACATATTTGTGTTTGTCAGCTGAAATTATTTCTATCAATTTCATTTCATCTGCATCCAAATTTAAAACAATCTGTTCATCTAATAATTCAACTGCCTGTTTTAATCTAGACTGTTCCATATTGAAAATATCAGCTAGGTCAAGAGAAGTTGAGGCTGAGCCAAATTGGCTAAACTGGTGAGGTATTCGTAATTTCATAGATTGAACCACTTCCACATTTAATCCACCATCAGAGGGTAACATAACCCATGTATATTGACTTCCTGAAGGATAAAATGGAGCATTTGGATTTTCTTTGAGTAATGGCTCACCCCATTCATCGGGGGATATTGGTTGTGAAGCCGGAATCAAACCACCGGCAAATAAGATCATACATAGCGACATCAAAACATAGATTCTCTTCCTACTGAACTCTTTCCATGAATATCTACCGGCTGGGCTCAACAAAGAAATTAACAGAACTATTGGAAGTATAATGAAAAGGCCCCAAGGAACTATCCACAATAAAACAATACATATCAATAATGTTTCAATTCCATATTCTCCAATAATATCATTTCTATCAAAATCTCGACCTTCAGATTCTGTTTTCTTCTTTTGATACAGTGTAAGTCCTATAATTAGAGCAAAAAGCGTGAGTGTTGTAATTACCCCACCAAACATTTCGACCCTCGCCACTGGACATCTGTCCTATTGAAAGAGGCTTTCGTAATATATAGGGTTGAACGGTAGATTGTCAAATGATAACTTCAAGGCCAAACCATGTCGGAAGTAGTGCTAGAGATGAAGGATGCCGCTTTTAGGCATCTGATTTCTTCACGGAGTTTGACTAACCCCTTTGGGAAAAAACAAGGCTCAGGCATATTTTCAATCAATCTTAAAATTAGAAAAGGACAGATATTAGGCCTTGTTGGACCTAATGGCGCTGGAAAGACAACTTTGATGAGAATTCTTGCTGGTATTTTTCCGATTCAGAAAGGCAAGATAATGTATAGAGATTCCGAGATGAAGGAGTTTTCAGCAATCTCCGACTTTGAACTACGTTCTGTGGTCGGCCATATGCCTGAACAAGTCCGTTGGCAAGGCAAGGTCTCTGTAAAAAGAACATTAGAAGACATTGCTGAAATGCGCGGAGTGTCTTATCGAGTCGATGGAATTCTCATGATGGTTGGTTTGTCTGAAATGAAAGATACGCCACTCGACCAACTTAGCCAAGGAATGAGGCAGCGATTATCTCTAGCTACTGCATTGCTTGGTTCGCCTAAAATTCTATTGCTTGATGAACCTTTTAATGGATTAGATCCTGTTGCAATTAGAGCATTTGAGAAACTATTACACAAACTTACAGAAAAGGGTGTTTCGATAATTATTTCTTCCCATAGAGTCGCTGGAATGGTACACATCGTTGACCGATTGGCGCTAATTCATCGAGGGCAGTTGCTAATCGAGGGAACACTGAAGGACATCGAAAATGAATATGAATTAGACAACAGAATCGAAATTCAAGGGTCCGGAAAAATTCCTGAATTTGAAAGCATTTTAACTGATTCAGCATCTCTTTTAGATACTCAAACTTCAGAAGATGGGTGGTTAGCAGTCATAAGAAATCAAGATAGAAATTTATTAAAAAAATTAATCGAATCAAATGCAGAAATAACCACTTGGAAATCTAAAGATACTGATATTGTTGAGATGCTATGTGCAGCGACTGGACAAAACTTAGATGAAATCGGATTTGGAGTAATTTCCTCAACAATGATTCCTTACAAGAGCCGGGGTGAAGAAGAATGAATGACTTCGAGAAATTAAGAAGCGTCATTTTGAGGCAAATTTCAAGCAGGCTATTCTCTGTAAGAATGGCAATAATGTTGCCGATATTGATTCTTTTTATTCCTGGGATGGCTTGGGGGTTTTCAGACCCAGACATCATGCTACCTGGGGGGATTACTCCCTCTTCAGCGACCGAAGTGATGTTCTACACAAGTTTGGGTATTGTATTTGGAGCAACTATGTGCGCAGTTCTGTTATCTTTTGATGGCGTAAGCAGAGACAGGGCAAGTGGAGTTTTAGAAATAAAACTCTCTCAACCAATGGCGCGTTCTCATCAATCAATAGCTCTCGTCATGGGACATTGGTTGGCGATATTAATTCCAATTTGGATTCTATGGGGCATCTCATTTTTGATAGTTAAGTATCGCATCGGTGATTGGCCGAGTTTTGCCGACTTATTGGCATCATTTATCTCGGTTGCATTAATACTACTTTGGTATGTCCTTTTCTCACTTATAGCCTCTTCACACGCTAGGGAGCAGGGAACGTCGATAGCATTCGGAGTTGGAGTTTGGTTCCTGTTCACTTTCCTTTGGGCTCTAGTAACTACCATGGTAGCATTTGCATCTGGTGTATCAATTGGAGAAGAGAATGACCCTAAATGGATAGACTTAGAGGGTGTTTTAGATCTATTTTCCCCAAATGGAGTATTCCATCATTTACTTGAAACACGTTTGGATGATGTTGATAGGGGAGTTTCTCCAATTACTACATGGATTGTAGCAATCATTTGGTCGGTTTTACCTTGGTATTGGTTCACATCTAGGATGAAGACAATACAGCCATAATCTAAAAATTACGCTACATAAGGCCGAAGAGTATTAGACAAACGATGATTAGGCGACGATATGGCAGGAAATCGTTTCGCTGTGCATTCGACCGCAATTGGACTAATCATTTTGATGATTATGATGACTCTTACTCCGCTTGCAGAAGAATACCAATTAGATGAAAAGGAAATTTTAGAAGCAAGTGGAAGACAACTGGATGACATCGATTGTTCAGGATACACATTTGAAGATCTATTCGACTACAACTATGCTTTATTCGACATAGGTATTGGAGATGATTGGGCTACTTCAAGTATGTCTGCTACAGCATATGTCAATGGTAGCAACTCTGCAACAGTAAGAGAAAACCTGGACGGGCTTTTTGATGGAGCGCCAGGTGGAAACAACTCTTGGATTAGTACCGATGAGAGAGAAGCGGTAAGAGAAATCGGTCCAAAATGTATTGTTGACATGGACACACGTCTCGGACTTCGCGAAGGTATTGCTCACCGTGGAGGAGTTGATTGGAATGACTTTGAATTTGTCGAAGAGGGAATTGCTCTTGATGAAGTTGACCTAGTTCCAGAAGGCCACTCACAAGAACGCAATTGTCAAAATCTACTAGCATCAAATAACTGTACTGAAGTCCCTGTGAGTGTTACAGACGACCTACAAATATCACTATTTGTTGCAAATGGTGAAAGTAATAACATGAGATTTGACCAATTGCCAAACCAAGGAAATTCCAACTTCACTCTCGCTCTAAATGTAACAAATATGACTAATGCAGAACTAATGTTGACATTCCCTGTATTACAAGGTCTCAGAATTACAAATTTCAGTATGCGTGATGATGGTGTTGAAATAAACTCATACCAACCTGAAGAAATCTATCTCCCTGATGGTCGCCTAAGAATAAGTCAACAGGTAGATTACGATAAATCACTTTGGCCTACAGGAAGAAATCTTTTCATTGATTTCACAACTGCAGCACCTGAATCTAATGATATTCCAGAATGGACTGGAGCTGCCCCTAGCGATAATACAATAATTCCAATAATGAATGGTGGAGAATACTCTACTGTTTCCGGGGACGTAATTAGTACATGGGCTAGTGACACAAATGGTTGGAATCTAGAGTGTACATTTGCAGAAATGGGTTGGTCTTCAAGACAAAACCAAGATGGAGACCTTTTGGTGACCTCACCATCAGGAACATCTACTTCTACCGCTGAATGTTCTATTCGAGACCCATTTGGTGCAGAGAATAATGACACACTAACCTTTACTTTTGGACAACCATTTACCGCTACAGGTGAAATTACAGATGGTGAAAATATTGACTTTACTGTGACACCTACAGGACTTATCAGCGAACTTAGCATTGCAGCACATGCTCATCAAATGCAAACCATGGGTGCAATGAGATCTGTATCACTTACCAATGCCCCAATGACAATATCCTTACCTATGGATGGACTTAGACCAGGTAGTGTAATGGTCATGGGTAATGCTCAAAATAGTAACATGCTGAACTTTGAATTCATGCTAGACTTTGGGCTTGAGAAGGTGAGTTTACCTCCGGTTCTAGAAATTAAAGTTAATTTTGAAGGTAAAAATGGTACTTGGGATGCAAGTGGATTGAAGTTTACACTAAAGGGCGAGGTTATCGACCCTGATGGTGAAGCAGTAACACTCTCTTTGACCCTATGTGGTTCTCAGGCAACTGACTTTACTAAAGTTGGAAAGAATTGGGAAATTGATGTCTCAATAGCCACTTGTGTTCAACAAGGAATCACTGAATACGATGTATCCATATCAGCAACTGATGAGTCAGGTGTTGTAAGTACTCTTAGTGTGAATGTGAAAGACCCATATGCAAATGATGACACTTCCTCAGAAACAAATGATGATGGCGACATTGAAAGTTCTGAGAGTTCAGGGCTGCCAAGTATATCATTTATGGCAACCTTGGCAGTCACTCTACTTGGCGCTGCATACGCAAGTAGAAGGAAACAATAATCAGTTCAAACACAATAAGAAGTGATTACTATGTTCTCTGGCTCAGTAGATTCTATCAGTCATGAAGGTGGCTTACTTCTTACTTTTAGTGGGTCTTCACCGGCTCTTGATTCGATTATAATTAGATCATCTGATGGAGTATATATCGGTAAAATTGACGGAGTATTAGGCAATACAGATTCGCCAATGGCTCATGTTGGACATATCGACCGAAAGTTGGATCTTAATTCCTTGATTGGTGAGGAAGTCACTATTCGTGCTAAAAAGCCTAGAGAAGAAAGATATCCTTCACGTGATAGAAGAGATGGCGGTGGACGTAGAGAT
>QQRY01000022.1 GCA_003602575.1 Candidatus Poseidoniales archaeon
GTTCAAATCCCTCTGCTCCCACCATTTAACAAACTATGAATATCTTGATGAGTGAGTATAGATTGCTTTGCACGAGGGAGAGTTATGAAACGCTTGATTGCTGTCTTTTTGTTTGCATTAATGCTGAGTCCTTTGACGGGTTCTCTTACTTTAGAAAAGCAACCACATGAAGGTCAATGGTTTACGGTTGATCCAACACAGAGGTCATGGCACCCAGTAGGCTCAACATTCGAAGTACCACAACAATTAGAACCATCATGGGTAAATGATGAAACTCCGTGGTGGGAAAGGTCAGCACTAGATCAAAATAGAAATGGTATACACGATTCTATAGAATCTGAGTTAGAACCAGTGGGTATGGCTATTTCATATTCTGAAGATGTTAATGATGAACATTTACGAGTTCTAGAAGAACTAGGATTCGAAGTGAGAGATGTTATTGAATCGGTTAATGGAGTTCTCCTAGGACTTGTTGAACCCGAACTCGCTACTAATCTTTCAGCCTTGGAAGATGTTGTTATGGTTCATCGATATGGGCAAGTCATTTTCTATGGCGACGTTCAAACTCAAAATGTCAAAGCTAGAAATTCTTCCATTTATCCCAATGGAGCATGGAATTTTGGAGTTACTGGTAAAGGAGTTAATATCGCAATGGTTGATACCGGAGTAGATAATGAACATCCTGGCTTGAATGAAAAGTTTGTCGCTGGATATGATGCTGTCTGTTACAATCCCTCAGACCCAATATGTGTCGTTGCTGGCGGTGGTTTTAGAGAAACCGATGGAACCTTTGATCCCGATGACGGTAACCAGCATGGAACTGCATGTATGGGTATGGCAGCAGCTACAGGTATTGATGCAGATGGTAGCCAAAGTGAATTTTATGGCTCTGCCCCCGATGCATCTCTGATAGATGTTAGAATTGGAACCGATGCTGGTGCAGGTCCGTTTGAAAACTATGTTCTAGAGCAAGAATTCTATGAATCAGCAATGAATGGAATTCAATGGATTATAGATAACAAAGATACGGCATGGTCTGGTGCAGATGAAAGTCTGCATGGTATCGATATTATTTCTCTATCATGGGGAATAACTTCTCATGAAGGCGGTGGTTCGGACGGAACCGACATGCATAGTATGATTTTAGATGAAGCAATGAAAGCTGGTGTAGTAGTCAGTGTTGCTGCTGGCAACGATGGCCCTAGTAATGATGGTCTTTCAGGCATGGGTTCATCTGACCTCTCAATTACTGTTGGTGCTTCAGACGATGGAAATACTATCGAACGTGATGATGACACAGTGGCCTCATATTCTTCTAGAGGGCCTAGAAGGGATAATGGAGATAATAATCCATTGAACGAATTAAAGCCAGAGATTTCTGCACCCGGAACTAACATTATTCAAGCAGAGGGCTGTGTAACTTCTGGTTCATGCAATAATTTCCTTGGCGGTGATGCTTCAGAAAATACCTACACAGGCCGTGGTTCAGGAACTTCATATGCAACTCCTGCCGTATCAGGGATATTGGCATTGATGATGGAAGCCAATGAAAATCTGACGACAGCAGAAATGAAAGAAATCATAAAATTCACTGCTGAAAGAAGAGGCGAGCCAACCCAACCCGACGTTGACCCATTTTGGAACAGAGACTTTGGTTGGGGGATAGTTGATGCATATGAGGCAACTAAATTGGCTATTCTACTAAAGGAACAGAACCTAAATGGACAAATTGATGTATCAACACAAGTACATCTAAATCAACCGATTGTAACAAATGATTCCTTAGAATCCGGCTCAAGTATGTATGAAATAACGGGGTTTGCATGGAATCAAATGGGCTCGGTTAATTCAGTTGAATATAGGATTGATGGAGGCGAATGGATGAGTGCGTCTTTCAATGAAACAGATACTCCTCTAGGGCCTCTTGAAAGATTCCAATGGACAATAGGCTTTGATTTGGATAAATTGCCATCAGGAGATGTAGTAATTGAAATTAGAGGTTTGAGTGATGATGGTTTCTCTCTTCCGATTGTCTTAACGGTTCAGGGCAATGGTTTAGTAGATTCAGAATCCTCTGGTTTTGCCTCTGAACTGATAATGGGTGTAGGAGCTGCAATTATTCTTATTATTGCTATTATTGTTTTATTCACTTCAAGAACTGAAACTCCTTTTCTACTAATCAATAGTTCTGAAGAATCAATTGATGAGGCTCTAGAAAAGGATTATGATCTATCCGTGGTAATCGATGCTGAATTAGTAGAACATGAAAGCAAGTAGGTTGTGTTTGTTATGAGAACTTTCAGTGATAGAGCGTTAGCAATACAGCCAACAGGCGTACGGAAAATGTTCGATTTAGCAGGCGATGATGTTATCTCATTTGGCCTTGGAGAGCCTGATTTTCAACCACCTTTAGTTGCAATTAATGCCTTTCATCAAGCAATGTTGGATGGTAGAAACAAGTATACTACAACAGCAGGGTTACCCGCGCTGAGAGAAAAAATAGCTCAGACATGGTCATCTTATCAAGAAGGAATGACTGACCAAAATGTCTGCATGACAATGTCAGGTACTAATGCACTGCTCAATTTATTTATGACATTGATAAACCCCGGAGAGAATATTCTACTTCCTGAACCATATTTTCCACTATATGGGCCTGATGCTACTCTAGTGGGTGGAGAAAGCAAGTATTATCCTTGTTTATTTGAAAATGAATTCATACCAAAAATTTCTGATTTAGAATCTTTAGTAGACGACAAAACCGTTGCGATACTGTATAATTTCCCAAGCAATCCTACAGGAGGGACATTAGATGAAACACAACGGGATGACTTATTGGAGTTTGCTAAGAAACATGATTTGTGGATTATTTCAGACGAAGTATATGATAGGATTGTTTTCGATGAAGAACATGTCTCATTCATGGGAACTGGATATGACAAGTTAATGGTTGTAAATTCCTTTTCTAAAACATTCGCAATGACCGGTTGGAGAATAGGTTACATCATTTCTACAAATTTGGAAGCAATGAAGCAAGTGATAAAAATTCAATATTACATCTCTGCATGTTCTAATGATGCTATGCAATATGCTGTTCTAGAAGCAATCGAAAAGGCTAATGATTATCCTTCGATGATGGCTGAAGAATTCAAGCAACGCTGCAGCTTGATAGTTGACCGACTTAATTCCATGCCGGGTGTTCAGTGTCATAAACCGAAAGGTGCAATCTATGTATTTCCAAAGGTCAATGTCCCAAATATGACTTCTGAAGAAGTAGCTTTAGAGATACTCAAAGACGGCGTTCTTTGTTCTCCTGGTTCAGCATTTGGACCTTCGGGAGAAGGCCATCTAAGGTTTGCATATACTATTAGCCAAGAAGATATAGCACGTGGCATGGATAAGGTTGAAGCAACGCTAAAGAGATTAAACAGTGCTTGATGTGAGATTATGTCATTATTATCATCTTCACTTTACTTTATCATGGGATTTATTGTTGCTTTTCTATTTCCAAGGTTACCAGGAATTTTGGTAACTCGAGGGAAAGGCTTCAACGTAAATTTCCCTCCTCACCCAGAACCGATTCCACTTTCCCCACATTTGACTCAACGTGTATTACACATGAGAATGTTCTATTGGTTAGGTTTGATTGTATCCTTTATACCACTATTTTTTGGATTATTATCGGTCAAATGGGGTAATGTACCGTTTGGATTCGGCCTGTGGCTATCATCGGGTTGGTTCATACTTTCACGCTTGCAAACTTTCATTGGAGGACCAAAACCGCCATGGACTTTGGATATGGCTCAAAGGCTACAGATTATTTCTAATCAAGTAAAATCTGACTCAAAATGTTGTGAATCAATTTCACCAGAATGGTTGTTGTCTGGAATTTACTGTACAGTTTGCAAGGATAAACTGGATGATATGCCAAGACCGGATCTAGGTCGGAAGAGGAGTGATGGATTTTTCATGGGAGTCATTAGATTAATAGCAAGTGACGGCAATCCTTTTTTTACCTCTGATGATAAAAAAATCGATACTGATAATTACGAATCGGAATGATTGAATTCAGCCTTTAAATCGTTTTTTTGACGTTTTAATTAGGGTAATCTTTGTCAATAGAAGAAATACCCGTTTAGATATGGGGCGTTTTTCGCGTGGGAAACCGATGAGCGCCAGAATTTGGTTGACTTTCGTAGCATTGTGTCAAGTATTCTTGACTCCATTGGTTGCTTTTTCCTTAACATATTTAGTTAAATTTGATTTTTCGGATGATAAATTCTCAATGTCTTTCGATAAAGAAATGATGCCTTGGATCGGTACAGCATCGATAATTTATGGAATGGTTGCGCTTTTACTCGCTCTTTTATTGGGCGGATTTACGCCTATATCGGTTGTAGAAAAGGGCGGGTGGAAAAAATATCTTGGCTTTTCCCGTTCACCTGGTAGTGCTTCTGAGCGCAGAATTTCCAGAGCAAGATATTCAAAATCTCCTCATGGACAAATTTCCATGCTAGCACATAATAGATGGCTAGATGGTCATTCGATTATTTCTACACATGGCGGATTAATTCTTCTTGCAGTTCCCTTTCAAGTAATGCTAGCAACAGTGCCTTTAGCGATGGTATTACTTGTGCCGGATACTTTGATGCATGAAAACCGCAAACTTGAGTTGGCCCTAATATTATACTTGGCAATTCTTTTGATGGTCATGAAGTACTTTCCTATTCTTGCCAAAAGATACATTGGCATAGCATCATTTACTCGAAAGTGGCTTATTTCAATGACTAAGATTTCATGGCTTGCCCCAGTACTCATTCTTTGGTTAATGGGCAGAATTGCAAGTGTAGTTGTAATCGGTTGGCTAGGTTCAGATTTAGAATTAAATATCGACTTCGAAAAATCCTTTTTCGAAACTACTTTGGATATCGGCTCTATCCCAGAAACTTCATTTTTAGATTTAATCGCTGCATTGGCAGTAATTCCTCTTGCGACTTTCACAACTTTTGCAGTATTGGGGGCTGGCTCTGGAGATCCGCCTGAATGGATGCTAAACGAAACAACAGAGAAACATAATTCTAAAGATAGTATTGATTCTCCTAGTAGCCTTGTTCTAAAAGGTGCTCAAGCTGTTGTTACGGCAGGAGTGAGTATGGTGAGCAATGTATCTCTTGGAAATACAGATGCTGAGCCAAATTTGACCTTAGATGACCAAAAATCTCAGATTAGCGAGGATTCAATAACCAGTGAAAAAATCGAACCAGAGAACAATATTGTCGAGGAGGTTGAAAGTTTATTCGACCCAAATATGTTTTTCGATGATGATGAAATTCCAAGTATATCTAAGCCCTCATATGATGAACCTTCGATAACCGGATTGGAGTAAAAACCTTGATTTTTGAGATTATTGTTTGGGTCATCTATCAATGAAGTTCATATGTCGAATACATATCGCGTAGATGTTGATGCTCATGCGCCGTCTGTCATCTTTGACTTTAGTAGCTATATTTTTACTCAGTTCATTGTCTTCTTTTTACGCACCTCCTGCTGAGGCGGCATCCGCAAGAGGCGGTTCAAAAGATGATTTTAGTATTTACAGCATTGTTGTAGGAAATCAATCAGTTTCTCCAGAACAGTGGGTTCAGCCTGATGGTTCAGTTGTAGGGTATGTCCTTCAAGGCTCACAACTTGAGGTTGAAATTAAGGTATATCGAGATGGTCAGCCCACCTCTCCAGCAAAACAAACCAATGCTAAATTAGAGATTGTTCATCCAATTGGCTTTGTAATGGAGACATTTTATTGGGTAACTGGTGATATGGCTGGTCAAGCACAAGATGTCAAAACAATTCAATGGACTGCGACTGAGGCACATTCTATTTTGAATACAACAACTAATGAATTGACCGGAGGCATTATTTTACGCGCTTCAGTTAATTTTTCACAAGATAATAGAAATGATAACGATATAATGAGTAAAACAGTGCCTGTAGCCATTAACAAGGATATTTTCGATGGAACCGCTTCAGGTTCAATTGAAACATTCCGACCAGGTCGGTATCCAGTTGGTGGCGGAGATGCGACTGCAATTGGTTCTTGGTCTGAAGATACTTCGGGTGGAGCTGTAGGTTCTTCACATTGGAGAATGTCTACCTCCGGAAACACATACCCGTCTAGTGCTTTTGATAGGCTAGTTCAATCATATATTAACCCGAACAATAATTGTGGAAACGATCAGTTGGATTCGGGAATGACAAATGCTAATGGAGCTTGGATATGCCGTTCTCTATTCTATTCATCCAATTATATTTCATCACAAATACATGTTCAAGCATGGGGGACAATGGGTGCTGGAGATTCAGCATATTTGGAATTCTGGAGAAATAACGGTAATTTCTCAGACTCTATGTCCTCTATTCATTGGGACTTAGCAAATGGTAATCCAAGCCCAGCGCCTAATCAATGGAAGAACTTCTCTTGGGACCCACAAGTCGAATGGTCTCAAATACCAACCTTAGCAAATCCAGACCTATTTTTAGGAGGTAACTCATGGACTTTCGGCCTAGTATTCAAATCAGATAGTTCAGGCGCAACCCAAGGAATGCATATCGATGATTTCGTTCATTTTGGTATTTCAAAGGTGGAAGATTACACCTTGACTGCTGATTGTAATGACCCATCAACTGGTTTTGAGGGATACCCAAGTGGACTTCTATCTTGGCATTGTATGGTTACCAATAATGGGTATAAAAATGTCCAATTCAGAGCAGAGACAAGTGTTTCCAATTCTACATGGATGGACCCAATGAACCCTCAATTAAGACTCGATACAGACAACCCTAATGATAATGATTTCAATGTTGTAATTCCTCCAATCGGTCCAGGTGAAACTACTGAAGTATGGGCTAATTTATCAATTCCTCCAGGTGCAGACGTTCAACAGCAAGACTGGGAAATTTGGTTCACAGATGCTAGTAGCCAAAACAGTGGTGAAAAAGCAAGAAATTCTACCTCCCTTTCGATTAACTCACAGTACAGTGTATCTCTAACTTCACAAACAAGTTTGAATGCTTTAACCCTAAATCCAGGAGAATCTGGAATAATTCCATTCAAGTTTGTAAACACAGGAAATCTTGATGCAACATTCGTTTTGTCAACTACATTCTCTTCGGATGGCTGGACTGGTATAATTTACGATGATTCAGGTGCAGTTGTTACTTCAAAATATTTAACAAAGGGTGAACAGATTATGCTAAATCTAAATGTTACAGCAGCACCTCAAGCAACTCCAGAATTGGTATCTACATTGATTCGTGCAACAAGGACTTCTGGTGAAGTACTTGGAACCACAACACTATCGAGAAACATCGAAGTTCCAATTTTGAAAGACTTCTCCTTAGTACCAAGTCTAGATTCATTTACAACTGATAATGGAAGAACGTTTATTGAAGGATATGCAAATGGCAATCAAAAAATGGTATTAATTACATTGACAAATGCTGGTAACAGTCCAGAATCATATGAGATTAGTGTCATTAATTCGATTTACAAACTTGGAGCATATGTTGAAGAATCACAGAAGTTAACTCCTCTTATGGCCGAATGGGGTGAAACATACGGATTTTTCCTAATTCTACCGATGTCTGTAGGTATAGAGCCAGGATACTATGATGTCAAGGTTATAGCGACAAATGTAGCAGATCCTTCCGTTAAGGAAACTTACACAATACAAGTAGATATTCTCGAAACTGCAGCGGTATTTGTAGAAACTAGAGAATCTGAGGAATCATATATTCCAGGAGACTTTGCAAGAACTATGACTTTTGAAGTTAGAAATGATGGTAATTTAGATGATTCGTTTACCATGTCTATGGATGTCCCTGAAGGGATGGTTGCGACATTTACTAATCTTGTCGACCAAGATAAGACGCCGGTAATCCCAAGCGGTGCAAGTTACAATGTTTCTGTTGAATTCTCTTTCATACCCGGTACTAGCGGAAATCGAGATTTAGATGTTATAGCAACTAGTCAATTTGACTCTTCAGTGTCTGCTTCAGGAGGTTCTTCTTATCTCGTTGGTAGTCAAAATGAATGGGTCAAAATCCTTCCATCTCAACAAGTTACTATCGATACGTGGGAAGACGAAGTGGAACTTGTTGTAGAAGTGAGAAATCAATATTCTACTGCACAATCGATTTCTATGGAAATTAGTGAAGGAGAATCTAATAATTGGCTACAATCTAGAATTTCAGCTAGTGATAAGAATTTTGTTCTAGGTATCGAAGAAGTTCGAGAGGTAGTGATTACCTTCGAAGTTACAGAAACAACACTGATGAATCTACAAAATGAAACTTTCATGACAGAAATTACTCTTTGGGCTCGTTCCGATACGGTTAGTGATGCAGCACAATCTACAATACAAATTCAATTGAGAAAGACCATTGTTGAAAGTGATGATTCAGCAGAATCATCATTTGATGTTACTGGTGCATTGACTTGGGCTGGATTTATCGTAGTAATGATTGTCGGAATTGTCATCCTAGTTCGAATTTTGAAGAATACCGGTGAAGAAGAAGATGATTATGCTGGATGGGGAGATGACGGCTATCAAGATAGTATTTCTGCAACTTATGGTGCAGTGAAGGCTGCTCCTACAATCCCAACATCAGCACCTACAGCAGTTTCAGTGCCATCAGTTGCTCCCCCAGCTACCCCTGCACCTGCCCCAGTACAGCCTCAAGCACCTGCCGGACCACCATTGCCTGATTCTGGATTACCTCAGGGATGGTCAATGGATCAATGGAATGCATATGGCCACCAATGGCTAGAGCAGTATGGCAATCAATGAAATTTTGAAATTTCGTATTGATTTTTCAAGCGTAGGGTTCAAGACTACCTCTTCCTCGCAATGTACAGGAGGAGTTGATTATGTATGGTAATGGACAAGCACCGATATTTATTTTGAAAGATGGAACACAAAGAACCCGAGGTAGAACTGCTCAATCAAATAACATTGCAGCAGCAAAGGCTGTTGCCGATGCAGTACGCTCAACATTAGGTCCCAAAGGTATGGATAAGATGTTAGTAGATTCGATGGGTGACGTGGTCATTACTAATGATGGTGCAACAATTCTCAAAGAAATGGATATCGAACATCCTGCTGCCAAGATGATTATTGAAGTTGCAAAAACTCAAGAACAACATTGTTTCGATGGAACTACTACTGCAGTAGTTCTTTCTGGTGAGTTATTGAAGAGAAGTGAAGATTTAATCGAGCAGAATGTTCATCCAACTGTAATTTGTGAAGGATTTAGACTAGCTGCTGAAAAGGCAGTTGGGTTACTAGAAAGTCATGGTATTGAGACTATGAATGATGATAATGTTTTGATGGAAGTCGCTAAGACAGCACTTACAGGAAAATCTGCTGGTGCAGTTAAGACTTTCATGGCCGATATTTGTGTTCGTTCTGTGAATGCAGTTGGAGTAATTGAGAGTGGTCAAAGATTTGTTGACTTATCAGATATCAAAGTCGAAAAGAGACAGGGTGGTTCAATTAAGGATTCATCATTGATTGACGGAATAATTCTTGACAAAGAAAGAGTGCATGCAGGAATGCCTCGTTCTATTAAAGATGCAAGGATTGCTCTGGTCAACTCAGCAATAGAAGTAAAGAAAACCGAAGTAGATGCTAAAATTCAGATTACTGATCCTAATCAACTTTCAATGTTCCTCGAAGAAGAAGAGAATTATATCCGTGGATTGGTTGAAAAAATCCAAAATTCGGGAGCCAATGTACTAATTTGTCAAAAAGGAATCGATGAACTTGCTCAACATTATATGTCCAAGGCAGGAATTTTTGCAATTAGAAGAGCCAAGAAGTCCGATATGGAAGCATTATCAAAGGCAACAAGCGGAAACATTGTTACCAATCTAGACGATCTTTCAAAGGATGATTTGGGACATGCAGAGAAAGTGGAAGAAAAGAAGATTGGCGAATCTGAAATGACCTTTATCACTGGATGCCCTGAAGCAAAATCAGTTTCAGTTCTTCTTAGAGGTGGAACAGAACACGTTGTTGACGAAATCCGAAGAGCATTCGATGACGCAGTAGGTGTTGTATCTGTTGCATGGGAAGATGGAGCGGTATTAACCGGAGGAGGAAGCGTACTTGCTGCTCTTTCTCGTGATTTGAGAACCTATGCTGAAACAGTGGGTGGAAGAGAGCAAATGGCAATTGAAGCATTCGCATCAGCATTAGAAATAGTTCCTCGAACACTTGCTGAAAATGCGGGACTAGATCCGGTTACCACTCTAATTGAATTACGCAAAGCTCATGCAGACGGTCAGACTCACGCAGGAATCAATGTTTATGAGGGTGGAGTTGTCGATATGAAAGGTGCAAATGTCGTCGAACCAATGCGTGTTGTTGAACAAGCGATCCAATCCGCAACAGAAACCGCAATAATGATTTTGAGAATTGACGATGTCATTTCATCCAAGGGAGTTTCCATGGGAGACGAAATGGGTGACATGGGCGATTTCCACATGTGATTTTGGCTAATCAAAATTCAGCATTTCTACACTCTCTCCCGTAGGGAGAGCAAGTAACCTTCAAAGACTACGGCTGATAGGCTTTGTCAGTGCTTAGTGCTGGGGTGGAACTGTGACCGTTGTAGCGAAAGTTTGGATTGAGGATGATTGCATCACTTGTGATGCCTGTCAAGATGTAGCGCCTGAAGTATTTATTGTCACTGAAGAATCTTCTCAAATTCTAGCAGCTGTAAGGACAGATGGTACGCTAGATAGAAATCTAGGCAAATCAACGCTAAGCGGTAGTTTTGGTGCTGATTATGCGGATATCATCATGGAAGCTGCAGAAGCATGTCCAGTTGAGATTATCAAATATGAAATGGTTTCAGATGGTGCTGCTGAAGAGGTTGTTGAGACAGTAGAAGTTGTTGCTGAAGTTGCTACAGTTGCTGAACAAGCTGTTGCTCCTGCGGCAGGTAGTGAGGCATTATCAGCATTGATGGAAGGAGATAGATCTCTTGCAATATTATTTGGTTCACAAACTGGAAACGCAGCAGGACTTGCAGAAAAGACTGCTAAACTAGCTAAGAATTATGGATTAGTACCTGCTGTATATGATATGGATGGTTTTGATGCAGCAACACTTGCCAACCATAAGAGAACTCTAATCATTACTTCAACATGGGGTGAAGGAGAAATGCCGGATAATGCTGAAACATTATGGCAAACGGTTAGTTCACAATCACCTTCACTTTCTGGAGTAAGTTTCAGTATTTGTGCAATCGGAGATACATCCTATGATGAATTCTGTAAAGCTGGATTGGACTGGGATTCGAAATATGAAGCATTAGGCGCAAATAGAGTTCATGAAATCAAATTATGTGATGTAGACTTTGACATACCTTGGGGCGAATGGGTCTCTGAAGCACTTTCAAGGATTGCCTGCGTGGATTCCTCAGGCACTCTTCAAATCGAACTTCTTGAAGAAGTAATGGCTATGGGTTCAGGTACTGGAGAAGAAGTTGCTTCTGGAGACTTTGCACCTGGTTTGATAGATGAATCTGAACTGTCCTTGACAGTTGAATTATTCCGTTACTGCCCAATTGAGGCTCAATCTGGGTGGGATACAATTGAATGTTCCATTCCTTCTAACGCTACAGTTCAAGACTTACTTTACGCCGTAAAGAACGATGTCGATGGAAGTCTATCGTTCAGGGCTGGAAATGGTTCTGGTACTGCTACAGCGGGTTTGAGAGTAAATAATCGTCTAGTTCTTGCTGACTTGGCCAATGTTTCTCAATTGGTTAGTAGCACGGGAGTTTTGAAAATCGAACCACTATCTGGATATCCAGTGATTAGAGACTTGGTTGTAGACTACTCGAAATTTGAAGAAAACCGTTCAAAGGTAAAACCATGGATGGTTTCTGAGCCTAGAGAGGGCGAGTATCTACTCAACGGCTCTGCAGTTGGGATAATGAATTCCGAAGAGGCAATGACTCTTCACGCGATGAATGACGTTGGTTCATACTATCTATTACACTCAATGTCAGATACAGTAAGTTATGACTCTGAGTACGAAGGTCCAGGTGTACATCTACAAAGATGGAATCGAGTAATTGATCCTCGTTCGGGAGAGAAGTACAAACAATCACTGATTTCATCATTAAATAGTGCAACTGGTGTTTGGGCTGAGGCAGATTTAGCATCGATTTCCAGATATGGTATTGAAGGAAAAACAGCTGCTAAAGGCTTGAATAGTGTTCGCTCCTATATCCTAAATCAGACTAATTACAGAGGGCCACATGGACGTCTAGTCAAGTGGTATGGACGCAGCGTTAAATGGACAGGTAATTTGAATGAAACAACACTTTACCGTCAAGTCTTGGGACCAATTGGATTAATCAGTAATGTATTTGATGGAGTATCAGCAAGAATGGTATTAGGGTTTACTAGAAATGGTACTCCTCCATTTAGAAGTCTTCAAGCATTGCTTTTACCTCCTGCAGGAATTGGTAAGATTCCAAACATGTTTAACAAGAAGGTTAAAGATCACCACCAAGTTGTAGGTTTGTTTAATGAAATTGACCAGAGGTTCTGAGGTGACACTATGCCCAAAATAGCATATTATCCGGGTAATGTTGCTAGAGCTGCATCAATGGAAGTAGAGGATTGTATCCAGCCTCTATGCGGGACTTTGGGCATCGAACTAATCGAGTTGCCAAAAGCGAGTAGCGATGGTGGAAATATTATTCGTCAAGCATCTCCTAAACTACAACATGCATTAGTCGCTCGTAATTTGGCATTAGCTGAACAGAAAGGTTTGGACGTAATGACTTCTTGTGCTACAAGCCATGGTATTATGTGTGACACTATTGAAGATTTGAAATCGGACCCAGTCTATACGGCTCAATTGAACAATCTCATCGCCCGTTCAACTGGAGTTGAATATGCTGGAGAAGCAAATTCTTGGCATCTTTTACATTATTTAGTAGAAGAAATAGGTCTTGATAAGATAAATGATGCCGTTGTCAACCCAATTAATTTGAATGTGGGTGCATATTATGGACCATATATGCAAAAAGAAGGCTCTTGTTCAGGCGATGACCCTTTTATGCCAACATACATGGAACAGTTGATTACTGCTTTAGGTGGTACTCCTATTGATTATGATTTGAAGTGTCAAAGTGTTGGAGCGCCATCGCTTCTAACTCTAGGTAAGCCTGTTATGTCTCTAATTGCTTCTGTTATTTCCGATGCAAAAACCAGTGGTGCTGAAGTTATGGTCAGTGCTTGTACAGTTTCTCATGCAAACTTAGACTCATATCAAACAAAAGCAGGTAAGAAAACCAATAAGGACACAAGTATGCCAATAATGCATCTTGCAGAATTAGTTGCTTTTGCTTTTGGCCATTTCCCCGATAGATTCGCTCAACTTAGAACACGCGCCAAAGTAATTGGTGGCTGATTTAATAGTCAGTTTCTATTGATTTCTTGAATTATTTTTTCAACTGTTTTGTTATCTATTTGTTCAATTCGAAACAATTGTTTCTCTTCAGCAGTAAACAAAGCGGCTAATGAACCAAAATGTTCAATCAGTATTGTTGAAGTTTTTTTATTTATTCCAATTACTTTGGAAACTAGTTGAATTTTAGCCTCCAATATATCATTACTCCATTTTTCAATTAAAGGCGATTGATATGAATCATCATTGATTAAAATTTCGATTTCTTTCTTAGCACTGGCTATTTTTTGATTTATCTCTTCTTCATCCAATAGTCCAGATGATGACCTTTTCAAATTTTCAAATAAATCAAATTGCCTTTTAGCTGCGATTGAAAGAAAGTGAGCAGTTTCTAGTGTATTCTTTGTCATCATAACTGGAATTCCGATATCTAAAGTAATGTGAGACATAGCTCCTAAGACTGCGTTAGGATGGACAGATGAACCAACTTCTCCCAGTTCAATCAATAGTAAGGGGTGAACACAGTTCTTCACCAAATTATGACACTGTTTCAGTAATCTACCATCGGTGATAGAGTTTAATAGATCTCTAGAGGTTTTCCTTTCAATCAATATTTCTTCTGTAATTTTTATATCTCCACAATCTAAATGTTGAAATTCAATTTCATATCCCATACTACGCAAATATGCCGCTAAAGTAGAAGATGATTCTCGATGATCTAATATCATTTTTCGGTTAACTTCATCCATCATACTCTCGATTTCTTTTTGTGCAGAAGATATCAGAGATGACTCTTTCTTACGATATTCAACCGAGTTAAGTTCGCTATTTGGTTCTTGTTTGTCGAAGAAACTATCCAATCCAGTTTGATTCCTTGGTCTTCTATCACTAGGTTCTATGGTCGCCTGTGAGTTGACTATACCAGATTTAACTTGTTCTTTTGGAATAATTTCTCCCGTATTTTTAAATGGTAATTCAGTGACTAATCTTTCTATTTCCAATTGAAGAAATTCAGCAGCATCAATAATGATATTGTCAGAGTATTTGACGCTGAAATTTTTCAATACTTCATTGGTAGCAGGCGGCCTTCTTGGCAAACGACCTCTTTTCTGAATTCTTTCCAACAGTACATACATTCTTTCTTCGCGAATTTTGGCCGCAGAATGAACAAATTCATCTCTGGTATTTTTAGCGATTAGAGTTTTTACTGTACCATCGGTTTGTCTTGCAGTACGCCCTCGACGCTGAATTGCTCTGATTGCACTGGGGACTGGTTCGTACAGTAATACTAGATCTGCAGATGGTACATCCAAGCCTTCCTCTCCGACCGATGTAGCAACAAGGACATTTATTTCGCCAGAACGAAATCTCTTCAATTGTTCCAACTGTTGCTTTTGATTCATACCTTTTCTTTTTCCTCGCGAGGACTGTCCAATGAACTTATCAACACTTGCCTTTTCTATAGATTGAAGGCTTAAGACTAGATTTTCAACAGTGTCTCTGAATTCAGTGAATATCAAAATCTTACTTTGCGGTTTTTCCTTTAATTGCTGAGTGACTAAAGAATATACTTTTTCTGACTTTGGATGTAATTCAGGTAAATCATTTGCTGCAATTCTAAAATTATGTACTGGGCCTAATGAAACAAATCTATTTGTCCCTCTATCTCCGCTACGTCCATCGTCTTCTGCTCTTTGTAAGTATGAGGTGGCTGACTTTAATCCCTGAGTTTTTAGTAAATCGATTAGAAGGTGCATTCTTCTTAAGTCCGAAATTCTTCTTGCAGCATCATATCCTCTAGCGTCTCTTCTTTGGATTGCTGTACTAGCATTTTTTTGCGCAGCATCGATTATCTTCGATGTTAAATGCTGCGTAGGTGCTAAAAATCCTAATCGCTGTAATCTTTTTGCTTCTTCATTTTGATGTGCTTGCAGTGGATGTATTAACGTGTTTAATTCATCAGGCAAGTCAAGGCGAATGGGGATATTGACCAAATCAACAGAGTATGGCTCCAGAAGAGGTTCCTCACGCCTTGATACGTCAAGCCTATCAATTCCAAGTCTTTTAGCAACTTCGAGAATATTTTTTTCATTCGAGCCAGGACTTGCAGTTGCAGCAAGGACCATGGCATCAGGGTTAGCTTCTAAGTATAGATCTCCAACTTGAGCATAAGCATGATTTCCAGTGGCATGATGAGCCTCATCCACAATTAGTAAAGAGACATCATTTAGATTAATAGAGCCACTTTGTGCATCATTCCGAATCACTTGCGAAGTTGCCATAATGATTTTTCCATTCTTCCAGATTTCGGGTCTTTTTGCAGGGGGAGTCTCCCCAGTGTATCTAGAAATCTTTTCCTGGTCAAGATTGATCATCTCTCTTGCCATACGTTGTTGTTGCTCTACTAATCCTGTAGTAGGTGCAATTAGCAAAATCTTCCCCTCGTCGAAATTAAGATATTCTGCCATCATCATCCATTCGACAGCAGTTTTTCCAAACCCTGTAGGCATAATCATTAGGCTAGAAGAGGTCAAAGCGGTTCTCAATGAACGAATTTGATATGCCCTTGCTTCAACTCCATCATTCAAAAATGGATGAATAATGGTTGCCATATCATAGCGTTTTGGTCGAGGGTTCAAAAGGATGGTGATAATTTTTCATTCAAATTTATTCCTCAAAAATGATAAATAATCATGAGTTATAATTCAAGTTTAACCGCGTCACTCAATCGCAATGTTGACCGAACCACTCATATACGGGAGGTAAGTCGGATGGATGCTCAAAGGTGAGTAGCCAGACATACTGGGCCATCCCCCGAGGACCCCAACAGTCTAGTTCCGGGTTCGCCGGAATGCGACGCAGTGTCACGGCTTCTCTCATCCTGACAGCCCTCGTACGCCCCCAACGGTGGGGCCAATTCGTTGTATAAATACAGGAGGAATCCGACATGGCAAAGAGAAGTCACCCACGAAGAGGATCGATGGCGTTTAGTCCGCGTAAGCGTGCTAGTCGACCATTCGGACACGTTAAATCGTGGCCAACAACCGACGCGAGCGAAGTTAGAGTACAAGGTTTTGCAGGCTGGAAAGCAGGTATGACTCATATTCTATCTCGTGATTTGAACCCGAGAAGCCCATCTGCTGGACAAGAAGTTAGAGTTCCAGTTACAGTAGTTGAGTGCCCTAAGATGAGAATACTTGGTGTCAGAGGATACCAAATGACTCCTTATGGTAAGCAAGCTATTGGTGAGGCTTGGGCTGATGCAAAGCAAATCGTTGAAGCGTTTAGTGAACTATTCAAGAGACTTCCAGAGAGAAAAGAGCATGATGCAGAAAAGCATTTTGCAAATCTAGAATCGGCTGACCTTTGTGAGGTTAGATTGATTGTTGCAACTCAACCTGGAAATGTCTCAGGTGTACCTACAAAGGTTCCTGATGTCATGGAAATGGGCCTTGATGGAGGTTCAATCTCCGACCAACTTAACTATGCAAAAGAGAAGTTAGGTGAAGAATACTCATTTGCTGACACCTTCGAAGAAGGCGGATTAACAGATATTGTCGCTGTAACAAAAGGATACGGATGGCAAGGTGTAATTCGTAGATTCGGTGGAAAACTACAATCTCACAAGAACTCAAAGAAGCGTCGTCAACACGGAAACATGGGTGACTTCGGAACCGGATATGTGCGTAAGACTATTCGACAAGGTGGACAAACAGGATACCACCAAAGAACCGAGTACAACAAGCGTGTACTTAGAATCGCATCTCCAGAAGACCATGCAATTACTCCTGCAGGTGGGTTCCTTCACTATGGTGAAGTCAATTCCGATTACATACTAGTAAAGGGTAGTGTACCAGGTCCAGCAAAGCGTTTGATTAGGTTCCGTGATGCCACAAGAGGAAGCGACAAGACTCTTCACGATTATGAAATCACTTATGTTAGTACAGCATCTAAGCAGGGGGCATGAAGATGAAAGTTACTGTAAAAGATATCACCAACAATATTAGTGCTGATGAATTAGATGCAGGACGTCTTCAAGAAACATTCGAGGTTTCAGTTGAAGAAGGATCAAAAATCACTCTTCCAGATTCATTCAATAGTTCTCTAAGAGAGGATTTGATTAAGTTAGCAGTAGCTTCTAGCCGTGCTAACAGAAGACAAGCATATGGTTCTCGTAAGCATATTGGAAAGAGAAAACCAATGTCTGGTATGAAGCATTCAGTAGAATGGTGGGGTAAGGGCCGTGGTGTCTCTAGAATTATGAGAAGAACTGGTCAACGTCGTGGTGCCCAAAATCCACATACGCTTGGAGGTCGTAGAGCACACGGGCCGAAGGTAGAGAAAATATGGGCAAGAAAGTTAAATTCTAAAGAGAGAAGACTTGCAAGGGATTCTGCTCTTACTGCTACAACAAATTTAGAAACAGTCAGTACAAGAGGACATAGATTCTCTGAAGAGATATCCTCTCTACCAATTATTCTAGGTAATTATGTAGAAGTCCGTGATGGAAAATCCGAAGAATTCGATATTGAAACCTTCAATCATGGCTCAGCAACTCGTAAAGTAGTAGCCATATTCAATGAACTTGGATTGGGCGATGACTTGCAAAGAGCTCGTGATGGTAGAAATATCCGTGCTGGTAAAGCAACCATGAGAGGAAGAGTACACAAGACTCCTAAGTCTATTCTTTTAGTTGTCAAGACAAAATCCGGATTGGCTAAGGCTGCAAGGAATCTTCCTGGTGTCGATGTAGTCGCTGCTAAAGATTTGAATGCTGAAGATTTAGCGCCTGGTGGAGACATTGGTCGTCTTACAGTATTCACAAAATCTGCTGTGGAGGCACTTAACTGAGGTGATATCATGAATGCATACGATATAATTATTCAACCATGGCTTACTGAAAAATCAATGGATGCTCGTTCTTCTGAGCAGAGATTGGAATTCATCGTTAGAAGAAGTGCTTCTAAGCAACAAATTGCTGAAGCAGTCAAGACTATTTTCGAAGTTGAAGTTGCGAAAGTAAATGTTCGTAATACAAAACACGGCAAGCATGCATCTGTTAAGCTTGCAGAAGGATATGATGCAGAAGATGCAGCAATGCGTCTAGGAGCATTCTGAGGTGAGATGTCATGGGTAAGAGAATACGTGCACAGAGAAAAGGTTCATCGCCACGTTATCGTGTCGCAAGCCATAAATTCCCAGGGGCAAATAAAATGCCTAGAGCAAATGGTATAGTGGGAGAAGTTTCAGATTTGATTCATAGCCCTGTACATTCTGCTCCATTAGCCAAGATTGATCTTCCAGACGGAGATTCTACTCTAGTTGTTGCAACAGAGGGAATATCTGTTGGGTCTAAAGTTGCTATTGGTGACAATGTTTCACTTAGACCTGGAAATATCACATCTATAGGTAACATCCCAGAAGGTACTGCAATCAATAATCTTGAACTACGTCCAGGGGATGGAGGCAAAGTCGCAAGATCTGCTGGAAACTCCTGTTATGTTGAAGCAAGAATTGGCGATAAAGTCCGTATCAGGATGCCATCTGGTTCTCTAAAGGAATTATCTATCAATTGCCGTGCAACAATCGGTGTTCTTGCTGGACATGGTCGTGATGAAATGCCTCTAAGAACTGCAGGTGCTGCATACTACAAGGCTAAGGCAAGAGGAAAATTGTATCCTCATGTTAGTGGTGTCGCAATGAATCCTGTTGACCACCCGCATGGTGGTGGAAATCACCAAGCTGTTCACGGTCCTAACTCTGTAGCACGTGGAACTCCACCTGGTGCTAAGGTTGGAATTATTGCTCCAAGGCGAACTGGTAGAGGTCGCGGAAAGAAGATTTGAGGTGATTATGTATGGCAAGAAAGAAGAAGAAGTCGTTTATGACCCCTAAAGCAAGTAGAAGAAAGGCACGTAAGCGTCTTTCAACAACTACTGGCCGTGTCAAGAAGGAATTCACATACCGTGGATATACCATGGAAGAATTATCAGGAATGGATCTATGGCCTTCTGAAGAATCCGAAGAACAATCCGTAATTGAATTACTACCTTCTAGAGCAAGAAGAAGCATAGGACGTGGCCTTTCAACAGAAAATGAACATTTCCTAGAAAGAATGCGTAGAAATTCTGGTAGAACAGTACGTACTCATAGAAGAGATATGCCAATTCTTCCTGAATTTGTTGGAAAGAGAATCGCTATTTACAACGGACAAAA